>NZ_CP107532.1:730625-1461250 GCF_025813715.1 Methylobacterium sp. FF17
GGGTGCACCGCCCAGGGGAGCGCCACCGAGGGGAGCGCCGCCCATCGGGCCCGGGTTCATGCCCGAGCCTTCGAGGTTCGAGCGAGCATGGCCGGCGGCGGCCGGCTGGCCCTGGCGACGGCGGAACCAGCGCACGGCGAAGGCCACGATCATGACGACGAGGCCGACCTGAAGCAGCAGGCCGAGGAAGGACATGATGCCGCCGAGGCCGCCGAAGAAGCCGCCGCCGAGCAGCGCGCCGAGAAGGCCGGCGCCGAGAAGGCCCGCCATGAAGCCGCCGCCGAAGCGACGACCCGGCTGCGCGGCCGTGTTCATGCCGGGATTGCCCATGGCCGGGCCGGGCTGGGTCTGCGAACGCTGGATCGGCGCGGACGTGCCGGGCGCCGTCGTGGTGGCGGCGGGCGGGGCGTAGGTGCGGGAACCGCGCGAGCCCATGCCACCGCTGCTGCCGCTACCGGGGCGCGCCTCGACGACGGGCGCAGCGAGGGCCAGCGTCGCGGCGAGCGCGAGGATGGACGCGGCGCGCTTGCGACGCGTGGTGGAGGTGAGCATGAAGACGCCTCTGGTGACGAACGTGGAAGTCTCGGCGCGCGTAGCCGTACGCGCCGCTCCTGATATGGTGACGTTCGCGCGGAGGTTTTAGTCCTTCCAGACAGCGCTTTTCGTGGCCTGACGGTCGATTGCGACCGGCGCCGCTGCCGGGAAGACGAGGCGCACGACGGCCCCCTCCCCGGGCTTCGAATCGATGGAGACGGTCCCGTTCTGGCGCTTCATCAGGCCATGGACGATGGCGAGCCCGGTGCCGCGTCCAGCCTCGCGGCTGGTGATGAACGGAGCGAGCGCCCGGGCGGCCATCTCCGGCGACATGCCCTGGCCCTCGTCGGTCACGATGATGCCGACCGCGCCGTCGCCCGGACGCTGCAGTCCCCGGTCCCCGGCGGGCACCGCGAAGGTCGCGATGGTGATGCGACCGGGGTGGAACATCGCCTCGCAGGCATTGGCGACGATGTGGGTGAGCGCCAGTTCAACCTGGGTCGGGTTGCTCAGGCCGGGGGCGAGGTCGGGCACAGTCCGAACGTCCAGGGTGATGCGGGTCGGCAGGGTCGGGCCGACCCGGGCCGCGAAGTCCTCGATCAGGCGGTTCAGATCGACCGGACGGACATCCGGTGCGATGCGGCGCGAGAAGGCGAGCAGCTGCCGGGTGAGGATCGTCGCCCGCTCCGCCGCATCGGTGGAGCGCAGGATCGCCCGCTGGATGAACGGCTCCTCGCGGTCGCCGAGGCGGCGCTTCAGGCCATCGATGTAGCCGATGAGGATCTGCAGGAAATTGTTGAATTCGTGGGCGACGCTGTTGGTGAGGAGCCCGAGGGCCTCGCGTTGGCGCGAGAGCAGCAGGGCTCCCTCCGCGTCCCGGCGCCGGGTGACGTCGACCACCTGTGCGAGGCGCAGATCCGTTCCGGGAACGGGGCAGAGGAGGACCTGCGCCCAGTAGGTCGCCCCCTGCCGGGTCTGCGCCAGAACCTCGGCCCCCTCCGGGCGCTCGCCGGCCAGGACCGATGCCAGGGCGAGGCAGGTCTCACGGTCTCCGTCCGGCCGAAGCATGCGACGGGCATCCGCGCCGGCGACCTCGGCGGACGACCATCCCGTCAGGGCGAGGAAGGAGGGGCTTGCCAGCACGATCCGGGCCCCATCACCCCCGGCCGCGACCAGGAGGGCGGGCACCGCAGACGCCGTCAGGAGCGCGGCGACGCGTGCATCCAGCTTGGTCTCGGAGGCGTGGTGATCGATCCGGGGCGATGCCATGGCTGTCCGCCGATACGAGGCGGGTCCGCCCCTCGGGCCGCAAGGCATAACCGTATCCGCGCATACGGCAAAGCAGCCCGCGCGTATTCTACTGGCGCACCCACATCACCCGGCCGACCCAGGCGATATCTCCGACATTGACGACACGGTCCGCATGCTCGGGATTCAGGGAGGCCAGCTCAATCGTGCGGGCGGTCTTGCGCTTGAGTTCCTTGGCGAGCACCTCGCCGGCGGCGAGCCGCACCACGACCCGGTCACCCTTGCGCACGCTGGCATTGGGCGAGACGATCAATACGTCCCCGTCCCGGTAGAGCGGGGCCATCGAATCACCCTGGACCTCCAGGGCGAAGGCCCGCTCGCCGCCGAGGTCGGGAAATTCGATCTCCTCCCAGCCGGGACCGCCGGTGGGCATACCTTCGTCGGTGAACAGGCGTCCCGCGCCGGCCTGCGTCATCCCGATGAGGGGGATCATGGTGCGCGGCGGACCGTCCCGCGCCTCGATCAGGCGCAGGAAATCGTCCAGGCTAGCCCCGGTGGCGGCCAGCACCTTGGACACCGATTCCGTCGAGGGCCAGCGCTTGCGCCCGTCCGGCCCGATCCGCTTGGAGCGGTTGAAGCTGGTCGCATCCAGGCCGGCCCGGCGCGCGAGACCAGATGCCGAGAAGCCGTGACGCTCGGCCAAGCGGTCGATCGCGGTCCAGATCTGATCGTGAGACAACATCTGAAGCTCAAAACGTCCCGCTGCTAAGACGAGCAGCCTAGAAATAGGAAAGTAGAACTAATTTCCCACGATAGCAATGCCCGTTCTGCCACGAAAATCCGCTGGACACTGCAGCGGCGGCCCTGGAACCTTACGCATATGATAGGCGAGGCATCAGTGGCCTCGGACGTTTGATCGCCTTGCCGAAACCCGTTAGGGAGCCCGCATGCCGATCATCTACAAGATTTGTCCGCGCGACCTCTGGCAGCAGGCCGAAGCGCTCGGTCGCTTCACCGGGGCGCCGATCGACCGTTCGGACGGGTATATCCATTTCTCGACCGCTGCCCAGGTCGCCGAGACGGCCGCGCGGCATTTCGCGGGCGTTCCGGACCTCGTCCTCGTCTCGGTGGAGGCCGAGGCCCTCGGAGCGGACCTGCGCTACGAGCCCTCGCGGGGTGGCGACCTCTTCCCGCACCTCTATGCCGACCTGCCCTTGGAGGCGGTCCGCGCGGTCGTGGACCTGCCCCTCGGTCCGGATGGCCGCCACGCCTTCCCCGAGGCGGTCGTGAACCGCGCCCCGGCGTGACCGACCTCCCCCGGTGACCGGAGTCCTCCCGTGATCAACGCGCTGTTCCCCCTGGCCCGGCCGCTGCTCCACAGCCTCGACGCGGAGACCGCGCACAACCTGACCCTGCGGGGTCTCGCGGCCCTGCCCCTGCGCCCGCCGCCGGTGGACGATCCGCGTCTCGCGGTGGAGGTGCTCGGCCGACGCTTCCCGAACCCCGTCGGGCTCGCGGCCGGGTTCGACAAGGGCGCGGAGGTGCCCGACGCGTTGCTCGGCCTCGGCTTCGGCTTCGTCGAGGTCGGCGGCGTGGTCCCGAAGGCGCAGCCCGGCAATCCCCGCCCCCGCGTGTTCCGCCTCACGCGGGACAACGCGGTCATCAACCGCTTCGGGCTGAACAGCGAGGGCCTCGCGGTGGTCTGCGCGCGGCTGTCCGCCCGGAAGGGCCGGCCCGGCCGGATCGGCGTCAATATCGGGGCGAACAAGGAGGCCACGGATCGGCTGGCCGATTACGTGACCTGCACCCGCGCGCTGGCACCGCTGGTCGACTTCATCACGGTCAACGTCTCCTCCCCCAACACGCCGGGCCTGCGCGACCTGCAGGGCGAAGCCTTTCTGGACGAATTGCTCGCCCGGGTGGTCGAAGCGCGTGACGCGGCCCAGCCCGACACCGCGATCCTGCTCAAGATCGCGCCGGACATCACCCTGGAGGCCCTCGACGCCATGACGGCGACGGCGCTGCGCCGGGGCGTCCAGGCGCTGGTCGTATCGAACACCACCATCGCCCGCCCGACGAGCCTGCGCGAGTCGGGCCTAGCCGCACAGACGGGCGGACTGTCAGGCCGGCCGCTCTTCGCGGCGGCGACGCGCCTCCTCGCGGAGACCCATCTGCGCGTCGGCGGTCGGATTCCCCTGGTTGGTGTCGGCGGAATCGATTCGGCGGAAGCCGCCTGGACGAAGATCCGCGCGGGCGCCAGCCTGGTGCAGCTCTATTCGAGCCTCATCTACGCGGGCCCCGGCCTGATTCCGGAGATCAAGCGCGGACTGCTCCTGCGGATGCAGGCCGAGGGCGCGACGAGTCTCGCGTCGATCGTCGGGCGCGATGCGGCCGCCCTCGCGACGATGCCGGACGAACGGCACTGAACCGCGGAACGGGCGCCGAAGGAGCGCCCCCGTCCTTGGGGCAGATCAGCCGGCTTTCCGAAACAACCGCTCGCGCTTCTGGCGCTCGCTCCAGTGGCTGTCCGGCTCCCGGTAGACGTAATCGGCGTAGAGTTGGAAGCCCGAAGCCGCCTCGTTGTTCATGAGATGGACGAAGACCGTGTCCTGGTATGCCGCCTTGAGCCGCGGCCGTGGCGGAAGCCGGTCGAAGAGCGACTGAACGATCACGTAGGTGCCCGTCATGACATGGATGTCGTAGGGAACGTGGTCGGGCGTGGCGTCTTCCTTCGCCTTCTGATCGCGGACGTTGGCGAGCACCGCGTCGATGAGAACATCGCGTTCCGGCGCACCGCGCCGGCCGGCCAGGACGCCGTTCATCAGATCGAGATCGGTCTCCTTCGGCATCAGCCATCGTTGCCCGAACAGCACGCGGTTCGCGATCGCAGCGAGGCACACGGGTCGTGGTCTCGCGATCGGATCCGGGGCTGCCGCCAGACGGCTTGGATCTAAGGCCGACCCGAAGGGGGCGTGGCCCCACGCCGGCCCGTACCCGCAAGCACGGCGGCCCCCGCGGCGAGGCCGAGCAGGACCCACTTCACGGGCAGGCGTGCCGCTTCATCGCTCGGCAGCGGCTCGACCACCATACGACCGGGAGTGATCTCGACGCCGGGCTTCCCGTAGGCCCGCGCGTCGGCGATCTGCTCGGGGGAAACGGCCCATTCGGCGCCGCTCTGACGGTCGTGCGCCATCACGGCGATCCCCACCGCGAGGGCCACGGCCGTGGCGGCGAAGATCCGCACGGGAGTTCTCATATTTGCATCGATCCCTGAAGAGTCATGCCGCCGGAACCGGCTCGGCCCCGATCGGGGCAGTGGTTTCGGACATATGGTGCATAGCCGAACACACGCTCCGCATTGGAACCGTTTCAACCCGCGCAGGTCTC
Organism: Methylobacterium sp. FF17; assembly: GCF_025813715.1. Classification (NCBI taxonomy): domain Bacteria; kingdom Pseudomonadati; phylum Pseudomonadota; class Alphaproteobacteria; order Hyphomicrobiales; family Methylobacteriaceae; genus Methylobacterium; species Methylobacterium flocculans. The sequence continues at coordinate 735,795 of NZ_CP107532.1, forward strand.
GCCCCGCGCGGGACGCATGGCACGCTTAAGCGCATGACTGGTCTGCGTTTTCGCGAGATTGAGCGCGCCCCGGCGCACTGCGATATCGAGGCAAGCTCCCCAGCCTCATCCTCATCCATGCCTCTGCCAGGACCCTCTATGGATCATCCGGTCGCGACCCCGAAGCGTTCGTCCGCCGCCGGCGGCTGGGGCGCGCTGAAAAGCTGCGGCAAGCATCTCCTGGGGAGCCGTGCGCCGCTCTCGGGCGCGCGCGCCATGCTGAAGGCCAACCAGCCCGACGGCTTCGATTGTCCGGGCTGCGCCTGGGGGGATCCGGAGCACGGTTCCTCCTTCGAATTCTGCGAGAACGGCGTGAAGGCGGTCTCCTGGGAAGCCACCGACAAGCGGACGCCCCCAAAATTCTTCGCCAAGCACACCGTCACCGAGTTGCGTGGCTGGACCGACTACGCCCTGGAGGGCGAGGGCCGCCTGACGCACCCGATGCGTTATGACTCCGCCAGCGACCGCTACGTCGCCACCACCTGGGACGCCGCCTTCGCGGAGATCGGCGCCACCCTGCGCGGCCTCGGCTCGCCGGATCAGGCCGAGTTCTACACCTCCGGCCGCGCCTCCAACGAGGCGGCCTACCTCTACCAGCTCTTCGCCCGTCACTACGGCACCAACAACTTCCCCGATTGCTCCAACATGTGCCACGAGGCCAGCGGCATCGCCCTTCAGGCGGCCATCGGCGTTGGCAAGGGCACCGTGCTGCTGGAGGATTTCGAGAAGGCGGATGCGATCTTCGTGGTGGGGCAGAACCCCGGCACCAATCATCCCCGCATGCTCGGCGACCTGCGCCGCGCCGCCCAGCGGGGGGCCAAGGTCGTGGTGTTCAACCCCGTGCGCGAGCGCGGGCTCGAGCGCTTCGCCGACCCGCAGAACACCGTCGAGATGCTGCGCGGGTCCAGCGCCCCCGTGGCGAGCCACTACTACCAGCCGCGCCTCGGCGGCGACATGGCGGCCTTCCGGGGCATCGCCAAGGCGGTGTTCGCGGCCGACGACGCCGCCCTCGCGGCGGGCAAGCCGTCGCTGCTCGACCGCGCCTTCCTGCGCAACCACACCGCCGATCATGAGGCCTACCGCGCCGCCGTGGACGCGACGACCTGGGAGGCGATCGAGGACCAGTCCGGCCTGACCCGCGACGACATCACGGTCGCCGCCGAGGTCTATCTCGCCGCCGATAAGGTGATCTGCACCTGGGCCATGGGCGTGACCCAGCACCGGCACTCGGTGGCGACCGTGCGCGAACTCGCCAACGTGATGCTCCTGCGTGGCCATGTCGGCCGCCCGGGCACCGGCCTCTGCCCCGTACGCGGCCATTCCAACGTGCAGGGCGACCGCACGGTGGGCATCAACGAGAAGCCGCCGGCCGCGCTCCTCGACGCCCTGGAGCGTGAATTCGGCTTCGCTGCGCCGCGCAGGCACGGCCACAACGTGCTCGGCGCGATCGGCGCCATGCTCGACGGCTCGTCGAAGGCGTTCATCGGTCTTGGCGGCAACTTCGCCCGTGCCACCCCGGACACCACCTTGGTGGCCAAGGCCCTGGCCTCCTGCGCGTTGACCGTCCACATCGCGACGAAGCTCAATCACTCGCATCTCGTGCCCGGCCGGGTCGCCTATCTGCTGCCCTGCCTCGGCCGCACGGAGATCGACCGGAATTCGAAGGGCAAGACCCAGATCGTCACGGTCGAAGATTCCATGAGCATGGTCCACGGCTCGGGCGGCATCAACAAGCCGGCCTCATCCGAGCTGCGCTCCGAGATCGGCATCATCGCCGGAATGGCGGCGGCCACCGTCGGCTCCGAGCGGGTCGACTGGGCAGCGCTCGCCGACGATTACGACCGCATCCGCGACCTCGTCGAACGCACCATCCCGGGCTTCACCGGCTACAACCTGCGCGTCCGGCGCCCGCGCGGCTTCATGCTGCGCAACCTCGCCGCCGAGCGCAACTTCGAGACCCCGACCGGCCGGGCCAACTTCTCCGCCGGCCCGCTCCCGGAGGCGACGGAGCACCAGCAGGCGAAGCGCGGGGCGGACACCTTCGTGCTCCAGACCTTCCGCAGCCACGACCAGTACAACACCACGATCTACGGCCTCGACGACCGCTACCGCGGCGTCTACGGCGAGCGCCGCGTCGTTTTCGCCCATCCGGACGATCTCGCCGAAATCCGCGCGCGGACCGGCGACCGGGTCGACATCGTCGGCATCCACGCGGACGGCGTCACCCGCGTGGCCGAGGATTTCCGCCTCGTGCCCTTCGACATGCCGCGCGGGTCGCTGGCCGGGTACTATCCCGAACTCAACGTGCTGGTGCCGCTCTCGACCTTCGGCGAGGGCAGCGACACACCGACCTCCAAATCGGTGCTGGTGTCCCTGCGCGCACCGCTCGCCGCGTGAGCGAACCACCAGTAGACGCCGAGACGTTCCTCGCGGTCACCGACTCGGTGGCGGCCCTCCAGCCGGGCCTCTCGACCCTGGAGGCGGGCATCCTGGCCGCCCTGCACCTCGGGCTGGCCACCGACAGCCGCAGCTTCGCCCGGGTGTTCGGGATCGAGCATGCGCTGGTGCTGCGGGCGGTCGAGACGCTCGCGAGCGATGCCGGACTGCTTGCCCTGACGGAGCGGAACGCCCGCACGCAGCGCACCCGCTACGCCGTCAGCGCGGCCGGGGATGCGATGATGGCCCACCTGCACGGGTGATCGGGTTCGATCGCAACCCGGCTCTCCTCCCCCTAGCAGGGAGGAGTTGGAGGTGGGGGTGCGGGCGCGAGGGCCGTCGACCCTGCTCGGGTGCCGACACCCCCATCCCTTGCCCCTCCCCGCAAGGGGGCGGGGCAAGCGCCCTACGTGAACCTCCGCGGTGCGCGGGCTGCCTGTCACCTCAGCGCTTGATCGCCACCGGCCCGTTCATGCCCGGCCAGTCCGAGTAGCCGTTGGAGCCGCCACCGTACCAGTATGGCTTCGGGGCCTCGGCCAGGGGCGCCCCGGTCTCCAGGCGTTGCACCAGGTCGGGGTTGGCGATGTAGGGCCGGCCGAAGCTGAACAGGTCGGCGCGCCCTGCCGCGAGGTCCTTCTCGGCCAGCTCCAGGGTGTACTGGTTGTTGCCGATATAGGCGCCCGCAAAGCGCTCCCGGATCTTTCCGAAATCGACCGAGTCCGGTACGTCGCGGGTCTGCTGGGTCACACCCTCGATCGTGTGGACGTAGAGCAGGCCGAAGGCGTTCAGGGCCTCCACGTAGGCGCCGAAGGTGGCCTTCGGGTCGCTGTCGAGGGGCGTCTTGCCGGGCTCGGTGGTGGCCGGCGACAACCGGATGCCGACGCGGTGACCGCCGCCCCAGACCTCGGTCACCGCCTTCACCACGGCGAGCGGGAAGCGCAGGCGGTTCTCGATGGAGCCGCCGTACTGATCGGTGCGCTGGTTGGTGGAATCGCGCACGAACTGCTCGAGCAGGTAATTGTTCGCCGAGTGGATCTCGACGCCGTCGAAGCCGGCGCGCTTGGCGTTCTCGGCGGCGCGCCGATAATCCTCGACGATGCGGGGGATCTCGTCGGTCTCCAGGGCGCGCGGCGTCACGTGCGGCTGCATGCCGGATTCGGTGAAGGCCGTGCCCTCGGGCTTGAGCGCGGAGGGCGCCACCGGCAGCTGCCCGTCCGGCTGCACGTCGGGATGCGAGATCCGGCCCGTGTGCCAGAGTTGCAGGAAGATCAGGCCGTCATTGGCGTGGACCGCGGCGGTGACGGGTTTCCACGCCTCGACCTGCGCCTCGCTCCAGATACCCGGCGTGTAGGCATAGCCCACGGCCTGGGGCGAGATGTTGGTGGCCTCGCTGATGATGAGGCCGGCATTGGCGCGCTGGGCATAGTAATCCACCGCGAAGTCCGGCGGCACGCCCTCGGTCGAGGAGCGGCTGCGGGTAAGCGGCGCCATCACGACGCGGTTCTTCAGCGTGAGATCGCCCAGGGTGAAGGGCTCGAGGATCGGGCTCATGCGGTCGGCTGTGTCCTGGAGGGGGCGGGCGCGCGTCGGCGCCGGGCTTCTGCCGGGACAAGCAACGGCGCCGGGCGGTGTTCCGCACCCGGCACCGGACGCGGTGCTAGTAGCCCTTCGAGGCGATCGCCTCGCGCCAGTTGACGGCCCGACGCGCCATGCTGATGTGCTGGCGCTCGTACATGCGACCCTCGATCTTGATCGCGCCGCGCTTGGCGTTCTCCGGCTGGTCGAAGGCCTCGATGACGAGGCGGGCGCGGCGGACCTCCTCGTCGGAGGGCGCGAAGCAGGTGTTGGCGGGCTCCAACTGATTGGGGTGGATCAGGGTCTTGCCATCGAAGCCGAGGTCGCGGGCCTGCTGGCACTCGGCCCGGCACCCGTCCACGTCGGCGATGTCGTTCCAGACGCCGTCGAGGATGGTCAGCCCCTCGGCGCGGGCGGCGGCGAGCGTGAACATCATCCAGGGCAGCATCGGCACCCGGCCGGGGACGAGCTGCGCCCAGGTGTCCTTGGCCAGATCGTTGGTGCCGAGCACGAAGCAGGTCAGGCGGGTGCGCCGGTCGCGCCGGGCCTTGGCGATCTCCTGGATGTTGAGGATCGCCGCCGGCGTCTCGATCATCGCCCACACCGCGATGCTCTCGTGAGCGTCGAGGGCTTCGAGGTGGTTGGCGATGCTTTCCAGCACGGCCGGCGAGGATACCTTCGGCATCAGGATCGCGTCGGGTCGCGCCTCGATGGCAGCCTTCAGGTCGGCCTCGCCCCAGGGGGTCTGGGGGGCATTGACGCGGATGATGATCTCGCGCTCACCGTAGCCGCCGCCCTTCACGGCGGCGCAGACCTGCTCGCGCGCGACCTCCTTGGCGTCGGGCGCCACAGCATCCTCAAGGTCGAGGATCAGCGAATCGGCGGACAGCGTCTTCGCCTTGTCGAGGGCTCTCTGGTTGGAACCGGGCATATAGAGCACGCTGCGGCGCAGGCGGAGGTCGGACATCGCGAATTCCCGTGTTGTGCCCTGAAGCTTAGTGCAACGCCGCGATCGAGGCACCCCGATCCACTCGGAATGCTGTGGCATTCCAGCAAATCTGTTGCGCCGCACGCAGGGCCGACGGCACGAAGACCCAAGGAGCATCCATGCCGGAGCCACGCACCTTCGATACCGGGGCTCACAGGCCGAGCCGTTGGGCGGACGAATGCGGGATACGGTCCACCGGGATCGAAGCGTGAGGTCCCTGCCCTATCAGATCGTTCCCGAGGGCGTGCGGCTGGCCCTGCGGCTCACGCCTCGGGCGAACCGGAACGGGCTCGACGGCTTGGTGGCAGATGCGGAGGGCCGGGTCGCCCTGCAGGTTCGGGTCGCCGCTCCGCCGGTGGAGGGAGCCGCCAACGCGGCGCTGGTCGCCTATCTGGCCGACAACCTCGGCCTCCGTCGCTCGGAGATTCGGATCGTATCTGGGGGGACCGGGCGCCGGAAGATGGTGCTCCTGTCCGGCGACGGTGCGGCGATCGCGGATCGTCTGGGGACCTGGATCGGGGACGCCCCGATCCGCCGCTGACGCCGGACACGCGGTCCGATCAGTGCCGCAGCGGCGCCGTCACGCTGAAGATCACCGTATAATCCGGATCCGTGACGACCGGGTCCCCCTCGGAGACCTGATAGCTGCCGGGGGACGCGGGTTCGATCGCCTCCAGGATCGGCGGCACCACGAACGGCTCCCCGGACTCGCCGCGCTGGAGCGTGATCCCCGCCTCCCGGTCCACCGCCGTGACGCGACCGAAGACCTGCTCGCGCCGGACGAGCGTGCCGTCGTGTTCGAGATAGGTGACGCCGACGAGGAGCGTCGCGCCGATCAGCTGGCTCGCGAAATCCCCGTCCCAGGCCAAGCCGGAGGCGTCGTCGCCGGATTCGTCGCTGTCGAGGTCGGACATGGATCCTGCCATCGCAAAGAACCGCGCCGTCGGCAAGCCGGCCTCAGAACAGGCGGCTGCCGTCCGGCACCGGCTGGTCGGGCCGGAACAGCACCACCGCACCGGCCGCGTCGGCGAAGCCCAGGGTGAGGACCTCGGACAGGAACTTGCCGATCTGGCGGGGCGGAAAGTTCACCACGGCGGCGACCTGCCGGCCGGGCAGGTTCTCGGCCCGGTAATGCTCGGTGATCTGCGCGCTGGAGCGCTTCGTACCGATCACCGGCCCGAAATCGATGACGAGCTTCAGAGCAGGCTTGCGCGCCTGCGGGAACGGCTCGGCCGAAACGATGGTGCCGACGCGGATATCCACCGCCAGGAAGGCATCGAAGTCGATGGTCGGGCCTGCGGGGGCGTCGGCGGCGTGGGTCACGTGCATGGCGCCCTCAGGCCGTGCGCAGCCGCCGGCTCTTGCCCGCCGACGACCATTGCATCAGCCCGACCATGACCAGGATGGTGGCGAGATAGACGAGCACCTGCAGGGCGCTCGGGCGGTCCGTGTAGCCGACGAGCGCGTGGAGCACGCGCCCGACGAGGCTGTCCTCGCGCAGGATCGCGGAGGTGTTCCAGAGGGGCCGGTCGAGGACGGTGATCAGGCCCGCATTGGTGAGGAACTGCGCGGCCTGCGCGGCCAGCCCGGCGGCGAGCAGGATGATGAGCGCGCTGGTCACCGAGAAGACGTAACGGGTCGGGATCGCCGCGAGGCCGAAATAGCTCACCGAGGACATCGCCGCGCCGACCGCGACACCGGCGAGCGCCCCGAACTGGATGTCCGGCCCGGAGGTGCCCGAGGCCACGAGACCATAGAGGAACAGCACGAGCTCGGCGCCCTCGCGCAGGATCGCCGCACCGACCACGAGGGCGAGCCCGGCAGCGGTGCTCCGGCCGGTGCGCACCGCCTCGCCCGCCGCGCGCAGTTCGCCCGCCATCTCGCGGCCGTGCTTGGCCATCCAGGTGTTGTGCCAGATCAGCATCAGCACCGCGACGATGAGCACGGCGGCGTTGAGGATTTCCTGGCCCGCGCCTTCGAAGGCGTCGGAGATCGCCTCGGCGAACAGTGCGACCAGGGCCGCGCCGGCCAGACCCCCGACGATGCCGAGGGCGATCCAGCGGCCGCGCCCGGCGATGCCCCGCGTGGCCGCGAGCACGATGCCGACGATCAGGCCCGCCTCGATGACCTCGCGAAAGGCGATGACGAAGGCTCCGATCATGCGGAGAATCCTTTCTCGGTTCGTAGGGCCGGCCGCCCTACCAGATCCAGAACAGCAGCGCCCAGCCGAAGACCGAGAGGGCACAGGCGGCGGCGATGCCGAGGGTCGCGCCGGCCCGGCGCCAGCCCCGCGCGTAGAGTCCCGCCACCGACCAGGCGAGCCAGACGCTCCACAGGCTGGTGCCGAGGAGGAGCGCGGCGCGGGTCTCGGGAACGTATGGGATGTGGATGCCGTCGCCGCGCAGGAACGTGACGGTGAGCGCCGACAGGCCGAGGAAGACGCCGCAACCCGCCACGGGGATCAGCGTCTGGGTGAGGTGATGGAAGCGGTCCTTCGAACAGGCGCCGAGCGCCAGGGTGGCGGCCCCCACCAGCGCGGAGAGCGAGAGGCCGAGCACGATCGCGGTGGCGGCGATGTAGGCGAGCAGGAGGCCGCCATCGAGGACGCTGAGCACGTCGTTGTGCTCGGGGTAATTGGTCAGGATGAACCAGGGCAGCGTGGTCTCGAGGGGCCAGGTGACGCCGCGCTCGATCAGCCAGGTCGCCAGCACCTGCTTGACGTCGATGAACCACGGGCTCGACGACCATTGGAAGGCGCCCACCGCCAGGCCCATCATGCCGAACAGGATGAGCACTGTCTGGTCGAGGCTCGGCTCCGCGCCGGCCACATGCACGATCTCGTGGGTGGGGGAGCGCCGGGCGAGGCGCACGGCGCCGCGATAGCCCGAGCAGCGCCCGCACATGTGGCAGGCCCCGGCGCCGTTCATGGTCTTGACCGGAACCAGCGGCGCGCAGTTGAAGGTTTCGCCTTTCGGCTTCGGCGAGGTCGCCCAGGCGGCGTGATCGACCTGGAAGCTCACCGGGGCGAGCTTGGCCAGCACCGCGAAGACCCCGTTGACGGGGCAGAGATAGCGGCACCAGACCCGCTTGTTGCGGCCGTAGAGCAGCCCGACGACGATCGCCGCCACGGTGGAGCCGCCGAGCACCGCGAGCACCGGCTTGGGATAGCCGTACACGCTGACCATCTGGCCGTAGACCGTGGTGCCGGCGAAGGCCACGAAGGGCCAGCCGCCCCAGGTGATCCAGCGCGGCACGGCCCGGCCGAGGCTCCAGCGGCTGGCGAATTCGGTGAGCGCCCCTTCGGGACAGAGCACGCCGCACCAGGCCCGGCCGACCACCACCATGCTGACCAGCACGAAGGGCCACCAGATGCCCCAGAAGGCGAATTGGGCGAAGACGGTCAGATCGTTCCACAGGTGCGCGCTGCGCCCGGGCAGGGGCAGGAAGGCCGGCACCGCGACCAGCACGAGGTAGACGGCCACCACGCCCCACTGGATGGTGCGGATGGTGCCGCCATGGCGCTGGAGCCATTGCCCGAAATCGGCGAGCTTCGCGTCGATCCAGGCATCCCGCCCGGAATCATCCCGACCAGGATCGCGGCCGTCGCGCGGTATGATGGAGGTCGAGACCGCCATGGGGTGCTGCTTCGCCAGATCTCTACTTCGCGACCAGGGTGGCCTTGGAATTCGGGTGGAAGTCGTCGAACACGTCGTAGGTGCCGGGGTCGACCGTGCGGAACACGATGGACGAGGTCGCGCCGGCCGCCAGGGCCTTCTCGCGCTTCAGCTCCACGCTCTCGAACTCCACCGGACTCGTGCCCGTATTGGTGATCTCGAGCTTGAAGCGGGTGTTGGCCGGGACTTCGATGACGTTCGGGGTGATGGTCCCGTCCTTCATCTCGACCTTGATCACCGGCAAGTCCTGGGCGCGGGCAGGCGCCCCGATCGCGACGAGGCCGGCCGCGAGGGCCGCGGCGGACAGGTAGAGGCGAGCGCTGGCCATGGGCTCAGTAGGCCCCCTTCTTGCCGATGCCCGCGAAGGTGAAGTCCTGGATCACGTCGAAGGGCTTGAACCATTCGGCGACGCCGGTCTCCTTGTCGACGTGGCGGCCGAAATGCCCGTGGGCGCCGGGGGGCGCGACCGTAAGTTTCAGGCGGTAGCGCCCGGGACCCGACAGCTTGACGTTGTCCCCGTAATGCGGCCCGTCATTGGCCACCATCGGCATCAGCCCGCCGGAGACCTTCGGTCCGGTGGCGGCCTCGCCCTCCAGCTTGGTGATCTCGAAGCTGACCGACAGGGCCGGCACCCAGTCGCCTTCGGCGAAGCCGTTGCGATTCTCCTTGGTGGCCCGGATATCGGCCTCCAAGTGGATGTCGGACTGCGCGGCGGCGCGCATCATGTCCGGCGGGTCCATCTCGATCGGCTGCAGGTAGACGGCGGCGATCTCCAGCCCGCCCTGGATCGTCGGCGGACCGATCGGCGTCTCCTTCGCCTGCGCGACGCCGGAGAGGGCGCTGCCGGCGAGTAGGGTGGCGAGGGCGAGGGAGGAGAGAATCTTGCGCATCGTGGCTAGCGCGTAGACCACCCGCCAAGACAAGCAAAGAGGCTTTTTCGTCACGTTTCTAGATCGGAACCATTCCAAACTATAACGTTACTGTGGAAAAATAATATTCGGATCGATTTCCAGCACGCCTGCTTGCCCGTGGACAGTCACGCCGGCCGCCGCAGGGGCGTCGATCCCGGATCGGCAAGTTCGCATCAGGTGGCCGTGGCGCCGGACGCCTCAGCAGGGGCGATCGAGCGGGCAGACCCGAAGGTCCGTCGCGTCAGGCCGGGATAAGCCAGTGCCTGACTGAGCCCGCGTCCCGCCAGCAGGATCAGGAACGAGAGCCAGAGGCCGCCATTGCCGAGGCCGAGTTCGTGAACGGCGAGCAGGGCCGCTCCGTAGAGCGCGCTCGCGGCGATCATCAGGTTGCGCATCGCCCGCGTCCAGGTGGCGCCGATATAGATCCCGTCGAAGGCGAAGGGCAAAGCCGCCATCAGCGGGGCCAGGGCCGCCGGCAGGAGATAGAGCCGCGCCATGGCCCGCACCTCGGGGCTGGTGGTGACGGCGTCGATGAAAGCGTGCCCGACGATGAGGAAGCCGCCCGCGATGGCGCCCCCGAAGGCCAGGCACCAGAGCAGGCTGAGGCGCGCGGCACGCCGGAAGCCCGCCTCGTTCCGGGCGCCCACCGCCTGCCCGCACAGGGTTTCGGCGGCGGTGGCGAAGCCGTCGAGGAAGAAGCCGCCGATCATAAAGAGATTCCACAGGACGGCATTGGCCGCGAGCACCACGTCGCCGGAGCGCGCGCCGAGCGCCGAGAACAGGGTGATGCAGCCCACCAGCAGCAGGGTCCGGATCATGACGTCGGCATTCACGCTGAGCATCCGCGCGAGTGCCAGCGGATCGCGCACCACCCGGAACGGCACCGCGAAGGGCCGGGACCCGAGGCGCGCGAGCAGGACGAGGCCCAGCCCCGCGCCGACCGCCTCGGCGATCAGGGTAGCGAGCCCTGCGCCCGCGACGCTCATGTCCGCCCCGAGGACGAAGACCAGGGTCAAGACGATGTTGGTGAGGTTGATGGCGACCTGCAGGATCAGCCCGAGATCGGTCCGCCCTCGGCCCAGCACCGAGCCGAGGATGGCGTAGTTCGCCAGGGTGAAGGGCGCGGCGAAGATGCGGATGTGAAAATAAGCTGCCAGCGCCGCGATCACGGCGGGGCTCGCTCCGCTCAGGCTGAAGGCGGCGCGGCCGATCGGCCCCTGCAGCAGCACGATCACCAGCCCGACGACGACGGCCGCCGCGAGGGCGCGGGCGAGCGTCCGGTCGACTTCCGCCGCATCCCGCGCGCCCACCGCCTGCGCGGTGAGCCCGGCGGTGGCCATGCGCAGCGACCCGAACGACCAGAAGATCGCGTCGAAGATCACCGCGCCGAGCGCCATGGCCCCGAGGAGGGCCGCATCCCCCAGCCGGCCGATCACGGCGGCGCCGACGAAGCCGAGCAGCGGCGTCGTGACGTTGGCGAGGGTCATCGGCAGCGCGAGCGCGAGGACGCGACGGCTGGTGGCCGGTTGGTTGGAGGGCGTCATACGGCGGACTTTCGGCGGGCGGGCGATCCGGTCAGTGGCAGCCGCAACCGCTGCCGCAGCTTCCACCGCCCTCGCTCGGGGTGGCGGCGGGCTTCGCGGCTCGGCGCATCGGGTCGCGGCTCAGGCCCCTCTCCTCCAGCTCGGACAGGTAGGTCGCCCAGCGGTTCCGGTACTCCCGCCCGAGGTCGTAGAGATAGGTCCAGCCGAACAGGCCGGTATCGTGCATGTCGTCGAAGGTCAGCTTGACCGCGTAGTTGCCGATCGGCTCGACCTTGAGGATCGCCACGTCGCGCTTGCCGCCCACGACCTTGCGCTCGGACGGCGAATGCCCCTGCACCTCGGCCGAGGGGCTCGACACCCGCAGGTACTCCGCCGGCAGGGCGAAGCGCCCGCCATCCTCGAAGGCGACGTTGAGACTACGCTTGTCGCCCGAAAGCCGGATCTCGGTGGGCCAGCGCTCGGGCACCGCGTGCGGATCGACAGCCTGTCCGCTCATGTCAGAGTCCTCGTTCAAGACGTCGGGTTTGCGGGATACCGGAGTTGCAGGATACCGGATTGCATGGGGCCGCGACCTCTGCAAACTTGCCCCTGGCTGCACGAGACCTCATATGACGTCCATGCTAGGTTCGTCATCCGACCGCGCCAACGTTTCATCACCCCAACAGAGCACAGAATCCCGCATGTGGGGTCCCCGCGCCACCGACGACGCCGCTCCGGTCGCACCTGCGCCGCTGATCGACCCGTTCCAGCGGGCGATTACCTACCTGCGCATCTCCGTGACCGACCGTTGCGACCTGCGTTGCGTCTACTGCATGTCCGACGACATGCAGTTCCTGCCAAAGCGCGACCTGCTGTCCCTGGAAGAACTCGACCGGCTCTGCGCCGTCTTCATCCAGCGCGGGGTACGGAAACTGCGCATCACCGGCGGCGAGCCGCTGGTGCGGCGGGACATCATGCACCTGTTCCGGCGCCTGTCCCGACACCTCGATACGGGTGCCCTGGAAGAGCTGACGATGACCACGAACGGCACGCAGCTCGGCCGCTTCGCCCCGGAGCTGGCCGCCCTCGGCGTGCGTCGCGTCAACGTCTCCCTCGACACCCTCGACCCGGACAAGTTCCGCGCGGTGACCCGCCGTGGTGATCTGAAGGTCGTGCTCGACGGTATCGAGACGGCGCGGAAAGCCGGCATCAAGGTCAAGATCAACGCGGTGGCGCTCAAGGGCGTCAACGAGGACGAGATCGCCGATATGATCGCCTGGGCCCATGGCGACGGCATGGACATGACGCTGATCGAAGTGATGCCGCTCGGCGAGATCGAGGGCGACCGCACCGACCAGTTCCTGCCGCTATCCGTGGCACGGGCCCGGCTCGAGCAGCGCTACACCATGACCCCCCTGCCCGATCGCACCGGTGGCCCGGCCCGATACGTGCGCATCGCCGAGACCGGCGGGCGTCTCGGCTTCATCACGCCGCTGACCCACAATTTCTGCGAAAGCTGCAACCGGGTGCGCCTGACCTGTACGGGCAAGCTCTACATGTGCCTCGGCCAGGAGGACGCCGCCGATCTGCGCGCGGCCTTGCGCGCCTCGCCCGACGACGCTCTGGTGACCCAGGCGGTGATCGACGCCATCGCGCGCAAGCCCAAGGGCCATGACTTCGTCATCGAACGGGCGCGTCCGGCGGCCGTTCCGCGCCACATGAGCGTCACCGGCGGATAAGTCTTCCCGGTGGTTTGACCGTCGCAAGTATCGCCCCTAGACCCCGCGCGTATTCAAGATACGAGCGGGAGATGACAATGGCGAAGGTCGCGTTTCTGGGCCTCGGCGTGATGGGTGGGCCGATGGCGCGCCACCTCGCCAAGAAGGGCCACGAGGTCACCGTCTACAACCGCACCACCGCGAAGGCCGAGGCCTGGGTCGCCGAGCACGGCGGGGCTTTCGCCGCGACGCCGCGTGAAGCGGCCAAGGGCCAGGAGATCGTCTTCGCCTGCGTGGGCAACGACGACGACCTGCGCAGCGTCACGCTGGGCGCGGACGGCGCCTTCGCCGGCATGGAGAAGGGCGCGGTCTTCGTCGACCACACCACTGCCTCGGCCGAAATCGCCCGCGAGCTCGCCGAGGCGGCAGATGCCGCCGGGCTCGCCTTCATCGACGCCCCCGTCTCGGGTGGGCAGGCGGGCGCCGAGAACGCCGCGCTCACCGTGATGTGCGGCGGCGACACCGAGACCTATGCCCGCGTCGAACCCGCGATCCTGTGCTTTGCCCGCGCCAGCCGCCTGATGGGCCCGTCGGGCTCCGGCCAGCTCACCAAGATGGTCAACCAGATCGCCATCGCGGGCCTCGTCCAGGGCCTGTCGGAGGCGGTGCACTTCGCCAAGCGCGCGGGCCTCGACGTGGAGTCGGTGCTGGAGGTGATCTCCAAGGGGGCTGCCGGTTCCTGGCAGATGGAGAACCGGGGCAAGACCATGATCGCCCAGAAGTTCGACTTCGGCTTCGCGGTCGACTGGATGCGCAAGGATCTGGGCATCCTGCTCACCGAAGCCCGTCGCAACGGCGCGCAGCTGCCCGTCACCGCGCTGGTCGACCAGTTCTACGCCGACGTGCAGGCCATGGGCGGCAACCGCTGGGACACCTCCGCCCTCATCGCCCGCCTGGAAAAGTAAGCGCCGCCCGCGCCCGCCCGAGGGCTGCCTCGGGCGGGGTCCAGAGCCAGTCCGTCCCCATCTGGTGGCGGAACCAGGTGAATTGCCGCTTGGCATAGCGGCGCGTATCGCCCTGCCCCCGCTGGATCGCTTCGCTCAAGGGAATCGCCCCGTCGAGATGGGCGATCAGGCCGGGCACCCCGTGGGCGCGCATGATCGGCAGCAGCGGGTCGAGGCGGCGCGCATGCAGAGCCGCCACCTCGTCGAGGGCGCCGCCCGCCACCATCGCGGAGAAGCGCGCATCGATGGCCTGGCGCAGGGTCTCACGCTCGGGCGCCAGGAACAGCTTCAGCAGGGGCAGGCCGGCGAGCGGCCCGGGGGTGCGGGCGCCGTGGAACGCCGCGATGGGCCGGCCGGTCGCGGCGAGGACTTCGAGGGCCCGCATGATCCGGGCACGGTCGCTCGGGCGCAGGGCTTCGGCGCCGGCGGGATCGTCGCGCGCGAGTTCGGCGTGAAGGTCCTCCGTCGCCCGCCCCTCCACCCGCGCCCGCATCGCGCTCCGGACCGCCTCTGGCACCGGGGGCAACTCCGAGAGCCCCTCCTCCAGCGCGCGAAAGTACAGGCCGGTGCCGCCGACGAAGATCGGCAGGCGGCCCTCCGCGCGCAGCGCCTCGAACACTGGTGCCGCCTCGCGGGCGAAATGCCCGGCCGAATAGTTCACCGACCCGTCGACATGCCCGTAGAGGCGATGCGGGGCGCGGGCCTCCTCCGCTTCGTCCGGGCGGGCGGAGAGGCGGCGCAGGTCGGCATAGACCTGCATCGAATCGGTATTGATCACCACCCCGTCGAGGTCGCGGGCGAGTTGTAGGGCGAGCCCTGACTTGCCCGAGGCTGTCGGCCCTGCGATGAGGATCGCCGCCGGCAGGACCTGCGCGTGCGTCCCTTGCGCGTGCGTGCGTTGCGTGACCGGCGGCACTGGCGTGGAAAGCTCCCGGATGAGTCTCGTCGCGATCCTGATAGCAAACGAGGGCCGCCCCGCCATCACCGATGCGGTGCTGGCCGAGACCCGGGCGGTGATGCGCACCGAGCATCAGCCCCGCATCCTGCACGGCGAGGTGGCGGCGGAGGTGCTGGTACCGGGTGCGCCCGGGGATGCGCCGGCCCTGGCCCGGCGCCTGCGGGCGGCGCTGGCCTCCGAGCCCATCGATGTGGCGGTGCTGAGCGCGGGCCCGCACCGGCGCAAGCGCCTGTTCCTCGCCGACATGGATTCCACCATGATCGAGCAGGAATGCATCGACGAACTGGCCGACACGATCGGCCTCAAGGATCGCGTCGCCGCCATCACCGAGCGGGCGATGCGGGGCGAGATCGCCTTCGGCCCGGCCCTGCGCGAGCGCGTCGCCCTCCTGCGCGACGTGCCCGTGGCCAAGATCGACGCTCTGATCGCCGAGCGCATCACCCTGACGCCGGGTGGGCGCACCCTGGTCCAGACGATGAAGGCGCACGGCACCCACACCTGCCTGATCTCGGGGGGCTTCACCCTGTTCACCGGGCCGGTCTCGGCGAAGATCGGCTTCGACGAGGCCCATGCCACCACCCTCGGGATCCGGGACGGACACCTCACCGGCGAGGTCATCGAGCCGATCGTGGACAAGGCGACGAAGCGCGCGACCCTGATCAGCCTGCGCGACCGCTTCGGCCTCGACCCCGCCGACACCCTTGCGGTGGGCGACGGGGCCAACGACCTCGACATGATCGGCGAAGCCGGCCTCGGCGTCGCGTTCCGGGCCAAGCCGAAGGTCGCGGCCTCCGCACAGGTGCGCATCGACCACGGCGACCTCACGGCCCTGCTGTACCTGCAGGGGTATTCCTCGGCCGAGTTCGTCGGCTGATCGGCCTCCGGATAGCGCAGGAGCCTCTCCTCCCCCTAGTGGGGAGGAATTGGGGGGGTGGTTGAGCGACCCTCGGGCGATGGCGGCTGGCGGCCCGCCCCCACCCTGGCCCCTCCCCACTGGGGGATGGGAAGTTCACCTCGACAAAGCAAAACCGCCGCCCTCTGGGGCGGTGGCTTCGTGTTCAGACCCTTGGTCCGGAGATCAATCGAGGCCGAGGGCCACGAAGCGCACGTCGCCGCTTGCGCTGGCCACGAGGAGCAGCACCGACTTGCGGCCGTCCTTCTTCAACTGGTCGACGCGCTTGGTCACGTCGGCGGGGGTGTTCACCGCCTCCTGACCGACCTCGACGATGACCTCGCCGGGCTTGATCTGCTTGTCGGCCGCCGTGGAGTTCGGGTCGACCCGGGTGACGAGGACACCCTTCAGGCCGTCCTTGAGGCTGAAGCGCTTGCGCGCCTCGTCGGTGATGCCGCTCAGGTTCAGGCCGAGCGCCTGACGCACCGCGCTCTCCGCCTCCGGCTGCTTGACGCTGGCGAGCTGCGGCTTCTCGGTATCCTCCAGGCGACCGAGGGTGACGGATTTGGTGGTCTCCGCCCCTTTACGGAGAATGAGCACCTCGACGGTCTTGCCGACCGGCGTGGAGGCGACGATGCGCGGCAGGTCGCTCGACGACTTCACCGCCGTGCCGTTGAACTTGACGATCACGTCGCCGATCTCGAGCCCGGCCGTCTTGGCGGGGCCCTTCTCGTCGACGCCGGCGACCAAGGCGCCCTTGACGCCGTCCTTCATGTCGAGGGCTTCGGCCGTGGTCTCGTCCACGTTCTGAATGCGCACGCCGAGCCAGCCGCGGCGGACCTCGCCGAACTCGCGAAGCTGGTCGATGACCTGCGAGGCGTTGTTGGATGGGACGGCGAAACCGATGCCGACCGAGCCGCCGGTGGGCGACAGGATCGCGGTGTTGATGCCGATGACCTCGCCGTTCATGTTGAACAGCGGCCCGCCGGAATTGCCCTTGTTGATGGCCGCATCCGTCTGGATGTAGTTGTCGTAAGGGCCCGATTCGATGTTGCGGCCGCGGGCCGAGACGATGCCGGCCGAGACCGAGCCGCCGAGGCCGAACGGGTTGCCGATGGCGATGACCCAGTCGCCGGGGCGCATCTTCTCGGAATCGCCGAACGGCACGGCCTTCAGGGGCTTACCGGGCTCGGGCTTCACCCGCAGCACCGCCAGGTCGATCTTCGGATCCTTGCCGATGATCTCGGCCTTCAGCTTGCTGCCGTTGTGCAGGATGACCTGGATGTCGTTGGCGTCGCCGATGACGTGGTTGTTCGTCACGACGATGCCGGACGCATCGATGATGAAGCCGGACCCGAGGGAGTTCGATTTCCGCTGCGGGCGGGCACGCTCGGATTCGCTCCGGTCCCCGCCGCCGCGCTGGCCGCGCTTGTTGAAGAACTCCTCGAAGAGGTCCTCGAACGGTGTCCCGGGCGGAAGCTGCGGCCCGGACCGGGGGTTCGTGCGCGCCTCGACGGTGGTGGAGGCGGAGATGTTGACCACCGCATCAGTGACCTGATCCGCGAGGTCGGCGAGGGATTCTGGTCCCTTGGCGAAGGCAGGCGCGGACAGGCCCGTCAGCGCGACCGAGGTCGTGAGCGTCGCGGCGGCCAGGGCCGAGCGGAGAGTGTGGCGCAGCGCTCGGGAACGTGGCGCCCGGACGGCGCTCGCAACGGGGACCATGGAAGACCTCTTGGTGTGCAACGATATCCTGGGCGGCTCTCGCGAAGGACCCGCCGCGCCGGCCTGCCCCGATGAGACGGGCGGCCGGGGACGAACGTCGCGCGAAGCACTCTTAGATCGTCCGGGATGCCCGCCGATCAAGAGTCCGGCGGCGAACCGGGGTTCGCCGCCGATGCGTCATAGCGTCGATTTCACGTCTGGCGTCAGGTTCAACGCGCGCCCTCGGTCGAGCCGGTGGTGCCGGGCTCGGCCTGGGTGCGGGCCGGAGCGCGCGCGGCCGGCGTCGCGGGGCTACGGCCCTGCGGATCGTTGAAGTACCGGAAGAAGTCGGACGTCGGGCTGATGACCATCCGCGTATCGGCGGCCTTCAGGCCATTCTCGTAGGCCTGCATGGAGCGGTAGAAACCGAAGAAATCCGCGTCCTTGCTGTAGGCGTCCGCTAGGATGCGGTTCTTGTCGGCATCGCCCTGGCCGCGCAGGGTCTCGGCCGTCTGGTTCGCCTCCGAGAGCAGCACCGTGACATCGCGGTCGGCCTTGGCCTTGATCGTGACCGCGATCTGGTCGCCGTTCGCGCGGATGTCGGCCGCCTCACGCTGCCGCTCCGTGGTCATGCGCTTGTAGACCGCCGAGCTGTTCTGGGCCGGAAGGTCCACGCGGGTCATGCGCAGATCCACGATCTCGACGCCGAGTTCCTTGGCCTGCTTGTTCACGTCGGCCTGGATCTGGTTCATCAGATTCGCGCGCTCCGTGCGCACGATGGCGTCGCGGGTCGAGCGGGCCAGCAGGTTACGCAGAGCCGAGTTGGTGAAGCTCGCCAGCAGGGTGTTGGCGCGGGCGACGTTGTTGGCGGACTGGTAGAACCGGAGCGGATCGGTAATCCGGTAGCGGGCGAAGGCGTCCACCTCGAGGTTCTGCCGGTCGGTGGTCAGCAGCGTCTGCACCGGCAGGTCGAGGTCGAGCACGCGCTTGTCGAACAGGACCACGTTCTCGAGGAAGGGCAGCTTGAAGTACAGGCCGGGCTTGTCGGTGCCGGTCTGGTTGAGGACGGCGCGGACGCCGCCGAAGCGCAGGACGAGGGCCTGCTGCATCTGGCCGACCGTGAAGACGGAGGCGTAGAGGCCGACGACGAGCGCGGCGGCCACGATCATGAGGCCGGTGCGGAGGGTTTGGTTGTTCATCGGGCCGCTCCACCGGTCGCGTTACGGGGGCCGAACTCGGCCAGCGGCAGCACCGGAAGCACACCGGCGGCGCTGCCGCCCGTGCTCAGGCTCGCGCCGCTCTGATCGATGATGACCTTGTTGACCGAGCCCAGGACCCGCTCCATCGTTTCGAGGAAGATGCGCTCGCGGCTGACCACCGGGGCGACCTTGTAGGATTCGTAGATCTGGTTGAAGCGGGCGGCCTGACCGGTCGCCTCCGCCGTCGCCTGGGTCTTGTAGGCCTCGGCCGCCTGCACGATCCGCTGGGCCTCGCCTCGGGCCTGCGGGACCTTCTGGCTCTCGTAGGTGCGCGCGTCGTTCTTGGCGCGCTCTGCGTCCTGCTGCGCGGCGTTCACGTCGAAGAACGCGGGGCGCACCTCCGGCGGCGGCTGCACGCTGACGAGTTGCACAAGTTCGATGCGCACGCCGGCGCCGTACTCGTCCAGCGCCTTCTGGGTAATCTCGCGGACCTCCTGGGCGACGCTCGACTGCTCGTTGGTCAGGATCGGCTGGATCTTGCGGCGGCCCACCACCTCGCGCATCGCGCTTTCGGCGATGGCCTTGATGGTGCCTTCCGGGTTCTCGAGGTTGAAGACGAAGTCGGACGCCTTCAGGGGGTTGATGCGCCACTGCACCTCGAAGTCGAGGTCGACGATGTTCTCGTCGCCGGTGAGCATCAGGCTCTCCTCCGCCTTGTCGACGGTGCGGGACTGGGCGCCGAGGCCGGCGCGGTAGCCGATCTGCACGCTGTTGACCTGACCGACATTCGGCTTGGTCACGGCGCCGATCGGGGCCGGGAAGTTGTAGTTCAGGCCCTGTCCGGTGGTGCTGAGATAGCGCCCGAAGACCGTCTCGATGCCGACCTGCTGCGGTGCCACGGTGTAGAAGCCGGTGAGGAGCCAGCCGGCCAC
Organism: Methylobacterium sp. FF17; assembly: GCF_025813715.1. Classification (NCBI taxonomy): domain Bacteria; kingdom Pseudomonadati; phylum Pseudomonadota; class Alphaproteobacteria; order Hyphomicrobiales; family Methylobacteriaceae; genus Methylobacterium; species Methylobacterium flocculans. The sequence goes on from NZ_CP107532.1 coordinate 755,345, forward strand.
GACGAGGCCGCCGGCGATCAGCAGACCACGCCCGCCGCCGAGCGAACCGCCCGGCATGACGCCACGCAGACGGTCCTGGCTGCGCCGGAGCAGATCCTCCAAGTCGGGGGGCGTCTTGCCACCGCCGCCACCGCCGTTGCCCCAGGGGCCACCGCCATTGCCGCCGCCGCCTCGGCCCCAGGGCCCTCCCCCGTTGCCGCTACCGCCGCCGCTCTGATTGCTCCAAGGCATGCTCGCCGATCTCTCCTGTTCCAGCAGCGTCTTCGCCGCGCACGAAGCCCACCCGCGCTTCCCGGTCCGCCTTCCCGCAGGCGCGGCCCGGATCTCCCCCGCGTGGACAAGAGTGTTGATCCCGTTGCGCCCAACCCCGCCGGGCGGGCGCAGTCCTGTCAAGATTGCCACTTGGGCATCGGGAGACTGAAAGACAACCGTACTGGAACCCATTGCGCAATGGGTCGCGCCCCGATGGCTTACGCGAAGCTCGGGCTTGCCACCTCAGATCCTCGTCGCTTCGGAGTCTCGCCGCTCGAGATCGACGAAGCTGAAGCCGCAGGCATCGTGCTCGCCGGGGGGATGCGCCTCGCGATGCGTCTCTCGGTAGAGCGCGCGGTCGAAGGGCGGGAAGACCGTATCGCCCTCCGGAGCCAGATCGACCTCGGTGAGATGGATGCGGTCGGCCTGCGGCAGCGCGAGGGCGTAGATCTCCCCACCGCCCGCCACCATCAGTTCCTCCGCCCCCTCGGCGGCGGCGAGGGCCCCGGCCCAGTCATGGGCCACCGCGACCTCCGGCACCGCGAAATCCGGATCCCGCGTCAGCACGATGGTGCTCCGCCCCGGCAGAGGCCGTCCGATCGACGCGAAGGTCTTGCGGCCCATCAGCAAGGGTTTGCCCATGGTCAGGGCCTTGAACCGGCGCAGATCGCTGCGCAGGCGCCAGATCAGGTCGTTGTCGCGGCCGATGATACCGTTGCGGGCGACCGCCACGATGATCGTGATGCGGGGCGCCGCCATCAGACCGCCACCGGGGCACGGATGGCCGGATGGGGCGCGTAGCCCTCCACCGCGATGTCCGCGAAGCGGAAATCGAACAGCGAGGTCACGTCCGGATTGAGCCGAAGCTGCGGCAGGGGCCGGGGCTCGCGGGCCAGTTGGAGCCGCGCCTGCTCCAGGTGGTTCACGTAGAGATGGGCATCACCCAGCGTGTGGATGAAGTCGCCGGGCTTCAAGCCGGTCACCTGCGCGATCATCGCGGTGAGGAGGGCGTAGCTCGCGATGTTGAACGGCACGCCGAGGAACACGTCCGCCGAGCGCTGATAGAGCTGGCAGGAGAGCCGGCCATCGGCCACGTAGAACTGGAACAGGCAGTGGCAGGGGGCGAGCGCCATCCGGTCGAGGTCGGCCGGGTTCCAGGCCGAGACCACGAGGCGGCGTGAATCCGGGTTTCGGCGGATCTCGTCGAGGACCCAGGCGATCTGATCGACGCTGCCGCCGTCGGGTTTGGCCCATGAGCGCCATTGCCGTCCGTAGACCGGCCCGAGGTCGCCGTTCGCGTCGGCCCATTCGTCCCAGATGCTGACGCCGTTCGCCTGGAGCGCGCGCACGTTGGTGTCGCCGGTGAGGAACCACAGCAATTCGTGGATGATCGAGCGGAGATGCAGCTGCTTCGTGGTGACGAGCGGGAAGCCCGCCCCGAGGTCGAACCGCATCTGGTGGCCGAACACCGAAAGCGTCCCGGTGCCCGTCCGGTCGTCCTTGGCGGCGCCCTCCCGCAGGATGCGTTCGAGAAGCTGGTGATAGGCGTTCATCGCGGCTCCGAGGCGGGCTCTTCGGGGATAGCGCGAAGCGGCTGGACTTGCGAGGGTGGCCACACCCGACGTCAACACGTTCGTGAGGCGGTTCGCGCACACGAATCGGACGTGGTGAATCCGGCGCGCGTTCACGCGGAGGCAGGCCAGAGCACGTAGGCGATCATCGCGAAGTTGCTCCAGGCGTGGAGCACCATGCAGGGCCAGAGCCGTCCGCTGCGCCAGCGCAGCCACCCGAGCATCAGCGCGAGGGGGATCAGCGTGACCGGTCGGCTGATCCCGGCCGGAGACCAATGCGCGAGGGTGAAGAGGAGGCTGGTCGCCGCGATCGCGCCCATGGGCGAGATCAGCCGGCGCACGCGCCCGAACAGCGCGCCCCGCAACAGCAGTTCCTCCGCCACGGGTGCCAGCACCAGCACGTAGGCGAACCAAGCAGCGGCGGCCCCGGCGGTCAGGCCGGGCGAGAGGGTGCCGTGCCGGCTGATCGGAACGCGCAGCCATTCGGCGGTTCCCGTCACCCAGGTGATGTGGATCAGCGGCCAGGCCAGCAGGATCAGGGCGAAACGCCGGAGCGGCAGCCCCGGCCCGGAGCCGGGTTCGGGTGTCAGGGCGAGGGTCCGTCGCCAGGCGGGGCCGTCCCGCCAGCGCACGGCGCCGAGGACGAGGCCGGCGAGCAGGATCTGGCGGATCACGTCGACGGCGAGCTCCCGCATGGCGAGCTGGCGTGGATGCAGGCGGCCGCTTCGCCCCGTCGCGCCCATGTCGAGCCAGTCGGTGCCGACGCGAACGATGACCAGGGCGAGCAGGCTGGCCAGCGCGAGGGCGAGAATCGCCGCGAAGGCGAGGCCGGCGAGCGCCGACGCCACCCGAAACCCCGCGCGCAGGCGGGTCGTCCAGGAGGTGGGGCGGGTCGAGCAGGCATCCGGGGCCGGCACGCCGTCGACGGGCAGGCACGAACCATCATCGGGCTTCAAATGCGACCGCACGCCCCCTATAGTGTCACGCTGAACCGACGACGCTCCTGAACGGTGCGATTCGGTGCACGATCCTGCCTCAACGCCCCGGCCCGGCGCCGGAACGGTAACCGTCCCCGGCGGTTCGAACCACGGGCTTTTGGACGCAAGGGTTCGAGGCTCGACAGGCTCGCGGATCTGGCGGAAGCTCCGAAGGTTGTCGTCTCACGATTCCGGCTTGAATCCGGGGCGCCGGTCGCGCAAGTCAGGGATCGCGTGAGGCAAGCCTTTTCGGCCCTTCGGCCGCGCGGGCACAGTTCTGGAGGAGCCGGTCACCGGCCGAATCCAGTCGATTTTCATCCGATCCGGGGCGTCATCACGGCGCGAGACGGCGGACAGGGACCGGGCATAAGCGACCGCAGATGGCAGACGATCTGATCCGCTACGATCTCCTGGTGCAGGACGCCCTGCGCGGCGTGGTGCGCAAGGTGCTGACCGACGCGGCCCGCGACGGGCTCGCGGGCGAGCATCACTTCTACGTCTCGTTCCGCACCGAGGCCCCGGGCGTACGCATGTCGCAGCGCCTGCGGGAAAAGTACCCGCAGGACATGACGATCGTCCTCCAGCATCAGTTCTGGGATCTGGGGGTGACCGAGCACACCTTCGAGGTCGGGCTGTCCTTCTCCGGCGTGCCGGAGCGGCTGCTGGTGCCCTTCGACGCGCTGACGGGCTTCTTCGACCCCTCCGTCCAGTTCGGCCTGAAGTTCGACCTCAGCGAGAACGCGGAGGAGGCGACGGACGCGGACGCGGAGGACGAGACCGCGGGGTCCAGCGGCAAGACCGCCCCGCGCGGCGCGGCCTCCGAACCCACCGAAATGAAGCCCAAGGGCACCGGCCTCGCCACGATCGGCGGACCCGCCGTCCCGAAGCTGATCCCCGGGGTGTCGGCGAGCGGCGGTGCGTCTTCCAAATCCGAGGGCAAATCTGAGGGCAAGGCCGGCGGCAAAGCCGGTGGCAACGCCGAGGACGAGGCCAAAGCGCCCGCCGCGAAGAAGTCCGAGGACGGCCACGAGAGCGGCGCCGAGGTCGTCAGCCTCGACGCTTTCCGCAAGAAGAACTGACCGCACGAAGAACGGAGCCGCGCGCCGGCCCCGGCAACCGGGGCGGTCAGCCGCGCGGCCTCACCGTCATGTGCAAGCCGTGCTCCGGCCGCAGCGTGACGCGGTGGAGCGGGACCACCGGCGCGTGGTCCTCGGCCAAGGTGAAGCGGGCCGCCCGCGTCACGTGGGCCAGCACCACCACCGCCTCCTGCAGCGAGAAGCTCTGGCCGATGCAGACGCGCGGCCCGGCCCCGAACGGCAGGTAGGCAAAACGCGGGATCGACGCGCGGGCCTCCGACAGGAAGCGCTCGGGCATGAAGGCGTCCGGGTCCTGCCACAGGGTCCGGTGTCGGTGGAGCACCCAGGGCGCGACCATCACCAGCGAACCCTTCGGGATCTTGATCCGCCCGATGCGGTCCTCCGCGACGGCCTGCCGGCTCATGAAGGGCACCGGCGGGAACAGCCGCATGGTCTCCTCCATCACCGCCTTCGTCCAGGGCAGCGCCTCGGCGTCGAAATCCGCCCCCGGCGGCACCGCATCCACCTCCGCCTCGACCCGCGCGCGCGCCTCCGGATCCTGCGACAGGCAGTAGAGCGCCCAGGTCAGGGCGTTGGCGGTGGTCTCGTGGCCGGCCGCGATGAAGGTGACGATGTTGGCCTTCACCGCCAGGTCGGTGAGGCCCTGCCCGGTCTCCGGGTCCTGCGCCTTCAGGAGCAGGGTGAGGAGGTCGGCGGGTGCCTCCCCCTTGGCGATGAGGCCGCGCCGACGGTCGATGAGCTCGTCCACCACCTCGGCGAAGAAGCGGATCGCGGGGCGCGCCCGCAGGCGTCCGATCCGCGGTACGAAGCCCGGCACCCCGAACACGTCGAGGGGGTCGATCGGCCCGACCGATTCCAGGAAGCGCGTGATCGCCCGGCCCAAAGCGTCGGGGTCGCTGGCAAGGCCGTGGGTGAAGATCGTCCGTTCCAGGACGTCGAGGGTGACGCGGGTCATCTCCAGGGCGACGTCGATGCGCGTCCCGTCACGGCGGGCCAGCCGGCGGGCGAAGCGCGCGCCGGCCGCGTTCATCGGCGCGTTGAAGCCGAGCACGTGTCGGGCGGAAAAGATCGGCGCGAGCGTCCGGCGCTGGAGCTTCCACTCCTCGCCCTCCGCCGTGAGCAGGCCGTTGCCGAGGCCGGGAGCGAGGACGCGGCGCTGCAGGTCGTCCTTGCGGTAGTTGGCGGCGTTCTCGACGTAGAGGTAGCGGATCAGGGCCGGGTCGCTCACCACGGTGACGCGCCCGAGCGCCCCGTCCGCCGCCACCACCAGCTTCTCGAAATGCACGTCGAGCCAGGTGGTGAGCGGGTTGGCACGGGCCGCCTTGAGGAAACCGAACAGGCCCGGCTGCTCGCGCAGGGGGGTGGGCACCGGGGGCCGGAACCGGGGGGCCGTTTCCGGCGCAACGCGGGCGGTGGCACTCGACATCGGTCTTCACTCCGGGGCCGCCCGAGGGTCAGGCAGGCCATGACAATTCGGCGCCGAGGACACCGCCCCCGGGAAAAGCGCCATCGCGGTTTGGATGCGTGCGGTTTAAGTAGGGTCCGAATTTTCCAGACGAAGAGGCCACGATGTCGCCCACCGAGACGCCCGCCACCCGCACCGAGTCCGACACCTTCGGGCCGATCGAGGTCCCGGCGCATCGCTACTGGGGCGCGCAGACGCAGCGCTCGATACAGAACTTCAAGATCGGCACGGAGCGGATGCCGGCGCCCCTCGTGCACGCGCTCGGCATGGTCAAGCAGGCCGCCGCCCTGGTGAACCAGGACCTCGGCGCCCTCGACCCGAAGGTGGCCCAGGCCGTTGCCACCTCGGCCGCCGAGGTGGTGTCCGGCGAGCACGACCAGGAATTTCCGCTGGTGGTCTGGCAGACGGGCTCGGGCACCCAGTCGAACATGAACGCCAACGAGGTGATCGCCAGCCTCGCCAACGAACTGCTCGGTGGCAAGCGCGGCGGCAAGTCGCCGGTCCACCCGAACGACCACGTCAATCGCGGGCAATCCTCCAACGACGTGTTCCCCACCGCGATGCACATCGCGGTCTCGCGGGAGATCAACGACCGGCTGCTGCCGGCGCTGAAGCACCTGCATGACGCGCTCCAGGCGAAGTCGGAGGCGTTCGCGTCCATCGTGAAGATCGGCCGCACCCACCTGCAGGACGCGACCCCGGTTTCGCTCGGCCAGGAGTTTTCCGGCTACGTCGCGCAGGTGGCACTCGGCACCGAGCGCGTGAAGGCGACACTGCCCGGCGTGCTGGCGCTGGCCCAGGGCGGCACGGCGGTCGGCACCGGCCTCAACGCGCATCCCGAATTCGCCGAAAAGTTCGCCGCCAAGGTCGCGGAGTTGACCGGCCTGCCCTTCACCTCGGCCGCCAACAAGTTCGAGGCGTTGGCGACCCACGACGCGCTGGTGTTCACGCAAGGCGCTCTCACGGCGCTGGCCTCGGGCCTGTTCAAGATCGCCCAGGACATCCGCTTCCTCGGCTCCGGCCCGCGCTCGGGCCTCGGCGAACTCTCGCTTCCCGAGAACGAGCCCGGCTCCTCGATCATGCCGGGCAAGGTCAACCCGACCCAGTGCGAGGCGCTGACCATGGTCTGCGCCCAGGTGATCGGCAACGGCACCACCGTGAGCTTCGCCGGCAGCCAGGGCAATTTCGAGCTGAACGTGTTCAAGCCCGTCATCGCCAACGCGGTTCTGCAGTCGATCCGCATCCTCGCCGACGCGGCGGTGAGCTTCACCGACAACTGCGTCGTCGGCATCAGGGCCAACGAGGACAAGATCGCCGACCTGATGAGCCGCTCGCTGATGCTGGTGACCGCGCTCGCCCCCTCGATCGGCTACGACAAGGCCGCCGAGATCGCCAAGACCGCGCACAAGAACGGCACCACCCTCAAGGAGGAGGCCCTGCGCCTGGGCTACGTCACGGCCGAGGAGTTCGAGCGCGTGGTGCGCCCGGAGACGATGCTGGCGCCCAGCGCCGAGTAAGGGGGCGGATCGGCATGGCGGAGATCATCAACCTGCGCCAGGCCCGCAAGGACCGGGCGCGGGTCGAGAAGGAAGCGAAGGCGGCGGACAACCGCATCGCCTTCGGCCGCCCGAAGAAGGCCAAGACCCTGGCCGAGGCCAAGAAGGCCATCGAGGTCTCGCGCCACGAGGGCCACAAGCTGGTGGGACCGGACTCGGACGAGTGACGATGCCCGCAACGCTCGCCCTTCCGTGGGTGGGGGTGGTTTGGTGACCCTGGTGCGGCAGAGGCTGGCGGTGACACCCCCACTCCTAACCTCTCCCCGCAAAGGGGAGAGGGACGCGGTCTGCGTGAAAAATCAGATGGGTGAGGCTCGTGGCCCCCACAGGCGGGAAGGTTTCGTGCGCCGATGACGAACGGCGTCACCAAGCGCTCCGTGATGATCGCCGGTCATCGCACCAGCGTGTCCCTGGAGGACCCGTTCTGGGAGGCCCTGCGCGAGATCGCGGAGGCGCGCGGTCAATCGGTGCAGGCGCTGATCGGAACCATCGATGCCGGACGAGAGGGCCAGAACCTCTCATCCGCGATCCGAGTGTTCGTGCTGGCGAGCGTGCGCGCCTCGGCCTGACGCGGACGGCCTGCGGATTCCCAGGAGGCTAAGCGAGGCCGGTGCACCGAATGTCCGACGGAAGGCGTTCGCGAAGTGCGACTGGTCCGAGAACTCCGCCTCATGTGCGGCGCGGGTGAAGTTGGCACCCTGGACTACGGCCTTGATGGCGCGGCGCATCCGAATCCAGCCGCGATAGCGCCGGAATGGAACGCCGACCGCCGCGCTGAACAGGTGCTGCATCCGGGAGGAAGACAGGGATGCAGCGGCGGCGAGCCGGCCGGCACTCATCCGGACATCCTGGCAGGCGCGCAGGTCGATGAGAATCTGCGCGATCCGGGCATCGACCGGTTGGTCGGTCCGCCGTCCCGAAAAGACGGACAGGTCGGCGATGGCCTCGCCGGCCCAGTCGCAGGCATCGCGACGCTCGAACAGCGCACGCAGCGCATCGACCTCGCCACGCCTGCCCACGAGGGCGCTGCCGACCGGGTCGGCCGGGCCCATCAACCCGGCCAGCGCCCGCGCGCCGGCATCCGGCTCCCGGTAGAGGACGCCGAGGGGATCGCCGCCGCAATCGAGTTCGTGCGAGACACCGGCCGGGATGAAGGCGGTGCGGCAGGTGATCCAGACCCCGCCCGCGAATCGGATGCGAAAGGCGCCGTAGAGACCCGCGAGATAGACCGGAGCGCCGTGCTGGTGGCTGGCATTGTAGGAGAGCGGACCGGCGAAGAGGGTGTGCGCGCCTTCCACGTGCCAGATCGGGCCGGGCGGCCGCCCGTTGGGCGCAGCACGTTCGTACAAGCCGAGCTTCCTCCCCCCGCGATATTCCGGGGCCTGCCGGGCCCGCACCCATCCTGACGGAGCCGGTCCGTGCAGGAAATGACACGGCCGAGAATCCTTCGCCAGGAGATACGCTGCGCTGACCGATCTCACCCGCCGCCATCTCGCCGCGACTCTAGTGGCGGGCATGACCCTGCCGGGCCGGGCGATGGCGACGCCGATCCCCGCCTCCACCCCGCCGGGGCTCAAACGGGTGCGCCTCGGCGCCTTCGCCGTCACCACCCTGCGCGACGCCGATGCCATGATCGATGGTCCCTGGCCGATCGTCGGAGAGGATCGTCCCAGAGCGGAGATCCAGGCGCTGATGCGGGAGAACAGCCTTCCGGAAACTCGCTTCAAGCCCGGCTTCACGCCGACCCTCGTCCAGACCGGCCGTCAGACGATATTGTTTGATACCGGCAACGGCGAGGTCGGCTTCATCCCCCGCCCCGCCGGAGGCCGGCTCGCGCGCCTCCTCGAACAGGCGGGCCTCTCACCCGAGATGATCGACATCGTCGTCCTGACCCATTGCCACACCGATCATATCGGCGGCCTTCTTGAATCCGGGACACCGCTCTTCCCGAACGCCCGCTACGTGGTCGGCACGCGGGAATTCGCCTTTTGGTCGGACGATGCCCGCCTCGCAGCAGCGGAGGACGGCAACGAGCACAAATCGGCGCGGATCTTTCGCAGCCACCTGCTACCCCTCGCCGACCGCATCCGCTTCGTGAAGCCCGGCGATTCGGTGGCGCCGGGCATCGATGCGCTGGCGGCCTTCGGTCATACACCCGGACACCTCGCCTTCCACGTGGAGAGCGAAGGGGAGCGCATGCTGATCTGGGGCGACTGCGCCCATCACGAGGTCGCCTCGCTGGCGCGACCCGATTGGCATGCCCTGTTCGACATGGAGAAGAGCGCCGGCGCCGCCACCCGACGAACGATCTACGACATGGCGGCCACCGACCGGGTCCTGGTGGCCGGCTATCACACCTCGTTTCCGTCGCTCGGCTACGTCAGCCGCGACGGACTCGGCTACCGCTGGATCTCCTTGACCTATCAGCTCGATCGCTGATGGGCGTCCAGGCTCCCTACTCCGCCGCCAGCATCGTCCGCGCAGGCAGGCCCTCCAGGGCTGCCGGCTTCGGGCCGCCGGTCGCCCAGTCCAGCAGCTCCGCCGTGTGCACGATCGGAATCGCCGTGCCCTTCCCGATCTGGGTGGCGCAGCCGATGTTGCCGGTGGCGATGACGTCGGGGCGCATCCGCTCGATGTTGGCGACCTTCCGGTCCCGGAGACGGTTCGCGATCTCGGGCTGGAGGATGTTGTAGGTGCCCGCCGAGCCGCAGCAGATGTGGCCCTCGGGCACGTCCTTCACGGTGAAGCCCGCGCTCTTCAGGAGGTTCTTGGGCTCGGTGCGGATGCCCTGGCCGTGCTGCATCGAGCAGGCGGAATGGTAGGCGACCACGAGGTCGGTCTCGAGGATCGGCGGCATCAGACGGATGGTCGCCATGTACTCGGTCAGGTCCTTGGCAAGGCCCGACACGCGCCGGGCCTTCTCCGCATAGGCCGGGTCTTCGCGGAACATGAAGCCGTAATCCTTGATCGTCGTGCCGCAGCCCGACGCCGTGACCAGGATCGCGTCGAGGCCCGCCCCGTCCATCTCGGCGATCCAGGCGTCGATGGTGCGCCGGGCCTGGGCGTGGGCGGTCTCCGCCTTGCCCATGTGATGGGTGAGCGCGCCGCAGCAGCCCTCTCCCTTCGCCTGCACGACCTCGACCCCGTGCCGGGTCAGGAGACGGATCGCCGCCTCGTTGAAGTCCGGCCGCAGCACGCTCTGGGCGCAGCCGCGCAGCAGCGCCACCCGGCCGGTACGCGCGGGTGCGGTCTCGCCGTGCAGGGCGGCGCTGGCTTCCAGGGCGCGGGTCTCGGGCGGGAAGGTGCCGGGCCGGTCGGTCGGGTTGCGGTTCGGCAGTTGCGCCGGGGCGAGGTCGAGCATCGCTGCGAGACGGTTGCCCACCCGCGGCAGCCGCGCGACCAGGGGACGGAACGGCGCGCCCAGCTTCGCCCCGAGGAGCGCCAGCCGGAAGCGGTTCGGGTAGGGCAGCACGAAGGCCAGCACGCTACGCAGCAGGCGGTCGCTCAAGGGGCGCCGATAAGTCGTCTCGATGTGTTCGCGGGCGTGGTCGATGAGGTGCATGTAATGCACGCCCGAGGGGCAGGTCGTCATGCAGGACAGGCAGGAGAGGCAGCGGTCCACGTGCTTGACCACCTCCGGCACCGCCGGCTTGCCCCCCTCCAGCATGTCCTTGATGAGATAGATGCGCCCGCGCGGGGAATCGAGCTCGTCACCGAGCAGCAGGTAGGTCGGGCAGGTGGCGGTACAGAACCCGCAATGGACGCAGGTCCGCAGGATCTTCTCGGACGCGGCCATGGCGGGGTCCGCGAGCTGCGTCAGGCTGAAATTGGTCTGCACGGCGTATCCTCGGGTCCACCCTCGCGCCGTTCGCCGGACCGGACTTCCGTCCGGTCGGCTTCGGCATCGTCGTTCGTGGCGTCAGTTTAAGGTCAATCGCATCGGTTGCCGAGCCTTGGAATGGCTCTCAACAGCGCATCCTGGCCCCGACCGGCTCAGACGCCGGCATACATCCGGCCCAGATTGAACAGGCCCGCCGGGTCATGCGCCGCCTTGATGCCCATCGTGATCCGCATCAGCGGCTCGGAGAGCGGCTCGAACACCGGCACCGCCGCGCGGACGGCGTCGGGCGCCCGCACCAGGGTGGCGTGTCCGCCCTGGGTACGGACGGCGGCGCGCACCGTCGCGGCGCCCGCGTCATCCGTGGCGGCGGTGGCGAGCCAGATCAGGCCGCCGCCCCAATCGTAGAACCAGCGCGCGTCGCGCTCGGCCGCGATGGCGGCGACGAGGGCGGGACCATGGGTCGGCGCCGTGGCGATGCGCCAGATCGCGGCCTCCCGGGGCTCGGCGAGAGACGTGGCGTCGCGGATGCGGGCCCAGAGGTCGGCGGTGCCGTCACCCTCCAGGATCTCCGGTTCGCCGAAGCGCTTGAGCAGGCGGCGCAGTTCGCCCAGGCGATAATTGATCGATTCCGAAAAACCCTCGATCCGCATCAGGGTGCGCGCCGCGCCGTCGATGCCGGCGGGCAGGTGGGCGGCGCCCGTCAGCTCGAAGGGCGAGCCGAGGGCGGCGCTCAAGGCGGCGATGGCCCGGGTATCGTCAAGGCCGGCATAGGCCAGGGTCGCCACCCGCTCCTGGCGGGGCAGCACCTTGAAGGTCACCTCGGTGAGGAGGCCGAGGGTGCCCCAGGAACCGGCCATGAGCTTCACGAGGTCGAGGCCGGTGACGTTCTTCATCACCCGGCCGCCGGACTTGATGGCCTCGCCGCGCCCGTTGACGAAGCGCACGCCGATCAGGCTGTCGCGGGCGGCGCCCGCATTGATCCGGCGCGGACCGGACGTGTTGGCGGCGGCCACGGCCCCGAAGGTCGGCTCGCCCTGCGTGCCCATCAGGCCGCGATGGTCCATGGGCTCGAAGGGCAGCATCTGCCCACGGTCGGCCAGCAGCGCCTGGACCTCGCAGAGCGGCGTACCGGCGCGGGCCGCGACTACCATCTCGGCGGGCTCGTAGAGGGTGATGCCGGAGAGCTTCGCGCTGGACAGCGTCGCCTCGTCCTGCGCGGGCCGGCCGATCCCCGCCTTCGTCCCGCCCCCGACGAGACGGAGCCGCTGCGTGGAAGCGGCCGCCGCGCGAACGATCTCGGCCGCCGCGCCCTCGTCATGAGGCTCGTATGAACGCATCGCTTCCTACCCGGTCCGGGATGCTCTGCGGCATCCGCGTTTCACTCTTGAATGACTCCATCTTAACGGAGGCGCGCGCGGAAGGCATCCGGCGTCGCGGGCCTATTCGGAGGCCGCCGGCTCCGACGCAGCGGCATCCGGGGCGGTTCGGGCCGCGAGGCGCGCCTCGATCTGCCCGCGCAGGCCCGCGATGTCGAAGACCCAGACCAAGGCGCCGTAGAGGGCGACCCCGAGGGGGATGCTCAGTGCCAGGCAGCGCACCGGCTCGACGTGACGCAGGGGCAGGAGGCAGAGCGCCATCGCGAGGGCGGCGACGCCGGCCGCGAAGATGTCCCACCACGGCAGGGCGAGGCGATCGGTCCCGGTGAGGGCCAGCAGGGCCAGCAGCAGGGTCGCGGCGCCGAGACCGGCGGTCTGCGCGATCGCCACGCCCTCGGGCCCGAGGTGCGGCGGCAGAAGCCAGAGGCCGAGCCCGTTCACCGCGAGCCCCACCAGCGCGGCGACGATCACCGGGCGGGTGCGGCGGCGGATCTGGAAGACGGGGTTGAGGGCGAAGTTCATCATCGCGAGGCAGAAGAAGCCGGGGATCATCAGGCCCGCATAGGCCGCGAAGGGCCCACGGAATGCCTCCGGCACGACCAGGGCCTGGAGCGCCGGAAGGACGGCCCAGAAGCCGACCGCGCAGGGCAGGAGCAGAGCCACCACCACGCCGGCATTGCGCCCAACCTGGGCCTCCGCCGCCGCCCGGCCCTCCTCCTCCTCGGCCCGGACGGCGAGCTGGAACAGGAGGAGGTCGAGGGCGGTCCCCAGCGTGCCGATGCTGCGGGTGGTGACGTCGGCGGCCAGCGCGAAGTACCCGGCCTCGGCCAGCCCGCCCTGGGCCGCGATGCTGCCCCGGTTGAGGAACGGCATGAGCTGGTAGATCGCGTTGGCGGCGATCAGCGGCAGGCCGTAGGCCGCGAAGAGGCGCCAGGTCTCGCTCAGCCGCACCCGCAGGCGGGGCGTGACGGGATCGCCCAAGGGGCGGCGCAGCAGCCAGGCCGCCCCGGCCTGGCTGACCCCGGCGGCGGCCAGCACCCAGGCCGGCTGCGGCAGGAACCAGGCGGCCCCCGCCATCATGGCGAAGGACAGCACGTTCTTGACCGCCACCAGCCGGAAGTAGAGCCCGCCGTCGAAGCGGGCGCGGGCGAGCGCGGCGTGATAGTCGAAGATGCCGATGCCGAGGGCGGCCAGCGCCGCGCCGGCCGTGATGGCGAGACGGCCCCCGGCATCGAGCCCGGTGGCGAAGCCGGCGCCGAGGCAGAGCAGTGCGACGGCGAACAGCCCCAGCCCGACGATCCCGTAGGCCCGGTCGAGCCCCTGCCGGATCCAGGGCTCGTCGGCCCGGACCCGCGCCGAGTAGAACCGCGTCGCCGACAGGCGCAGCCACTCGAACAGCACCGTGTTGGCGACGATGGCCCCGGCGGTCGCCAGCGCGAACAGGCCGAAATCCGCCGGCCCCAGCAGCTTGGCCACGAGCAGGCCGAGGACGAAGTTCAGGCCGGCATTGAGGACGAAGGCGGCGATCACGGCCATGGCGCGGACGGCATCCTCGGAAGGCCGCCCCGTCGCGGCGCCTCGATCTGGTCAGGCCTGAGCGAAGATTCCGTCAACCGCTCACAGCCAGCCGCGAATCCGGAAGAAAACGATCGGAATGATGGCGCTCACCAGGATGAGCACGAGGCCGTAGGGATAGCCGTAGACCCATTCGAGTTCCGGCATGTGCTTGAAGTTCATGCCGTACATCGAGGCGATGAGGGTCGGCGGGATGCCCACCACCGAGGCCACGGTGAGGACCCGGAAGGTGTTGTTCTGCTCGATGCTGATGAGGCCGAGCGTCGCGTCGAGGAGGAACTGCACGTTCTCCGACAGGCGGATCTCGAACTCGTCGAGGGAGGCGATGTCGCGGCGCACCGCCTCGAAGCGGGGCACCTGCTCCTCGCCCAGGATCTGCTCGCACTCGTTGGCGACGAAGGGCACGATGCGCTCGAGGCCGAGCAGGCTGGAGCGGATCTTGCCGAGCGCCTTGCCCCGCCGGCCGATGCCGCGCAGGATCCGCCGCAGCGCGAGGTCGCGGCGGCGCGGCGTCTGGTTCCGGAGCTTGCTGTCCCCGGCGAGCCCGCCGCTGTGGACATCGAAATCGAAGATTTGGGTGGAGAGCGAATCGAGGTCGGCGCCCATGTCTTCGAGGGCGTCGGCCAGGCTGTCGACCAGCTCCTCCATCAGCAGCAGGAAGATCTCGATGCTGGTGGTGCCCACGCCATCCCCGGTGTCGATCCGCTTCCTGACCTCGCCGAAGGCGCGCAGTTCGTGGAAGCGCACGGTGACGAGGCGGTCCTTGGTGAGCAGGAAGCCCAGCGGCATCAACTGCGAATCCAGCTTGTCGAAGGTGATCATCGGCGTGGAGAGCGAGAAGCCGTTCTTCAGCCGCCGCAGCCGGCTCGAATTCTCGACTTCGCTCAAGGCCGTGCGGGACGGCACGCGGATACCGGTGGACGCCTCGACCCGCTCCGCTTCTTCGGCGGTCGGGTCGTCGAGGTCGATCCAGAGTGCGTGGGGCGGGCAGGCGGAGCCCGCGTCGCCGGTCTCGGGCTCGACCGACCCTTGCGGACCATGAAGCTTGATCATCCGCAAAGGACTTTCGGCAAAGCGGTGGAAGAGGGGAAGAACGTCGTCGTCGGATCGTCGTCGGACCCTGCGACAGTCTTGACTCGAACCGGCCACGCGCCTAACTCGGCGCCATCGTTAGCACTCACCCAGGGAGAGTGCTAACGGCCTGGGTTGAGCGCGCTGCCGCGCCGCATCAACGCCATCCACGAATTTGAAGCAAGAGGGCAGCTCATGAAGTTCCGTCCGCTGCACGACCGTGTCGTCGTTCGCCGCATCGAAGGCGAAGAGAAGACCAAGGGGGGCATCATCATCCCCGACACCGCCAAGGAGAAGCCGCAAGAGGGCGAGATCGTCGCCGTCGGCCCGGGCGCCCGTGACGAGGCCGGCCGCATCAACCCGCTCGACGTCAAGGCCGGCGACCGCGTCCTGTTCGGCAAATGGTCCGGCACCGAGGTCAAGATCGACGGTCAGGACCTCCTGATCATGAAGGAATCCGACATCATGGGCGTCGTCGCCTAAGTCGGTTTCTCTTCGGCAAACCCCCTTTCACGAGCCCTTCGAGGGCGCCGTCCGGCGCCTCGGGGCCCATCACTGACAAGGATCTGACATGGCAGCGAAAGAAGTCCGCTTCGCCTCCGACGCCCGCGAGAAGATGCTCCGTGGCGTCGACATTCTCGCCGACGCGGTGAAGGTCACGCTCGGCCCCAAGGGCCGCAACGTCGTCATCGAGAAGTCCTTCGGCGCGCCGCGCATCACCAAGGACGGCGTCACCGTCGCCAAGGAGATCGAGCTCGCCGACAAGTTCGAGAACATGGGCGCCCAGATGGTGCGCGAAGTGGCCTCGAAGACCAACGACATCGCGGGCGACGGCACCACCACCGCCACCGTCCTGGCCCAGGCCATCGTCCGTGAAGGCGCCAAGTACGTGGCCGCCGGCATGAACCCGATGGACCTCAAGCGCGGCATCGACCTCGCGACGAAGGCCGCCGTCGAGGACATCACGAGCCGCGCCAAGAAGGTCGCCTCGTCCGAGGAAGTCGCCCAGGTCGGCACCATCTCGGCCAATGGCGACAAGGAAATCGGCGAGATGATCGCCCACGCCATGCAGAAGGTCGGCAACGAGGGTGTCATCACCGTCGAGGAAGCCAAGACCGCCGAGACCGAGCTCGACGTCGTCGAGGGCATGCAGTTCGACCGCGGTTACCTCTCCCCGTACTTCATCACGAACGCGGAGAAGATGGTCGCCGAGCTCGAGGACCCCTACATCCTCATCCACGAGAAGAAGCTGTCCTCGCTCCAGGCGATGCTGCCGGTTCTCGAGGCCGTGGTGCAGACCGGCAAGCCGCTCGTCATCATCGCCGAGGACATCGAGGGTGAGGCGCTCGCCACGCTCGTCGTGAACAAGCTGCGCGGCGGCCTCAAGGTCGCGGCCGTCAAGGCTCCGGGCTTCGGCGATCGCCGCAAGGCCATGCTCGAGGACATCGCGATCCTGACCCAGGGTCAGATGATCGCCGAGGACCTCGGCATCAAGCTCGAGAACGTCACCCTGCCGATGCTCGGCCGCGCCAAGCGCATCCGCATCGAGAAGGAGACCACCACGATCATCGACGGTCTCGGCGAGAAGTCGGACATCGAGGCTCGCGTGGGCCAGATCAAGGCGCAGATCGAGGAGACCACCTCGGACTACGACCGTGAGAAGCTCCAGGAGCGTCTGGCCAAGCTCGCCGGCGGCGTCGCGGTCATCCGCGTCGGCGGCGCGACCGAGGTCGAGGTCAAGGAGAAGAAGGACCGCGTAGACGACGCGCTCAACGCCACCCGCGCTGCGGTGGAAGAGGGCATCGTCCCCGGCGGCGGCACCGCCCTGCTCCGCGCCCGTGAGGCCGTCCGCGCCCTCAAGAGCGACAACCCGGACGTCCAGGCCGGTATCAAGATCGTGCTGAAGGCCCTTGAGGCCCCGATCCGCCAGATCGCCGCCAACTCCGGCGTCGAGGGCTCGATCGTGGTCGGCAAGATCACCGACAACACCTCCTCGATCACCTTCGGCTTCAACGCCCAGACCGAAGAGTACGTCGACATGATCCAGGCCGGCATCGTCGACCCGGCCAAGGTCGTGCGCACCGCCCTGCAGGACGCCGCCTCCATCGCCGGCCTCCTCGTCACCACCGAAGCCATGATCGCCGATGCTCCGAAGAAGGACAGCGGCGCCCCGGCGATGCCGGGCGGCGGCGGCATGGGCGGCATGGACTTCTAAGACGTCCAGCCCTGCTAAGCCCAAGGAAACCCAGGTCCGGCCAAGCCGGGCCTGGGGTCAGACTTGGTCCCGGAAAAGAGGGGTCGCCGAAAGGCGGCCCCTTTTTCGTCGTCTCCGTCAGATCAGGCCGAGGTCGCTCGGCGCCACCCCGGCGAAGATCCGCCCGAGGCTCGCCGCATCGAGCCCGTAGAGCCGCTGGAACAGGCCGGCGAGCATCGCGCGGTAATCGGTGAGCACGGGATAATCCCGGTTCTGGAACAGGTGAGCCTCGTCGGCGCGGACCTGCGGGCCGGCGATGCGGCCACCCCGCACGCCGCCCCCGAGCACCCAGTAGACGCTGCCGTGGCCGTGATCGGTGCCCCGGCTGCCGTTCTCGCGAAATGTGCGCCCGAACTCGGAGACCACCACCACCACGGTGTCGTTCCAGGCGCCGCCGATCTCCTGCGTGAAGCCCGCGAGCCCGCGCCCGAGTTCGCTCACGCGGTCGGCGAGGTAGCCGGCGGCGGCCCCCTGGTTCACATGGGTGTCCCAGCCGCCGACATCGACGAAGCCGAGGTTGAACTGATCGCGCATCAGCCGACCGATCCGGCGGGCGGCCAGTTCGAAGCCCTTGGGCGAGACCGCGCCGCGATCGGCCTGGGCCTGGTGGTCGGAGACCGTACGGTAGACCTCGTCACGGACGCGAAAGCCCTCGTTGACCGCACCGGCGAGCGGGCCTCCGGCGTACATCGCGCTGATGAGCCGGGCCTGCCGCTCGTCGATCCCCGCCTTGCCGAGGCCGGCGAGGGCGATGTTCGGCACCGGGTCCGGCCCCCGGAAGATCAGGGGCGACTGTTCGGTGAAGGCGATCGGGCGCACCCGCGTCAGTTCCGAGGCCAGCCGCGCCATGAACCCGGACTGGTAGTTGCGCGATTCGCCCAAGGTCTGGCCGAGTTCGATCGTGTCCTGCGTCTCGAAGTGGCTCCGGGTGAGGTCGCTGGTGCCGGCGAAGGGGACGAAGGCCGCCTGGCCTTTGGCGAAGAGCGGCAGGATCGTGTCGCGCAGGGCCGGGTGCAGGATCCAGTCGGCGTCGAGGGCGAGGGCGGCGGCCGGGTCGGCGGCGTCCGGCCGCGCGATGGCGAGCGTCGGCCGCGCGCGATAGTAGAAGTCGCTTCCGGTGGGGATCACCACATTGGCGGCGTCGTAGGCACCGCGCAGGAAGACCACGAGCAGGCGCGCATCGGCCTTCGGCGCCGCCCAGACCCGCCCCGAAACCGTACCGCCGGCGAGCGCGGCCGCCCCGCGCAGGAGGGCGCGTCTGTTCATTCCCGTCCCCGTCACTGCATGAATTCCGGCGAGGACAGGAACAGCGTGTTCCAGTCCTGGGGCGAGACGGCCCGCGCGAGGGCGGCCCGGGTCGGGCCCGCGAGGGTCTCGGCCAGGGCGCCGAAGTAGAGGCCGTTCTGCAGGAGCGGAAAGGCGGGCTCCTCCCCGCCATCCGGCGTCGGCGCCTTGAACAGGCCGGCCGGGCCGGCCCCGATCTGGCGCGCGACCTCGAAGCGTGCCGTGAGCTGGCCGGGGCCGTTCCAGGCGGCCGCGTCGAGGGGATAGCCATCGGGCGTCGACCGGTTGAACAGCCCTTCGCCGAGCCGGTTCAGCCAGTTCTGGACCGGGCCGGTGTTCAGGATGACCCGGTCGTCATAGGCGAGCCGCACGGCCGACAGGACGTAGCGCATGGGATCCTTGAATCCGGTGCCGAGGGCGGCGGTGAAATCCGGATCGTGGACCAGGGCATCGAGGATGGCCGCGATCGCCCCGTCGGTGCGCGCGAAGACCGCGGCGAGACGCTCGACCAGGGCATCCGGCGGCGGCCGTCCCATCAGGTAGATGGCGATGCCGCGCGAGACGTTGCGGGCCGTGGCGGGATGCCGGCTCAGGATGTCCAGAGCCTGCCCGATCTCGGCAAAGCCCCGGCCCCGGACGACCTGCCCGAGGAAGACCTTGTCGCCGTAATCGTGCCGGGCCGGGTTGAACAGGAACAGCCCCTTATGGACCACGTCGCCCGCCAGCACCGGCTTGACGGCGGGCGGTTCGGGTCGCGTCGCGATGCCCGCCCCCGTGAGGATGCGCGCCAGTTCCTCGACGTCGCGCTGCGCGTAGCCGCCGCCGACACCGAGCGTGTGCAGTTCCATGAGTTCGCGGGCGTAGTTCTCGTTGATCCGGTTGGCGGCGTTCTCGGCATTGTCGAGGTAGCGCAGCATCGCCGGGTGCTCGAGCGTCGCGGCGAGGAGGTCGCGGAACCGGCCGAGGGCATGCGGGCGGATGGCGGTATCGACGTAATCGCCCACCAGCAGGCGCAGGTTGGCCTTGCCCTGATGGACGTTGAAGCGGTTGAACCAGAACCAGGTCATGCGCTCCCGGACCTGATCCGGCGCATAGAGCGCGCGCAGGAGCGTGGCTGCGACCGATCGGCGATAGACCTCGCTGACGGCCTCCTGGTGAGCGGCCAGGGCCGCCCTGCGCGCGTCGAGGTCCGGCACCGCATTGGCCGCCCGCGCCTGCGCGTCGAGGGCGGCGATCCGCTCGCTCAGGTCGCCCTGCGGCCGCATGGCCTCGACCTGTGCCTCGGCCGCCGGCGGCAGGGGAGCGGGAGCCCCCTGCCGCAACTGCGCGGCGAGCCAGGCCTCGCGTCCCTGCGCCCTCAGCGCAGCGAAGCTCGTCGGGGTCGCGCCCCAGGTCAGGGCATCGAGGAGGCGCAGGTCGGCGGCGGGCGAAGCGCCGACCGGGGCGGCACCCGACAGCAGGAGCGAGCCGAGCGCGACGGCCCGACACACCGAACCCCAACGCGAAACGGCCACGGGCGAATCTCCGGCGGATGACGGGGCCGCATGGCGCCACGCAAAGGTGGCGGCGCCATGGTCGCCCACGCCTCCGTTACTTCTTGGACTTGGCCGGTTTGGCGGACTTCGCCGCCTTGGCGGGCTTGGCTCCTTCCTTGGCTCCGTCCTTGCTGTCCGGATCTCTGACGTCGTGATCCTTGCCGTCCCAACTCGCCGCGAAGGCGGGGCTGCCGAGGGCGCGGGTGACCTTCGGCGCCCGGGCGACGGGCTTGCCGGCCTCGGGATCCTTGGGCTTCGGGGGCTTTCCGGCCGGCTTGCCCGTGGGCTCGGCCCCGCCGGCAAGCGCGGCGAGGTGACGGCGCAACGCATCGAGCGGCGCGGTCTTCGCATCGGGATAGTGCTTGTCGACGCGTGTCACGAGGCTGCGGGCCTCCGCCTCCGTGAGGCCGTCGACCACCAGGGCGAAGGGCTCCGCCCCGAGGCTGCCGTGCACGCGGCGCAGGCCGTCGAAGGTGAGGCCCTTGGCCTTCAGCTGCTTCACCACGAGGGTGCGCGCAGTCTTGGCCAGTTCGGCGCGCAGGTCGGGGAACGCGTCCGGCGCCCGGGCGATGGCCCCGAGAACCGCGTAACCATCCACATCAAGTGCCATCGAAAACCCCCTTCACTTCCGCCACGAGCGGGATGAGGACATTGGAGACGTGCGCGCCGTACTTGCCCGAAAAGGTCGGCGGCACCTCGCGCGGCATCAGCGCCTCGGCCAGGGCCGCCGCCTGCGGGATGCGGGTCGCGAACAGGCGGATGCCCGCGTTCTTCGCCGCCGCTTCGGCCTGGAGCCGGGCGAGTGTCTGCTGGTGCTGGCGCACCTGCTGCTGGAAGCGCGTGACCAGGACATGGGGCGGGCGGGCCGGCGCGAGATGGCTGCCGCGCCGGCCGTTGTTGTTCCAGATGGTCTGGACGAAAGCGTCGAGTCCGTAGGTCGAGAGGTAGTCCGGGATCGAGGTGACGACCACGAGATCGGAGCCGCGCACCGCCACCTCGGTCATCGGCGAGATGCCGGGGGCGCAGTCGAACAGGATGTAGTCGTAGCGCGCGGTGAGCGGCACGAACTCCTCCTGGAAGATCGTCGAGAGCTGCCCCTCGATGGCGTGCATCGAGAAATTGCGGCCGGTCAATTCGTAGATGATTTCGCGCTCCACGAGGCGCAGGTAGGGACCGGCGGGCAGGAGCGAGACGGCCAGGGGCTCGTTCTGGTGCGTGGTGACGCTGACCTGATCGCGGATGCGCGGCGCCAGGGCCGGCTTGTCGCGGTTGATCAGCTTCAGGGCGAGGTAGGCTTCCAGCGTCCGCCCGCGGGCGATCATTTCCGCCAGCAGCGTCTCACCGGCGAGGCAGACGGAGACGCTGGCCTGCGGGTCGAGGTCGACCACCAGCACCGAGGCGCCGTCCGCCGCCAGGGCCTCGGCCAGCATGACCACCGTGGTGGTCTTGCCCACCCCGCCCTTCATGTTCGCCACGGCGATGAGACGACCCGGACCCTGCCGAACTGCCTTGCTCATGGACGGGCCTCCCTCCTGGGCATGCCCTCCGGCCCGTGATGTGCCCTGCTGCTCATGCCCGCTGCTCCCGCAAAGCCAGTTCCAGCCGTTTCCGGTTCGCGGCGGTCAGCCGCGATTCGAGGAATCCGTCGATGATCGCGTGCGCCGTGGCCTTGCGGACGGGATCCACCAGGATCTCGGCGTTCTCCGGGGCCCTCGGGTCGCGCAGGCGGATGAGGCCGATGCCGTGCGCCTCGCATTGCGCGGCGATCTCGCCGAGGCGCGCCTCCGCCCGCGCGCCCTCCCGCAGGTGCCAGACGAGGTGGCCGAAATGGGTGAAGCGGGTCTGGGCCAGGGCTTCGTGGACGGCCTGGACCGTCCCGCCGGCCTCCGTTTTCAGCTCGAAGGCGTGGACATCCACCTGCGCCCCCGGCAGCAGGCGAAACCGCATCGCCGAAACCAGGATGAAGTCCGGACGGGCCCATTGTCCCTGCCGGGGCCCGAGGGCCGAAGTGTCCTGCACGAGGCAGAGGTTGTCGCCGAGATCGAGGCCTTTTCGGAACGTGCCTTCGAGATAGGCCTGGAGCGGCGCCATCAGGCGCGCCTCGGGCCAGCGCGCGTCCGGATCGGCGGCGGGCGCCTCGGGGATGGCGACCTCGGCCACGGTGAGGAAGATCTGGCCTCCCTGCCCGCGCAGCCGGCCGATCCGCCCTTCGGCCAGGAGTCGGTCGCGGGCGGCGAAATAGGTTTCCTGGTCGATGGGCCGCTCGCAGGCGCGGGCCAGCATCGCGCGCATCACGCGGTTCAGCACCGGGGTGCCGTCACCGGGCAGCAGGTTCAGGATGCGGTCGGCAAGATCGAGCGGATCGTCGTCGGGTCCCATGAAACTCGCACGTGCATCCGGCGCGCGACGCCCGTTCTGCGCGAGACCATAGGATAGCGGCAATCCGACGTCTGGCCAGGGCCGAAGGGGTCGGAACGCCGATTTCCCTGTTAGCAGCCGAGGTCCAATTGAAAGCCAAGGACCCGACCGGAGGCGAAGCGTCCGGCCGGGACGAGCCTCAGCGGCCGAAGATACCCTTCAGGAACTGGGCCGTGCGGTTGCGCTTCTTCTTGCGCTCGAGTTCGCTGGCGTCCTTGACCCAGGCGACCTGGACGACGCGGCGCTCGCCCTCGAAGGGCTCGTGGCCGTGCCAGGAATTGTCGGCCCGCAGGAACGCGAACATCGTCCCCATGGTGGGGGGCACCTCGACGGCGAAGGGCTCGTAGTTCTTGCCGTCGTAGAGCACCCGCAGGCGGCCGGCCGTCGGTGCATCCCAGGCGTCGTTCATGTAGATCAGCATCGTCATCACCTTGGACGGGCCATCGGTGTGGATCGAGCCGTATTTCGGCTGGCTGCGCTTCATGATCGTGGTGAGGCGCGGGCAGGAGACGAGGTCGATGCCGAACTTCTCGCCCATGATCCGGGAGAATTCGTCGCTCTCCAGTTCCTCGATGAGGGCCTTGAAGCGGCCCTTCAGCGCGACCTCGTCCACCGTGAGGTAGCCGGGCTTGGCGATCGCCGGGAAATCCTCCCGGATCGCATCGACGGCGTCGGCCTTCAGCACGTCGTTGCCGAGGAAGAAGCTGTAGGGCTCGCGCGACACCGGGGCGGCGCGCACGGCATCGAGGTTGAGGATCGACAATCCCGGGTTCGCGGCAGCGGTCATGGCTCTGACGGATGTCCGTTCGGGCGGAACCGGGGCCTCGGCCGACGGTCGCGCGCTGGGTGGGGCGCCCCGACGGAGCGCAATCCCGGTGGATAGAGCCCCCGATTGCGGCGAGCGGACGGCAACCCCTTTCCGCCTCATACGTAAACTGCCATGCTTGACTCGACTGAAACGTAAGAAGCGGCGCCGAGTATCGTGACGAGACGCCTCGCACTCGCCATCTGCGTCGCCTTCGCAACGCCGGCCGGTGCCCAGAGCCCCCTCCCCGCGCCCCAACGCCTGACCTGCGCCGACGCCATGGCCCTGGTGAAGGGCAAGGGCTCCGTCCTGATCAGTCCCGGCGGCGGCGGAATGCCCGAGCGCTTCGTACGGGACCGCAGCCAGTGCAATCTGAGCGAGATCGCCGAGTTGCGCTTCGTGCCAACCCGCGACAATCCGGAATGCCCCATCGGCTATCGCTGCCGGGAGCCGGAATTCAGCGATTGGGACTGGTAGCGCGCGACCGCCGGCCACCCAATCCCGCCACGTTCTCGCCACGGCGCGCCTGCAATGCCGGGCGCAATCCGTGCCCTTCCGGCACCCGACGACAATCATCCGAGACAGGGAGACGCGCGTGGCCGCATTGAGGACGGGCCTCGGCCTGCAGGCGGCGGTGACGGCGCTGTTCGCGCTGGTGCTGCTGATCGCGCCCGGCGAGGCGGCACCGCTCTACGTTTCCCTGAGCGGGTTTGCCATGGCGGGCATCCTGCTCGCCTCGGGTCGGCTCTCGGCCTACCTCAAGGTCTTCGTCTCGGTCTACGGCATCGGCTACCTGTTCCTGGCCGGGGCCAAGCAGCTCGCGGCGCTCGGTCTGCTGCCGCCGACGCTCGCCGCCCTGCTGCCCCCGAGCTTCGCCGCCACCGGCGCCGTGGTCTTCGCCGGAATCGTTCTGGCGATCTCGCACCTCGAACCCATCCGCGCGATCACACTCATCGCCGACCCGTACTTCGCCACGAAGGACAAGCCGACGCGGGAGATCGGGCCGTTCCGCCTGTTCGGCTCCACCGAGGGCAAGATCGGCCAGCGCCTGGTCGCGCTCTCGATCTTCATCACCTTCGCGCAGGTCGCCCTGCAGCTTCGCCTGAACTTCTGGTTCCGCGACCTCTTCAACGCGCTGCAGGAATATAACGCCGACGCGTTCTGGTATCAGCTCGTCTGGGTGTTCACGCCCCTCGCCACGATCTGGGTCGTGGTCGGCATGTTCGACACCTTCGTCGACGCCTCCCTGCATATCCGCTGGCGCACCTGGCTCACCCGCAGCTTCTACGGCCGCTGGCTGGATGCCGGCACGCATTACCGCGTGCCCTTCACGGACGAGCACGCGGACAACCCGGACCAGCGCATTCAGAGCGACGTGAACCTGTTCATCTCACAGACCACGACGCTCTCGATCCGGCTCCTGTCCCAGGCCGCGACCCTGGTCTCCTTCATGGTCATCCTGTGGGGCCTGTCGCGCGACTTCGTGCTGCCCTTCACCGACACGGTGGTCCCGGGCTTCCTGGTCTGGCTCGTGGTCGGCTACGCCGTCATCGGCACCTGGCTCACGCATGTGATCGGCCGCCCGCTGATCGGGCTCGACTTCCGGCAGGAGAAGGTCGAGGCGGATTTCCGGTTCTCGCTGGCCCGCACCCGTATCTACGGCGAGCAGATCGCGCTCCTGCGCGGCGAGCGCGCCGAGACGGTACGCCTCGGCACACTCTTCCACGCCATCATCGACAATTACATCGGCATCATCATTCGGCGGATCAAGCTCGGCAGCTTCACCCTGTCCTACAGCCAGATCAGCGTCGTCTTCCCCTACATCCTGGCGGCGCCCTCCTACTTCCTGAAGAAGATCACCCTCGGCCAGTTCCAGCAGACCGGCGACGCCTTCAGCAGCGTTCAGTCCTCGCTGTCGTTCTTCATCAATTCCTACGTGACGATCGCGGCCTACCGGGCCAACACCAACCGCCTCTCCTCCTTCAAGCGGGCGATGACCAAGGCCGAGGCCATCGGCGGCACAGGCGAGGGCCTGTTCCAGGGCAACGAGACCCGGGGCGACGTCACCGCCACGAAGCTCAGCCTCGGCCTGCCGGACGGGCGCGAGATCGTCAGCGCCGACACGCTCACGATCGCCAAGGGCGGCGCGACCCTGCTCACCGGCCCCTCGGGCTCGGGCAAGTCGACGCTGTTTCGCGCCATCGCGGGCATCTGGCCCTTCGGCAAGGGCCGGATCGACCTGCCCAAGGGGCAATCGGCCCTGGTGCTGCCGCAGCGGCCCTACATTCCGCTCGGAACCCTGCGCGGCGCGGTGGCCTACCCGAACACCACCGACATGTACCCCGACGCGGCGATCCGCGACGCGCTGATCGCCGCGCAGCTGCCGGCGCTCGCCGACCGCCTCGACGAGGTCGATGCCTGGGACCAGCGCCTCTCGGGGGGCGAGCAGCAGCGCCTCGCGATCGCCCGCGCGGTCCTCGCCAAACCCGACTGGCTGTTCCTCGACGAATCCACCGCCGCCCTCGACGAGCCGAGCGAGGCCTCGATCTACCGGATGCTGCGCGAACGCCTGCCCGGCACCACCATCGTGTCGATCGGCCACCGCTCGACCCTGCACGGACTGCACGACCGGCGCCTCGACATGCAGCCCGCCTCGGATGGGCGGTTCGTGCCCCGCGCGGTGCCCTCCCCCGTCCCGGCCGAGTAGGCCTCCCGGGCTTCAGCGCAGGAACGTCACCGCGAGCGGCGCCAGGATCGCGGTGAGGAAGGCGTTGAAGCCCAGCGCGATGCCCGCGAAGGCACCCGCCACCTCGTTGACCTGGAAGGCCCGCGCGGTGCCGACCCCGTGGGCGGCGAGCCCGGCCGCGAAGCCGCGTGCACGCATGTCCCGGATGCGCAGGGCGTTCATCAGGGGGGTCACCAGGATGCCGCCTGTCATGCCGGTGAGCATCACGATCACCGCCGCCAGGGTCGGGTCGCCGCCGAGCGTCTGCGCGATGCCCATGGCGACGCCGGTGGTGACGGATTTTGGCGCCAGCGAGACGATGATGTCGCGGGGGATCCCGAAGGCACGCCCCAGGAGCAGCGCCGAGGTCAGCGCCACCACCGACCCGACCACCAGGGCGGCCAGCATCGGTGCCAGGGCGCGCAGGACCGTGGCGCGATACTCGTAGAGCGGGATCGCCAGGGCCACGGTGGCGGGCCCGAGCAGGAAGTGGACGAACTGCGCCCCCTCGAAATACGTCGCGTAGGGGGTCTTCGTCGTCTCCAGAACGGTGGCGGTGAGGGCGATCGCGATCAGCACCGGATTCGCGAGGGGGTGGCGCCGCGTCGCCTGCGCGATCCGGTCGGCGATCACGTAGGCCAGCAGGGTCACGGTCAACCACAGCAGCGGCGTGCGCGAGAGATAGACCCAGACCGCGAAGTCTCCGGTCATGGGCGTGCCTCGGGCCCGGAATCCTGCCGAGCGTCGGGCTTGGCCTTGGCGAGCCAGCGCGAGACCGCCACGAAGGTCAGCGCGGTGGCGGCCAGCGTCGTCAGCGTCGAGACCAGGACGATCACGGCCAGCGCCACTCCGTGCACCGCGAGCACGTCGAGGCGTCCGACGATGCCCGCCCCCGCCGGCACGAACATCAGCGACAGGTTGGCGAGCAGGCCCTTGCCGGTGCCCTCCAGGCGCCCGTCCACCAGGGCCGGCGCCAGCACGCGCGGGGCGAGGCGCGGCGCCCGGTCGCGCAGGACCAGGAACAGCAGCAGGAGGGCCATGCCGATGAGGGGGCCCGGCAGCGGAAGGCCCGTCGCCCGCGCCAGGGCCTCGCCGATGAGCTGCGCCAGGAGGATCAGGGTCAGGCAGAGGATCATCGCGGCGGCGCGCTCAGCTCAGGGCCACCCGCCCCTCGGCGGCGGTGCGGCGGGCTTCGCCGATGGCCGCCTCGTCGAGGCCGAGCAGGCCGCCGAGGCGCCAGACCAGCGCCTCCTCGAATTCGTGCACGCTGCCGTCGGCCCCGGCCACGGACCAGGCCATGGCGAGGAGGCGGGCGCGCCGGTCCGGCCCGACCTCGTGGCCGATCAT
Source organism: Methylobacterium sp. FF17 (assembly GCF_025813715.1). Taxonomy (NCBI): domain Bacteria; kingdom Pseudomonadati; phylum Pseudomonadota; class Alphaproteobacteria; order Hyphomicrobiales; family Methylobacteriaceae; genus Methylobacterium; species Methylobacterium flocculans. Next base: position 782,494 of record NZ_CP107532.1, read on the forward strand.
CTCCACGAGTTGCGCCATGTCGCGGGTCTGCGCGTCGAACGCGGCCGCCCGGGCGATCAGGGCCTCGGCCTCGGCCCGTGTTTCGACGAAGCGCCCCTCCACCAGCCGGGCGAGGCGCTCGCTCTCCTCCGGCGCCAGCACCCCGTCGGCGCGGGCCACGTGCACGAGGAGCGCGATGGCGGCCAGACGCTCGTCCGCCACCTCGGCGGCGGCGTCGTGCCCGCCGATCCCGAAGGCGTCGGCAGCGTAGGCGCGGAGGCGGGCGATCAGCGACATGGCGATCCTCGAACAGACCCGGCCAGCCTTCGGGGCCGCGCGCCGGGTCGTCAAGGAAGCGGGTTGCCCACCCGGACGATGGCGCGCCACCGTGTCCGCGGTGCATCGATTTTCAGCGACAGCCCGACGCTCCACCGCAGGTTCCAGCTTGCCATCCGACCCACCGCCCGATATGACCCTCCCCCGAACGGTCCCCTCGGAACACAGCGTCCGAACCGGAACCGGGCCGCAATAGCTCAGCTGGTAGAGCACCTCATTCGTAATGAGGGGGTCGGGGGTTCGAATCCCTCTTGCGGCACCATTCGATTCCTCGGTGTTTCAATTCTTCCGGATCGTCCAGCCGCACGGTCGAAGGATCGGCGCGGGTGTGATGCTTCGCGTTTCAGTTCGCGACGGCAAGCGCCGACGCGGTCGAGCGATCTCGACGGACTCGGGCTCCGAGAGCGAACCTCACCCATCCAGCGTGCGCCCTTGGCGCGTGCCCATGAAAAGGCGCGTGCCCACGAAAAAGGGAGGCGCCTCTCGGCACCTCCCCGGGTCGCAATCGACGTGGCGCCTGCGCTCAGCGCTGGCCGGCGTGGTCGCCGTCGCGCATCGCGCCGGTCGGCTCCTGGACGTGGGCCTCGAGGAACCAGAGCTGCTTGTCGACGCCGCGCGACACCTCGGTGAGGAGGTCGGCGGTGCCGGCATCACCTGCCTCGTCGGTCTCGTCGATGTTCTCGCGAACCGCGTTGGCGTAGACGCCGTAGCGGTCGATCAGCGCGGCGAGGTGGTCCGCCACCGCATAGGCATCGAGGGGATAGGGCGCCAGCTTCGAGGCCGAGGCCACGGCCGTGGCGGTGCCCCGCGCGGTGCCGCCGAGCTGGGTGATGCGCTCGGCCACCTTGTCGTTGTAATCGTCGAGTTCGGTGCGGAACCCGTCCAGCATCTCGTGGATGCCGATGAACTGGGGTCCCTTCAGGTTCCAGTGGGCCTGCTTGACGTCGAGCGCGAGGTCGATGCCGTCGGACAGGCGGGCGTTCAAGACGTCGATCGAGACCTTCTTGGCGTTCGACTTGGTGCCGTTCTGCGTCTCGTGGAGGCGCTGGTTGCCGGCTTGGGCCTTGGAATCAGCCATTCGTTTCGTCCTTCAATCCTCACGGACGGGTCGCTGCCGTCTTCGCCCGATGGCGAACGCCAAACCCCGTTCCGAATGCCGTTGAACATGATCGCGGCCGAGGGGCGGATACCGCCCACCGACCGACCAGTCTGGCAACTAACGACGGCGTTCGACGGGTGTTCCTGCGACCCCTGTTTCCGTCCATGCCGATTCCGCATGGCACCCGCCCGCGGGCGCCGCGGGTCCGATCCGCCTCGTCGGCGTCCGGCGAAGCCCCGCCGAGTCGGTGAGGGAAGTGTAAATCGAATCCCGTTCGAACCAACGACGAACCGAAACCAATGTTAAGGTGCCGCAGGTTATCGATAGACCACCGCAGCGTGCCCGCATCTCGAGTGATCCGGACCTCCGCGTTTTCATTCTCGATGGTCCGGGCTGGGTAGGTGGCGGGTGCAGGGACAGGCTCGAAACGCGCTCGCAGGGACGGTCGACGGGGGAGATCTCCTCGACCGTGACCGGCGAATCGAACCCGATCGCGGCCCGGGAGGGGGCACAGTCGAGGCGACGCCGCTGCGCATCCTCGTCGTGCACAATCGCTATCAGGTGCGCGGCGGCGAGGATGCCGTGGTGGAGCAGGAGGTGGCGAGCCTGCGCCGCGCCGGGCAGACCGTCGAGACCCTGTTCTTCGACAATGCCGAGATCCGGACGGTCGCTGACCGCCTGAGCACGGCCTACGAGGCGGCGCATGCACCGCGCGGCATCGCCTCCGTGCTGGAGGCGGTCCGGGACTTCCGCCCGGACGTCGTGCACGCCCACAACGTGTTCCCGCGCATTTCCCCCGGAGTGCACGCCGCCGTGCGGGCGACCGGCACCGCGACCGTGCAGACCCTCCACAACTTTCGCGTGACCTGCGCCAACGGCATCCTGATGCGCGATGCGCGCCCCTGCGAGGATTGCATCGGCGGCTCGCCCTACAAAGCAGTGCGCCATGCCTGCTATCGCGGATCCCGTCTCGGGTCGCTCGCGGTGGCGCGCATGATCGACGTCCACCGCCGGGCCGGGACCTGGACGCGGGACGTCGACCGCTTCATCGCGCTCACGGGGTTCGCCCGCAGCCGCTTCGTGGCCGCCGGACTTCCGGAGAGCCGGATCCGCATCAAGCCGAACGGCCTTGCCGATCCGGGCCCGATCCGGGACGGCGCGCGCGCCGGGATCCTGTATGTCGGGCGCCTGGGACCGGAGAAGGGCGTCGTGCCCCTGGTGGCGGCGGCACGCCTGGCGCGTGGCCCCGTCACCGTCATCGGCGACGGCCCCCTGGTGGAGGCCGTCCGGGACGTACCGAACCTGACCTATCTCGGCCCCCGGGACCGGGACGGCGTGCGCGCCGCGATGGCGGCGGCGGCGGCGGTGGTCGTCCCCTCCCTCTGCTACGAGGGCCTGCCCATGGTCATCGCCGAGGCGTTCAGCGTCGGCACGCCGGTGGTCGCCTCCCGCATCGGTGCGCTCCCCGACCTCGTGGTCGAGGGGGAGACCGGCCTGCACGCCGCACCGGGCGATCCGGCCGCCCTCGCCCGCGCCTTCGACCGGATCGTCGACGATCCGGAGGCCGCCCGGGCGATGGGGCGCGCCGCCCGTGCCGCCTACGAGCGCGAATGGACCGAAGCCTCCGTCACCGCCCGTGCCCTTCCGATCTATCGCGAAGCCATCGCCGCCCGCGCCGCCAGCCCGCAACGAGACGTGCCATGATCCTGTCCGCATCCGATCGGTATCACGACGACGCCAGCCGGCATGCCTGGGGGCACGACCCGGAGGTGGGGCATTTCTCCCTCGGCGGCGTGCCCGTCTCCATCACCGACATGGCCGGCCTCGTCGCCGCGATGCGCCGGCGCCTGCGCCGTGGCCCCGGCACGCCCGGGACCTTCGTGGTCTTCCGCGACGCGCACGGGGTCGTCCGCGCGCAGGACGACCCGGAGATCATGGCCGCCCACCACGCCGCTCTCCTCGTCTGCCCCGACGGGCGCCCCCTGGCCTGGATCGGGCGCCTGCGCGGCCACGCGGGAATCGACCAGGTCCCGGGGATCGAATCCGTCGAGACCGTGTGCCGGGCCGGACTCGCGGAGGGCTGGAAGCACTTCTTCCTCGGGGGCGGCCCGGGGGTCGCCGAGGCCCTGGCGGGGGAGATGGCGCGGCGTACGCCCGGCCTCGCCGTCGCGGGTCACGAGACTCTGCCGTTCCGCCCCCTCACCGAGGCGGAGTCGGAATCGCTGCACGAGCGGATCCAGGCGGCGGGCACGCAGGTCCTGTGGATCGGGCTGAGCACGCCCAAGCAGGAACTCTTCATGCAGGCGCATGCGCCGTTCCTGCCGGGCACCATCGCGATGGGCGTCGGCGCCGCCTTCGACGTGAACATCAACACCATCCCCCGCGCCCCGGCGGCCATGACCCGCGTCGGGCTCGAATGGCTCTACCGCCTGATCCGCGAGCCGCGCCGCCTGGGTCGGCGCTACGCCACCGTGGTGCCGCGCTTCCTCGCCATCGTCGCGCGGGATGCCGGCCCGAGGCCGCGGCCGTAACATCCCTCGCGCCGGGCCCATCGGCGGCCCGGCGATTCAAGGACGGCGCGCCCGCCTTCGAAGGCTGGGGCCCTCACACCGTCGCGGCCGCCCCGGTCTCCGAAGACGGACGCGGGCGCCGGACCTGATACAGGATCACGGCCGTGGACACCGCGTGGCCGAGGACGGTGACGCAGGCGGCGCCCTCGACGCCGTAGGCGCGGATCATCGGATAGATCGCCGCCGCCGTGACGACGGCGCTCGTCAGGAAGGCGAAGAAGATCCCCTGGGTGTCGCGGGTGGTCCGCAGGTAGATCACGCCGAACTCGCGGGCGAGGGTGATGGGCGGCCCCAGCACGATGATGGCGGCGACCAGGGCGAAGCTCGCGAAGCCCGGCCCCATCAGGAGCTGCAGGATCTCGCCGCTGAAGGCGCCGATGAGCGCGCAGACCGCGATGACCGGGATCTCGATCATCAGCAGGACGCGGACGAGATAGCCGGCTAGGGCTGCGCGTCCGCCCTCGCGGAACCGGCGCGCCGCCTGGCGCGGGACGATGTTCTCGAGGCTGGTCATCAGCACGAGGAGGGGTCCGAGCAGGACCTGCGCGGCCCGCAGCCCGGCGGAGGCGTCCTCATTGATCCAGGCGCCCGCGACGATGGTGACGAGCTGCTCGTGCGCCGCCGAGACGAAGACCACGAGGGCGAGCCAGCGCCCGAGCACCCAGTGCTGGCGGCCCACGGCCTGCAGGAGCCCGCCGCGCCAGCGCGTCATCAGGGCCGGCCCGAAGACCGGGAGGGCGGCGACCAGCGCCGCGACGCCGCCGCAGGCCAGCAGGATCGGCGTGTCGACCCGGTATCCCCACCAAAGGCCGGCCACGGCGGCGACGAAGAGGCCGTGCCGGAGGAGTTCGTAGCCGAAGGCCGCGCGCGGTCGCCCCATGGCGAAGGCGATGCGCTTGGCGTTGTCCTGCGCCACGAAGCCGACCGCGAAGACGAAGGCCGCCAGCGGAAGGGCGAGCCCGTCCGCCCCGGGCCGGGAGACGAGGACGGCGCTGTAGAGGGCAACCGCTGCTCCGATCGCGAGCGATACGGCGAGCGCCACCCGCGCCACCGTCCCGAAATAGGCGGGCGAGCGGGCCCGGTGGCCGGAAACGATCATCATCGGCCCGGCCACGAGCTGGTACTGCAGGACCGCCAGGATCACGACCCCGGCCTGGACGAGGACGTAGGCCCCGAAATCCGCTACGCCGAGCAGCCGGGCGGCCAGCACCGAGACGACGAGGCTCATGCCGCTGGACAGCGCCTGGGCGCCCGTGGACCAGATCCAGGCCGCGGACCAGAGCCGGTGCAGCAGCCGGCCCAGGCCCCCGGGCTGCGACCCCACCGAGGATGCCATCATGCGGAGCGACCCGGTTGGTAGCGACCGGGGCTGCAGGGGTCGGATGTCGCGGTGACCCGCGCGAAGGCCGACAGGAAGCCGTTCGCCATGGCATCCAGGGAGAAGTCGCGGGTGACGCGGGCGGCGCTGTCGCGGGCGGCCTCCCAGGCGTCCGGATCGTCCAAGTAGTGCCCGGTGGCGTCGGCCCAGGCCGTCACGTCGAGGGGCAGGACCACGCCCGCCCCGCTCGGTCCGACGAGTTCCAGGGCGGATTGGGCATGGAGCGAGGCGATCACCGGCGTCCCGCACTGGATGGCCTCGTTGGCCACGAGGCCCCAGGGGTCGCCCCGCGACGGGAACAGGAACAGCTTCGCCGAGGTGTAGGCCTCCGCGAGCGCGTCCTGCGCGAGGTAGCCGTCGAACCGCGCCGCCACCCCGGCGGCGGCCAGCCGCGCCTCGGCCACGCCGCGCAGGGGTCCGTCGCCGGTGACCCGGACCGAGGGCGCACGCCCCCGCGCGACGAGCGCCTCGACCACTTCGAGGAAGAAGAGCAGCCCCTTGCGGTCGTCGTCGAGGTGCCCGCAGAAGAGCAGGTCGAAGGGCCGGGCCGCGAAGTCCGGGGACGGCAGGGTGTAGTCCCAACCCGGGGTGATGGGCGAGAGGAACCCGGCGCCGGGGGGCAACCCGTAGGCTTCGAGGAGCGCGAGGCTGCCCCGGCTCGCCCCCACCCCGGCCGCGCTGGCCGGAACGACGAGGCGCCGCGCGATACGGTGCACGATCGACGTCCGACCCGGATCGGTATCCGGTTGCCCATCGGTGGAGATCACCACGGGGATGCCGCGCAGGCGGGCGCAGATGCTGGCCAGCATCATCGTCGGCGAGAAATCGCTGATCAGCACCACGTCGTAGCGCGTCCGGAGGAGCGCCGGCACGATTCCCGGATTCAAGTAGATGTGGCTCACGTAGGAGCGGTGCAGCCGCAATCCGGCCAGCGCGCGGCGCGCATAAGTTACCGGCGGGTCGAGCATCCAGTGCCGCCCCGGTTCGCTCTCGCTGCAGGCGAACACGTCGAGCCCGCCGCCCAGCCCCTCGCCCAGCCGCTCGAACAGGCGGTGGGTGTAGGGCGTGACGATGTTGATGAGGAAAGCGACCTTCATGGCGACTCGTCGCGTGAGAGGAGCGGGTCGGCAGGCCGCCCGAGAGTAGGAACCCGGGTGGCGGCCGCGACGCAGTCCATCCGGGCGAGCGCCTGAACGGGACCCGAGCCCATAAAGTTTCGCGCGCCGGGCGTCGGCGGGCGATCGGCCCCGCGCGCGAACCGCGCCGGGATCGGTGGTGAGGGCAGGAGGCGCAGCTTCACCGGTGTCGTCCCCCGCACCCTGCGCTCCGGGAGGGCCCCCGGCGGCGCGATCGATGCGCGTCCTTCGATGCGCATCTAACCGCTTCCCGCAGTCCCCACCAACGGCACGGGGCCGCTATCCGGTCGGATCAACCGGACTATCGGACTTCTTGGACACTGATGAATTACCGAATGGATTCGTCAATCCGCATTGAGGGCGGAGACGCGTGGTAACCATACCCGATCTTTAGGTTCTGCTTAAATAGTGTCTTTACGGCCTGCGGGTCTAAGTGCCCCTCGATCTTCAGGATCCCGATCCGAACGAACGCGTCGAGGGCCGAGCGCACGGCACGGCCGCCGACTGGACGCGCGCGTTCCGGACGGGCCCACCCGGCGGGACTTCGGCAGAGTGGAAAGTCAGAGAGCGGTGTCCCCGATTCAGCATTCCGATGCCTCCGTCATGGTCGCGAGCCCGGCCCATCGGCCGGACGATACGCTACGCCCGGTCCCCCGGCGGATACGGGTGGAGCGCACCGACCCGGTGGGCTTCGCGGCCGTCGAGCCGGCGTTCCGCACCCTGGCGGACGAAGCGCCGGAGGCGAACGCCTTCCTCGAACCCGCGCTGCTGGCGGCGGCGGAGCGGGCCGACCCGTCGACCCCGATCGTCGTCCTGCTGGCCTGGGACGCCGAGGCTACCTCACGCCTCGTGGGTGCCTGGGCCTTCTCCCGCCACGGCGGAATCCTGCCCCGCCTGCGCGCCCCGGCGGTCCCCTTCGCGTCTCTGGGCAGTCCGGTGGTCCTGACCGACTGGACCGAGGACGCGCTGGCGGCGTGGCTCGCATTCCTGAACGCCGACCCCGACCTGCCCAAGCTCATCGACCTCAACCCGTCGCGCGATTCGGGTCCGTTCCGGATCGCCCTCGACCGCCTCGTCGCGCAGGGGCGCTGCGCCGAACGGGTGACGGCACGTCACCGCCGGGCGATGCTCGAATCGGATCTCGACGGGGAATCCTACCTGCGGGGGACGCTCTCGAATTCGCGCCGGGCCAAGCTGCGCCAGCTGCGCGCCAAGCTCGGGCGCCAGGGCGCGGTATGCTACGTCCTGCACGAGGGCGACGCCGTTGCGGCGGCGACGGAGGATTTCCTCGCGCTGGAGGCGCTGGGCTGGAAGGGCCGGCGGGGCAGCGCGATGCAGTCCGACGCCGTCCAGGCCGATTTCGTCCGCCACGCCCTCGCCGCCCTGGCCGAGCGGGGCCTCGCCAGCATCAGCGCGCTCACGCTCGATGGCCGCACCATCAGCATGTGCGTCCTGCTGCGCTCGGGGGGGACGGCCTTCACCTGGAAGATCGCCTACGACGAGAGCTGCGGCGCCTTCTCGCCGGGCTACCAGCTCGCGCTGGAGGACACCGCGATGCTGCTCGCCGACCCGGCGACCCGCCGCACGGATTCCTGCGCCGCCGCCGAGGTCGGGATGATGTCGGAGATCTGGGCCGAGCGGGCCGAGACGGCGGACCTCTACCTCGGCGTGCGCCCCGGTCGCTCGCCGCGCTTCGCTGCCGCGATGGCCTACCTCACCCTGGTCCGCCTCGTTCCCGAGCTTCGGCGCCGGCTTCAGCTTCGTTCGCGGGTCAAGCCGCTGATGAACCGCCTGCGCGCGCTGCGACGCCGGGCCTGACCGCCATGAGCACATGCGAAGGCCCTGCTCCGACCGCCACCTCGGCCGCGCAGATGACGCCGCCCGCCAACCTGCGGGAGCGGGCGAAAGGCCTTGCCCTGCGCGGGGTGCTGGACCGCGTCCGGCCGCTCGCCTACCGGCGAACCGCCGAGACGATCCGCTGCCTGACCTTCCACTACCTGTTCCCAGAGGAGCGGGAGCACGCGACCCGGCTCTTCGCCGCGCTGAAGCGGGAAGGCGACTTCATCTCCACGGCGGAACTGCTCGCCACCCTCGACGGGCCGGCGCGGCGACTCGGGCGCCTGTTCCACCTCTCCATCGACGACGGCTTCGAGAACATCGCCAGCCAGGCCCATCCGCTGCTGCGCGCCCAAGGCATTCCCTACGCCCTCATGGTCTGCCCGACCTTCGTGCCCGAGCCCGGTTCCGACGAAGCGGCCGGAGCCGGAGCGTTCGACGCCTTCCGGCGCAACGCGCGCTACGCCCGGTCGCTGCCGCTGGCCGATTGGGGCACCCTCGCGCGGCTGGCCCGCGAGGGCGTCGAGATCGGGGCCCACACCCTGACCCACCGGCAGGTCTCCAGCCTCGCGGCCGGCGAACTCCCGGCGGAGATCGCAGGGTGCCGGGCCGAGATCGAGCGCCGCCTGTCGGCTGCGGACGGCCACCCGGCCTGCACCAGCTTCGCCTGGCCGTTCGGGCGGCTCACGTCGATGAGCGAGGCGGCCCTCGCGGTCGCGGCCTCGGCCGGATACCGTGCCATCTTCTCCAGCGTGCGCGGCTCGATGCTGCCGGGGCGCGGGGTTCCGCGCTACCTCCCGCGTCACCACTTCGAACCCGGCTGGCCGATCCGGTCGGTCGTCTACTACGCCACGCGGGCGGAGCGGTCCTTCGTGCCGCCCCCCCTCGTCCACTGATGCCGGCGCCCGCACAATGCGACAGGAACCATGAGATGAGCGCGTCCATCGCCATGTCGGGACTGGCCCCGGAAGAGGCATCCGGCTCGCACCGGTCCCCGTCCGACGTAGTCGGCGGGCGCGCGCTCACACGGGCCGACTACGTCGCCGCCGACGGTTCGCTGCGCGTCCGGCGGGCGGACGCCGCGACCTATGACGATCCCGCCCCCGGCGGGCTCTACACCCACCCGGTCTGGCTGCGGACCTACGGGGTTCGCGACCTCGTGATCGTGGAGGGACAGGGGCCGGATGCGCCGCGCCTGCTCTTCACCCGCGAGGGCGGCGGCCTCCTGCATCTCGGCCGGCTGTTCCGCCTCGAGGCGGACCTCGTCGGCGTCCTCGGCGAGCGGCTCATGGCCGAAACGGGCGTACCCTTCGTGGTGTTCGAGGACGTCGACGTCGCCGGCCCGCTCGCCCCCGGGCACGTGGCCTTCCACTACCAGAACAACTGGCGCCTGCCCCTGCGCGACGCCGCCGAGCGGATGTCGAAGCAGCTCGTCAGCAACACCAAGCGCAAGGCGCGGGGCCTCGCCCGGGAGAATCCGGGGATCTCGGTCCGGTTCGAGGCGAGCCCGAGCCGCGCCGTGCTGGAGCGGATCGCCGCCTTCGGACGCATCCGGATCGAGGGACAGGGCCGACGCTACGGCATCGGCGCCGACGAGCTCGCGCGCCTCGCCGCGGTCGCGGCCGAGATCGGCCATGCCACCATCGTGCGCAAGGACGAGGCGATCCTGGCCGCCGACCTCATCTGCATCGCGGGCGGCCAGGCCCATTTCCTGACCCACGGCTACGATCCGGGCTACCCCAAGAGCAGCCTCGGCATGATCAGCCTGATCAACTCCATCGAGGCGTCTGCGGCACTCGGGCTCACGGACTTCAACCTGATGTGGGGCGACCTGCCCTACAAGCAGCAGCTCGGCGGCGAGCGCGTGCCGCTGCGGACCCTCGTGCTCCGGCGCTCAGCCCTCGCCTTCCTGCATCGGGGCCACCTCGCGGCCCTGGCGCGCTTCGGCTGGCCCGACCTGAAGCGCCGGCTGAAGCCCGCCGTGTCCCGGATGCGGGCCTGGACCGCGACGCTGCGGCCCTCCGCCGGTTGAGGATGCAGGGCGGGTCCACGGGATCCGCAACCGGCGGACATTCCATCGCGCCACGGGGGGGTCGAGATGCACAGCGCGTACAGGTTCTACGGTCTGCTCTACCTCGACGCGGCGACCAGCGGCGGCGTGAACCTTTCGCGCGGGGCCAACCCCGTCGATACCTACCTGCGCTGCGCCGCGACCTGCCACGCCTCCTTCGCGCGTCAGGGCGAGACCTTCGCCCTGATCACCAACGATTCCGCCCTCGTGCGCGGGCGGCTCGCCGAGCTCGGATGCGCGCCGATCGCGGTGGTCGAGATCCCCTTCCACGCGGTGGTTCCGCGCGGCACCCGCTTCTACGCCGCGCATTTCAAGCTCGACGTCCTCGACGCCTTCGCCCGGGGGGACCTCGGCGACCATGTCGGCCTCGTGGACGTCGACTGCGTCCTGCAGCGTCCCCTCGTCCTCTCGGACGCCCTGTCGGTCTACGAGATCTCCGAGCAGGTCTACCCGGCCTACGGGATCGAGCGGGTCCGGGGCGATCTCGAACGGGTGGCGGACATGCCCGTCCCCGCCCCGCGCTGGTTCGGCGGCGAGTTCATCGCCGGTTCGAGCGCGCAGTTCCGACTCCTCAAGACCGGGCTCGATGCCTGCCTGCCGCGCTACGTCGCCGCCCTCGACACCCTGCACCACCTCGGCGACGAGATGGTGGTCTCCGCCGCGATCCATCACGCCGAGCGCAGCGGCCTCGCCGTGGACGACATCGGCCAGCGCGCGCAGATCGTGCGCTGGTGGTCGAGCAAGACCTACCACCGGCAGGTTCCGCTGCGCGACGCCGCCGCCTGCGCGATGCTGCACCTGCCCTCCGACAAGGGCTTCCTCGCCGAACAGGTCGGCAAGACCATGGAGACGGGCCAGTTCCTGCGGGACTACGAGGCCATGTTCCGCCGAAAGCGCCGGGCCCTCCAGGCCAGCCGCATCCTCGACCGGGTGCTGCGCCGGCCCAATCAGCTCGTCGCCGAGATCTGACCAACGCGACCGGGGATCAGGCCGGGGCGTTCTCGCCGAGGAAGCGGTCGAAATACGCGATGGTGCGGATCAGGCCCTCGCGCAGCGGCACGGTCGGCTCCCATTCGAGCAAAGCCTTGGCCATGTCGATGTCGGGCCGGCGCTGGCGCGGATCGTCGGGGGGCAGCGGCTGGAAGACGATCCGCGAGCGCGAATTGGTGAGCGTCACCACGAGATCGGCGAGCTGACGGATCGAGAACTCGCCCGGATTGCCGAGGTTGACCGGCCCGGTCACCTCGGGACCCGTCGCCATCAGGCGCAGGAACCCGTCGATGAGGTCGTCCACGTAGCAGAAGGCACGGGTCTGCGAGCCGTCGCCGTAGAGGGTGATGTCCTCGTTGCGCAGGGCCTGGAGCACGAGGTTCGAGACCACGCGCCCGTCATTCGGATGCATCCGCGGCCCGTAGGTGTTGAAGATGCGGGCGACCTTGATCGCGAGGTGGTGCTGGCGGTGATAGTCGAAGAACAGCGTCTCGGCGCAGCGCTTGCCCTCGTCGTAGCAGGAGCGGTAGCCGATCGGGTTGACCCGGCCCCAGTATGCCTCCGGCTGCGGATGCACCTCCGGGTCGCCGTAGACCTCGCTGGTCGAGGCCTGGAAGACCTTCACCTTGAGGCGCTTGGCGAGCCCCAGCATGTTGATGGCGCCGAGCACGCTGGTCTTGGCGGTCTGCACGGGGTCGAACTGGTAATGCACCGGGGAGGCCGGGCAGGCGAGATTGTAGATCTCGTCCACCTCCACGTAGAGCGGGAAGGTCACGTCGTGGCGCATGAACTCGAAGCGCCGGTGCTCCAGCAGGCCCTCGATGTTCCGGCGGGTGCCCGTGAAGAGGTTGTCGACGCACAGCACCTCGTGCCCCTGTTCCAGCAGGCGCTCGCAGAGATGGGACCCGAGGAACCCGGCTCCGCCGGTGACCAGAATCTTCTTCGTGTCGCCGTATCGCATTCGGATCCCAAGCCTGCCTTCGTCTAAGCGATTGGCCGGTCCTCGCCGGCCTCGGTGCGCATCGGCTGCTCGCGGGACTGGCCGATGCCGGTATAATCGAAGCCGCGCCGCCTCAGGTCCTCGGCCGCGTAGACGTTGCGCAGGTCCACCATCACGGGGGCGGCCATCACGGCGCGCAGGCGGGTCAGGTCGAGGGCGCGGAAGGCGTTCCACTCCGTGACGATCACCACCGCGTCCGCGCCCTCGGCGCAGTCGTAGGCGTCCGCCGTATAGGTCACGTCGGAGAGGAGCGGACGGGCCGCCTCCATGCCCTCGGGGTCGTAGGCGCGGATCGTGGCGCCGCCGTCCTGCAACCCGGTGATGATCGAGAGGGCGGGCGCGTCGCGCATGTCGTCGGTGTTGGGCTTGAAGGTCAGGCCCAGGATCGCGACGGTCTTGCCTCGCACCGAGCCGCCGCAGGCCATGATCACCTTTCGAGCCATCGCGCGCTTGCGGCTGTCGTTGACCGCCACCACGGTCTCCACGAGCCGCACGGGGGTGCCCGCATCCTGGGCGGTCTTGACCAGCGCCAGCGTGTCCTTCGGGAAGCACGAGCCGCCATAGCCCGGGCCCGCATGCAGGAACTTGGAGCCGATGCGGTTGTCGAGCCCGATGCCGCGCGCGACCTGCTGCACGTTGGCGCCGACCTGCTCGCAGAGGTCGGCGATCTCGTTGATGAAGGTGATCTTGGTGGCGAGGAAGGCGTTGGCGGCGTACTTCGTCAGCTCGGCGGTGCGCCGGTCGGTGTAGAGGATCGGCGCGGCGTTCAGGTAGAGCGGGCGGTAGACCTCGCCCATCACCGCCGCGCCCCGCGCGTCGTCGGCGCCGATGACGATGCGGTCGGGGCGCTTGAAGTCCTCGATGGCCGCGCCTTCGCGCAGGAATTCGGGATTGGAGACCACCGCCACGTCCGCCTCCGGGTTGGTCTCGCGGATAATGCGCTCGACCTCGTCGCCCGTACCCACCGGAACGGTCGACTTGGTGACCACGACGGTGAACCCGCTCACCGCCCGGGCGATCTCGCGCGCCGCCGCGAAGACGTAGGAGAGGTCGGCGAATCCGTCGCCGCGCCGGGAGGGCGTGCCCACCGCGATGAAGACCGCGTCGGCCTCCGCGACGGCCCCGGCGATCTCGGTTGAGAAGCTCAGACGGCCGTGCCGGACGTTGTCCGCCACCAGGGCGTCGAGGCCCGGCTCGTAGATCGGCATCCGTCCGGCCTTGAGGAGGTCGATCTTGCCCGCATCCTTGTCGACGCAGACCACGCTGTGTCCGAAATCGGCAAAGCAGGTGCCCGAGACGAGGCCGACATAGCCGGACCCAACCATCGCGATTCGCATGAGGTGCCACTCCAGGCCGGGCTGCGGCCCCGGCAACCAACGTCTCCGCATGCCGGGCCGCTCGGCGCCCCCGGATGCCCGGCTCCCTTAAGACGTTTGTCGGAGTTGTACCACGTCGCTCTGCTGTCCCCGCCCGCAGACGAAGGCGGACGAACGGCGATGATGCTTTGCCAACGATCGAAACACCAAGAAAGTCCACCCTGCGTTCCCGTGGTGGACTTATGGCAGATCAAACCAAGACCTCTTCAACATATGATAGGATGTCGTCGAGACCAGGGAATTTCGCACAAGGCAACGGCCGGTCTTCCGATCGATGTCGGACCGATGTCCTGTCGTCTGCGGTAGTATCGGCAGACCCCGAGCGGTCCTGGCGTCGCCGCCAGCGCGCGTCCCGGGGGGCTTCGGGACAGACATCGCCCGCGTGTTCGGACCGGCGCGCGCCGATCTATAAGGCCCGCAAACGCATTCGGGGCCGCCACCCGACCCTGCTGGTCGCGTGACGTCCCCGAATGCGGCGGCGAACGTCTTTCGAAGATCAGGCCGTCGGGTAGGAGAAGACGCCGACCGAGGCGTGGAAGGGCACGTGCTCGCGGGCGCGGTGACGGCGGGCCTTGTCGAGCAGCTTCGCGTTCAAGCGATCCCCGCCGATATCGGCGAACTGCCGGTCGGTGAGTTCCGCGATCTCGCGGGCCGAGGCGTTCCGCTTCAGCGAGGCGGCGAGATGACTGAGAAGGGACTGGACCATGGGATGTATTCCGGATTTGCGTTGTGGCCGAGGTCTTCGCCCCGGCGCCATGACCGGAATGTAGGCCTTGCCGCAGTGCAGCAGGAGCGCCGATGGCGTCGGGCTGCCATGCGGGGTGAGCATGTAATGGGCAGCTTTGCCCATCGCCTGAGCATGACAGCGTCAAGGTATTGATTTTGCGCAATAATTCTCGCGGTCATGCGCCAGTTCGTCCCTCCTTCTGACCAATGGAGGGGCAGCGCCACCCATACCCGTGTGCGTTGCAGCACGTAGAATTCGGAAGTTGTTCCGAAAGTGGTCATAGTTCTGTTCCGCCCGGCGGGGCGGAAGGCCCGAAAGCCTACTCGGCGGCCGCCTCGTAGGCCGAGTCCGGGGCGGCCTCGCCGAGGAACCCGCCGGACTGGCGCGCCCAGAGCCGGGCATAGAGGCCGTTCGCCGCGATCAGCTCGGCATGGGTGCCTTCCTCGATCACGCGGCCCGCATCGAGCACGATCAGGCGGTCGAGGGCCGCGATGGTCGAGAGCCGGTGGGCGATGGCCAGCACGGTCTTGCCCTCCATCAGGGTGTCGAGGCTGTCCTGGATCGCCGCCTCGACCTGGGAATCCAGGGCCGAGGTCGCCTCGTCGAGGATCAGGATCGGGGCGTCCTTGAGGATCACCCGCGCGATGGCGATGCGCTGGCGCTGGCCGCCGGAGAGCTTCACGCCGCGCTCGCCCACCTGGGCGTCGTAGCCGGTGCGGCCCTTGTGGTCGACGAGTTCGCGGATGAAGGCGTCGGCCTGGGCCAGCCGGGCGGCCTCCTCGACCTCGGCCAGGGTGGCGTCGGGGCGGCCATACGCGATGTTGTCGCGGATCGAGCGGTGCAGCAGGGAGGTGTCCTGCGTGACCATCGCGATGGCGCTGCGCAGCGAGCCCTGCGTCACCCCCGCGATGTCCTGACCGTCCACGAGGATGCGGCCGCTCTCGAGGTCATGCAGCCGCAACAGCAAGGCGGTGATGGTGGTCTTGCCCGCCCCGCTGACGCCCACGAGCCCAACCTTCTCACCCGCGCGCAGGTGCAGGTTCAGGCCCGAGATGATCGAAGTGTCGTCGCGTCCGTAATGGAAGCCGACATTCTCGAAGCGGATGTCGCCGCCGCTGACCCGCAGGGTCCCGGCATCGAAACGGTCGGTGATGGCATGCGGGCGCGCGATCGTCTGCATGCTCTCCTGGATCACGCCGACATTCTCGAAGATGCCGCGCACGGTCTGCATCACCCAGCCCGACATCGCCATCAGGCGCAGCACCAGGGCGAGCCCGGCGGAAGCCTCGCCGGTGGTCATCGCGCCGCGCTGCCACAGGACCACGCAGACCGTGGCGGTGGAGAGGATCAGCACGCTGTTGAGGAGGCTGAGCAGCGTGGTCGTGCTGCTCACCAGGCGGAACTGGTGCAGGTAGGCCTTCGTGTGGATGTCCACCGCATCCCGCACCGCCGCCCGCTCCTCGCGGTCGCGGGCGAAGAGCTTCACGGTGAGGATATTGGTGTAGCTGTCCACGACGCGCCCGATCAGGGCCGAGCGGGTGTCGGCGGTGACGAGGGAGCGGGCGCGGGCGCGGGGCACGAACCAGCGCGTGAGCGCGGCGTAGGCCAGGATCCAGAGCACCACCGGCAGGGCGAGCCAGACCGAGATCGAGCCGAACAGGCCCACCGCCGTCACGGCGTAGATCGCCACGTAGAGCAGCGTGTCGAGGAAGACGACGGCGAGTTCGCGCACGGCCGGACCCACCTGCACCACCCGGTTGGCGAGGCGCCCGGCGAAATCCGCCTGGAAGTACGAGAGCGAGTGCCCCAGCGTGTAGAGGTGCGTGCGCCAACGGATCTGGTTGGTCGCCTGGGGCACGATGAGCTGGTTCGAGAGGATCTCGTGCAGCCAGATCGTGAGCGGGCGAACCACCAGCAGGAGGCCGGCCGCCAGCATCATGGCGGTGCCGTGCTCCTGCCACAGGGTCGCGCGGTCCGCCGTGTTCAGGGTGTCGATGAACCAGCCCATCAGGAGGTAGAGGGACGCCTCGATGCTGCCCGCCACCACCGCGATCACGAACAGCACCGCAAGGGCGCCCCGGATCGGCCTGAGGTAGAACCCGGCAAAACCGAGGACGGTTTTCGGCGGCATGCGCCCGTCGTCGAACGGAGCGAACACATCGATCCGGCGCTCGAGCCAATCGAGAAACATGAGATCATCCGGTTGCTGCAGCACTCCCTTAGCTATGCCGGCTTGACCGTCTGCCAACCGGGGGGCGATGCCGCACGGAACCGCCTCCGTGAAACCCCGCCCATGCTCCGCCTCGCCCTCTACCAACCCGACATCCCGCAGAACACCGGCACGCTGCTGCGCATGGCGGCCTGCCTCGGGGTCGCCGTCGAGATCATCGAGCCGGCGGGCTTCGACGTGTCCGACCGCCACCTGCGCCGCTCGGGGCTGGACTATCTCGACCATGTCCCGGTCACCCGGCACCGCTCGTGGGACGCCTTCGCGGCGTGGCGGCAGGCGCAGGGCCTGCGCCTCGTCCTCGCCACGACCAGGGGCGCCCTGCCCTACACCGAATTCCGCTACCGGGACGGCGATTGCCTGCTGATGGGCCGCGAATCCGCGGGCGTCCCTGACGCCGTGCACGCGGCGGCCGATGCGCGGGTCGTGGTGCCGATCCGCGCGGACCTGCGCTCCCTGAACATCGCCGTCTGTGCCGCGATGGTGGTGGGCGAGGCGCTGCGCCAGACGGAAGGGTTTCCCGGAGGATTTTGAACAGCGTGCAGTTCCGCACTTGAACACCGTTCAAACCATGCGACAACCGATGCCGTGAACAGCGTTCACGCCATCGGGAGCCGCACCATGCTCAACCTGTTTCGCACCGTCGCACGCGGCGCCGCCGCCCGGGCCGAGGAAGACCTCTTCGACCGCAACGCCCTCATCATCCTCGACCAGCAGATCCGCGAGACCCGCGCTGCCCTGGAGCGCAGCCGTCAGGCGCTCGCCGCCTCGGTGGCGGGCGACAAGGCCGAGGCGCGCCGACTTGCCGAGGTCGAGGGACGCGCCGCCGACCTGGAGGCCCGCGCCGTCACGGCGATCCAGGGCGGACGCGACGATCTCGCGGGGGACGCGGCCGAGGCCATCGCCGAACTCGAGGCCGAGCGCGATGCCATCCGGGCGGCCCGGACCCGCTTCGCCGCGGAGGTCGCCCGCATCCGCGCCGTGGTGGCGGACGCCACCCGCCGGCAGGCGGAGCTGGAACGGGGCCGCCGCATCGCGGCCGCCGCCGAGATGGCCCGGCGCCTGCGGGTCAGCCCCGCCCCGCGGGATCGCGCCACCCTGAAGGAAGCGGAAGCGACGCTGGCCCGCCTGCGCGCCCTCCAGGCCGAGGCCGACGACACCGAGGCGGCCCTCAACGAGGCCCGGCCCGGGGCCGACATCGCCGAGCGCCTGGAGCGCGAGGGGTTCGGGCCGAACACCCGCCCGACCCCGTCCGCCGTCCTCGACCGCTTGCGCGCCAGGGCGGACGCCGCCCGGCCTCAGGGCGCCTGACCCCCTCGACCCGTCACCATCATCAGAAAAGGAGAACAGCCATGACCAACGAGACCACGCAGCATTCCGGCGCCTGGGTCGCCTTCACCTACGCCTCGTTCCTCGGCTCCGCCGCCATGGTAGCCCTGGGGATCCTGTTCATGCCGATGGACATCTGGATCAAGGGCTACCTCGCCATGGGCACGATCATGCTCGTGCAGTCCTGCATCACCGCCACCAAGACGATCCGCGACGTCCACGAGGGCCGGCGCATGGTCAACCGGATCGAGGACGCCAAGACCGAGCGCCTGCTCATGTCCGTCAAGGATTGAGGCGGGGCCGGCGGCCGGCTTGCCGAATTGACGGCCGGGCGGCGGGATGGGACATCCCCGGGATGACGATGCCCGAATCCGCCGTTCCCCCGCTGCCCGAGGCCGAGCGCGACGCCCTGAAGGCCGAGGCGACGGCGTGGTTCACGACCCTGCGCGACCGGATCGTGTCCGCCTTCGAGGCGATCGAGGCGGAGGCCACGGGCCCCTTCCATCCCGACACCCCGACCGCGCCGGGACGCTTCGAGAAGACGCCCTGGCAGCGCACCGACCATTCCGGCGCGCCGGGCGGCGGCGGCACGATGGCGATGATCAAGGGCCGGGTCTTCGAGAAGGCCGGCGTCCACGTCTCGGCGGTGCACGGCGAGTTCGCCCCGGAATTCCGCGCCCAGATGCCGGGCGCGGCCGAGGATCCGCGCTTCTTCGCCACCGGCATCTCGCTGATCGCGCATCCGTGGAATCCCAACGTGCCCACGGTGCACATGAACACCCGCTTCGTGGCGACCACGAAGACCTGGTTCGGCGGCGGCGCCGACCTGACGCCGGTGCTCGACCGCCGCCGCACGCAGGAGGACCCGGATTCGCAGGCCTTCCACGCCGCCATGAAGGCCGCCTGCGACGCGCACGCGCCGGCCGCCGATTACGGGCGCTACAAGGCCTGGTGCGAGGAGTATTTCCACCTCAAGCACCGCAACGAGCCGCGCGGCATCGGCGGCATCTTCTACGATTACCACTGGACCGGCGACCCGGCCGCCGACCTCGCTTTCACCCGCGACGTGGGCGGCGCCTTCCTGAAGGCGTATCCCGCCATCGTGCGGGCCAATCTCGAGACCCCCTGGACCGAGGCGGACCGGCTGGAGCAGCAGGTCCGGCGCGGGCGCTACGTGGAGTTCAACCTGCTCTACGATCGCGGCACGATCTTCGGGCTGAAGACCGGCGGCAACGTCGCCTCGATCCTGTCCTCGCTGCCGCCCACGGTGCGCTGGCCGTGAGCGCGCCCCCGACGGACATCACGCAGACCAACCGCGCGGTGGCGCGGATGCTGGCCGGCGCGTTCGGCGGCGCGCCCTCGGTCGCCCGCCACCGCGACGAGACGGGGCGCAGCCACGTCGACATCCTGACCTGCCGCGACGCGCCCCGGGCCGGCCTCACGGCCTACGCCACGGTGACGCTGGCCAACCACCCCCTCTACCAGGAGGGGATCGAATTCCCCGGGCGCTGCGAGATCCTCGGGGTCAGCGACGCGCCGGGCTTCGCGCAGGTCCTGGCGACCTGCGCCTTCCAGGTCATCGAGGCCCGCTGGTTCCTCGCCCCCGGCATCGTCTTTCCCGGCCTCCTCGCGGGTTCGGGCCTGTCGGAGACGCTGGCCCACGTCCTGTTCGTGCCGCCGGTCGCCTTCGAGGCCCGGCTGCAGACGATGCAGGCCCCCGACGCGAACCTCGCCTTTCTCCAGGCGGTGCCGATCTCGGAGGCCGAGTACGTCTTCGCGCAAGAGTCCGGCGGCGATGCCCTCGAAGACCTGTTCGCGGAGCGCGGCACCGACCTCTTCGCCAGCACCCGGCCCTCGGTGCTCTGATGGCCGAGACCGACCTTCCCACCCGCTTCGCCCCTCAGCAGGACGCGGCCCTGCAGGCCATCGCCGCGTGGCGCAAGGACGGCGGGGCCCAGGTGTTCCGGCTGTTCGGCTATGCCGGCACGGGCAAGACGACGCTCGCACGCCGCATCGCCGACGACGTCACCGAAGGCCCGGTGGTGTTCGGCGCCTTCACGGGCAAGGCGGCCTCCGTCATGCGCCAGAAGGGCTGCCACGACGCCGCGACCATCCACAGCCTGATCTACCGCACCAAGGAGACGGAGGACGGTGGCCCCGCCTTCACCCTGAACCGTACCGGCCCGGTCTCGAAGGCGGAACTCATCATCATCGACGAGTGCTCGATGGTGGATTCCGACCTCGGCAACGACCTCCTGTCCTTCGACAAGCCGGTCCTGGTGCTCGGCGACCCGGCGCAGCTGCCCCCCGTGCGCGGCGGCGGCTTCTTCACCGAGGCCGAGCCCGACGTGATGCTCACCGACGTCCACCGCCAGGCTGCCGACGACCCCATCGTGCGCATGGCGATGACCGTGCGCGAGGGCGGGCGCCTTGCCATCGGCGAGTACGGCGAAAGCCGCATCGTCTCGCGCCGCGCCATCGACCCCAACGTGGTGCTCCAGGCCGATCAGGTGCTGGTCGGCATGAACAAGACGCGCCGCCTCTACAACAACCGCCTGCGCGAGCTTGCCGGCCATACCGATCCGATGCCGGCGGTGGGCGAGAAGCTCGTCTGCCTGCGCAACGACCGCACCAAGGGGCTGCTCAACGGCTCCACCTGGACGGTGCACGCCCAGCGTTCCTCGCCGCGCTCCGACACGGTCCGCCTCGACGTGGTGCCCGAGGACGACCCGGCCCTGCGGCGGCGGCCCACGGACATCAAGGTCCTCAAGGCCGTGATGTCGGGCTCGGAGGAGGAGATCCCCGCCTTCCTCAAGCGCGAGACCGACGAGTTCACCTACGGCTACGCCCTCACCGTTCACAAGGCGCAGGGTTCGCAATGGGACGACGTGGTCCTGTTCGACGAATCCTTCGCGTTCCGCGAGCACCGGGCGCGCTGGCTCTATACGGGGCTGACACGCGCGGCCAAGCGCATCACCGTGGTGGTGTAGGACGACCTCAAACGAACGGAGTTTTCCCATGGCCCTGACCGGACGCTGCCGCTGCGGCGCGATCTCCTTCACCGCCGAGGGCGAGCCGAGCCACAGCGCCCTCTGCCACTGCGCGGATTGCCGGCGTTCCTCGGGCGCCCCCGTGGTGGGCTTCGCGCTGTTCCCGAACGAGCGGGTCGCGATCTCCGGCACCCCGAATGCCTACGAATCCTCGCCCGGTGTCATCCGGCAGTTCTGCGGCACCTGCGGGACCGGCCTGTTCTACCGCAACGAGGCGGTGTTTCCCGGTCAGGTCGACATCCACACGGCCGCCCTCGACGATCCCGACGCCCTGCCGCCCTCGATCCGCATCCAGGTCGCGGAGGCCCCAGCATGGTTCGGCGATTTCGCCGCGCTGCCGGCCTTTCCGCGCTATCCGGGATAGGCCGGCGCTTGGAGCGGGCCCGGCGAGCGACTACGTGACCCTCGCCAGAATCGAACCGGAGCCCGACGTGTCCCATTCCGAAGCCGGCGGTCCGCCGCAGATGCACGCCACCACGATCCTCATGGTCCGCAAGGGCGGCCGGGTGGTGATCGGCGGCGACGGGCAGGTCAGCCTCGGCCAGACCATCGTGAAGGGCAATGCCCGCAAGGTCCGGCGGCTGGCCAAGGGCTCGGTGATCGGCGGCTTCGCGGGCGCGACGGCGGACGCCTTCACGCTGTTCGAGCGGCTGGAGGCCAAGCTCGAGCAGTATCCGGGGCAGCTCACCCGCGCCTGCGTCGAACTCACCAAGGACTGGCGCACGGACCGCTACCTGCGGCGCCTCGAGGCCATGATGCTGGTGGCCGACAAGGAGGTCAGCCTGCTGCTCTCCGGCGCCGGCGACGTCCTGGAACCCGAGAGCGGCGTCATGGCCATCGGTTCGGGCGGTAATTACGCCTTCGCGGCGGCACGCGCCCTGGAAGACAGCAATCATGACGCAGAAGAAATGGTGCGCCGCGCCATGCGGATCGCGGCCGAGATCTGCGTATATACAAATGATAGTCTCGTGATCGAGAGCCTGGAAACGAGCGAAGACTGAGGCCACGCCGGGCCATTAACGAAAGTTTTCCAGAAATTGGCGACAACTCCGGGCTGCGCGCTCGGGGTTGGTTCGACACATGAAGATCAAGACGAAGATCCTGGCGTTGATCCTGGCCTGCGGGGCCATCACGCTCGGTGTCGCCGGGCTGGGGATCGCCACGCTGTCCCGCTTCAACGGCGCGATGGAGGAATCCCGCTACGCGGCACAGGGCGCCCTGGATGCCGCGAACCTCAACCGGCTGGTGACGAACGTCGTCCTCGAATCCCGGGGCGTCTACGCCGCCGCCGACACCGCCGACGCCCGGAAATACGCCGACCGGCTGCGCGGAAACCTCACCGCCATGAACGCGCTCCTGACCGCGTGGGGCCGGCGCATTCCCGCCGAAGAGCAGGCGATGTACGCGCGCGTGACGCAAGGAGCGGCCGCCTTCACGACCTTGCGCCAGGAGATCGCCCGGCTCGGGACCGAGGTGGCGCCGAAGGCCGCGGCCGAGCAGGGCTTCAACGAGACCAACCGGGCCAACCGGCAGGCCTTCCAGGATTCGATCGACGCGCTCGTCAGCAGCGGGCAGGCGCGAGTCGCCGCCATCGATGCCGCCGCCGACGCCCTCTACGCCGAGCGCCTGACGCTCCTCGTCGCCCTGGCGGTCGGCGGTACCCTCGGGTGCCTGCTCATCGGCGGCCTCGTCGGCCACCGGCAGGTCGCGGCGCCCCTCTCCGGGGTCACGGCGGCGATCCGGCGCCTGTCGCAGGGCGACCTCACCCTGCCGGCCCACGAGGCGCGCCGCGACGAGATCGGCGAGATCTGGCAGAGCATGGCGGTCTTCGCCCAGTCCATGCGCGAGACCGAGACCCTGCGGGCGAGCCAGGAAGCGGCGGCGGGCCTCGCCGGCACCCAGCGCCGCGCGGAGCGGGTCGAACTCGCGGACCGGTTCCAGGGCAGCGTCGGCGGCCTCATCGGCGATCTCTCGGGCGCCGCGACCGAACTGGAGCGCACGGCGCGCCAGATGTCCGAGCATGCCGAGCGGACCAGCCGGCAATCCGCCGCCGTGATGCGGGCCGCCAGCGAGACCGCGCAGAACGTCCAGGCGGTGGCCGCCGCCACCGAGGAACTCGCGGTCACCGCCAACGAGATCGGCCAGCAGGTCGGCCGGACCTCGGCCGCCGCCGCGAGCGCGGTCGAGAGCAGCCGCCGCACCCATGCCCGCGTCGAAGCGCTCGCCGACGGCGCCGCGCGGATCGGCGACGTCGTGGCGCTGATCTCCAGCATCGCCGGGCAGACCAACCTGCTGGCGCTGAACGCGACCATCGAGGCGGCCCGCGCCGGCGAGGCCGGCCGGGGCTTCGCCGTGGTCGCGGCCGAGGTGAAGGGCCTCGCCGCTCAGACCGCGCGGGCCACCGACGAGATCACCGCGCAGATCACCATGATCCAGGACGCTACCCGCGAGACCGTGGCGGCCATCAACGAGATCGGCTCCACCATCGGCAGCGTGCACAGCATCGCGCTCGGCGTCGCGGCGGCGGTCGAGGAGCAGCAGGTCGCCACCCAGGAGATCGCCCGCAGCGTCGCCGACGCCGCGCGCGGCACCCAGGCCGTCACCGGCACCATGGCGGAGGTCGAGGGCGGGGCGGTGAATGTCGGCGCGGGGGCCGCGCAGGTGCTGGCCTCCGCCACGGAGTTCGCCCGCCGCTCCGACGCCCTGCGGGGCGAGGTCACGCATTTCGTCGGTTCGATCCGCGCCGCCTGAGAGCGAGCGTCTGGCAAACCGGGTCCGGCGCGCCTAAATCCGGGGCGTGCGCCAGACCCCACCCCTTTCCGCCCCGAGGGCGTTCTCCGCCGAGGTGGCTGCGGGTTCGGCGAGCGCGCCGCGCCGCAACGCGGGCGAGGGCAGCCCGCGCGACATCCCTCCGACCCTCCGAAGCGGGATCCCGCGCGCCGCCAGCCCGATGCGGACGCGTGCGCATCCCCACAGGGGCGAGTTCCCGGAGCAGCCTCGGCACGGTCGCATCGCGGGTCCGGCCCGCTTCCTGCCTTTCCCGGGCGCGTCGCACCCGCGCGCCCTCCCCCGCATTCGGGCAGCCCGGCTGCCGCACCCGATCGGAGCGTGATGACAACCTTCTCTCCCCGCGAGATCGTCTCGGAACTCGACCGCTTCATCGTCGGACAGGCCGATGCCAAGCGGGCGGTCGCCATCGCGCTGCGCAACCGTTGGCGCCGGCAGCAGCTCAGCGGCCCCCTGCGCGAGGAGGTGGCCCCGAAGAACATCCTGATGATCGGCCCCACCGGCTGCGGCAAGACCGAGATCGCCCGCCGCCTCGCGCGCCTCGCCGGGGCGCCCTTCCTCAAGATCGAGGCCACGAAGTTCACCGAGGTCGGCTATGTCGGCCGCGACGTGGAGCAGATCGTGCGCGACCTCGTGGAGGTCGGCATCGGCCTCAAGCGCGAGGAGAAGCGCCGCTCGGTCAAGGCGAAGGCCGAGGCGGCGGCCGAGGCCCGCATCCTCGACGCCCTCGTCGGGCCGACCTCCAGCCAGGCGACCCGCGACAGCTTCCGAAAGAAGCTGCGCGCGAGCGAACTCGACGACAAGGAGGTGGAGATCGAACTGTCCGGCGGGCCGGCCGGCGGCCTGCCGATGTTCGAGATTCCCGGCATGCCCGGCGCCTCGATGGGCGCGGTCAATCTGGGCGACATGCTCGGCAAGGCCCTGGGCGGCCAGAAGGGCAAGCCGCGCCGGATGACGGTCAAGGACGCCTACGCGCCGCTGCTGGCGGAGGAATCCGACAAGCTCGTGGATGCCGAATCGCTGACCCAGGAGGCCATTCGCGAGGTGGAGGACAACGGCATCGTGTTCCTCGACGAGATCGACAAGATCTGCGCCCGCGAGGGGCGCTCCTCGGCCGACGTCTCCCGCGAGGGTGTGCAGCGCGACCTGCTTCCGCTGATCGAGGGCACCACGGTGGCGACCAAGCACGGGCCGGTGAAGACGGACCACATCCTGTTCATCGCGTCGGGCGCCTTCCACGTCTCGAAGCCCTCCGACCTCCTGCCCGAGCTGCAGGGCCGCCTGCCGATCCGCGTCGAACTGCAACCCCTCACGGTGGAGGATTTCCGCCAGATCCTGACCTCGACGGAGGCGAGCCTGCTGAAGCAGACCGTGGCGCTGATGCAGACCGAGGGCGTCACCCTGGAGTTCAGCGAGGACGCGGTGGACGCGCTGGCCCGCGTCGCCGTCGACGTGAACAACTCCGTGGAGAACATCGGCGCCCGCCGCCTGCAGACGGTGCTGGAGCGGGTGATCGACGAGATCTCCTTCACGGCGACCGACCGTTCCGGCGAGACCGTGCCGATCGATGCCGCCTACGTGCGGTCGCGGGTAGAAAGTCTGGCGGCCAATGCGGATCTGAGCCGATACATCCTGTAATTGGACAATCCGGGTGAAGGTCGGCGGCGGAGAAGGACGAGAATTCTCCGCCGTTGCCTCGAGAAACGAAGCAGCCGAAAGCGTGTTCGAATCGCGCGATCATTCGCGACGGCCTTGGAATGGCCGGCAGACGAAGCATCATTCGGCTGTGTGGCGCCACGAATTGCTCGTGATCTTTGAATTTATCCACGATATCTGAAGCATATCCGATAAAGCGAATGACGCAGCGAGGACCTCTGGTTCTTTACACTCTTTGACGGACGTCATCCTGGCCACTGGCTTGCGATACGGCGACGCTCTAGCCTGACCTCGAGCTTGGCTGGCATAGGCTTCTGGATCTCCCGTATCGTGTCTCTCCGAACTCTCCTCAGCGCGCTGTTCGTTCTCGCTGCGCTCCATCAGGCCGCCGGCGAGACGGCAGGACCGGCTTACTTCGGTCCGGACACGCCCATTGAGCGGCTGCGTCTCACGTATCGCGGCGACCCGAAACGGCCGGTTGCCATGAACATGACCCTGATTCTCCCGGAAGGACCAGGACCCTTCCCCCTGGTGGTCCTCAATCATGGATCAAGTTTAAAAAAGAGCGAGAACGATCTGAAGGATTTCGATCGTCACTTGCTGATCTA
This sequence comes from Methylobacterium sp. FF17, assembly GCF_025813715.1. Taxonomy (NCBI): domain Bacteria; kingdom Pseudomonadati; phylum Pseudomonadota; class Alphaproteobacteria; order Hyphomicrobiales; family Methylobacteriaceae; genus Methylobacterium; species Methylobacterium flocculans. Next base: position 808,649 of record NZ_CP107532.1, read on the forward strand.
TTACTTTTTGGGACGGGGCTATGCCGTCGCTCTTCCATTCATGAGAGGATACGGAGGCTCCAGCGGCAAGCTGACTCACCCAAATACCTGTCGGCTGGATGCGATGGCGCAGGACAATGCTCAAGATATCATGGCAGCCGTCGATCATCTCGCAAAGTTTCCGCGGGTCGATACAAGCCGCGTTATCATGGTGGGAGGCAGCTTGGGAGGCTGGAACGCGCTCGCCGTCGGCAGCTTGAACGATCCGCGCGTGAAGGTGATCGTCAATTTCTATGGCGGCATTCGCTATTCAGGTTGTCACGCGGGCGACGAAGCCTTGCGTCAGGGCGCGCGACAGTTCGGCAGGACAAGCCGAACACCCTCGATCTGGTTCTACGGGGACAACGATCAGATTTTCCCCAAACCCGTGTTCGAGGCGATGTACCGGGCTTACGTGGACGAAGGCGGTCAAGCTGAAAGGGTCGCGTACGGACCCTTCGGCGCCGATTCACACCTTCTGTTGAGCGATCCCGATGCGGCTCGGGTCTACGCGCCACGCCTTGAAGCCTTTCTCAGTCAGCGGGGACTTCCGACCCGAATCACCCACCCGCAATACGTGCCGCTCCCACCGCCCCCCGCCACGCACTATGCGGCGATTGAGGACGTGGACGCGGTACCCTTTCTGGATGCCAAGAACCGGGATGCCTACCGAGCGTTCCTGAAGGCGCCTCTGCCCCGTGCTTTCTTCATCATCGGACACAAAGGAAGCATCGCCTTGGATAAGGGCTACGACCCTTTGGCGCGGGGCTATAAGATCTGTCGAGAGAACGGCCTGGAATGCTGGCTCTATGCCGTCAACGACACCGTCGTCTGGTCCGATCCGAGACCGCGACTACCGGCAACGGCTTTTGCACACTACGATGACGCGTCGGCGATTCCCTATATCGATGGCAAGGGTCGGGCGGGATACGAAGCGTTCTTGAAACTGCCGCGTCCGAAAGCTTTTGTGATCGCGCCGAACGGGGCGTGGATGCTGGCATCAGGCGAAAGGGATGCGGTCGGCGTGGCGATGGAGCGCTGCAGCCGGGGACAATCCGGCTGCAAACCCTATGCGGTGGATGGCAGTGTCGTCTGGCCTGAGAAGGCCTCGACGCTGCATTGAGGCCCCTTACCCCTCCCAGACCTGCCCCGGCCGCATCGCGAGGAACCGCTCCGGCGGGATGCCGGCCTCGGCGCAGGCCCGCGCCAGGGCCTCGGGCGGCTCCTCGATACCCTCGTCGGTGAGCTGGAACGTGCCCCAATGGTGGCCGAGCATCTGGTCGGCCCCGAGCATCAGGGCGGCCTCCACCGCCTCGGCCGGGTTCATGTGCTGGTCGGTCATGAACCAGCGCGGCTCGTAGGCCCCGATCGGCAGGGTGGCGAGGCGGGGCGGCCCGAAGCGCGCGCGGGCCTCGCGGAAGATGGCGCCGTCGCGCAGGCCGGTATCGCCCGAATGGTAGTGGACGCCCACCGGCGTGGTCAGCACGAAGGAGCACCACAGGGCCATGCGCCGGTCGTTGAGCCCGCGCGCCGACCAGTGATTGGCGGGGGTGAGGTGCACCGTGAGGCCGCCGCCGAGGTCGACGGATTCGCCCCAGTCGCGCGTCTCCACGTGCATGGTGTCGTCGTAGGCGCGCAGGACCGCGTCGTTGCCCAGCGGCGCGACGACCAGGGGCTGCTGCGCCTGCCAGAGCCGCGCCACGGTCGGCCCGTCGAGGTGGTCGTAATGGTTGTGGGTGATCAGCACCACGTCGATGGGTGGCAGGTTCTCGTAGGCGATCCCCGGCGGGTTCACCCGCTTGGGACCGGCGAAGCGCACGGGACTGACCCGGCGGGCATAGACCGGATCGACCAGGATGTTGCGCCCCGCCACCTGGAACAGGTAGCTCGCATGGCCGATGAGGGTGACGCGCAGGCCGTCCACCCGCGCGGGCGGCACGGCACCGGCATAGGGGCTGGGGTGGAAGGCCGGCCAGGCCTGGCGCACGGGGGCATCGACCCCGCGCCGGGAGCGCCACCGGCGGATGTCGGCCAGCGTCTTGTCCGGCGGCTGATCGGGGCCGGAAAAGCGCAACCCGTCGAAGTGATCGTTCGGGAGCCCGCGATAATACGGGTTGCGCCCGCGCCGATGGGCGGCATAGCCGACGCCGCCGAGGGTCATCACCGTGGCGGCGCTCAGCGCCGCGATCAAACTGTGCCGTTTCATGCATCCGAGATGGCGGCGCGCCCGCCGCGATCAAGCGGCGCGACCACGCATCACGGCCGGTTCACGAACGCCAGCGCAGTTCCTGCGTCGCCAGCGGGTTCGCGAAGGGCCGCCCCTCGCGGGCTGCCTGCAGCGCCTCGCGCTTGAGGCGGAAATACCATTGCGAGGGGAGATCGCCCTGGCCGAACAGCACCATGGTGGGCTTGCGGTCGAGGCCCGCCTGGGCGTGCTGCAGCACCTGCTGGTCCTGGGTCAGGAACTGGCGCATCAGCGGGCGCGCCACCGGCTTGAGCAGGTTCAGGGCCGGCATGTTCCAGTAGAGCGCGTTGGTGAGCAGGGTGCGGTTCTGGGTCAGCGGCGTCGCGAAGGTGTAGTTCGCCACCCGCTTCGCCCCGGCCTCGATCCGCTCCAGGCGCACGCCGGGCAGGCGGAACTCGATCTCCACGGAGGGCACGCCGCCGAGCAGCCGGTAGACCGGCGAACTTGTGGTGGTGGCGTGGCTCGTCATGGTGAAGCCATGGGGCGTGGGCGTGAAGGTCTTCACCTTCTCGCGCAGCTCCTTGGAGGGCCGGAACCACCAGGAATCGTGGACGAAGGCCACGTGGCCGGGATCGACGAGGCTCAAGGTCGTGAGGTCGAACGAGGCCTCGACCACGAGTTCCACCACCAGGGAGCCCGCGGCGGCGAAGCCGAGTTCGGGCAGGGCCGGCGGGGGCGAGCCGGTCTCGGCCCCAAGATAGGAATTGACCCAGACGAAGCCCGCGCTCTCCCGGATGGGGAAGCGCTGGACGGCGATGCGCGAGAAATCGGCGGTGTCGGAGGACGACAGCGTCGGCACGTCGCGGCAGCGCCCGTCGGTGCCGAAGCGCCAGCCGTGGAAGGGACAGGTGAGCTCGGCCCCGTCGTAGCGCCCCTTCGACAGGGCCATGCCCCGGTGCGGGCAGCGGTCGCGCAGGGCGAAGGGCGCGCCCGAGGCCTCGCGCCCGAGCACGATCTGCTCGCCGTTGAGCTCGACGGCGCGCAGGGCACCGGACTTCAGGGTGTCCGAACGCCCGACGCAGTACCAGGCGTCGGGCAGCGGCTGGCGCATGGCATCCGGGTCGAGGGCGGCCTCGTCGGGCGCCGGCATGCGCTGGGCAATGGACATGGGGGTGTCGCGGGTCCGGGCCGAGGAGTGAACCACGGGGCGCCCGTGGGCCTCACAGAGGATGAGGCCCCGCCCCTTTAGACCCCACGGGATAGCGTGGCCAGCCGAACCCGGGCGGCGGTGGGGGAGTCGAGAACGGGCGCGGCGGATGGGCGCGGCGGAGGCCCTTTTCAAAGCCGTTCGGGCTGCCTAACTTTGGTTCACCCGCAACGAACGAAAGGAGGTGATCCAGTGTCTCATTGTCAACAGCCGCTTACCCCGGCCTCCCGGACCTGGACCGTCGCCTCCGGCGCAGCCTTCTAGCGCTAGACGCGTACGCAACAGTTTCGGCCGGACATCAAGCGGTTCGGCAATGGAAGGGTCGCCCCATCGGGGCGGCCCTTCGTCGTTTCAGCATGCGTGGCGGGTCGAATCAGACGGTGCCGCGCTTCTGGAAGATCGGCTGGGCCAGCGCCTCGGCGCGGGCCGCCCAGAGGTCGCGCTCGCCGCGCATCTCGTTCAGGACGACGGCGTCGGCGGCGATCTTGCCGCGCAGGTCGCGCAGGTCCTGTTCGAGGCCGGCCTGGGACGCGAGCAGGCTGTCCCGCTCCGCCCGCACGGTGTCCAGCTCCTGCATCTCCTCTTCCACGTGAGCGCGCAGGTTGCGCAGCTCGCGGGCGATGACGCCCTGCAGGGCGTCGTAGCGGTCGTTCTCGACCTTGAGCTTGGCCTTGAGCATGATGTTCTCGGCCATGAGGTCGGAGACATCGGACAGCTCGGCCCCGGCCGGGACCGGCTCCGGTGCGACGACGCGCGGCACCCAGGTGCCGGCCGGCTCGGCGACGCGTGCTTCCACCGATTCGGCGACCCGCGTGCGGACGGGGCCCGCCTCGGCGGCCTCGGGCGCGGACGGCGTCGTCGCCGCCTTCATCGCCGCCAGCCAATCGCGCAGCGGCCCGGGCTGAGGCCGGGACGCGGGTTCCGGCTGGGCATAATGACGGGCGGGATCGGACATGGGTGAATCCTCGACTCTTCCGAGCATCCGAACAAAACATGCTTAATGAAGCGTAAAGATCCGCGGCGTCAGGGTTCGCTGCACGCGGTTCCCGCCACCCCACGGCAGGGGTGAGGCCGCCCTTTTTCCAGGATGACGAGTGCCATGCCTCCTGACTCGACCCCTCCCGACGGCTTGCCCCCGGACACCTTGCCCCCGGACGCCGTGACGCAGAGCACCCTGCATCGTGACGCGCCCGCGTTCCTCGAAGCCCCCGACCTCGCCGGCCTCGCCGGCATCCGGCACGCCTTCTTCACCCGACGCGGCGGGGTTTCGGAGGGGATCTACGCCGCCCTCAACGGCGGGCTCGGCTCGGGCGACGCCGCGGAGCGGGTCGCGGAGAACCGGCGCCGGATGTGCGGGCATCTCGGCATCGCGGAGGGGCACCTCGTCAGCCTGTATCAGGTGCACTCGCCCGAGGTCGTCGTGGTGGAGGCCCCCTTCCCCATGGCGGAGCGCCCGAAGGCCGACGCCATGGTGACGCGCGTGCCCGGTCTGGCGCTCGGGATCGCCACGGCCGATTGCGGCCCGATCCTGTTCGCGGATCCCGAGAACCGCGTGGTCGGCGCAGCGCATGCGGGCTGGAAGGGCGCCCTCACGGGCGTGATCGCGGCGACGATCGGCGCGATGGAGCGCCTCGGTGCCAGGCGCGACCGCATCGTCGCGGTGCTTGGGCCGACCATCGCCCAGCCGGCCTACGAGGTCGGGCCGGATTTCATCGCCCGGTTCCGGGCGGAGGCCCCCGGCTTCGAGCGCTTCCTCGGGCCCGGCACGCGGGCGGACCACGCCCAGTTCGACCTGCCGGGCTTCATCCTGGCGCGCCTCGGCGACGCGGGACTCGCGGGCGCCACGCAGCTCGGACGCTGCACCTATGCGGAGGCCGATTTGTTCTACAGCTATCGCCGCACGACCCACCGGGCGGAGCCGGATTATGGCCGCCTCATCTCGGCCATCGGGCTCACGGCCTGAGCCGTCCAGACCCATGCGACATTTCGCACATAAAAAAATGCGCGCCTGAGCGAACCTTGGCCGTTCGCGCGCGTTTGAGGTGCAAGTAGCCGAAATGGCCGACCGAGTATCGCCACAAAGGGGCCGCCTTCGATGCGGCTGGCGTGATCGCAAGGCCACAGCTTCTTGCGCTCGGCTGACTTAAAGACGGGGAACTGCAGCGGATGACTCCAGCTAACGGAGCGGCGCTGCCTGTATGTGAGAGGACCAGATCATGAAATCCTTCCTTCGCAGCGCCACCGCGCTCGCCGGCATCGCCTTGGCCGGTTCCGCTTTCGCCGCCGACCTTCCGCGCCGCGCCGCGCCGCCGCCGGTCTTCGTGCCGGTGCCGGTCTTCACCTGGACGGGCTTCTACGCCGGTATCAACGCCGGCTACGGCTTCGGCACGGGCAGCGACAACAACCGCACCACCACGGTGCTGGCCACGTCCCCCGTGTTCGCGCCCGGCGCCGTCGGCGCCGTCGCCTTCAACAACCGCGACAGCAACGAAGGCTTCGTCGGCGGTGGTCAGATCGGCTACAACTACCAGTTCACCCCGGGCTCCGGTGTCGTGATCGGTGTCGAGGCCGACGCCCAGTACGTCGACTTCGGTTCGCAGCGTAACAACGCCGTGCTTATCGGCGCTGCCAACGTCAACAACCTCACCTTCGTGAACCCGAACGGCCTGTCGGGCCTCGACTACTTCGGCACCGTCCGTGGTCGCCTCGGCTACGCCTTCGACCGCACCCTCGTGTACGGCACCGGCGGCTTCGCCTACGGCGGCGGCGGCGGCAACGATTTCGGCCTGCCCAACAGCAGCCGCAACGACTTCCGCACCGGCTGGACCGCCGGCGGCGGCATCGAGTACGCCCTGCCGACCGACTCGTTCCTGAACTTCTTCAAGTCCTCGGCCGTTACCCTGAAGGTCGAAGGCCTGTACGTGAACCTCGACCGCGACAACGCCAACAACGGCGTGTTCGCCTACTCGGCCGCCACCGGCTCGACCTTCAACGTCAACACCGCCGGCGTCGTCGCCACGGGCTACAACAACCGTCGCTCCGACGAGTTCGTCGTCGTCCGCGCCGGCCTGAACTACAAGTTCGGCTCGTACTAAGCCGACCGCTCCGGCACTTCGCGCGATCCCTCGGGTCGCGCGAGGGCCTGTTCGACCCTGAAAAAGCCCGGCCTCGCAGCCGGGCTTTTTTTCGTTTCCGGGTGGCATCCGACGCCTTCTCGTCCCCCGGAGATGCATCCGGAACGGCAAAGTTTGCGTTGGACCCCTGACAAAGGCCGGCGGCACCCCCATCTTTCAGCCGCCAACGCGGGTGGTTCACCCGCCGGCTTGCCCCAGGAGGACAACTCCATGAACAGCGAAGAACGCGACGTCATCGGCGGCATTTTCCAGCGCCTGGAGCAGGCTTCGAGCCAGCCCAGGGACGCGGAAGCCGAGCGCTTCATTGCCGACAAGATCCGGGCCCAGCCCTACGCGCCCTACGCCATGGCGCAGCTCATCTACGTGCAGGAAGAGGCGATCAAGAGCCTGAACGAGCAGCTCGAGCAGCTGCGCAGCGCCAGCCAGCAACAGCCCCAGGGCGGCGGCGGGTTCCTGTCGAGCATCTTCGGCGGCGGCGCCTCCCGCCAGCCCGAGCCGCAGCGGCAGGGTGGAGCCTGGGGCAACCAGGGCGGTCCGCAGCCGGGCTACGGCCAGCAGCAGCCCGGTTACGGCCAGCAACCGGGTTACGGCGGTCCCCAGCAGGGCGGCCCCTGGGCTGGCCAGCAGGCGGCGCCGGCACGTGGCGGCGGCTTCCTCGCCACCGCCCTGCCGATGGCGGCGGGTGCGGCGGGCGGCATGCTCCTCGGTAGCGCTCTCTCCAACGCCTTTGCGGGCGGTCACTCGGCGCTGGGCAGCGCTGCCGCGGCGGGCCTTGGCGGCGCAACGGGCGCCGGCGCGCTCGGCGGCAACGACGACCTCGGCGCGGCCCTCGGCGGCGGCAACGACTTCCAGGACGCCTCGTTCACGGAAGATTCCGGCGGCGATTTCGGGGGTGACCTCGGCGGCGGCGGCGACGACGACTGGGTCTGAGCGTCGGATCGGGGCGCCGTCGCTCGCGGCGGCGCCCTCCCCTGACCCGGCGCGTGCGGATATGCGAGCGCGGGAAGCGTGTCGGCCCAGTCTCCGCTAAGCGATCGATATTGCTTGGTACGGCTTTTCCAGAGCCGCTCGACTGGGTTGCGGTTGTTGTCGATCCAGGCCGCGCAGGTGACAGGCGCCTCGTGGCGCTGAAGTGGGCTCGCTGGCCGCGCACCGATGTCCGGAATGTGCTCGGAGGAGACGTGGCTGGTGTCGCCGCGATCGCCGAAAATCCACTCGGGCCCACGCGGAAGCTGCTCGACGAGTCACACCGCGTGCGGCAGTTCCTGGGCGGGACCAGGTGCCAGCCGGAAGGCAACGGGGCGGCCCAAGTCTATGCGCGATCACGCCAGCCTTGGTGCCATAGCCACCACGTGAGCGGCCAAGAGCTTCACGAGGATCTTGCTCGGCCGCGGGTCGGTCATCGCGGCATCCTCTGCCGCCTTTTGGTGCGCCCGCAGTTCGTGCCGTCGAGGAACACCATGCCGCGTTGAACAGCTCGCTCCGGCACGTGGCCGAGCAGGCGCTCTCAGACGCCGGCACGGGACCAGCGGATGCCCCGAAGGACCGCGCCAGCGAACATCTGCGGGGCGCGCCACCTGAACCCTTCTGGTTCCGGCAGAGGATGCCTGAGAGCGTGCGCCTGAGATCCTATGGTGGTGTCTCGGCCTTGCGTCGGCACGCCACGACCCGCGGCTCCGGTTCGAACCATTGCGCGTCGTTCAGCATCGACCCGCCTGCCTCAGGCGAGACAGAGCGCAAGACAAGCCAATCCGTTCAGGCGACGAGGGGCCCTAGTCCCAGTCAATCTCCAGAGACCGCTCGAAGGCAACAGCTCCGAGCTCTCGGCCCTTCGGGTCGAGGACCATGATGTCCCGGAAGCCACGCCGCTTCAGTTCCCACGTCTTTTCCATCGCCTGCTCGTCCGTCCCGCAGGCGAAGGTCATGGCCCTGCCGGTCGGATCAATCCCCTTCACTGTGAACACGACATGCTCTCCACTCTTGGCAGAGATATGGGAATGACGGCTGAGTGGCCGTACCCCTGCGCGGCTCGTGGATCAATCGGAACACCCAGACCCGCGAACGATTGCTCACATGCGCTCGCCGGGTGGATGCCTTCGAGGATCACGCGGGGAGCGGGTTCCTGCAAGGTCTCAGCTTCGATGAGAACGACCGCCCTTGCTGTTCGTTTCTCCCGCCCTCGATGAGGACAGAGATCATCCAAGGAGGCTGGAAATGACGAAGCTGTTCATCGCCAACATCAGAACGACCACGGGACCAAAGCCGCTAGTGACCGTGCGGGCTGCGGGTGAAGGCGAGGCGCGCTTGTTCCTTGAGGCGGCCTATCCGGAAGACGAGATTGTGGACGTCACGGAGCCCAGTGGTTGGACGAGCGATGCTGACACAGGGAGCAAGGCCGGGGACATCCGCGAACATGCGGGCGTGGACTGGCAGGCTCCGTCCAGCCACGCCGGTTGACACCCGTTCAGATCAAAGGGGCAGGACGCAGTAGAAGCTGCGTCTTCGGTTTATGCCGACTTGTAAACGTGTAGGATCACCGACGGACAGACGGCTCGGAGTACGGCTCCGAGCCCCAGAGTGACGACCTCCGATCATAAGGCTTACTCTTGTCTACTGAGGGGTCTGCTTGGCAACCGCCTTCGTGATCGCGATGTGTCGGCAGGTGTTGGCATTCCGCTCGGTCATACGGGGCTACATGTTTTCCCCGGGTTCGGAGCTGGCCACGAGTTGCTCGGCCTCAATGGTCGTGTACCCCTCCAGCCAGTCCGCGCTTTCCTGCGATCCCGCCGGATAGGGGTTGGCGGTGACAGGCTGTCCCTCGCTCCGTGCGGTACTTCCCTCAAGCCAGATCTTGTTCGAGACGACGACGGTCATGAGTGCACCTCCTATCGCGTGAAACCCGCTCTCGGCGCGATGGTTCACGCCAAGTCGCGGCCCCGCGCTGCGAGGCAGCGTCACGCTCCCCCCGGCAAAAGATTTCTGCCGCCTGTCCCCGGTCTACACAGGTCATCCACAAAGCGTTTGACCCTCGGCGACGAACGTTGTTCCTCGTTTGTACTCACGGGGGCTTAAGCCATGACCGCAGCACAGACCGCCGAGATGGCGTCCATGAGCGAGGCCGAAACGATCGCCCTGGCCTACGAAGAAGCAGCGGGTGGTGACGCGCGCCGTGCGCTCCAGCAGGCCATCGAAGACGTCTTGATCCTCGAAGCAAAACTCGCAATCGCCGAGCGGATGGTCTCACATGGCTATACCCGCGGAGGCCTATCCGGCGGAGGCGCCTGACATGGAGCGCTTATGCGATCTCCGGGCGGACCGCCTCCTGATCCTGTGCAGCTCCTGCGAGCGACGCGGGTCCTACCGGATCGATCGGCTGCGTCAGCGCTTCGGAGCGCATGCCTCGGTCCTGGACGTGTACCTGGCCCTCACACAGACCTGCCGCTTCCAGCGGGAGGTCGGGAGCCGGACGCCCAACGTCTACGGCATGATGTGCCGGGCCAAGCTCGACACAACGGGTGGCCCCACCATGGCGGGCCTGCCGTCGAAGACCTGAGCCAAGTGCGACCTCTACAGGCTCGTGACGCCCCGGGCCGAAATCCGCGCCTCGTTTAGGGTGTTGGCGAACCTCATAGGCAACCTGACATCGCTGCCGGCATCCTCCCCGATCAGCGCGCACCCATCGTGCGCGTGACCACGGACGGTGAGCGCGTCCGGAAGATGCTCCGCTGGGACATCCCGAGCCCCAAACAGGTCGGCGAGCGCCCGGTCATCAACGTCCGCACCGTGCAGAGTCCGCACTGGCGGCCCTGGGCGGAGGTGCGCGGCACGGAAGCCGAGAACCCCGACCGCATCGCGGAGGAGCACCGGCTGTTCTCATTTCTTACCTGCGAGGGAAACGACATGGTCGGCCCGGTTCGCCCGAAAGCCATGCCGGTCCTGCTCATATCCTCGAGGATTGGAGCGCACGGCTGAGCGGCCCGACTGAGATCGCACCGGAGCTTCAACGACCCCTGCCGATGCGTTGGCGGGGATCGTAGTGGGAGCGAATCGAAAAGACTCATCGGTGTAAACGCTCAGACAGCGCATCATATTCGCAGCTTATGGTTTGATTAACTCAGCAATCAAACAGGCAACCCGACCGACAAACAAAAGCCCACGCGCCGCGTTACATATCCGCCCAGCCGTGAGAGATAGGAATCTACTCGCGCTCCGCTTGTTGGTAGAAGTGAAAATCTGTGATGATCCACCAGCTTGTTTACTACAGCCGCAACGTCGTCCTTGGTAACGACCGCGCAATGCTCACAAATTTGCGAGAGATCGTCTCAGCCTCACAGCGCAACAACAGCCGAGACGGGATCACCGGATTTCTTATTTTCGACAAGACCTGGTTCATCCAGATCCTGGAGGGTGAGCAAGCTCAGGTGAGCTCCACTTACACCCGTATTGCCCGTGATCCGCGACACACGACGGCAACGATCATGGATGCACGCAATGCCCAGAGCCGTTCCTTCCCCAACTGGACGATGGGCGGCGCGATGCGGACGCCCGAGGTGGAAGAGGTCTATCTGCAGCATGGCATCGGCAGCGCGATCGAGCCTGCACGCCTGAAGAGCGCGCAGATCATCAGTCTCGCCCTCGATCTCCAGGCCTTCGATGCGGCCAAGCGTCAGGCGCAGCGTCTCGCCAGCTAGGCGCGGCGGATCGCTATCCCGCCACTTGCGCATCGACCATGGAGACGGCGTTGTGTCCAAAGGTCACGACGCCGTTCGTTTAATCCGCCTGCGGGCGTCAGCAACTGCTTTCGCGATGCGCCATGTCCAACCCGAAGGATGCGGGTCGCCGTGGTGTTGACGAGCCATGGGTCCGACAGCCTCGGCAACCATCTGCACCGCACGCTCAGGGTCTTCGGGCTCCGCAGCAGCGATCGGCTGGTGAAGGGCGTGAACGCAAGGACAGTCGAAGCACGGGGACCCCGGCGTCGAGATCTCGCACGAGGATGTCGCCTCTATGGGGTGGAAGCCGACAGACCGATCTTGACCCAACGTAGTCGTAGAAGCTTCGACCGCACCGTGCCCAGGAGAAGATGCCGGGCACGCCGCAGAGGACCGATCGGTCCGACGACGCCGACGTTCAGGCGCTGTCCCGGCCAATGGTTTCAGACGGCTCGGCAAAGCGGCCCCGCCTTTCCGGGTGGGGCTTTCCTTTCGTCTGAGCCTGCATCCACGAAGCCGGATCAGCCGCCGAGCACGTCGGCCTCGGCCCTGCTCACCGCATCGGCCTGCTGATGTGCGACCGCCTTGTCCGATCGGCGCTTGAGAAAGCTCCCGATGCCGACGACGAGGGCGGCGCAGAGGGCGCCGATCGCGTGGGGTACGCTGCCTTGCAGGCTCGTGGGCAGCACCTCGATCATCTGCTGCAGCACGAGGCGATCCGTGGCGATCATCTCGCCGGCCACCCAGCCCAGCAGCCCGCCGCCGAACCAGATCAGGATCGGGAACCGGTCGATCAGCCGGGTGATCAGGCTGGCGCCGACCACGAGCAGCGGAACCGACAGGGCGAGGCCGATGATGAAGAGCTCATCATGTCCCTTCGCGGCGCCCGCCACCGCGACCACATTGTCGAAGCTCATGACGGCGTCGGCCACCACGATGGTCCAGATGGCCTTGGGCAGGCTGGAATGCTCCTTGATCGCGCTTTCGTCCTCCTCCTCGCCGCGCACGAGCTTGACGGCGATGTGCAGGAGGATGAGCCCTCCGGCCACCTTGAGCAGCGGCACCGCCAGCAATTGCGAGATGATGACGGCGAAGAAGATCCGCAGCAGGGCCGCCACGAAGGCGCCCGCGAAGACGCCGATCCTCCGCTGCCGCTCGGGCAGACCTCGGCAGGCCATGGCGATGACCACCGCATTGTCGCCCGACAGGATGATGTCGATCCAGACGATCTGCAGGAGCGACAGCAGGAAGGAAGAGGTGAGGTAGGATTCCACGTGCAAACGCCTCCGCTGCTCCGGCTCGGCGAAGCGCTCGACCACTTGGCAGGTGCCGGTCGCCCTGTCTGCACCTGCGCGGACAGGGACCTTGGATTGTCGTCAGAGCCGGCACGCTCCTCGGGGAGATGCCGGCACTGAACCCGGGGTCAGGGATTGGCTTCGACGGCGGAGCGAAGCACCGGCGTCCACCGCGCGACCTCGCGCTCGACGAGGGCCTGCAGGGCAGCCGGCCCGGCTTCGGCCTCCTTCGGCACCGTGCCGCCGAGCTCCAGAATGCGCTTCGTCGTACCCGGATCCTTGAGCGCCGTGTCGAGGGCCGCGACGAGCTTGGCCCGGACATCCGCCGGCAGGCCCTTCGGCGCGAACACGGCGTTCCAGGCGCTGACCTCGTAGCCGGGCAGGCCGGCCTCCTTCGTCGTCGGCACGTCGGGTAGGCTCGGAGAGCGCTCGGGCGTCGCGACGGCGTAGGCCTTGATCGTGCCGCCGGCGATCTGCGGAGCGACGTTGACGATCTGGTCGGTCATGAAGTCGACCTGGTCCGCCATCAGGTCGTTCAGCGCAGGCCCCGTGCCGCGGTAGACGACGAGCGTGGGCTTGGCGCCGGTCAGTGAATTGAACAGCACCCCGGTCGAATGCGAGACGGACCCGACGCCGGCATGGGCCTGGTTGATGGCGGGGCCACGCGCCTTCAGCGCCTCGATGAACCCCTTGAGATCCTGGGCCGGAAAGCTCTTCTTGGCGACGATGACGATCGGCGTGCCGGCGGCGAGGCCGATGGGGTCGAAGCTCTTGGCCGGATCGTATTTCAGGCCCTTGAACAGGGCCGGTGCCGCGCCGTGCGTGCCCATGTGGCCCATCATGATGGTGTAGCCGTCGGGTGAGGCCTGCGAGGCGCGGGTGATGCCAGTGGTTCCGCCCGCCCCGGTGACGTTCTCGATGACGACCTGCTGGCCCAGCGCGCGTGACATGGGTTCGGCGACGATCCGCGCCACCACGTCGGTCGGACCGCCGGCCGCGAAGGGCACCACCATGGTGATCGGACGCTGGGGGTAGGTGTCGGCTGCAGCACCGACGGCGGCGAGCGCCGACAGGAGGCCGATGGCGAGAGCCCTTCTCATGTTCCTCATCCTCTTCGTTTCTGGTTTTCGTGTCCGCTGCCGCAGGACGCCGGGGCGCGTGCGCCTTCAGGCTTCCGTGAACACCTCGTCGCGACTTCGCCGCAGCGACGGCAGCAACGCCGCCGCCAGGATCGTGAAGGCGACGAGGAACAGCACCGCGCTCACCGGACGCTCGAGGAAGACCAGTGCGTCGCCGCGCGACAGGGTGAGCGCACGGCGCAGGTATTCCTCCATCAGCTTGCCCAGCACGAAGCCCAGCAGGAGCGGCGCGGGCTCGAAGCCGAACTTGATCAGTCCGTATCCGAACACCCCGAAGGCGGCGATCAGCATGACGTCGGTGGGCAGCGAATTGATCGAGTAGATCCCGATCGAGCAGAACATCAGGATCGCGGGAAACATCAGCCGGTAAGGTACCTTCAGCAGGCGCACCCAGATGCCGACGAGCGGCAGGTTGATGACGAGCAGCATGAGGTTGCCGATCCACATCGACGCGATCATGCCCCAGAACAGATTGGGGTTCTTGGTCATCACGCCGGGGCCCGGAACGATGCCGTGGATCGTCATCGCGCCGACCATCAGCGCCATCACGGCGTTCGGCGGAATGCCGAGGGTGAGGAGCGGGATGAAGGCCGTCTGCGCGCCGGCATTGTTGGCGCTCTCCGGCCCGGCGACCCCCTCGATGGCGCCGCGTCCGAAGCGGCTCGGATCGCGGGCGAGCCGCTTCTCGATCGTATAGGCGGCGAAGGGGCCGAGCACGGCGCCGTTGCCGGGCAGGATGCCCAGGATGGACCCGATCGCCGTCCCGCGCAGGGCAGAGGGTGCCGCCTGCCGAAGATCCGCGAGACTGGGAAGCAGGCGGCCGATCCGCGCCCGGGCGATCTCACGGGTCTCGGTCTGATCGAGGTTGCGCAGGATCTCGGCGACCCCGAACAGACCCATCGCCAGGACCGAGAAATCGACGCCGTCGGTAAGGAAGGCGAGGCCGAAGGTCATGCGCTCCTGGCCGGTCTCGAGGTCGGTGCCCACGGTGGCGAGCAGGATGCCGACCAGGATCATGGCCACGGCCTTGAGCACGGAGCCGTGCGCGAGGACGACGGCGAAGGCGAGCCCCATCACCATCAGGGCGAAATACTCCGCAGGCCCGAAGATCAGCGCAAGGCGCGTCAGCGGTGCGCCGAGCGCCGCGATCAGCAGCGTGGCGACGGTACCGGCAAAGAACGAGCCGATGGCGGCGATGCCGAGCGCCACCCCGGCCCGGCCCTGGCGGGCCATCTGGTGACCGTCGAGGGTGGTGACGACCGAGGTCGCCTCGCCTGGGATGTTGACGAGGATCGCCGTGGTGGAGCCACCATACTGCGCCCCGTAATAGATCCCCGCGAGCATGATCAGGGCGCCGACGGGATCGAGCCCGAAGGTGATCGGCAGGAGCATGGCGATGGTGGCGATCGGCCCGACGCCGGGCAGCACGCCGATCAGGGTGCCGACGAGGCAGCCCAGGAAGCAGAGCGTCACGTTCTGCAGGCTCAGCGCGACGGCAAAGCCGAGGCCGAGATTGGCGAGGAGATCCGTCACGTGCCGCGCTCCCGATCAGGTCGTCATCGCGTGCGGCGCGACGTCGGTCCGGCCCCGGCGTGTGGAGCGGCGCTCCAGGGCGAGCAGGCCCAGGCCCGCCAGGGCGAGCGCACCGGCCGCGAGCCGCAGCAGCACGCGCGACGGAATCGTGCCGCTCGCCGCCTCGATCAGGGCGGTGGGGAAGATCGGGATGGGCAGGTTGAGCAGGTCGCCGAACAGCAGCATGCATCCGGCGGTGAGGAGCAGGGCCAGGATCAGGAGTTCACGGAAGCGCGCCTCGGGCGTCGCATAGCCTCCGATGATCACCGCGAGCGGTCCCGCGACGATGAGGCCGAGGCCCGGACTGGCGAAGGGGCCGAGGGCGAAGGGCCGGATCGTCACCGCGAAGGCCAGGATCGCCAGCACGACGATGAGCGGGCCGCGCAGGCCGGAGGTCTGAAGGCCTGCCTCTTCGCGGACGAGGCCCGTCACGGCGAGCACGCCACCGCAGGCCGCGACACCGATCGCCACCCAGTGCGGCAGCATGCCCGGCCCCATGGACCCCAGTGTCCCCCGCGGCAGGTCGCTCGCGGCCCACATCCCGAACATCCCGAGCAGGACCAGCACGATGCCGGCCACGAAGCTCTGCGGCGCGCGCACGATGGACCGTGTCCGCCGCGCGCCGTCGGATGCGTCGCTCATCGTTTCCCCCTACGAGCCCCGCCTTCGTTTCTCGGGCGTTTGGCACGGCGATGTTCAGTTTCAGATTCGTTCCGACGGAACGAATCTCTCAGGATGGCCTAAGCGCTGCCTTGGCCGTCAGCGCCTCTGTCCACCCGGACGGATGCAGCCTGATGGATGAAGTTCGTCCTAGGTTGTTACTGAGAACCTATGCCGTAAATCGAAGTCTCTACAAGAGCCTGCATGCGCGCAGTCAACCGATTTCAAGTTCGGATCCGGGGATGCACAGATACGTGGCACGGCACGCTTTAATCCTTGTCCTCCGAAGGATCTTGCGTGCGCAGGTTTTCCTCGAAAGCAGCCGCTTCCCGCCGTGATTGCTTGACGAAGACCACGCTGCGTCCAGATTGCTGGAAGCCATCGTCGGGTTGCCCAGAAACCAAGGTGGCAGTTCTCGCTCCCCCGCCCGCCCGACGGGATCCGCACGGCCCCGCCTCGTCCCACTGTTCAGCATGATCATGCCGTGTCGGACCGAGCCGGGTCATGCGCCTTCCGGATGGACCATACCGGCGAACCAGGTTGCTTGCGGAAGGCGATGGACCGATCGTCGACGCCCGGATGCGCGCGATGACCGTCGTTCTCCCGGACGTCCGACGCTGTCCGGTCGTCTCAGGCGGCCTTCACAGCCATCAGGAACGTGCCGACTTCGCGACGAAGGCTCTCCGAGTGGTGTGAGAGCTCCTGTGCCGCGCCCAGCACCTGGGTCGCAGCATTGCCGGTGGAATCGGCGCCCAGGCGCACATCATCGATGCTGCCGACGACCTGCCCGGTTCCATTCGCCGCCTGCTGCACGTTTCGGGCGATCTCCTGTGTCGCGGCGCCCTGCTGCTCCATGGCGGCTGCGATGGCGTTCGAGGCCGCCGCCATCTGCCCGATCGTGCTGCCGATGGCCTGGATGGCCGTGACGGAGGCCTGCGTGACGTCCTGGATGGACGCGATATGCCCAGCGATCTCCTCGGTCGCCCGCGTGGTCTGACCCGCGAGTTCCTTCACCTCGGAGGCCACGACGGCAAAGCCCCGTCCGGCCTCGCCCGCCCGGGCCGCTTCGATGGTCGCATTCAGCGCCAGGAGATTCGTGTGCCCGGCAATCTTGTTGATCATCGCCACGACGGTATCGATCCGCTCGGCAGCGCTGGCGAGTTGCCGGACCAGCCCATCCGTCCGGCGGGCCTCGTCGGCCGCCTGTTGCGCGATGCGGGCCGACTGGCCGGCCTGCTGCGTGATCTCCTGAATGGACGCGGACATCTCCTCGGTCGCCGCAGCGACCGTCTGCACATTTGCCGAGGTGTGTTCGGCCGCCCGCATCGCACTGGTGGATTGGCGGGTCGTCTGCTCCGCGGTGCCTGCCATACCCTGGGCCGTGGCCTCCATCTCGGTGGCGGCGCCGGCCAGACCCTGCGTGAGGACGGAGACATTCGATTCGAACGCCTTCGTCAGGGCGTCGAGCTGGTCGGCACGCCGCATCTTCGCGTCCGCCTCCTCGGCCGCCGCGGCGTCCGCCTGCGCCTTGGCGATGAGCGCATCCTTGAAGACCTGCACCGCCCGCGCCATGGCGCCGAGTTCGTCGGACCTCCGGGCACCCGGGACCGCGACCCCATGGTCGCCTGCGGCGAGGCGCTGCATCGCCCCGGTCATCGCCGTCACCGGTTGGGAAACGCCGCGGCCGACGCGCCAGGCGAGGAGCCCACCGATGACAAGAGCGACGCCACCGATCCCGATGACGCGTTGCCTCAGTGCGCCCGCATCCTCGGTCATCTCGGCCATGATCTGCCGCTGTTCCCGGACCGCCCGCTCGCGGGTCTCCTTGCCCAGGCCGATCAGGACGTCGCCCGTCTGCTTCAAGCTCTGATACGCGGTCTCGATCTCGGAAGCCCCCTTCAGGACCCCGTCGAGGGCTGTCCGGAAGGCGGCGACCTTCGCGTTCGCCACCTTCAGGGAGGCCTGGAGCAGGCCTGCCTCGTCGAGCCGCGACAGGGCCAGGAGTTCCCGGGTGTAGCGCCCGAACTCGACCGTGGCGGTGCTGGCATCCGCCGGGTTGTTGCTGAATCGGAACAGGTAGACCGCGCTCATGCTGGCTTGAAGCGCCCGGTCGGCCCGGAAGGCCGCGGCCGCGAGCGCCGGCTCCTGTGCGGCGAGCTGGGCCATCGCGTAGCCCGCGTTCGAGAGCGCGGCACCGAGCTTCACCAGATCGCCGAGGGCGGCTTTCCGCTTCTGCATCACGCCGATGAGCGCATCGGTGCCGGTGACGTAGTCGAGCGCCCGGCTTCTGACCGCCGCGTCCTGACCGTCCGATGCCTGGCCGGCGCTCTCCGCCTTGAGGGCGGCGAGGCCTGTCCTGAGGTCGCTCAGCATCTCGCCCTGTTCGGTGCGCATGTAGTTGAGCACGAGGCGCCGCGTTCCGTTGAAGAGCAGTTCGAGGGCGCTTGCCTCCTCGGCTGCCTGCATGCGGGTGCCGGTGTTCTCGATCTCGGCGTTCAGCATGCTGACGCTTCGGAATGTGACGAGTGCGGATACGGTGAGGAGAAGCAGCACCACGCCGAAGCCGGCCAGAATGCGCTGGGAGACCGAAAGGCGGTCGAGACGGAGGGTGGACATGGGCGGGAGCCTCGAAGACCTTAGCGGACGGACTTGATCTGGCGGATCGTCTCGGCGCCGAATCGGGCGCTGAATCCGGCGGTCGCGGATTGCAGGCTCTGTTCGAAGGCCGTGCGATCGACCGAGGCGACCACCTTCATCCCGGCCTTGCGCAGTTCGTCCACGCCCTCGCGTTCGGCGCGTCCGGCCGCCTCGCGGGAGACCTGACCCGCCGCCCGAGCAGCCTCGGTGAAGGCCTTCTGTTCAGCAGGACCCAGGGCGTCCCAGGCCGGCTTCGACATGACCATGACGGCCCAGGAATAGACGTGACCACTGAGGGTCAGGTGCCGCTGGACCTTCTCGAAACGCGAGGCTGAGATCACCGCGATCGGGTTCTCCTGGCCGTCGAACTGCCCGGATTGCAGTGCGCCGTAGAGTGCCGGGAAGGCCAGGGGCTCCGCCTTCACGCCGAGGCTTCGAAAGCCCGTGAGCATGATGTCCGATTGCGGCACACGCATCGAAAGACCCTTGAGATCCTCCGGTTTCGTGACCGGATGCTTGGAGTTGGTGATGTGGCGCATGCCGTTCTCGCCCCAGGCGAGCGCGATCATGCCTTTCTGCTGGAACTTCTTCAGGTAATCCTGCCCGACCGCGCCGTCGAAGACGCCGTGCGCGTGGCTCGCGTCGCGGAACAGGAACGGAATGTCGAAGACCCCGAATTCGGGGATGATGCTGGAGAAGGGCGCACTCGTGATGAAGGCGATGTCGAGGTGCCCGAGGCGAAGTTCCTCCGCCATCTCGACCTCACCACCGACGGCGCCGTTCGGATACAGTTCGACGCGATACGCATTGCCGGTGCGCTTGGCGACGTCCTTGGCGAAGCGCTCTGCCCCTGCCCCGAGCTGCGAATTCTCGGCGAAGAGGTAGCCGAGCCTGAGGACGCGCTCCTGTGCCTGCGCGTGCGTGATGGCTAAAATCGAGCATAGCCCGACGATCGTCGCTGCAACTCTGAGACGTCCAAGCACCGAAGTATCCTATGCGATAGTCGCACGGTGTTTAGACGCATGTACTTAAAAGAGCCTTGACGGCTCAGGAGGCGAGCCTTGGCTCTCGTGCACTCTCAGACATCTCGGGGCGCGAGCGATCCGCTACTTTCGAAGCCCATCCCTGGGACAACTGCTCTTGCCGAAAGCCTCGGAGGGCTGGCGCGGCGCAAGACACATGCGGCGAGACACTCTGGGCATGTCGGCATACCCGGCATGTCGTGAGGCGCCTCCGCTCAGAGGCGCGAGATGTAGGCTGCGAGATCGCGGATCTCATCGTCCTTCAGGCCCTGCGCCGCCTCGTTCATGGCCGGGTCGTAGCCGGGCCGGGCGTTCGACCGATAGCCGGTGAGAGCGGCGGCCAGGTATTCCTCGCGCTGGCCGCGGATGCGCGGGATGCTGTCGCGCCCCGTCAGATCCGCCGTGTGGCAGGAATTGCATTGGTGCTTCGCGATCAGTGCCTGCGCGCGCGTCGTCAGTGCCGCGTCCGGCGCTCCACCCGTGGCGACCGGCGCGGGCAGCGCCCCGAGTGCGTCCGAGTAGCTGCGCAGATCGTCGTCGGAGAGGCCGGCGGCCATCTCGTTCATCGGCGGAGCCTGGCGCTGCCCCTCCCGGAACTGGAAGAGCTGCGTGACGATGTAGTCGGGCATCTGGGCGCCGAGCGAGGGCACCCCCGCCGTCTCCGAGGTGCCACCCGCGCCGTGACAGGCGAGGCACGGGGCGAGCCGCTCCCCTAGCGGGGCGGCCGACGCCGTCCCGATGAGGAGGGTTGCGAGCAGGGCGCCGAGGTTGTGACGCGGTCTCATTTCGTGGTGCTGATCCGGTAGATCGCGCCGTTGTAATCGTCCGACACGAGTAGCGCACCGTCGTTGGCGACGAGCACGTCGACGGGGCGGCCGGCATACTTGTTGTCCTGCAGGAAGCCGGTCAGGAAAGGTTCGAGCGAGGACACCTTTCCATCGGGCCCGAGCTTGGCCACCACCACGTCGCCCCCGAGCTTCGTCGTGCGGTTCCAGGAGCCGTGATGCGCGATGAACATGGCGTTCCGGTACGCGGCCGGAAACATCGCGCCGGTGTAGAAGCGCAGGCCCAGCGCGGCGGTGTGCGCGCCGAGGAGTGCGGCCGGCCCCGAGAACTCGGTGCAGGAACGGCCCCATCCGTATTCTGGGTCGGTGAATGTGCCCTGGTGACAGAACGGGAAACCGAAATGTTGTTTGCCGGGCTCGGCGAGGACGTTGAGCTCGTCGTTCGGGATGTCCTCGGACACCCAGTCGCGGCCGTTATCCGTGAACCAGAGCTGCTTCGTCGTCGGGTTCCAGTCGAAGCCGACGGTGTTGCGGACGCCCCGGGCGATCACCTCGACATTCTTACCGTCGAGGTCCATCCGCCGGATCTGGGCGTGGGTCTCGGGTGGCATGGTGATGTTGCCGGGCGCGCCGATCGGTACGTAGAGCTTGTCGTCGGGCCCGATGGCGATGAACTTCCAGCCATGCGCCTCGTCCTTGGGGAGGTCGTCGTAGACCAGCGTCGGCTTCGGAACGTCGTCGAGATGCTTCTCGATGCCGTCGTAGCGCCAGATCTTCGACAGTTCGGCGACGTAGAGCGACCCATCGTGGAACGCGAGCCCGTTGGGCCGATGCAGGCCGGTGGCGATGGTCTTGACCTGACGCTTCCCGTCCGCGTCGCGCTTCTCGGGGATCGCATAGACCTTGCCGACCGTCCGGGTGCCGACGAAGAGCGTGCCGTCCGGGCCCTGGCGCATGGACCGACCGTTCGCGAGTCCGCTGGCATAGACTTCGATCTCGAAGCCGTCCGGCACCTTGAGCTTGTCGAGCGGCAGCTTTGCCAGCGGCGTCGCGAGAGGGGGGCCGGCGATGGGTGCGAGTTTGGCGGCGTCCCCGCCCTCCGGACGACCATACAGCGCAGAGCCCCGATCGACAGGTTGCGCTGCCCCCGCGGGTAAGCTCGCGGGCTGCTGCGCAGCAACACCCTGCAGCGTGAGCGAGCCGAGTAGGATCACAGCGAGACTTCGTGTCAGGGCAACACTCACGAGCGCTCTCTCCGGTGGACATGCCGAGCGCGGACACCGTTCATCCGGCTCTTTGTTGGATACGTTATTCACTGTCACGGCGCGGAACGCGAGCGGCATCTTCGCGCCTGCCCCAACGAGAGGTGCGCTTTGTCAGGCGCGCTACGACCAGGAAGATCTCAAACCTGCAGGGTGTCGCCATCGCTTTCGCGCTAGGCGTGGCAACACTGCAGGATCTCCTGCGCCCTTATGTTCTTGAAGCGGCCCGTCCCAGAGCCACTCAACCGAACCGGAGAGCGCACGGCCGGATCGTGTCCCAGCCGTGTCGTAGGACTTCCTCGACGTCCTCTGCCGTGGACGCCGTTCATTACGGCCAGGACCCCGCATAGAGTCCAAACTTGTGCTTACAGACCTATACTCCGTAGAATTCAAGATTTTGCGGCATCCTTGACACTATCGATGAAGATCGGCGCCGCGCCCTTCAAGAATGCCCCGACGTCGTCGGCGATGACCTGTGAGAGGTCATCGGGGATTGGCCAGCCATAGACGAACTTACGGATGGCCAGGTAGAAGATTTTCCCGTGCAGTGCCCAGGCGGCCTCGGTCTCGCGCTCGGTCAGGGGCACGATCTCGGGAGTGGGAAGGTTCAAGTCTTCCCGCATCTCCGCGCAGATGGGGTGGATCACCCGGTCGCGGATGATGGCGAGGTAGCGGGGGGCGATGTCGTAGCCCTTCAGGCCCGAGAACACGAAGATCCGCACCCAGACGTAATCGAAGATCTTC
This sequence comes from Methylobacterium sp. FF17, assembly GCF_025813715.1. NCBI lineage: Bacteria > Pseudomonadati > Pseudomonadota > Alphaproteobacteria > Hyphomicrobiales > Methylobacteriaceae > Methylobacterium > Methylobacterium flocculans. The sequence continues at coordinate 831,021 of NZ_CP107532.1, forward strand.
TCGGCGTATTCTCGATAGAACCGCAGGATGCGCGTCTCGAGCGCCTGCGACCGGTCCTGCACCAAGCCGCCCCAGGCCGGGTTCCAGCGCTGGACGTAGACATGCTCGTAGACCCGATCGAGCAACGCTTCCTTCGTGGGGAAGTAGCGAAAGATCGCCGAATGCGTGATGCCGATCTCACGGGCCAGTTCGCGCGTCTGCCCGGCTAGGCCGTGCTCCGCGAAGAACTGTGCCGCCGCCTCGACGATCTGCTGCTCGCGCTGCGCGGCGGGCAAGCGTCGCCTGACGGCGGGCGCGGCCGCCTTCGCTTCATCGACGAACACTTCCGAGGCGCGGGCATCGGGAAGATCCATGCTTCGTGACCGCTTGGTTATTTCGCTTGACGACACCTTGGAACCCTGGATAGCTTGTAACCAACTGGTCAACAACGAGTGACCGGACCAAGATGCGGCCTTTGGGAGGACGCTGATGAAGGCTCGTGCCTTCGATTACCGCCGCGTGGCAAGCGTGGCGGAGGCGCTCGACGCCTATGCGGCCTGTTCCGGCGAGGCGCGCTACCTCGCCGGCGGCCAAAGCCTGCTGCCGGCTCTGAACCTGCGCCTCGACGCCCCGGATCTCCTCATCGACATCGGACGGATCGAGGCGTTGCGCGGCATCGCCATCGACGGGGAATCCCTGCGGATCGGCGCCCTGACCCGCCATGCGGAGACCCTGGCATCCCCCCTCATCGGCGCCCACGCACCAATCCTGACCCAGGCCGCTGCCTACATGGCGCACCCGGCGATCCGTAATCTCGGCACGATGGGCGGCAGCCTCTCGCTGGCCGATCCCGCCTCCGAACTGCCGGCCTGCATGCGCGCCCTCGGTGCCACCCTGGAGATCACCGGGCCCGACGGTGTTCGCGCCGTGGCGGCAGACGACTTCTTCCGGGATCTGTACGAGACGGCCCTGGTTCCGGGCGAACTTCTGACGGCGGTCCGTGTGCCGCTCGCCGCACCCGGGTCGCGGATGCACTTCTCCGAGATCGCCCGCCGTCGCGGCGACTACGCCATGGTGGGGCTCGCGGCGAACCTCGTGCTGGCGGACGGGATCGTGACCTCGGCCCGGTTCGGTTTCTGCTCGGTGGGGCCGACCCCCATGCGGGCCCCCGCGACGGAGGCGATGCTCACGGGACGCCCGCTCGACCCCGACGCCATCGCGGCGGCCCGCGCGGCCCTGGCGGAAGACCTCTCGCCGGACGACGACGACAGTCTCTCGGGAGCGGCCCGGATGCATCTCGCCCGCGTCCTGCTCGGCCGGGTTCTGGCGACCCTCGGTGACGGCCGCGTCGAGGCGGTGGCCGCATGATCGCGCCGCAGCCCCTCGCCGTGACCGTCAACGGATCCCCGGTCCGGCGCTTCGTGGAGCCGCGCCTGTCACTGGCCGATTTCCTGCGGGGCGACCTCGGCCTCACCGGCACACATCTCGGCTGCGAGAGCGGCGCCTGCGGCGCCTGCATCGTCAACCTCGACGGGCAGCCGGTCCATGCCTGCCTCATGCTCGCGGTGCAGGTGGATGGGATGCGGGTCGATACCATCGAGGGCCTGTCGGATGCCGGCGTCCTCGCCGATCTGCAGGCCGCGTTCCATGCGCGCAACGCACTGCAATGTGGGTTCTGCAGCCCCGGCATCCTGGTGGTCGCGCACGATTGCCTCGCGAGCTGGGACGCATCCGGCACGGTCCCGTCCCGGGAGGCGATCCGCGACGCGCTGTCGGGGAATTACTGCCGGTGCACCGGCTACGAGGCCATCGTCGACGCCATCGAGAGTACGGCCAGGGCCCGCCGCAACAGGGGGGTGGCGGCATGAGTGCCGTGGCCGACAGCCCGGGTGCGGGCCGCTACATCGGGCGTGGCCTGCCGCGCCCCGGCGCGAAACGTCTGCTCGCTGGACGGGGCCGCTACACGGACGACGTGGTGCTGCCCCGCATGCTCCACGCAGCCTTCCTGCGCAGCCCCTACGCTCATGCCCGGCTCGGTGCCATCGACGTGTCCGCCGCAGCCGTGATGCCGGGTGTCCACCGGGTGCTGACCGGTGCGGACTTCGCGCTCCTCTGCACACCCTGGGTCGGCACGCTCAGCCACTTCAAGGGACTGCGCTCGGCGCCCCAGCGCCCCCTGCCCACCGACAAGGTGGTCTGGGCCGGCCAGCCGGTGGTGATGGTCATCGCCGAGACCCGCGCCGAGGCCGAGGATGCCCTTGAGGTGATCGAGATCGACTTCGAGGAACGCGAGCCGATCGTGGACCTCGACGCCGCCCGCGCACCCGATGCCCCCCGCATCGACGCGGACGCACCCGACAACGTCCTGTTCCGCACCCGCATCGAGGCTGGCTCGGTCGCCGACGCCTTTGCGGAGGCTGAGATCGTCTCCGTGGACCTACGCTTCGGCCGTCACACCGCGGTGACGATGGAGCCGCGCGCGGTGCTCGCCGATTTCGACCCGAGCGAGCAGCGTCTCACGGTTCATCAATCGACGCAGACGCCCTACCAGTTCCAGGATCTCTACGCCCGCCATTTCGGCCTCTCGGAGGCCCGCGTGCGGGTGATCGCCCCGGATGTCGGCGGCTCCTTCGGGATGAAGCTGCACCTCTACCACGAGGACATGGCGGTGGTGGGCGCGAGCCTGCTCCTGAAGCGGCCGGTGAAGTTCACCGCAGACCGGATGGAGGCCTTCGCCAGCGACATCCACGCCCGCGACCACCGCGTGCGCGCCCGGCTCGCGGTGGGGCCGGACGGCATCCTCAGGGCGATCGAAGTGGACGACGTGACGGGCGTCGGCCCGTTCTCGGCCTATCCGCGCACGAGCGCGGTGGAGGGCAATCAGGTCGTGCGCCTGATCGGCGCGCCGTATCGGCTGACCGAATACCGCGCCGACCTGACGGTGGTGGCCCAGAACAAGGTGCAGATGAGCCAGTACCGGGCGGTCGGCCATCCGATCGCCTGCGCGGTGACGGAACGCCTCGTGGACCTCGCGGCCGACCGGCTCGGCCTCGATCCGTTCGAGATCCGGCGGCGCAACTACGTGACCGACGACATGTACCCGCACACCACCCCGAGCGGGTACCGGTTCGAGAAGCTCTCCCTCGCCACCTGCCTGGAGAAGCTCCACGACCTGATGGACTATCCGGGCCTGCGTGCGGAGCAGGCCGCGTTACGCGAACGGGGTATCCACCGCGGCATCGGCATCGCCACCTACGTGGAGATCACCAACCCGACGCCGGCGTTCTACGGGGTCGGGGGGGCCCACATCTCGGCGCAGGACGGATGCGTCCTTAAGCTGACGCCCGCCGGCGAGGTGAGTTGCGCGATCAGCATCACCGAACAGGGCCAGGGCAGCGAGGCGATCATCGGCCAGATCGTCGCCGAAGGCCTCGGCGTCGACCGCGATCACGTCCGGGTTCTGACCGGCGACACCGAAACCACGCCCTCCGGCGGGGCGACCTGGGCCTGCCGGGGCGCCGGTATCGGCGGCGAGACGGCCCTCCAGGCGAGCCGCAAGCTGAAGGGTCGTATCCTGGAGATCGCCGCCGCGATCCTGCAGGCGGAGCCCGGCACCCTCGACATCCGCGACGACGCGGTGACGGACGCGGACGGCACGCCCCGCATGACCCTGCGGGAGGTCGCCAACCTCGCCTATTACCGCTCGGACCTGCTGCCGCCGGACGTCTCCCCGGCCCTGACGGTGGCGCACCACTTCGCGCCGCGCGGCTATCCGTTCGCCTTCACCAACGGCATCCATGGCAGCCTCGTCGAGGTCGACGTCGAGACCGGCTTCGTGACGATCCTGAAGCACTGGGTCGTGGAGGATTGCGGGCGCGTCATCAACCCGCTCCTCGTCGACGAGCAGATCCGCGGTGGCGTGGTGCAGGGGCTCGGGGCGGCCTTCTACGAGGAGTGCCGCTACAGCGAAACGGGCCAGCTCCTGAATGGGTCGATGGGCGATTACCTCGTGCCGATGGCCTGCGAGATGCCCGACATCGTGATCGCCCATGTGGAGACGCCGACCCTCGACACCGAACTGGGTGCCAAGGGCTGCGGCGAGGCGGGCACCGCCGCCTCCAGCGGCGCGGCCCTGAACGCGGTCAACGACGCCCTTCGTCCCCTCGGCGCCGGCATCTCACAGCTTCCCATGACGCCCGAACGCATCCTGAGGGCGCTCGACGTGATCTGATCCATCCCACCCGGATTTCGCGACGCGGGCCACCTTCACGAGCCCGCGCGACGACAGGAGGAAACCATGATCGAACAGGGATCGCGACACGGCTCCGTCTCCCGCCGGACGCTGGTGCGTGGGCTGGCCGCCACGGGCACGCTCGCGGGCATCGGGATGCCCTTCGTCGCGCGCGCCGCTGAGGCGATCCGGATCGGTTTCCCGACGCCGGTCACCGGCCCGTTCGGCGCCGAGGCCAAAGATCAGATCCGCTCGGCCGAACTCGCCGTGAAGCAGTTCAACGAGGCCGGCGGCTTGAACGGCCGGATGGCCGAACTCCTGGTCCGTGACGACAAGCTCAACCCCGGCGAGGCCGCGACCCGGACGCTGGAACTCATCGAAAAAGACAAAGCACACTTCATCGTCGGTGCCTTGTCGAGCGCGGTTCAGCTCTCGGTCAACGAGATCACCCGTTCGCGAAAGGTCCTCTACGTGTCGATCAGCCAGTCCGACACGATCAACGAGGCCAGGGATTTCAGCCGCTACACCTTCCACGAGGCGCTGAACCCGCACATGACCACGGCGGCCGTGGCGAAACATGCCTTCAAGAAGGGGACCCGGGTGGCGTACCTCGCCGCCGACTACGCCTATGGCCACGAGATGCTGCGCGGATTCAAGCGCGCGGCGGCCGCCATCGGCGCCGAGACGGCGGGCGAGATCCTGCACCCGTTCGGCGCGCCCGATTACTCGACCTTCATGCCGCGCCTGCGCTCCATGCGCCCCGACATCCTGTGCATCTGCAATTTCGGGCGCGACCAGGCCAACAGCATCAAGCAGGCGAATGATTTCGGGCTGAAGAAGGCAGCCCGGATCGTGGTGCCGGTGCTGCTGCACAACCAGCGCCTCGCGGGCGGGGCCGACGCCTTCGAGGGCGTGGTGGGCGCGAGCAACTATTACTGGCGCCTCGAGGAGACCGTTCCCTCGGCGAAAGCCTTCAACGACGCGTTCCGGGCGGCCTACGCCAACGCGGTCCCGACGGATTACGGCGCCTACGGCTACACGGCCGTCCGCTCCCTGCTGATGGCCGTGAAGGCGGCCGGCGACACCGATACGGACAAGGTCGTCGCGGCCCTCGAAGGCCTGACCTACGACGTGGCCAAGGGGCCGGAGCGCTACCGCGCCTGCGACCACCAGGCGATCCAGTCCGTGCTCATCACGGAATCGAAGAAGAAGTCGGAGATGCAGGGCGAGGCGGACCTGTTCCGCATCCTGGAGGCCGAGGCCGGCTCCGAGGCCGCGCTGCGCACCTGCGACGAACTCGGCCACCGCGCCTGACCGGGTGCCCATGAGCAGGATCCGGCCATGACCCTCGCCTCCCTGGACCTCGAACTGATCGCGATGCAGCTGTTCTCGGGCGTGGCGCTCGGCGCCGTGTTCGTGATGCTGGCGCTCGGCCTGTCGATCATCTTCGGCATGCTCGGCATCGTGAACTTCGCCCACGGCAACTTCTTCATGGTCGGCGCCTACGCGGGCGTCTTCGTCATGGAGCGCACGGGCAGCTTCTGGGCGGCCCTGCTGGTCGGCCCGCTGATGGTCGGGGCGCTCGGCCTCCTGATCCAGCGGTATCTGATCCGCCCGCTGGCCGGCCGCTCGCCGGACGATCCCCTGCTGCTCACCTTCGGCCTCGGCTACGTGCTGGTGGAGGGCGTGCGCATCCTGTTCGGCTCGGACGGCCTGCCCTTCGCGACCCCGGAGGAACTGTCCGGCGTGGCCGATCTCGGGATCGGCTACTTCCCGATCTACCGGCTCTTCGTCGTGGGGGTGGTGGCGCTGGTGCTCGCGGCTCTCTGGTACGGGCTGGAGCGGACGCGGCTCGGGCTGATCGTGCGGGCCGGGGCCCGCGACCCGGAAATCCTGCGGGTCCTCGGCGTCGACATCCAGCGGCTCTGGCTCTGGGTCTTCGGCCTCGGGATCGCCCTCGCGGCCCTCGGCGGCGTCCTCGCCGCGCCGATGCGCTCCGTCAATCCGGAGATGGGCACCCTGGTGCTCGGCGAAGCCTTCGCCGTCACGGTGATCGGCGGGATGGGCTCGCTGATGGGATCGGTCGTCGCCGGCCTCCTTGTCGGAATCGTGGTCTCCATGACCGCGCTGGTCGCCCCCGAGATGGCCAGCATCGCGATGTTCGCCTTCATGGCCCTGGTTCTGCTGATCCGGCCGCAAGGCCTGTTCGGCAAGCCCGGCCTCGGCGTCTGAGGGAGGCCGGACATGCAGACCCTCGACCAGACCGTCGTCGTTGCATCCCCGGGCGCGGCCGAGCCGCGCCGCACGCCCCTCGCCCTCGAGGGCGCCTCGCGCTGGCGGGCACCGCTCTCGATCCTCGCGCTCGTGACCCTGCCGTTCCTGCTCCCCTCGCAGGCGCTCGCCGTCAACGTGCTGATCTACGGGCTCTACGCCGTCGGCTACAACCTGCTCTACGGCTATACCGGCCTGCTCTCCTTCGGACACGCGGCCTTCTTCGGCACCGGCGCCTACGTCACCGGGATCGCCATCGGCGCCTACGGCCTGCATCCGCTCCTGGCGATGGGTCTCGGCATCGTCACGGCCAGCGGATTGGCCCTGGCGGTCGGAACGGTCTCGATCCGCTCGCGCGGCATCTACTTCGCCATGGTGACCCTGGCGCTCGCCCAGCTTGTCTACTACGCGGCGCTCCAGGCCTCGTCGTGGACCGGCGGCGAGAACGGCCTGCGCGGCTTCACGGTCTCGACCATCGGCCTCGGCCCCGTCTCGCTCGACATCCTCGACCCGCAGGTCAAATACCTCTTCGTCCTCGCCTTCGTGGGCGTGGCCTTGGCGCTGATCTCGCGCATCCTGGCCTCGCCCTTCGGCGCGGCCATCGAGGCGATCCGGGAGAACGAGACCCGCGCCCGCGCCTGCGGCTTCGACGTGGAGCGCTCGAAGCTCCTGGCCTTCGTGCTCTCCGGCCTCTTCTGTGGCCTGAGCGGCGCGCTCTCGGCGATCCACCTCTCGATCGTGCCCCTCGACAGCCTCGCCTATCACACCTCCGGCATGGCGGTGGTGATGACGCTGGTCGGCGGCGCCGGGACCTTTTTCGGGCCCTTCGTCGGTGCCCTGGTGGTGCTCGTGCTGGAGGATGTGTTCAGCCTCTGGACGCCACACTGGCAGCTCGCCCTCGGGACCGTGTTCATCCTGTTCGTGCTCTTCCTGCCCCGTGGCCTCTGGGGCTCGGCCCTGGCGCGGCTCTCCTCCCGCCGGGGGCACTCATGAATCCGGGTCCGCAAGCTCCGATCCTCGAAGTCGAGGCGCTCGGTCGACGCTTCGGCGCCTTCACCGCCCTCGAGGATGTCAGCGCCGTCTTCGGCAAGGAGCGCATCACCGCCATCATCGGCCCGAACGGGGCCGGCAAGAGCACCCTGTTCAACCTGCTCTCGGGCGCCCTTGCGCCGACGGCGGGCCGCCTCCGCTTCGGCGGCCGCGACATGACGCGGGTGCCCCAGGCCCGCTTCGCCCATCTCGGCATCGCGCGTTCCTACCAGATCACCAACGTCTTCCCGCGCCTCACCGCGCACGAGAACCTGCGCACGGCAATGCAGGCGCGGACGCGCCGCTACGATTTCTGGAGCCGGCGCGACGCCCTCGCGGGCCTGGCCGAACGGGCGGACGCGCTGCTCGCCGATATCGGCCTCGCGAACCGCCGCGACCGCCCCGCCGCCGCCCTCGCCCATGGCGAGCAGCGCGCCCTGGAGATCGGCATCGCGCTGGCGAGCGACCCGAAGCTCCTGCTCCTCGACGAGCCCACCGCCGGGATGGGCCCCGAGGAGACGAAGGAGATGGTCGCCCTCCTGCGGCGCCTGGGCGAGACGCGCACGATCCTGCTCGTGGAGCACAAGATGAAGATGATCCTCGGTCTCTCCGAGCGGATCCTCGTGCTGCATCACGGCCGGCTCATCGCCGACGGCAGCCCCGCCGAGATCCAGGCCGACCGCGAGGTACGCCGCGTCTATCTCGGCCAGAGCAGCGGGTACGGGCATGCTTGAGATCCGGGGCCTCGACGCGTGGTACGGCCCGAGCCACGTCCTGCACGGCCTCTCCCTCGATGTCCGCGCGGGAGAGATCCTGGCCCTGGTCGGCCGCAACGGCGCGGGCAAGACCACGACCATGAAGGCCGTGATGGGCCTGATCCCGAAGGTCGGGGGCAGCGTGCGCTTCCTCGGCACGGAGCTGCTCGGCCGCCCGGCCCATGCGCGCTTTCCCTCGGGCCTCGCCTACGTTCCGGAGGACCGGCGCATCGTCCCGGGGCTGACCGTGCGGGAGAACCTGAAGCTCGGCCTCCTGCGGGCCCCGAAGACGATCAAGGAGGGCGTGGCGATCGCCGAGATCGCCGAGACCTTCCCGCGGCTGGCCGAGCGCCTCGACCAGGTCGCGGTGACGATGTCGGGCGGCGAGCAGCAGATGCTCGCCATCGCGCGCGCGATGATCGCGCGCCCCAAGCTCATCCTGCTCGACGAGCCCTCGGAGGGCATCATGCCGGTGCTGGTCGAGGAGATGGGCCGCCTGTTCGTATCCCTGCGCGCCCGGGGCGTCACGCTGCTCCTCGTCGAGCAGAACGTCGAGTGGGCCCTCAACCTCGCCGACCGCGCCGTCATCATCGACCAGGGCGCGGTCGTGCACGAGAGTTCGGCCGCCGCCCTGCGCGCCGACACCGAGATTCAGGATCGCTACTGCGCGGTCTGAGCGACCGTGCGGCACATCGCAGAGGCCGGAGCGCGCGGACCGCGGGCGCGACGTGTGCCAGCAGGGGAGGAACACATGGACATCACCGGCGAGTACAGGATCACGGCGCCCCGCGAGGCCGTCTGGGCCGCTCTCAACGACCCGGCGGTGCTGGCGCTCTGCATTCCCGGGTGCAAGGAACTCACCCGGGCCTCGCCCGAGGAACTCGCAGCCAAGGTCGCCCTGAAGGTCGGCCCGGTCTCGGCCACCTTCGCCGGCACGGTCCGCCTGGAGGATATCCGGGCCCCCGAGGGCTACACCCTAGTCGGCCAGGGCAATGGCGGCATGGCCGGCTTCGCCAAGGGGCGCGCCGTGGTGAACCTCGCGGAGGATGGCCCGGACACCATCCTGCGCTACGAGGCGAAGGCCGAGATCGGGGGCAAGATCGCGTCCCTCGGCGGTCGCCTGATCCAGGCCACCTCCCGCAAGCTCGCCGACGAATTCTTCGGCAAGTTCGCCAACCGCCTCGGCGTGCCCGACCCCGAGCCCGTAGCCCCTGCCCTTTCCTGATACGGGTGTGGCGACGACCCGTCGAAGGCGCGTCGCCGTCGATTCGCCGGTTCGCGGATTCGCGGATTTGGTGGAGCGGGACACGAAACAGCCGTGCCCACCGCAATCCACCAACTCATCGGCGGGCCGGTGCCAGGCACCGGCCTGCGCACCGCCCTCGCCGAGAACCCCGCCACCAGCAAGGAGACCGGCCGGAGCCGCCGTGCCGACGGCACGCATTCCCCGGCCTGGACTTCGAGCCAGGACCGAGCCCCATAAGTTGCTGTTCACGGAATCGTGCCAAAAAATAGAACTTAGAGTAGTTTTCTCTTTTTGCGTCGCAAAATTTTTTGACCAAGATATCCGTGAGTAGCGGTGGCTGTTCTCGGTACCCCTAATTCGCTCGCTTTTGCCCGTTCAAGCGATTATGTCGCGGCTCAACCTGAGGCCCGGTTCGGAGGTAGTTCAAAATCCGATGCCGTCTTGAGGTTGCAGAGTTACGGGGCCGCCAGCCGGATTGTCCGGTCTCAGGCCCTTGCGCCGAAGGTATTCCCGAATGACGCTGACCACGTCGCAGCTCGAGCCGAAACTCCTCCTCAAAAGCCTGCGGGCCTTCCGCAAGGGCGATTTCACAACCCGCCTTCCGCTGGACCTGACCGGAATCGACGGCGAGATCGCGGAGGCCTTCAACGACATCGTCGACTTGAACCAGGGTCTGTCGCGCGAACTCGACCGGGTCGCACGGGCCGTCGGTAAGGATGGTCGAATCGGGGAGCGCGGCAAGCTGCCGGCCGCGACGGGCGGCTGGAACGATTGCGTGGACTCGGTCAACACGATGATCGGCGACCTCGTCCAGCCCACGACCGAGGTCGCGCGCGTGATCGGCGCCGTCGCCAAGGGCGATCTCAACCAGACCATGCAGCTCGAGATCGAGGGGCGCCCCCTGCGGGGTGAGTTCCTGCGCATCGGCAAGGTGGTCAACACCATGGTGGACCAGCTCAACTCCTTCGCATCCGAAGTGACCCGCGTGGCGCGCGAGGTCGGCTCGGAGGGCAAGCTCGGCGGTCAGGCCCAGGTCAAGGGTGTCGGTGGCACCTGGAAGGACCTCACCGACAACGTGAACCTCATGGCGGCCAACCTCACCGGTCAGGTCCGCAACATCGCCGAAGTCACCACGGCAGTGGCAAATGGCGATCTCTCCAAGAAGATCACCGTCGACGTTAAGGGCGAGATCCTCGACCTCAAATCCACCTTCAACACCATGGTGGACCAGCTCAACTCCTTCGCGTCCGAAGTGACCCGCGTGGCCAAGGAGGTGGGCTCCGAGGGCAAGCTCGGCGGTCAGGCCCAGGTCAAGGGTGTCGGTGGTGTCTGGAAGGATCTCACCGACAACGTCAACATGATGGCCGAGAACCTCACCGGCCAGGTCCGCAACATCGCCGAGGTGACCACGGCCGTGGCGCGAGGCGACCTCTCGAAGAAGATCACGGTGGACGTGAAGGGGGAGATTCTCGCCCTGAAGCTGACCATCAACACCATGGTGGACCAGCTGAACTCCTTCGCGTCCGAAGTGACCCGCGTCGCGCGCGAGGTGGGCACGGAAGGCAAGCTCGGCGGTCAGGCGCAGGTCGAAGGGGTCGGCGGCACCTGGAAGGACCTCACCGACAACGTGAACATGATGGCGGCCAACCTCACCGGTCAGGTCCGCAACATCGCCGACGTCACCACCGCGGTGGCGAACGGCGATCTCTCCAAGAAGATCACCGTGGACGTGCGGGGCGAGATCCTGGAGCTGAAGATTACCATCAACACCATGGTGGACCAGCTCAACTCCTTCGCGTCCGAAGTGACCCGCGTGGCGCGCGAGGTGGGCTCCGAGGGCAAGCTCGGGGGTCAGGCGCAGGTTCGCGGCGTGGCCGGCACCTGGGCCGATCTCACCGACAACGTGAACCTCATGGCGGCCAACCTCACGGGCCAGGTCCGCAACATCGCGGACGTCACCACGGCGGTGGCGAATGGTGATCTCTCCAAGAAGATCACCGTGGATGTGCGGGGCGAGATCCTGGAGTTGAAGAATACCATCAACACCATGGTGGACCAGCTCAACTCCTTTGCCTCGGAAGTCACGCGCGTCGCCAAGGAAGTGGGTTCGGAGGGCAAGCTCGGAGGTCAGGCGCGGGTGGAAGGCGTCGCCGGCACCTGGGCCGATCTCACCAACAACGTGAACCTGATGGCGGAGAACCTGACCGGTCAGGTCCGCAACATCGCCGACGTCACGACGGCGGTGGCGAACGGCGATCTCTCGAAGAAGATCACCGTCGACGTGAAGGGCGAGATCCTCGAGCTCAAATCCACCATCAACACGATGGTGGACCAGCTGAACTCCTTCGCGTCCGAAGTGACGCGCGTGGCGCGCGAAGTGGGCACCGAGGGCAAGCTCGGCGGACAAGCCGAGGTGAAGGGCGTCGGTGGTGTCTGGAAGGGGCTGACCGACAATGTGAACATGATGGCGGCCAACCTCACGGGTCAGGTCCGCAACATCGCCGAGGTCACCACGGCGGTGGCGAACGGCGATCTGTCCAAGAAGATCACCGTGGCGGTCGAGGGTGAGATCCTGGAGCTCAAATCCACCATCAACACCATGGTGGACCAGCTCAACTCCTTTGCCTCGGAGGTCGTGCGGGTGGCGCGCGAGGTGGGCATCGAGGGCAAGCTCGGCGGTCAGGCGCAGGTTCGCGGCGTCGGCGGCACCTGGAAGGATCTCACCGACAACGTGAACATGATGGCGGCCAACCTCACCGGCCAGGTCCGCAACATCGCCGACGTCACCACCGCGGTGGCGAACGGCGATCTCTCCAAGAAGATCACCGTGGATGTCAGCGGCGAGATCCTGGAGCTCAAATCCACCATCAACACCATGGTGGACCAGCTCAACTCCTTCGCCTCCGAAGTGACCCGCGTGGCGCGCGAGGTCGGCTCCGAGGGCAAGCTCGGCGGTCAGGCGCAGGTTCGCGGCGTCGGCGGCACCTGGAAGGACCTCACCGACAACGTGAACATGATGGCGGCCAACCTCACCGGCCAGGTGCGCGGCATCGCTGACGTGGTGACGGCGGTGGCTCAGGGCGATCTCAAGCGCAAGCTTTCGGTCGATGCCAAGGGCGAGATCGCGGCCCTCGCGGACACCGTGAACAAGATGATCGAGACCCTGGCCACCTTCGCAGACCAGGTCACCAACGTCGCACGCGAAGTGGGTGTCGAGGGCAAGCTCGGTGGGCAAGCCCGGGTCCCAGGCGCGGCCGGCCTCTGGCGCGACCTGACCGACAACGTGAACCAGCTTGCCGCGAATCTGACGACCCAGGTGCGCGCCATCGCCGAGGTGGCCACCGCGGTGACCAAGGGCGATCTCGCCCGCTCGATCTCGGTGGAAGCCTCGGGCGAAGTGGCCTCCCTGAAGGACAACATCAACGAGATGATCCGCAACCTGCGGGACACGACCCTGAAGAACGCGGAACAGGATTGGCTGAAGACGAACCTGGCGAAGTTCACGCGGATGCTGCAGGGCGAGCGCGACCTCGCCACCGTCTCGAACCTGATCCTGTCCGAGATCGCGTCCCTGGTGAACGCCCAGCGCGGCGTCTTCTACATGGTGGAGAACGACGCCGGAGAGCCCGTCCTCGACCTGATGGCGAGCTACGCCTTCACCGAGCGCAAGAATCTCTCGAATCGCTACCGCATGCGGCAGGGCCTCGTCGGCCAGTGCGCCTTCGAGAAGAAGCGCATCCTGCTCACTAACGTGCCCGGCGACTACATCACCATCGGCTCCGCCCTCGGCGAGGCCGCGCCCCTCAACATCATCGTGCTGCCGGTGCTCTTCGAGCAGGAGGTCAAGGCGGTGATCGAGCTCGCCTCGTTCAGCCGCTTCAGCGAGACCCACCAATCCTTCCTCGACCAGCTCACCGAGTCGATCGGCATCGTGCTGAACACTATCGCCGCCAACATGCAGACCGAGGGCCTGCTCAAGCAGTCGCAGCTGCTGACCGGAGAGCTGCAGAGCCGGCAGGACGAGCTCAAGAAGACCAACGACCGGCTCGAACTGCAGGCCGCCTCCCTGCAGCAATCTGAGGACCTCCTCAAGAATCAGCGTGAGCGCCTGCAGACGACGAACGAGGAGCTGGAGGAGAAGGCCCGCCTGCTCGAGATCCAGAAGAAGGAAGTCGAGGGCAAGAACCGCGAGGTTTCCATCGCCAAGACGGCGCTCGAGGAGAAAGCCGAGCAGCTCTCGCTCACGTCGCGCTACAAGTCGCAGTTCCTCGCCAACATGAGCCACGAGCTGCGCACGCCGCTCAACAGCCTGCTGATCCTGTCGAAGCTCCTCTCCGAGAACAAGGACGGGAACCTGAGCGACAAGCAGCGCGAATTCGCCAAGACCATCAACGCGGCCGGCTCAGACCTGCTGTCCCTCATCAACGACATCCTCGACCTCTCCAAGATCGAGTCGGGGACCGTATCCCTCGAGCTCGGCAACGTCGCCGTGCAGGATCTCGTCGATCACCTCGACCGCACCTTCCGGCAGGTCGCCGAGGAGCGCGGGCTCGGCTTCACGATTCAGGTCGCGCCGGGCCTGCCGACGACGGTGCGCACCGATTCCAAGCGCCTGCAGCAGGTGCTGCGCAACCTGCTCTCGAACGCCTTCAAGTTCACCGAGGCCGGCAGCGTGACCCTCCAGATCGGATCGGCCGAGGGCTCGCCGCTGCGCGCCGGCAGCCAGTGGATGGCGTTCTCGGTGCGCGATACGGGGATTGGCATCCCGGAGGAGAAGCAGCGCATCGTCTTCGAGGCGTTTCAGCAGGCGGATGGAACCACCAGCCGGAAATACGGCGGAACGGGCCTCGGACTGGCGATCAGCCGCGAGATCGCCCGGCTGCTGGGAGGCGAAATCGTCCTGGAAAGCCGCCCTGGACAGGGCAGCACCTTCACCCTGTTCCTACCCTTCGAACCCCCGGCTTCCACCGGCGCGAACGCCCCGGTGGAAGCGGGCGAAGCCAGCGCGTCGCTGCCTCCGCACAACCGTCAGCCCTCCGCCGCGATGGCGCTGTCGGCCTCGGCCGACGACCGGCACATCATCTACCAGGGAGATCACATCGTCCTGATCGTGGAAGACGACGCGATGTTCGCCTCGGTCCTCCTCGAACTCGCCCGCGAGCGGGGCTTCAAGGGCCTGATCGCCCAGGACGGGGCCGGGGCCCTGGCCCTCGCCCACCGCTACAAGCCGCACGCCATCACCCTCGACATCGGATTGCCCGACATGGATGGCTGGGCCCTGCTCGACCTCCTCAAGAACGATCCCCGCACGCGACACATTCCGATCCACGTCATCTCGGTGAACGACGAGAAGAAGCGCGGGCTCAAGGCGGGCGCCTTCGGCTTCCTCGAGAAGCCGGTGGACCGCGAAGGCCTGCTCAAGGCCTTGGAGCGCTCGAAGGAGTTCATCACCCGCCCGGTCCGGAACCTCCTTCTCGTGGAGGACGACGATAACCAGCGCGCCAGCATCACGGCCCTGCTCGGCGTGGAGGACGTGAAGGTTTTCGGGGTCGGCACCGCGGCGGCCGCCCTCGAGGCGGTGAATGGCGGTCGCTTCGATTGCGCGATCGTCGATCTCGGCCTGCCCGACATGAACGGCTCGGATCTCATCCAGCGGATCCGCGAACTGCAGGGTGGCGATGAGCTTCCGATCATCGTCTATACGGGCCGGGAACTGACCGCCGCGGAGGAGCACCAGCTCAAGCAGACCGCCTCGACCATCATCCTGAAGGACACCCTTTCGTCCGAGAGGCTCCTGGACGAGACGGCCCTGTTCCTGCACCGCGCCATCGGCAACGTCCCCGTCCACGACCCCATCGTCGTGGAGCGGCGCGAGCCGGCCTCGCTGGAAGGATGCCGGGTCATCCTCGTCGACGACGACCTGCGCAACATCTTCTCGCTGACCAGTGCCCTCGAGGAGTATGGTCTGACCGTCCTGTTCGCAGAGAACGGCCGCGATGGCATCGAACTCCTGAAGGCGCATCCCAACGTCGACGCGATGCTGGTCGACATCATGATGCCGGGCATGGACGGCTACGAGACGATGCGCGCGGTTCGCAGCCACCATGCCTTCCGGGCCCTGCCGCTGATCGCCGTCACGGCGAAGGCCATGAAGGGCGACCGGGAGAAGTGCCTGGAGGCCGGTGCCTCGGACTACGTGTCGAAGCCCATCGACATGGACCAGCTCCTCGCCGTGCTGCGGGTCCAGCTGGAACAGCGCGCCTCTGCGGCTGAGCGGGACGGATCCGGTCTGAACGGAGCGGCGCCGGTGCCGGGACCCTCCCGATGATGGATCTCCCCCAGCATCCTCTGCCGGGCTCCGAGCCCCCGGACGGGATGGCGGAGATCGGGAACCTGCCCCTCATCCGCGCGAAGATCCTCATCGTCGACGATGACCGGCGCAACCTGCTCGCCGCCTCGGAGGTGCTCGACGAGGCGGGCCTCGACCTCGTCCTCGTGGATTCGCCGGAGGAGGCCCTGCGGCGGAGCCTGCGCGAGGACTTCGCCCTGATTCTCCTCGACGTGCAGATGCCCCGCATGGACGGTTACGAGGTCGCGGCGTTGATCCGGAGCCGCCCGAGGACGTCCGGGGTCCCGATCCTGTTCCTGACCGCCCACAACAAGGACGACATCCACATCTTCCGGGGCTACTCGGCGGGCGCGGTCGATTACGTCTTCAAGCCGATCCAGCCCCTGATCCTGAAATCGAAGGTCGGCGTCTTCGTCGACCTGTACCGAAAGACCGAGGAGATCCGTCAGAAGGCCGCCGCCGAGAAGCAGCTGCTCCTCGACAATCTGCGGGTGCGCGGCGAAAAGCTCGAGGCCGAGCGGGCCCTGCGCCGGGGCGAACAGCATCAGGCCGCCGTCCTCCGCAGCCTCCCCATCGCGCTCTACACGGCCTCCCTGGACGACATCGACCGAAGCCTGCAGTTTACGAGCGACAGCATCGAGCGCATCACCGGCTTTCCCCGGCAGGCGTTTCGGGAGCCGGGCCACTGGCAGGCGCAGCTGAATGCGGAGGACCGGGGCCACGTCCTCGACGCGCTCCGGTCGGTCGCCGAGACCGGCACGGCGGCGCTGGAATACCGCTGGCGTCATGCCGACGGGACCGAGCGGCACATCCTCGATCAGATCGTCGTCAACCGCAGCGACGACGGCACGGCCTCGGACGTGTTCGGGATGTGGTTCGATGTGACCGAACGCAAGGAGCTGGAACTCAGCCTGCTCCATGCCTCGAAGCTGGAGGCCGTCGGGCGGCTCACGGGCGGCATCGCGCACGACTTCAACAACATGCTGAGCATCGTCATCGGCAACCTGGATCTGCTGCAGGGCTCCGTCCGTGCCGACGAGAAGGCCCATCGGCGCGTCCAGAACGCGATCGAGGGCGCGCAGCGCTGCGTCGAACTCACGAGCCGGCTGCTGACCTTCTCGCGGCGTTCGCCCCTGCAGCCCACCGCCCTGGATTTCACCGTCTTCATGCCGGGGCTGATCAAGCTTCTGAACCGGACGTTGGGTGAGCGTGTCAGCCTGTCCCTGACGATGGACGAGGCGCTGCCGACGATCTGCGTCGACCATGCGCAGCTGGAAGCGGCCCTGATCAACCTCGCCGTCAATGCCCGCGATGCCATGCCGGAGGGCGGCAGCCTGACCATAGCGGTCCGGCTCCGGGACGACGTCGGACACCAGGACGACACCTCTGGAGAACGTTCGGAGGGCAGGCTTGTCGCGATCACGGTCTCGGATACGGGAACCGGAATGTCGCCCTCGATCCTGGCTCGGGTCTTCGAGCCCTTCTTCACCACCAAGGAGGCAGGCAAGGGTACGGGCCTCGGCCTCAGCATGGTGCATGGCTTCGTTCAACAGAGCGGAGGTTCGATCGCGGCCGAGAGCGTGATTGGGCAGGGCACCAGCATCACGCTCTCCTTGCCGGCGGCCGACAACCAAGACCGGGATCGAGGCGAACCGCCGCTCACGGATCCTTTCGAAACCCTGGAGGGTGGTGGCCGGCTGGTCCTCGTCGTCGAGGATGACGAGCATGTGCGACGGACCGCGGTCGCGGCCCTGGAAGCCCTCGCCTTCGAAGTGCGCGAAGCCGGAACCGGGGATGAAGCCCTTCGCCTCCTGGAGCAGGAGCCGGGGATCAGCCTGGTGTTCAGTGACGTGAACATGCCAGGTTCGCTGAACGGCCTGGATTTAGGAAATCTCGTTCGAAAGAAATGGCCCCATATCCATGTGCTTCTTACCTCTGGGTATCTGAGGGCGGAGCAGGATGCGAGCGCGTTCGAGCTTCTGCAGAAGCCCTATCGTGTCACGGAACTCGTCTCCAAGTTGAGAGAAAATCTACTTTCTCACTCTGAAGCTCAGTAAGCAGCCGCTTGCCTGTATAACAGATGAAAAATCGCGGTCGCATTGTTGATTGCGAAATGGAAATTCGCAGCCGTGAGCTGCGGGTATTCAATCCTGACCGATGCAGTAACGTGACGTCCGAGCTCATTGCCTGATCGCGGCCTTGGCGATTCGCAGGCGCCACGCTGCCGCACCTGACGAACGCCGTTCCAAGACTCGTCGATGGCTTTGGCGACCGACATTTCTCCGCCGGCTTGGCCCCCACTCTGCCCCGATCAGGATGGCTCGGCGACCACCGAACCATCCATCACCCTTCGTGTCTCCCGAGGCTTTC
This sequence comes from Methylobacterium sp. FF17, assembly GCF_025813715.1. NCBI lineage: Bacteria > Pseudomonadati > Pseudomonadota > Alphaproteobacteria > Hyphomicrobiales > Methylobacteriaceae > Methylobacterium > Methylobacterium flocculans. Next base: position 849,251 of record NZ_CP107532.1, read on the forward strand.
GACCGAACCGACAAACGACCCGCTCTCGCAGACGCGTTCAGAGCACCTCGACGCGCGTGCCCACCGGCGTGCGCTCGTAGAGATCGATGACATCCTCGTTCATCATCCGGATGCATCCGGACGAGACGTTCTGGCCGATCGTGTGCGGTTCGTTCGTCCCGTGGATCCGGTAGAGCGACGAGCCGAGATAGAGCGCGCGGGCGCCGAGCGGGTTGCCGGGTCCGCCCGCCATGTGGCGCGGCAGGTCCGGGCGACGCCGGATCATCTCGGCCGGCGGCGTCCAGTCCGGCCATTCGCGCTTCTGGCTGATCGACTTCAGGCCCGACCAGGCGAAGCCCGGGCGCCCGACGCCGATCCCGTAGCGGATCGCCTGTCCGCCCGGCTGGACGAGGTAGAGGAACTTCGCGGGCGTATCGACCACGATGGTGCCGGGCCGCTGCGGCCCGTCATAGGCCACCACCTGGCGGCCGTAGCGGGGATCGGGGGCCCGCGCGATCGTCTCCACGGCCGGTTCGACGGCGCGGGACTGCGGGAGGGCCGCGAGCCGCACCGGCACCCGGACGGGCTCTTCGACGAAGCGGGCCTCGGGCTCCGCCGGCACGCGATCGCCGGAATGGAGGGCGCGCGAACTTACCGCGCCGCCGTAAACGGAGGCGGCGACCTGGCGCGGCACGACGCCGTCATCGTAGAGCGGCGCGCGCACGGCCCGCGCCGGCATTGCCCCGCGCGGCGGCGAATCGCTCATCAGGAACTCGATGAAGCCGCCGCCATACGCGCCCGCGCGGGCCGGGGATTGCGCCTGCGCCGCCTGTCCCCACGACCCCGCCGCCAGGCAGGCGACCGCCACGCACCAATCGAACCGCATGCCCGTCAACGCTCCAGTCCCGTTCGATCCCGTCCGGGGATCGACGCCCGACAAGGATCGGGGACGGCAGCAAGGACGCGGTGAAGGAACGTGGTGAATCGTTCGCGATCGCGCGCCTTGGAGGCCCTCGAACGAAGTCAGCGTGAACGGGCGGTAAAGGTTGGCGAACCGTGCCGGCGTTGAAGAAATTGCAATCAGTTCGGCACATCCTCAGGGGGCTTCCCTCCTGACGGCTGATCACAACCGATGACCACGAAACGTTACCGCATCGAGGACAGCCTCGGACTCGCGAGCGCACCGATCGCGGCCCCGGCCGTCGTTTCGGCCGAAGCCGCGAACCTCAACGAGAAGCGCCTGGACGAGATCCTGGCGGCGATCCAGACCCTTCAGAAGGTCACGCAGTCGAGCACCCTCGAGACCATCGATGCCTGCCGGCGCGAGTTAAACGAAGCGTTCGCCATGCGCTCCGAACTCGACGTGATGAAGGAGGCCATCACCCGCACCAAGCAGGAGATCGCGACGCTCTACCGCTCCGAGAACACCGGCAAGGGCATGCGCCGGGTGGCGGGCGAGCTCGATGCGGTGGTCGATTCCACCGAGCGGGCCACCAGCACGATCCTCGGCGCGATCGAGGAGATCGAGACCAATGCCAGCATGCTGCGCGCCATGACCACCACCATGGCCGGCCGCGAGAACATCGATGCGATCCTGGAGCGCGTGGTCATCGCCTTCGAGGCCTGCAACTTCCAGGACCTCACCGGTCAGCGCATCAACAAGATCGTCGGCGTGCTGAAGTTCATCGAGGAGCACCTCGACCGGATGATCGAGGCCTGGGGCGGCCTCGACAACTTCAGTGAGATCCTCGGCGTCACCCAGGCCAAGGTCGACATCGACGACGAGAGCTCGCTCCTCAACGGGCCCAAGCTCGCCGACGACATCGGCCACGTGGACCAGGGCGACATCGACGCGCTGTTCGACTGACCGGAGGCCGCCGCCCGCCCCTTCCCTCTCCGATCCCCGAGGCTTAAGTCAGCGGCATGAGCCGCCCGCCCGCGAAAGACCGATCGCCTCGAGGGGGATCCTCGGGAGACCTGCGCCGATCCTCCGGAGACCTGCCCCCGGACGGGTTCGATGACGGCGGCGCGTTCCGGGAGGAGGCCTCGGTCGGGCCCGAGGACGCCGACGAGGAGCCGTCGCAGGCCGACGACGCCCCCGAGATCGACTTCGATTTCGAGGATGGCGCGGTCAAGGCCGGCACCGAGGTGATCCGGCGGTTCTGGACCACCCTGCCGACCTCGCCGGGCGTCTACCGGATGTTCGACGACAAGGGCGACGTGCTCTATGTCGGCAAGGCCAAGAACCTGAAGGCGCGGGTCGGCTCCTACGCGCGCGGACAGGCGCATTCCAACCGTATCGCCCGCATGATCTCGCAGACGGCGGCGATGGAGTTCGTCACCACCGCCACCGAGACCGAGGCGCTGCTCCTCGAAGCCAACCTGATCAAGCAGTTGAAGCCGCGCTTCAACGTGCTGATGCGGGACGACAAGTCGTTTCCCTACATCCTGGTCACGGCCGATTCGGAAGCGCCGCAAATCATCAAGCACCGCGGTGCCCGCCGCCGCAAGGGCAGCTATTACGGCCCCTTCGCCAGCGTCTGGGCGGTGAACCGCACCGTGAACGCCCTGCAGCGCGCCTTCCTGCTGCGCACCTGCACGGACAGCTATTACGAGAACCGCACGCGGCCCTGCCTGCTCTTCCAGATCAAGCGCTGCTCGGGCCCCTGCACCGGCGAGATCGACCTCGACGATTACCGGGGCCTCGCCGAGAGCGCGAAGAGCTTCCTCGCGGGCAAGTCGAACGCGGTGAAGGACCGCATGCGCGAGGAGATGCAGGACGCCTCGGAAAAGATGGAGTTCGAGCGCGCGGCGCGCTTCCGCGACCGCATCGCGGCGCTCTCGGCGATCCAGGGCACGCAAGGGGTGAACACCCAGGGCGTGGAGGAGGCCGACGTCTTCGCCCTCGACGAGCAGGCGGGCCAGTTCTGCATCGAGGTGTTCTTCTTCCGCAACTTCCAGAACTGGGGCAACCGCGCCTACTTCCCCAAGGCCGACCGCACCATGACGCCGGACGAGGTGCTGGCCTCGTTCATCGGCCAGTTCTACGACGACAAGCCGGCCCCGCGCCTCGTCCTGGTCTCGCACGTCATCGAGGATGCCGAATTGCTGGCCGCAGCCCTGTCGAGCCGCACCGAGTACCGCGTCGACATCCACCAGCCCCAGCGCGGCGAGCGCAAGAACCTCGTGGACTACGCCCAGCGCAACGCGAAGGAGGCCCTCGGCCGGCGCCTCGCCGACACCGCCTCGCAGGGCAAGCTCCTCGTGGCGCTGGGGCAGTCCTTCGGCCTGCCGGCCGCGCCCCGGCGCATCGAGGTCTACGACAACTCGCACATCATGGGCACGAACGCGGTGGGCGGCATGATCGTGGCCGGCCCGGCCGGGTTCGCCAAGACGCATTACCGGACCTTCAACATCAAGTCGGAGGAGCTGACGCCGGGCGACGATTACGGGATGATGCGCGAGGTGCTGCAGCGGCGCTTCAAGCGCCTCGTCAAGGAGAACCCGCGCACGCCGCGCGAGGCCGCCCTGGCGGCGCGCGAGGGCGGCGCGTCCGAACCCGTGCCCGAGGCGCCGCCGGAGAGCGACACCCTGCCGAGCGATACCCTGCCGGCTTGGCCGGACCTCGTGCTCATCGACGGCGGCAAGGGGCAGCTCGACGCTGCCCGCACGGCCCTGGAGGAGATCGGCGTCACCGACGTGGCGCTGGTGGGCATCGCCAAGGGCCGGGACCGCGACGCGGGCCGCGAGACCTTCTTCGTGCCGGGCCGCCCGCCCTTCAAGCTGCCGCCGCGCGACCCCACCCTCTACTTCGTGCAGCGCCTGCGCGACGAGGCCCACCGCTTCGCGATCGGCACGCACCGGGCCAAGCGCAAGCGCGAGATGATCAAGAACCCCCTCGACGAGATCGTGGGAATCGGCCCGAGCCGGAAGCGGGCCCTGCTTCACCATTTCGGGACCGTGAAGGCGATCCAGCGCGCCGCCTTCGAGGATCTGGCCAAGACGCCGGGGGTCAACGCCGCCACCGCGCGGGCCGTCTATGACTTCTTCCACACCCATGCATGAGGACGACGCGGCTTCGGGACGGTTGACCCCCACCACCGCGCATGGTTTCACGCCTGCGATGAATCCCGCCCTGCCCCGACGCCGCTCGCCCGCCTGGACGCTGGCGAATTGCCTGACCTACGGGCGCCTCGTGGCGGTCCCCGTGGTGGTGGCCCTGCTGTTCTGGCCGAACGAGGCCGGCGCGCGCTTCGGCGCCCTCGGCGTCTACATCCTGGCCGCCATCACCGATTACCTCGATGGCTACGTGGCCCGAACCTACGACCAGAGTTCGGCGCTGGGGCGAATGCTCGATCCCATCGCCGACAAGCTGCTGGTCGCCGCCTGCCTGCTGATGCTGTCGGCGGACAACACCATCCACGGCTGGACCCTCTGGGCCGCCATCGTGATCCTGTGCCGGGAGATCCTGGTCTCGGGCTTGCGGGAATATCTCGCCGAGTTGAAGGTCGGCGTCCCCGTGAGCAAGGTCGCCAAATGGAAGACCACGCTTCAGCTCGTGGCCATCGGCTTCCTGGTGGCGGGCTCGGCCGGCGAGGCGGTCCTGCCGGGGACGATCTGGACGGGCAGCGCGCTCCTGTGGGTCGCGGCCGCGCTCACGCTCTATACCGGCTGGGACTACATGCGGGCGGGTATCAAGCACGTCATCGACGACCCGCGCTGAAGGACGCACACGCGATGAAGCTCGTCTATTTCGCCTGGGTGCGCGAGCGCATCGGCAAGGCCGAGGAGACCGTCGAGCTGCCCGCCGGCCTCGTCAGCGTGGCGGACCTCGTGGACTGGCTGCGCGGGCGCGGCGAGGAATACGCCTACGCCTTCGAGACGGACGCCATCGTCCGGGCCGCCATCGACCGGGTCCACGCCAAGCCCGACGCCCCCATCGCGGGCGCCTCGGAGATCGCGTTCTTCCCGCCCATGACGGGGGGATAATATGACCGGTGGCGTGGGCGCGCTTCAGCGCGCCTGCAGGGCCGCCGTGAAGGCCGCGAGGTTGTTGCGCATCATCGCCACGTAGGTCGGCGCCGGGCCGTCCGGACCCGAGAGCGCGTCGGAGAAGACCTTGCCGCCGATCGCCGCGCCGCTCTCGCGGGCGATCTGCTGCATCAGGCGCGGATCGGCGATGTTTTCCAGGAACACGGCCGGGATCGTCTCCTGGCGGATCTGGCGGATGATCCGGCCGACGTCGCGGGGGCTCGCCTCACTGTCCGTAGAGACGCCCTGCGGCGCGATGAAGGCCATCCCGTAGGCGGCGGTGAAGTAGCCGAAGGCATCGTGCGTGGTGATCACCCGGCGCCGGGCCTTCGGGATCGCGGAGATCGCCGTGCGCACCTCCCCGTCGAGGGCGTCCAGGGTGGCGAGGTAGGCCTTGGCGTTCTCGGCATAGGTCGCCGCATGGTCGGGATCGATCCGCGCGAGGGCGTCGCGGATATTGGACACATAGACCTTCGCGTTGGCGACGTTCTGCCAGGCATGGGGATCGGCGTGGTGGCCATGCGCGTGCCCGTGGCCGTGATCGTCCACCTCGGCCTCGATCGCCTTGACCCCGGTGGCGGCGACGACGACTGGCGCCTTGGTCCCGGATGCCTTGATCAGCCGGTCGATCCAGCCCTCCAGCCCCAGCCCGTTGACGACGACGAGCCGTGCATCGGCCAGGGTGCGGGCATCGCTCGGGACGGGCGTGTAGCCGTGCGCGTCGGCGTTCGGCTGCACCAGTGTGGTGACGGCGACCCGGTCCCCGCCGACCTGCGCCACGAGGTCGCCCAGGATCGAGAAGGTCGCCACCGCGCGCAGCTTCGCGTCCGCCGCACGCACAGGTCCCGCGAGGGTGAAAACGAGCGCGAGGGCGAGCGGCAGGGACGAGGACAGGCGCCAGGACGGCATCGGGCAGGATCCTTTCGAAGGGCCCGCCAGCCCATACTGTAACATTATCACATTTCCAAGTCTTACAACCATGGCTCGCGGCCAAGGCTCGCGTCCGAGGCTCGGGTTTGCGTGTGGTGGCTGTACCTTGGCGGCTTTCGCTTGATCTCGCGTCGGCGGGGACGCAAACACCCTGACCGTCGCGGCCCGGGGCCGTTCGGCGGTTCACACGGCACGGAAAGAACGGGCGAGACGATGGCGCGACGGGCGCTTCCCAAGGGCGACATGCTCCCCCTCCTGCGCCGGGTCTGGCAGATCTGGCTGCGGCCGCACCGGGCGACGCTGGCGCTGGTGCTGGTGCTCATCACCATCGTGGGGGCGGCCACCGGCCTCTACCCGACCCTGATCAAGCTCGCCTTCGACGCCTTCGAGCGCAAGGATCTCGGCGCCCTCGCCTACGCGCCCCTCGTCGTCATCGCCGTCACCTCGGTCCGGGGCTTCGCGCTGTTCGGCCAGACGGTGCTGACCAACCGGGTCGTCACCCGGGTCGAGGCCGACATGCAGGCCGCACTCTACGGGCACCTCATCGAATCCGACCTCGCCCAGCTCGGGCGTGAGAGCCCGGCGGCGTTCACGCAGCGCTTCACCACGGACTTCGCCTTCATCAAGGAGGGGCTGACCCGCATCTCCACGGTGCTCCTGCGCGACGTGGTCATGCTGATCGCCCTGGTGGCCGCCCTGCTCTGGATGGACCCGATCCTCACCCTGGTGGCGGGCGTGGTGGTGCCCTTCGTCGCCGGCCCCATCGGGCGGGTCGGCAAGAAGCTGCGCCGGGTCTCCACGAGCACGCAGGAGCGCATGGGCCTGACCGCGAGCCTCATCACGGAGAGCCTGCAGGGCGCGCGCATCGCCAAGACCTACGCGCTGGAGGGCTACCTCAAGGGCCGGGCCGAGGGCGCCTTCGAGGAGGTGCGGCGCCTCAAGATGAAGGCCGCCAACGCGCGCGGGCGCCTCGATCCGCTCCTGGAGATCGGCGGCGGCTTCGCGGTGGCCGCCGTGCTGGCGCTCGTCGGGCAGCGGGTGACCTCCGGCGACCGCACGGTGGGCGACTTCACCGGCTACGTCACCGCCCTGCTGCTGGCCTCGCAGCCGATCCGCACCCTCGGCTCCCTCAACGCGATCCTGCAGGAGGCGGGCTCCGCGCTCCAGCGCTACTTCGCCCTGATGGACGAGGCCGCGGAAATCCGCCAGCGCCCGGACGCGGCGCCGCTCCGGGTGACGGGGGGCGAGATCCGCTTCACCGACGTACGGTTCCGCTACCGCGCCGACGCGCCCGCCCTGGAGGGCATCGACCTCACCGTCCGGGCCGGGACGACGGTGGCGCTGGTCGGGCGCTCGGGCTCCGGCAAGTCCTCGCTCCTCAACCTCGTGCCGCGCCTCTACGACGTGACCGGGGGCGCGGTCAGCATCGACGGGCAGGACATCCGCGCGGTCACCCTGGCGTCGCTGCGCGCCGCCGTGGCGGTGGTCTCGCAGGACGTGGTGCTGTTCGACGACACGATCGCGGCCAATATCGGCTTCGGACGCCCGGGAGCGACCCGCGCCGAGATCGAGGCGGCGGCCGAGGCGGCCGCCGCGCACGGCTTCATCAGCCGCCTGCCCGAGGGCTACGACTTCGCCGTCGGACCCTCCGGCGGACGCCTCTCGGGGGGCGAGCGCCAGCGCATCTCGCTCGCCCGCGCGTTCCTCAAGGACGCGCCCATCCTCCTCCTCGACGAGGCGACGAGCGCCCTCGATTCCGAATCCGAGCGCCTGGTCCAGGCGGCGCTGCTCCGCCTGATGGCGGGGCGCACCACCCTGGTGATCGCCCACCGCCTTTCGACCGTGCGCGACGCCGATTGCATCGTCGTGATGGAGGGCGGCCGGATCGTCGAGACCGGCACCCACGACGCGCTCCTGGCCTCGGGGGCGGCCTATGCCCGCCTGCACCGGATGCAGGGATCCGGCGATTTCGCGGAGGCTGAATCCGCACCCGAGGCCCGCGCCTGACGCCGGGCCATCGCGGAGGCCAGGAGCGTGCCCCTGGCCGATTCGCAGCTCATGCCGCCGCCGGCCGCTCCCTAATCGTCCTCGGACCGGTCGAGGGGTGAGGTCTCCTGCCGGCTCCGCATCGGGGTGAGGTTCGTCTCGGCGCAGCCGAGCTGCACCCGCTCCAGCTCCGAGGATGCCCGGGCGCAGGCAAGATCCGGCATGTCGTTCAGTTCGTCCGCGCGAGACGAAACACAGGTTATCATCAACATCATTCCGGCGATCACTGTTTTCATGGACCTGTCCTCCCAACGAAAGACAGTCTAGAAGGGAGGCGGATTCCGGCATCCATCAACCGTCGGAGGTTGCGGCGAGCGCCGTCCGGCGGGGGATTCACCGGTATCGCCCACCCGCCGGCGGCTGGGCCGGGATCCGGATCGGATCGGGAAAGCTGCGGATCGTCAGGCACTTGCGCCGAATCCGGCGACGGGCGGTGCGGACGACCCGCCGGAACGGCAGCCGCGATGTCCCCGGGCGTCGGCGGCCCGACGCAGCGGCGGCGACCCTCTGAAAGTCCGCCGTCGCGACCGCATCCCTCATATGGCGGATGCGCCTGCCGCGTTTGGACTGATATTGGTCTTATCAGAATCGGCCGGTCAAATATTCAGGAGCAGGACGTTGCTCGAATCCCTCATCGACCGGATCTACGAGGCCGCGGGGACGCCCGAACTCTGGCCGAACGTGCTCGATTGCTTGGGCGATTACGCGGCGTCGGACGGGTCGGTACTCATGGTGCTGCCGCCGACCGGGACACCGCGCTGGATCGCTTCACCCGGCCTCGAAGAGCGCCTGGCCCATTACACGGCCTCGTCCTCCTGGCGGAGCAGCGGACGCACGGCGCAGTGGCGCACGCTGGCCCATACCGGCTTCGTCCGCGACGTCGACCTTCTGTCGGCGTCCCGGGGGATCCCTCCCTGCCGTATCGACGAGCCCTTCTGGCAGGTCGGGACGACGATCCCGCTTCCGACGGGCGATGTCGCGATCGTCACCGCCGAGCGCCGCGCGGATCACGGCCCGCACGATCCGGGGATCCTGCCGAGGCTCGATGCCCTGAGACCGCACCTCGTGCGAGCCTGCCAGCTCAGCGCCCGGTTCGGCGCCGAGCGCGCGCGAGTCACGACGGCGGCGCTGAACCGCATCGGGCTTCCGGCCGCCGTGCTGACGGCCTCGGGGCGCGTGCTGACCATGAACAGCCACCTGCAGGAGCGCGACGAGATCCTGCCCTGCGGCACGCAGAGCGGCCACATGTTCAAGAACCTCGTCAACGTGAAGCTGCTGCAGGACGCGATCGGCAACGTGATCGGCGGGCGCAGCGCGGCGCAGACCATGCCGGTGCGCACGTTCACCGATCACCGCGCCCTGATCGCCCACGTGCTGCGCTTCGGCGGAGGCGCCGACGATGTCTTCGACGCGGCCGCGATCCTGCTCATCCTGGCGCAGGTCGGCGCGCCGGCGGCACCGGACAACGGCCTCCTGCACGTCCTGTTCGACCTGACTCCGGCGGAGGCGCGGCTGCTGCGGGCGCTCGCGGGCGGATCGCGCCTGCAATCCTACGCGGCGAGCGTCGGCGTCCAGCCCAGTACCGTGCGCACCCAGCTCACATCGATCTTCAACAAGACCGGTACGAAGCGCCAGGCGGAGCTTCTCAGCATCGTCGCGTCGATCTCGATGTTCAACGGGCAGGCCGCGCCCTGCTGAGGATCGCGGCGCCGAAACGTGAGGCAGGGGTGGCCGGACGCCTCAGCGCAACGCAGGATTTTCGGCCAGGAACGCCGCGAGCGCCGCCGCGGTCGGGAAAGCCTCGAACGCGCCGAACCGGCAGGTGGTGAGGCCCCCGCAGGCGGCCGCCTCGCGTAGGGCATCCGCGAACGGACGGCCCTTCAGGAGGCCCGCGATCAGCCCCGCCGCGAAGGCGTCCCCCGCCCCCACCGTGTCGATCGCCGCGACCGCGAAGGCCGGCTGGCGCTGCGGCGCGCCCGCGCGGCGGAACGCCACCGCGCCGCGTTCTCCGAGGGTCACCACGAGGCATTCGAGGCCGTCGTCGAGCAGCCGGCGGATCGCGGGCGTGGCGATGGTTGCCTCGGTGATCGCGCGCAGTGTGCCGAGGCCGAGGGCATCGGCCTCCACCGCGTTGACGACGAGGATCGCGGTGTCCGCCAGGAGGGCCGGGTCGAGGGGGCGCACGGGGGACGGGTTCAGCAGCGTTGGGATGCCGCGCGCCCGGGCCAGGGCGAAGGCCTCGCGGATGGGGGCGTCCGGCGATTCGAAGGTCGCGGCCACGAGGTCCGACCGGCGCAGGCGGTCCGCGAAGGGGCCGAGATCCTGCGCGCCGAGGGCGAGGTTGGCGCCGAGGCAGACCGCGAGGCAGTTCTCCCCGGCCGGATCGACGAAGGCGACCCCGGCCCCCGTCGAGCCGGCATGGTGCACCAGCATCTCGGGCGAGAACCCGACCTGCGCGAAGGTCGAGTGGACCACCGGGGAGAACACGTCCTCCCCCACCGCGAAGATCCCGTCGACGCCGATTCCGAGCCGGCTCGCGGCCAGCGCCAGGTTGAAGCCCTTTCCGCCGGGCTCCGCCAGGAAGGCGGAGCCGCTCAACGACTCTCCCGCCTGCGGTAACCGTGCTACCTTGACGGAGCAGGCGATGACGAAGCTCCCGACAACGAAGACCTGCATGGGATATCCCGGCTTGGTTCGGTTCGCGGAATAGTACCGGAGGTCGGGTGGACGCGCGCTCGGGAAATCGGACGGGACACGACAATCGCGAGGCGGGGTCCGCGCTGGGCGACCGCCCCTCCGTGCTGTCCCTGCTGCGGCTGCGCGGCGATACCGCGATGCCGCTCTATCGTCAGATCGAGGAGCAACTGCGCGCGCTGATCCTGTCGGGCTCGCTGCCGCCCGGGGTCATCCTGCCGGCGGAGCGCCAGCTGGCCGATCGCCTCGGCGTCAGCCGCGTCACGGTCCAGCGCGCCTACGCGGAACTGCGCGACGACGACCTGCTGGTGCCCCGGGGGCGTTCGGGGTTCCTGGTCCGCCGCCACCCCGAGCCGGTGCGGCCGGGCATGGATCGCCTGAAGGGGTTCACGGAGGAGATGCGGGAACTGGGAAAGATCCCGTCCTCGCGCATTCTGGAGCGGGTGGTGGCGCAGGACCGCTCGATCGCCTCGATCTTCGGAATGCCCTCGACGGCGCCGTTCCTGCGGCTGACGCGCGTGCGCTCCGGTGACGGCGTCCCGATGTCCCGCGAGGTCGCCTGGTACAACATCCGGGCCGTCCCGGCCCTGGAGACCGGCGACCTCTCGGGCTCCGTCTACGCCTTCCTCGCCCAGCAGGAGGGCGGTCGGCTGGTGCGCTGCGACCAGACCGTGGAGGCGACCCTGCCGACCACGGCGGAATGCGAGATCTTCGGTTTCGAGACGCCGCTTCCCTGCCTGCTGATCAAGCGGCACAGCTACAACCAGAACGGCGCCATGATCGAGTACGTGGAAGGCCTGTTCCGGGGGGACGCCTACCGGTACAGGCTGAACCTCAGCACCTGACGGCGACCGGGCGGGCGCGAGGAGACGCGGCCATCGGCCCGAGGGGACCGAGCCTCGCCCCGCGCGTTGGTGCGGCGCGACGCTCAGGAGAATCGGACCCATGCAGGCTGCGCCCTTCGGCCGGACCCGGACGGGGGAGGCCGTGACCGCCTACACCCTCGCGCACGGCACCCTGCGGGTCGAGATCCTCGATTACGGCGGGATCGTCCGGCGGATCGAGGCGCCGGACCGGGCGGGCCGGGTCGCGAACGTCGTGCTCGGCGCGGCGGATCTCCCCGGCTACGAGGCCAGCGACGCGCATTTCGGCGCGATCATCGGGCGCTACGCCAACCGCATCGCCGGCGGACGCTTCCACCTCGACGGCCGGGATTTCCAATTGCCGGCGAACGAGGGCCGCAACACCATGCATGGCGGTCCGGAGGGCTTCGACCGCCGGGTCTGGCGGGTGGCGGAGGCCGGGGCCGACCGCCTCGTGCTCGCCTACCGCTCCCCGGACGGGGAGCAGGGTTTCCCGGGCAACCTCGACGTCACCGTCACCTACCGCCTGGAGGCGGAGGGTACGCTCGCCATCGACTACGCCGCCGTCACCGACCGGCCGACTCCCCTCAACCTGACCAACCACAGCTACGTCAATCTCGCCGGCGAGGACGCGGGCGACGTGCTCGGCCACGTGGTCCGCATCGCGGCCGATGCCGTGCTGGCGACCGATGCCGAGCAGATCCCGACCGGCGCGCTCGCGCCCGTGGCCGGCACGCCCTTCGACTTCCGAAACCCGACCGCCCTCGGGGCGCGCATCCGCGCGGCGCACCCGCAGCTCGCCCTGGCGCATGGCTACGACCACACCTACGTGCTCGGCGGCGACGGGACCCTGCGGGCGGTGGCCTGGGCCCGCGACCCGACGAGCGGACGCTGCCTCACCGTGGCGACGACGCAGCCCGGGCTGCAGCTCTACACCGCCAATATGCTCGACGGGACGGTGACGGGATCGGGCGGCGGGCTCTACCGGGCGGGCGATGCGGTCTGCTTCGAGGCGCAGGGCTTCCCGGACGCGCCGAACCATCTGGGATTCCCCAACACGGTGCTGCGCCCGGACGAGGCGTTCCGGGCCACCACCACCTACCGGTTCTCGGTCGAACCATGACGCTCGCCGTCTACGCCGCCGCCGCGCTGGCGGAGATCGGCGGCTGCTTCGCCTTCTGGGCCTGGGCGCGCCTCGGGCGCTCGGCCTTGTGGCTCCTGCCGGGCCTCGTGGCGCTCGCCCTCTTCGCCGGCCTCCTCACCCGCGTCGAGAGCGCGGCGGCGGGCCGGGCCTACGCGGCCTATGGCGGGGTCTACATCGCCGCGTCGCTGCTCTGGCTCTGGCTGGTGGAGGGCGCGCGACCCGACCGCTGGGACCTGAGCGGCGCCGCGATCTGCCTCGCCGGCGCGGCCCTCATCCTGTATGGGCCGCGCGGCTGATCCTCAGGCCTGGTCCGCCTCGATCAGGATCTCGCGCTTGCCGGCATGGTTGGCCGGGCCGACGATGCCCTCGATCTCCATCTTCTCCATCAGCGAGGCGGCGCGGTTGTAGCCGATCTGGAGCCGGCGCTGGATGTAGGAAGTCGAGGCCTTCTTGTCGCGCAGCACCACCTGGACGGCCTGGTTGTAGAGGTCGCCCCCGGCCTCGCCGAACTGGCCCTGGTCGAAGACCGCGCCGTCCACCTCGATCTCGTCCGACGCGCCCTTGCCCGGCGAACCGCCCTCCTCGTCGGCCGTGACGGCCTCGAGATAGGAGGGCCGGCCCTGGCGCTTGAGGTGGGCGACCACGCTTTCCACCTCGGTATCGGAGCAGAACGGCCCGTGCACGCGGGTGGTGCGCCCGCCGCCGGCCATGAACAGCATGTCGCCCTGGCCCAGCAGCTGCTCGGCGCCCATCTCGCCGAGGATCGTGCGGCTGTCGATCTTGCTCGTCACCTGGAAGGAGATCCGGGTCGGGAAGTTCGCCTTGATCGTGCCCGTGATGACGTCGACGGACGGGCGCTGCGTCGCCATGATCAGGTGGATGCCGGCCGCGCGCGCCATCTGGGCCAGACGCTGGATCGCGCCCTCGATGTCCTTGCCCGCCACCATCATCAGGTCGGCCATCTCGTCGACCACGATCACGATGTAGGGGAGCGGGGACAGGTCCATCTCCTCGGTCTCGTAGACCGCCTCGCCGGTCTCGCGGTCGAAGCCCGTCTGCACGGTCCGGGTCAGGATCTCGCCGCGCCCGCGCGCTTCCGCCAGCCGCGCGTTGAAGCCGTCGATGTTGCGCACACCGACCTTCGACATCTTCTTGTAGCGCTCCTCCATCTCGCGCACGGCCCATTTCAGGGCGATGACCGCCTTCTTGGGGTCCGTGACCACGGGCGAGAGCAGGTGCGGGATGCCGTCGTAGACGGAGAGCTCCAGCATCTTCGGGTCCACCATGATCAGGCGGCACTCCTCCGGCTTCATCCGGTAGAGCAGCGACAGGATCATGGTGTTGATCGCCACCGACTTGCCCGAGCCCGTGGTGCCGGCGACCAGCAGGTGGGGCATCTTGGCGAGATCGGCGATGATCGGCTCGCCACCGATGTTCTTGCCGAGACACAGGGCGAGGCTCTGCTTCGTCTCGGCGAAGTCGGCGGACGCCAGCAACTCGCGGAGATACACGGTTTCGCGCCGGGCGTTGGGCAGCTCGATGCCGATGGCGTTGCGGCCGGGCACCACGGCGACGCGGGCCGAGACCGCCGACATCGAGCGGGCGATGTCGTCGGCGAGGGAGATCACGCGGCTCGACTTGGTGCCGGGGGCCGGCTCCAGTTCGTAGAGGGTGACCACGGGGCCCGGGCGCACCGCGAGGATGTCGCCGCGCACGCCGAAATCGCTGAGCGTGGCTTCGAGCAGGGTGGCGTTCTGCTCCAGGGCCTCCGACGAGATCTGGGCGGAGGCCGGCAGGCGCGGGGCGTCGGCGAGCAGTTCCAGGGCGGGGTGGCGGTAATCCGTCCGGTCCTGCGGCGGGGGCGGCGCCGCCCGGCGGGTCGCGGCGGGCGCCGGGGGGGCCGGCGGCGGCGCGACGCGCGAGCGCGCAGGCGCCGGGGCCTCGCTCGGCATCGGCCCGCCATGCCCGTCCGCGTCGTCGGCATCCTCGTCGTCATGCACGACGGGCGCGGGGCGGCGCGGCTGCGCCGAGGGCGCGGCCTCGAAGACCGGCTCGCGCCGGCCATCGGACGGGCCGGCGCCGGCGGCGGGGCTCTGCGTCGCCCAGGGAGCATCCTCGGGGGCCGCGAAGGCGCGCTGCGCGGCGAGCGCCGGCGAGGCGCCGGAATAAGCGAGCGCGGTCGCGGCGGCGGCCCGGTCGGCGCGCCAATCGTCGATGCGGGCGGCGAGCGCGGCACGGCCGCCCATCACCGCCTGCGCCATGGCGCCGAGGGAGACGATGCCGAGGCTCGGCTCGTCGTCCTCCTCGCGCCCGTCCCGGTTGTCGGGGCGTCCGCGTCCGCTGGGGCGGACCGGCACGGGCGGCGCGTCGTAGCTCTCCATCTCCTCATCGGCCTCGCCGACGCGGCAGGCCCCGGTGAGGCACAGGATGGCGACGCCCGCGAACAGGAAGCCCGCGAAGGCGAGGAGCGGCGTGGCGACGATGCCGAGCATCGTGCGGGCGGCGTGCATCAGGGCATCGCCCGCGACCCCGCCGAGCCCGGTGGGCAGGGGCCAGCGCGCCGTGGAGGGCAGCGCGCTCGCCACCGCGCTCGCGGCGAAGAAGCCGATGATCCACAGGGTCAGGCGCAGGCCCCCGCGCGGCAGGGCCCGCGAGCGCATCAGCTGGATGCCCCAGAGGG
This sequence comes from Methylobacterium sp. FF17, assembly GCF_025813715.1. Classification (NCBI taxonomy): domain Bacteria; kingdom Pseudomonadati; phylum Pseudomonadota; class Alphaproteobacteria; order Hyphomicrobiales; family Methylobacteriaceae; genus Methylobacterium; species Methylobacterium flocculans. Next base: position 864,618 of record NZ_CP107532.1, read on the forward strand.
CGGGCGGCAGCACGAAGGCCAGGGATCCGAGCCCGAGGAGTTGCATCGCCAGGTCGGAGACCACGGCCCCGCCGGTGCCGAGCACGTTGTGGGCCGCGTGGTCGGTGGCGTGGTTGAGGCTCGGGTCGTCGATCGACCACGTCGCCAGGGCGACCGTCAGCGCGGTGGCACCGGCAAACAGCACGAGACCGCCCAACTCCGTCATCCGCTTGGCCAGGAACGGGCGAAAGCTGTCGACGAAGGTGTCGTAGGGCGATGCAGAACGGCGAAGCGAGCGCATGCGGAACCAGACGCAATAAGGAACTGTCCGGTAACGCTAACGTCCGTGAAGTTAACGGCTGGCTAAGGTTGATACGGCGTCGGGTTGATCACCTCGGTCGTCGCGCTCGCTGTCTGCTGCCTCTCCTTCGGGAGAGACTTCGTGGTGGGGTGTTGTCCATCTCCGGAAAACGCACGCACCTCACCCTGTCCCTCTCCTTCCAGGAGAGGGGACCCGCGGGCCCCCCGAGCGGTGGGGCCGGCGAGAGCCCTCCGGGAGAACTATGGGATGCGCGCCATCCCGGTTCGGTCGTGCAGCGCCAACGCGCTCCCTCTCCTGAAAGGAGAGGGTTGGGGTGAGGTGTGGTCCACTCGCGGAGAATCCGCATACCTCACCGTCTCCTGAAGAGGACGGAACCCGCACCACCACCCGAGCGATTCGGTTCGAAACCGAATGAGACTTTGCGCATCCGCGCGAAGCCCACCGGGCCGCCACCGCGGGCGGGCTTCTGGCCGGAACGACGGCGCCAGCGCCATGACCGAGCGGCGCGCAAGAAAAAGGCCCCGGTCGTGGACCGGGGCCTTCCTTCAGGACATCCGACTGCGTGTCGCGGGTGTCAGTAGTTGTAGGCGCGCTCGCCGTGATCGGCGATGTCGAGGCCCTCGCGCTCCTCGTCCTGGGTCACGCGCAGGCCGATGGCGAGATCGACGAGCTTGTACAGGATGGCGGAGCCGATGCCGGACCACAGGATGGTGAAGCCGACCGCCTTGAGCTGGCTCAGCACGGCAGCGGACGTCTCGTAGGCACCCACCGCGAGTTCGCCGGGCTTCGAGGTGTAGTCGGGCAGGCCGACGCCGCCGAAGTCGGGGTTCACGAGGAGACCGGTGCCGATGGCACCCAGGATGCCGCCGATGCAGTGCACGCCGAAGACGTCGAGGGAGTCGTCGTAGCCGAGCGCGTTCTTCACCGTGGAGCACATGATGAAGCAGACGGCGCCGGCGACGAGGCCGAGGACGATCGAGCCCATCGGGCCGGCGAAACCGGCGGCCGGGGTGACGGCCACGAGGCCCGCGATGGCGCCCGAGAGCATGCCGAGCAGCGAGGGCTTGCCCTTCAGCATCCACTCCACGAACAGCCAGGAGAGGGCGGCGGCGGCGGTGGCGACGAAGGTGTTGAGCATCGCCATGGCGGCGGTGCCGTTGGACTCGAGGTTCGAGCCGGCGTTGAAGCCGAACCAGCCGACCCAGAGCAGCGAGGCGCCGATCGAGGTCATGGTCAGGGAGTGCGGGGCGAGCAGGTCACGGCCGTAGCCGATGCGCTTGCCGAGCATGAGGCAGCCGACGAAGCCGGCGATGCCCGCATTGATGTGCACCACGGTGCCGCCGGCGAAGTCGAGGGCGCCCCACTTGAAGAGCAGGCCGGCATCGGCGTTCACCGCGTCGAGGGCCGCCTGCGCGGTCGCCTTCGAGGCATCGTCGGTGGCGGCGGCCAGCGCCTTGGCGGCGTCGCCGACCACGTCCGGGCCGCCCCAGTACCAGACCATGTGCGCCATCGGGAAGTAGATCAGCGTGGTCCAGAGGATCATGAACACGACCAGCGCCGAGAACTTCATCCGCTCGGCGAAGGCGCCGACGATGAGGGCCGGGGTGATCATCGCGAACGTCATCTGGAAGCAGATGTAGACGTATTCGGGGATCACGACGCCGTTCGAGAAGGTGGCGACGGTGGAGTTCGCGTCGATGCCCTTGAGGAAGGCCTTCGAGAAGCCGCCGACGAAGTCGTTGAGGCCGCCGCCGTTGGTGAAGGCGAGGCTGTAGCCGAAGATCACGAACAGCAGGGAGGAGATGCAGGCGATGGCGAAGACCTGCGTCAGCACCGAGAGCATGTTCTTGGTGCGCACGAGACCGCCGTAGAACAGGGCGAGGCCGGGCACGACCATCAGCAGCACCAGGGCGCTGGAGATGAGCATCCAGGCGGTATCGCCCTTGTTCGGGACGGGCGCGGCGCTGGCGGCCGCAGGCACGGCCTGGGTCGTCGGCGTCTGCGCGAGGGATGGCTCGATGAACAGGAGCGCCAGCGCGGCGCCTCCCAGCCCGAGCGCCAGGGCATTGCGAAGCTTCATGGAAACGGGACTCCCGGTCGCGGTGGGATGCTGATGTGGAAGGAGGGTGTGCTGGGGTCGGACTCGTGCGGGCGGGGATCGCCTCAGAGGGCGTCCACGTCGGTCTCGCCCGTGCGGATGCGGACGGCCTTCTCCAGGGGGACGACGAAGATCTTGCCGTCGCCGATCTGGCCGGTGCGCGCGGCGGCGGCGATGGCGTCGATGACGCTGCCGGTCAGGTCGGAGGCGACAGCGACCTCGATCTTCAGCTTGGGCAGGAAGCTGACGGCGTACTCGGCGCCGCGATAGATCTCGGTATGGCCCTTCTGGCGGCCGTAGCCCTTGACCTCGGTGACGGTGAGGCCGTGAACGCCGATGCCGGTGAGCGCGTCGCGGACCTCCTCCAGCTTGAACGGCTTGATGATGGCCATCACGATTTTCATGGGCGACGCCCCCTTCGGCTGACGGGTGAACTGGCTTTGGACGAACTGGGCTCGGGGACCCGAGCGGGACGAACGGCCCCCGTCCGGTGCGCTCTGCGTCGCGACACGGTCGATGGCCGGTGCACCCGGATCCCTTCGGACCCGTGCGCTCGGCCTCGTTATTCAAGGACTATGCCAGCAGGAACTTTCTTGCGTCCCGGCGTTCTGCCCAAGAAATGTCCCGGGCCTGTCGCGCGACGCGGCGGTTTTGCCGCCAAGTTTGCCGTCCAGACGAGCATATTGTCCATAAGTTGGGCAAAATGCCTGGACGAACGCGGGTCGAGGCCCGTTCGCGCATGTCATTCGACGTCCGCGCACAGTCGCGCGGCGGGCCGAGATCGGCGACGCGCCGGCTCAGCCCTCGGCGCGCCGGGGACGGATCATGCCTTCCTGGGCGACCGAGGCGACGAGACGACCGTCCCGCGTGAAGATCTGGCCGCGCGCGAAGCCGCGTGCGCCCTCCGCGCTCGGACTGTCCTGGGCGTAGAGCAGCCACTCGTCGGCCCGGAACGGGCGGTGGAACCAGAGGGCGTGGTCGAGGCTGGCGGACTGGATCTCGGGATCGAACACGGTCTGCCCGTGCGGGACCAGGGTGGCGTCCAGCAGCGTCATGTCGGAGGCATAGGCCAACACCGTCCGGTGGATCGCCGGATCGTCCGGCAGGCGGTCCACGGCGCGCATCCAGACGTGGAAGCGCGGCTCGCGCGGGGCGCGCCGGAGGTAGCGCTCGATCTCGACGGGGCGCAGCTCGATGGGCCGGGTCCGGCCGAAATAGGACAGGATCGGCGCGGGAACGCTGAGTCCGAGCCGCGCGGCCTCGGCGGTGGCGGCGGGCGCCTCGGGGACGTCCTCGGGGGGCGGCACCACGGGCATCGCCGCCGCATGCGAGGCCCCGTCTTCCGCGTCGTGATAGGAGACCGACATCGCGAAGATGGGCCGGTCGTGCTGGTGCGCCACCACCCGGCGGGTGCTGAAGCTGCGCCCGTCGCGGATGCGCTCCACCACGTAGTCGATGGGCGCCTTGGGGTCGCCGCCGAGGAGGAAATAGGCGTGCAGGGAATGCGGCGGACGGGTCTCCGGCACCGTGCGCGAGGCCGCCACCAGGGCCTGCGCCACCACCTGACCGCCGAACACCCGGAACCAGCCCGTCTGCAGGCTCGTCCCCCGGAACCGGTCCGCCTCGAGGGGTTCGAGGTCGAGGATGTCGAGGAGTTCGGTGACGATGCCTGCCATGCGGACTTCCTGCCAGATCGGGTGCCGACGGGCGGCGCGTGGGATCCTTCACATGTGAACCATCGCGAAGGCAAGGTGGCGGCGATGCCCCCTCGGGGCCCGGTTTCCGCCGCCGGCTGAGGGCCGTGAGGCCGAGAACTCCGTCAGTACAGCGTGGCCTTGATGTGCTCCGGCAGCACCCGGTCGTAGGCGTCGCCGTCGAAGCTGCCGTCGCTCAGGCGCTGGTGCATCGCCCCCGGGCTGGGGAGCGCCGCCCGCTCGACGTGGCGCGCCGGATCCCAGAGTCCGGACCGGATGGCGGCCTTGGCGCAGTGGAAGTACACGGACTCGATATCGACCCGGATGACGGATCGCGGCGGCTTCCCCTCGACCGCGAAGGACGCGAGCAGGTCGGGCTCGAGGGAGATCGAGGCCCGGCCATTGACCCGCAGGGTCTCGCCGATCCCGGGCACCAGGAACAGGAGCGAGACCCGAGGATCGGTGACGATGTTCCTCAGGTTGTCGATGCGGTTGTTGCCGCGCCGGTCTGGAATCGCGAGGGTTCGCGGATCGAGGATCCGGACGAATCCCGGCGCATCGCCCTTCGGCGAGCAATCCGTCCCGTCCGGGCCCACGGACGACATGACGACGAAGGGCGATGCCGTGACGAAGGCCTGGTAATCCGCGTTCAGGTACGTGATTTCCTTGCGCATGGCGCGCTCCGGGGGCTGTCCGTAGACCGCCTCCAGCTCGTCGATCGTCGTCGGCATCGGCCTCTCCACAATCCAGGCGTGCACCCGTAGGCCTTGGATGCGGTCCTTGTAAATCGCCACACCCGCGCGCGGAAGCGCCGCCGCACCCGCGCGGAAGCGCCGCCGGACCGGAAGCGGGGCTGACGCGTTGCTCCCGCGCGCCGGGAGTGGCACTCCGGCGCCGACAGCGGAAGCGGCGGGATTCGGGTCATGAGCGAAGCAGTGCGGCGGGCGAGCCAGCGCAACGTGGTCGTGGCCGGGGCGGGCATTCCCGGCCTGACCCTCGCCCTCGCGCTGGCCCAGGCGAACGGACCCGCCCTGCGGGTGACCCTGTGCGATCCGGGCCTCGCGGCCGGGGCGGCCCGCCATGCCGGGCGCGCCTACGCGGTAGCCGCCGGGGGCCGGCGCATGTTCGAGCGCCTCGGCATCTGGGAGGCCGTACGCGGGGCCGCCCAGCCCATCCGCGACATGGTTGTGAGCGACAGCCGCCTCGCCGACCCGGTGCGCCCGGTCTTCCTCACCTTCGCGCAGGATTCGGATTCGGACGCGACGGCGGACCGGGACGACGCCCCCTTCGCCCATATGGTGGAGGCGGAACCCCTGGTCGCCGCCCTGCTGGCGGCGGCGCGGGCCGCCGGCATCGTGTTCGAGGCCCACGGCATCGTCGAGGCGGTGCCGGAGGCGCGGGCGACCCGCATCGTCCTCGACGACCGGCGATCTTTCGATGCGGCGCTCCTCGTGGCCGCCGACGGTGCACGCTCGCGCCTGCGCGAGGCCGCCAAGATCGGTTGGGTCGGCTGGTCCTATCCGCAGATGGGGCTGGTCGCCACGATCGGGCACGCGCGCGACCATGGTGGCCGGGCCTACGAGCACTTCCTGCCGAGCGGCCCCTTCGCGATCCTGCCGCTGGTGGATGGGGGCGCCCTCGGCCACCGCTCCTCCATCGTCTGGACGGAGCGGGCGGCCGACGTGCCGGCCCTGACCGGCGGAGGTCCGGAGGAGACGCTGAGGGAGATCGAGCGGCGCTTCGGCCTCAACCTCGGGGAGCTCGTCCTGGAGCGGGGGCCGAGCGCGCATCCCCTCGCCTTCGGGCTCGCCCGCAGCTATTGCGCCGAGCGCCTGGCCCTGCTCGGCGACGCGGCGCACGTGATCCATCCCATCGCCGGCCAGGGCCTGAACCTCGGCCTGGCGGGAGCCGCCGCCCTGGCGGAGGCGGTGACGGACGCCCTGCGCCTCGGCCTCGATCCGGGCAGCCGCGACGTGCTGCTTCGCTACGAGCGCGCGCGCCGGTTCGACACCCTGGCGATGGGCGCGATGACGGACGGGCTGAACCGCCTGTTCTCCAACGACGTGCTGCCCCTGCGGCTCGCCCGCGACCTCGGCCTCGGCCTCGTGGACCGGCTGCCCGCCCTCAAGCGCCTGTTCATCGGCGAAGCGGCGGCCGCGCGCGGTTCGCTGCCCCGCCTCCTGCGGGGCGAGGCGCTCTGAAACGATGCGGCGAACCCGCCCGTCCGGGAAGGTTCGCCGCCGCATGAGCCCCGGTGAGGGGATCGCCGGATCGGTCGTGAAGGCTGACTCGGCCCTGTGGGCCGACTCGGCCGGTGGGCTGTCTCGGCCTTGTGCTTACTTGCCCTTGCTGGCCTTGTGAGCCTTCTCGCGCTCGATGCCTTCGAGGATCAGGCGGTGGGCCTCGTCCTTGCCGCCCCAGCGCTTGATCTTGACCCACTTGCCGGGCTCCAGATCCTTGTAGTGCTCGAAGAAGTGCTGGATCTGGTGGATCGTGATGTCGGGCAGGTCGGTGTAGTCCTCGATGCGGTCGTAGCGCATCGTGAGGTGGCGCGAGGGCACCGCGATGATCTTCTCGTCCTCGCCGGAATTGTCCTCCATCACGAGGACGCCGATCGGACGGGCGCTGATGATCGCGCCGGGCGCGATGGCGCGGGTGTTGGCCACCAGCACGTCGCAGGGGTCGCCGTCGCCCGACAGGGTGTGCGGGATGAAGCCGTAATTGCCCGGATAATGCATCGCGGTGTAGAGGAAACGGTCGACCACGAGGGCGCCGGCTTCCTTGTCCATCTCGTACTTGATCGGGTCGCCGCCGATCGGCACCTCGATGATGACGTTGACGTCGTCCGGCGGGTTCTTGCCGATCGAGACAGCATCGATGATCATGTCTTAAGCTCCGGAGGTCTGGGCGCTACAGTCCCGCTGTGGCGTCTCTTACGGCCCTTCCGCCCGGAAGGGAATCGCCCCCTCGGTGGGGGCGCTACGTATGCACGGAAATGTCGGGGTCGCCCTAAGCGTCGTTGCCGGGTCCGAAGCGCCGGCGCCATGCCGCGACAACCTTCGCCCAGGTCCGCTCGACCCAGCGCGCCGCGTGCTCCAGGGGCACCTTCAGGGCCGGCACGTCCTGGCTCAGCAGCGCGAGCCCCACCGGCAGCATCCACAGGCCGAGCACGGGCAGGATCGCGAAGACGCCGCCGAGGATGAACAGCAGCGCGGCGCCGAGGCGGACCCAGAACCGCGAGGGCTCGCGCAGCCAGTCGAGCGCCCGCCGCAGCCCGTCCGGCAGCTTCGCGCTGAGCGCGTCGACGCGTCTGTCCCAATCCTGCGCGGTGACATTCATGGTGGCGTCAATGCCGAACCGACGGCCGGGGTTCCCCCGCCCCGTCGGCGGGGATCAGCCGAACCGGTAGCCGACCTTCGGCAGGACCGCCCCGGTCCAGCGATCCACCGAGCGCGCGGCCTCGACCCCGCCGAGTCCCGTATAGAAGGCGCGGGCCCGCTCGTTCTCCTCCAGCGCCCAGACGCCGATGACGGGCAGGCCGTGGTCGGCGAGGTCGTTGCGCAGGGCCCGGAACAGGCGCCGGCCGAGGCCCAGCCCCTGGTGGTCCGGACGGATGTAGAGTTCGTCGATCTCGCCCGAGGTCTGGAGCAGGCCGCCGCGGGTGGGCCCGTAGACCGCGTAGCCCACCACGGCGTCACCGGTCTCGACCACCACGAGGGGCCGGCTGCGCTGGGTGGCGCCGAGCCACCATTGCGGGCTGCGCTGCGAGATCGCCCGCTCGAGGGCGACGCCCGGGATGATCCCGCGATAGGCCTCGCGCCAGGTCTCGTCGAACAGGTCGGCCAGGGGGTCCGCGTCGTCCGCTCGGGCGCGGCGGATGCTGATGGTGCTCGTACGCATGACGGATCCCCGCGCTGGAAGAAACGAATGACGGCTCGCATCGATGTCGGGCCGGATCGGACGATACGATCCGGGCGAAGACAAGGCGGAGAGCCAACGCAAGGTCGGTGCCGAAGGGTCCGTGACGCGGGAGACGTGGCGTGTCCGACGCCTCCGGTTTGCCGCGACGGCGGCCCGCTGGTAGAGGCGGACCCATCCTCACGAGCCCCGGTTCCGACGCCCCCGTGTTCAAGCGCCACCTCACCTCCGAGATCCGCGACGCGCGCCGCATGGCGCGGATCGCCCTCTTCGAGCGGCCGATCGCCGGTCCGGTCTCGCGGGTGCGGGCCTGGGCCAACATGCTGCTGGTGGATCACGGGGTGTTCCGCCTCGCCTACCTGAACCGCCACCGGGTCGGTCAGGGCAAGATCTGGCGCTCGGCCCAGCCGACGCCGCACCAGCTGGCCTGGTTCAAGCGGCAGGGCGTGCGCACGGTGATCTCCCTGCGCGGCGGGCGCGAGCACGGCTCCTGGCCCCTGCAGCGCGAGGCCTGCGAACGGCAGGGCCTGACCCTGGTGGAATTCGTGCTGCGCTCGCGGGAGGCGCCCTCGCGGGAGACGATCCTAGCGGCGCGGGACTTCTTCGCGGGCATCGCCTACCCGGCGATGATGCATTGCAAGTCGGGGGCGGACCGGGCCGGGCTCGCCGCCGCGCTCTACCTGATCCTGCACGAGAACCGGCCGGTGGCCGAGGCGATGGGCCAGCTCTCGGCGCGCTACGGCCATTTCCGGTTCGCCAAGACCGGCATCCTCGACGCGTTCTTCGCGCTCTACCTGCGCGAGGGCGAGGCGAAGGGCCTCGACTTCCTGACCTGGGTGGAGACCGAGTACGACCCGGAGGCGCTCAAGCGCGGGTTCCGCGCCGGCTTCTGGTCGGACCTCGTGGTGGACCGGCTGATCCGGCGGGAATAGCGCACGGAAAAGCCCGCCTCGGCGGGAACCGGGCGGGCGGATCGGGACGGGCCAGGGGCGGAGGAGCCAGGTTCGAACGAGCCAGGCCCCTGCCGAGAGGCGTCAGGCGGCGATGCGTGCGGCCGACGGGGCGTTCTCGTTGCCTGCGATGAAGCGGCCGGAGCTCGAGAGCGGGCCGTTCTTCGGCGTCAGCGCGTTCGCGGCGACGAAGACCAGCGAGACGTTCAGGGCGACGGCGGCAAGGACGAGAAGAGCGATCATCGGACGGTGTCCCGGTGCAAGTGCGATGACCCGGATATGGCACCGCACCATTGTCATTGGTATACCAAATTCTACACACCAGTCATGCGGCGGCGTCGGGTCTCGTGCCGTCGCGGGCCGTATTCGCCCGACCGCCCGGCGATGCCGGAGTGGCTCGGGCGCGCCGGGGACATGGGGAATGCGGCCCCCTCTCCCACCCACCGCACCGCACCGCAGGGCACGGATCAGTCCAGCGTCAGCGCCTCGGTGATCGCGCGGAGGTCGGCGGGCGCCATGGCGGCGTCCCCCACCACGGCGATCAGGGTCAGCACGAGACCGAGGGCACTGAGGTAGAGGACCGCGAAGAGGTCGCGGTTCTCGCTCCGGGCGAAGACGAGCCCGGCGAAGGGCAGGCTCTGCAGGGCGAGTGTGGTGGAGAGGATCATGGGGGCCTCGAACCGGTTCGGTCAGGCGAGCTGGGCCGGGCGGACCACGGCGGGCTCGGCCTCCCTGTCCTCCGCCAAGTCCTCTGCGAGGTAGCGCCCGCGCAGGGGTTTGAGCACGAACAGCGCCAGGATCGCCGCCACCACGTTCAGGACGATGATGATCGTGAACACGGCCGACCAGCCGTAGGCCGCCGAGATCATGCTGGCGATGGGGACGAGGAACGAGGCGGTGCCCTTCGCGGTATAGAGGAGCCCGGCATTGGTGGTGGCGAACTTCGAGCCGAAGGTGTCGCCGCAGGTGGCCGGGAACAGCGAGTAGATCTCGCCGAACACCCCGAAATAGATCGCCGTGGCGAAGACGAAGACCAGCGGATGCGTGCCGTAGGTCAGCAGCAGGACGATCGCCGCCGCTGCGATCGAGAAGGCGAGGAACATGGTGTTCTCGCGGCCGAGATTGTCCGAGACGTAGCCGAAGAAGGGCCGGCCGAAGCCGTCGAAGATCCGGTCCAGCGAGATCGCGAAGGTGAGTGCGGCCATCTGCAGGCCGAACAGGCTCACGGGTACGTCCGCCACCTTGAAGTCGTGGGCGATGGGGGCGATCTGCGCCGCCGCCATGAGGCCGCCCGAGGCGACCATCACGAAGATCGCGTACATCAGCCAGAACACGGGGGTGCGCACCACCTCGCGGGGCGTGCGGTCGACCTTGGCCTGGGGCAGGCGCAGGGTCTTGCGCTGCACCGGCACCGCCCGCGAAGGCTTGCGCAGCAGGAAGGAGAGCGCGACCACGACCGCGCCCTGGCCGAGACCGAAGACCAGGAAGGCGTCCTGGTAGCCGCTGGTGGCGATCATCTTCGCGATCGGGATGACGGTGACGGCGGCGCCCGCCCCGAAGCCCGCCGCCGTGGCGCCGGCGGCGAGACCGCGCCGGTCCGGGAACCACTTCAGGGCGTTGCCGACGCAGGTGCCGTAGACCGAACCGGCACCGATGCCGCCGACGACGGCGGCGCCGTAGAGCAGCGCCAGGGAATCGGCATGCGCGTTGATGAACCAGGCGAGCGCGATCATCACGCCGCCGAAGCAGACCACGATGCGCGGGCCGTAGCGGTCCACGAACCAGGCCTCCACCGGGACGAGCCAGGTCTCGGTGGCGACGAAGATGGTGAAGGCGAACTGGATCGCCGCGCGGCCCCAGTGATACCGCGCGTCGATGGGGTCGACGAAGAGGGTCCAGCCGTATTGGAGGTTGGCGATCATGGCCATGCAGAGCACGCCGAAGCCGAGCTGCCACCATTTGGCGGACGGTGAGTCCTGACGTTCCATCCCGGTATCCTTCTCGATCGGTTGTTCGGCACCGACCGGGACAGCATGCATCAAATTTCTTTGTATGCAATATACCAGGGATGAGAATGCGCCCCCGGACGTGCAGGCCGCGAACATGGCACCAGCTGGGGTCCGGACCCGGCACGATGGTGCAACGCCCGCGCGGGCGTTCGGGCTCACGCTGACCTCGGAATTTCCGGTCGGACCCCGGCGCCCGGACGGACGGACGCTCTCGACCGCGCACGCGAAGGCGCCCGCGGGCGCCGGAATCCGAAGACGGGAGGGCCGACGCCCCGGGCCTACTCGGCCGCGACGCGGCTCGCCTCGCGGTAGGGATGCGCCGGGTAGGTGCCGATGATGCGGACCTCCCGCGAGAAGAAGCCGAGTTCGGCGAGCGCGCGGGCGAGGCCCGGCTCCTCGGGATGGCCGTCGACCTCCGCGTAGAACTGGGTCGCGGAGAACTGGCCCTCGACCATGTAGCTCTCGAGCTTCGACATGTTCACGCCGTTGGTGGCAAAGCCCCCCAGCGCCTTGTAGAGGGCCGCCGGGATGTTGCGGACCCGGAAGATGAAGCTCGTGACGACGGCGGCCGCATCCGGCCGGACCGGTTCGGGCTCGGGCGCGAACACCACGAAGCGCGTGGTGTTGTGGCTCTCGTCCTCGACGTCGCGGGCGAGGATCTCAAGGCCGTAGACCTCGGCCGCCAGGGCGGGCGCCAGGGCGCCCCGGCTCGGGTCGCCGGCCTCCGCCACCTCGCGGGCGGCCCCGGCGGTGTCGCCCGCCACCACGGCCCGCAAGCCGAGGCGCCGGATGATCTTGCGGCACTGCCCCAGCGCGTGGACGTGGCTGTGCACGCTGGTCAGGGCCTGAACGGGGGTGCCCGGCAGGGCCATGAGCTGGAAATGGATCGGCAGGAAGTGCTCGGCCACGATGTGCAGGCCCGAGGTCGGGATGAGGTGGTGGATGTCCGCGACGCGGCCGGCGATCGAGTTCTCGATGGGGATCATCGCGCGGTCGGCGCGCCCCTCCTTCACCGCCGCGAAGGCGTCCTCGAAGGTCGGGCAGGGCAGCGAGGTCCAGTCCGGATAGGCCTGGGCGCAGAGGATGTGGGAATTCGCGCCGGGCTCGCCCTGATAGGAGATGGTGCGCGGGGACAGGCTGCCCTGGGACATGGACGATCGGTCTTTCCGGGAACTCAGTTCAGGCGGCGGGCCGTCAGGATGGCGCGGGCGCGCTCGAGGTCGGCGGGGGTGTCGACGCCGAGGGGCAGGTCGTCCACCACGATCGCGTCGATGCGCATGCCGGCCTCCAGGGCGCGCAGCTGCTCCAGCTTCTCGCGGGTCTCCAGCTCGCCCGGCGGCAGGGCCATGAAGCGCGCCAGCGACTTCCGGCGATACGCGTAGAGGCCGATGTGGTGGTAGAGCGGCCCCTCCCCCCAGGGCGCCTCGGCCCGGGTGAAGTAGAGGGCGCGCAGGCGCCGGGTGCCGACGCTGTGGCCGACGAGCTTGACCACGTTGGGGTCGCGCCGCTCGGCCTCGTGGGTGATGACGGCGCAGAGTGTGGCGATGTCCACCGTCCGGTCGGCCAGCGGCAGGATCGCGGCGCCGATGATGCCCGGATCGATGGTGGGCAGGTCCCCCTGGACGTTCACGACGACGTCGTGCTTGCCCTGCGGGTCGATGATCTCCAGGGCTTCGGCGAGGCGGTCGGAGCCCGAGGGGTGGTCGACCCGGGTCAGCACCGCGAGGCCGCCCACGGCCTCCACGGCCTCCACGATGGCGGGCGTGTCGGTGGCCACCACCACCGGTCCGATGCCGGCCTCGACGGCGCGGCGCCAGACATGGACGATCATGGGTTCGCCGGCCAGATCCGCCATCGGCTTGTTCGGCAGCCGAGTCGCGGCCATGCGGGCGGGGATGAGGACGAGGGGATCGGACATCGCTCTGGGGCCCTGCTCCGGTTTGGCCGGTGCTTAACAGCCGCGATCCGGGTTGTCATGCCGGCTCGTCTCGCCGGCTCGTCTGGCGGGGTCGGCTCGCGACGCGTGAGGGCGCCGCCTGGAACCCGATCGCGGCGCGCGCGTCGAAGGGAAGTGAGGGAACGCGGCGACACCCGCCGCTCTGTGACGACGCGACCCCCCACTCCGCCATTGTCAAGGTCGGGCTCCGGCGGCTATGCACCCTCGACCGTTTCCAAAGTCCGGCCGGATTCAGGCGCCGGACTTCGCCCTGAACCCCTTCCCCCCTCAGGCCGGCCGCACCGGAGTTGTCGAGAATGGACTCTTTCGAGCTGAACAAGGTCGCGGGTGCCGCGCTCGGCGCGCTGCTGTTCGCCGTGGGGTCGGGCTTCGTCGCCGAGCTGATCTACCATCCCAAACCGCCGGGCAAGGCGGGCTATGCCCTGCCGGAGCCGCAGGCCAAGGCCGGCGCCGCCGCCGCGCCGGTGGCCGAGGCGGAGCCCCTGCCGATCCGGCTGGCCAGCGCCACGGTCGACAAGGGCCAGGCGGCCGCCAAGAAGTGCACCTCCTGCCACAGCTTCGAGAAGGGCGGCCCGAACAAGGTCGGCCCGCACCTCTGGGGCGTCGTGGAGCGCCAGAAGGCCCATGAGAGCGGCTTCGAGTATTCGGCGGCCCTGAAGGAGAAGGGCGGCACCTGGACCTACGACGATCTCGACCACTTCCTGACCAGCCCCAAGGGCTACGCGGCGGGCACCAAGATGGCCTTCGCCGGCATCTCCTCGCCGGCCGAGCGCGCCGACGTGATCCTGTATCTCCACAGCCTCGCCGACACCCCGGCCCCGCTCCCGGCCGCCGAGAAGAAGGCCGAGGCCAAGCCTGCAGATGCCAAGCCTGCGGAGAACAAGCCCGCCGCCGAGAAGCCCGCCGACGCCAAGCCGAAGCCGGATTCGAAGCCCGCCGCCGAGGTCCGGCGCGAGGAGACGCCGAAGGGCGGCAACGCCGACAAGCCCGTCGAGGACCAGAAGCCCGAGGTCAACGTGCCCGGCACGGCGGCCAAGCCCACGGTCGCGGGCGAGGAGGCCAACAAGCCGGCGTCCGTGAAGCCGGCCGACGACACCCCGATCCAGGCCGCCCCGTCCGCGCCCGCCGCCCCGGCCACCACCGTGCCGGCCGAGAAGCCCGCGCAGCCGTAAGCTTCAATTCCCTGACGAGAACACGAGGCCGGGCATTGCCCGGCCTCTTTTCGTTCGGGCCCGCCGAGACGAGGCCGGGAGCCGGGGCAGAGGTTTGAGCCCGGGCAGGCTATGGACCCGGACGCGCTTCGGGGCAGGCCGGGAAACCCTCACCGCCCGGATTAACATAGGACAGGGAAAGCTCCGCGAAACACCAAGAAATCTTCGACGGCAGGCACGACATCCTGCGACCGAGATTCAAATGCTTTCCGGGGTGCAGCGCTTAGTAGAAATTTAGTTGTTGCGAGGCACAAACTCCCGAACTCGGCTAAGGCGATTTTGGCCAGGGCAGTGGATGTCTTCGAAATGGCCGCACCCCTCCGCAATCAGCTTGAGACGTCCCTCCGGGAGGCCATCGAGATCGATGCCGGACCGATGGCGGGCATTCCGGTCCGCGGCGCCGGCCTGCTGCCCTACCTCGACGAGATGCGCCACGGCCTCCTGCTGATCGACGAGCGCGGGCGCGTCGTTCTCGCCTCCGGGCAGACCCTGCGCCTCATCGGCCGCGAGGCCGTCCCGATCGCGGAAGGCTCCTCCCTGCGGCAGGTCCTGAAGGTCATCCGGAACCACGCCGGGGACAGGTGGATGGAGGTGCGGGCCCGGCTCCCGCGCTCCTTCACCCAGCAGGCCTCCAGCACGTTCGAGGTGGCGCTGCCGGGGCACCTCCTGGAGGTCCACCTGCAACCGGTGGCGGGCGGCCGCTGGGCCATCGCGTTCGAGGACGTCACCGTGCGCCGGGCCGCCGAGGTCCAGGCCGAGGAGATGGCCCGCCAGGATCCGCTCACCGGCCTGCCCAACCGCCTCCTGCTGCACGAGCGTCTTCGGGAAGCCCTGAGCCGTCTGCACCGGACGAACGAGGGCTGCGCGATCCTGCTGATCGATCTCGATCGCTTCAAGCCGATCAACGATACCCTGGGCCACCCCATGGGGGACGCCCTCCTGAAGAAGGTCGCGGACCGCCTCCGCTCGACCGTGCGGCTCACCGACACGGTGGCGCGGATCGGGGGCGACGAGTTCGTCATCCTGCAGACCGGGATTCGCGGGGGCGCCGATACGCAGGTGCTGGCCCGCCGCATCGTCGACCTCGTCGGCCGGACCTACATGGTCGAGGGGCAGCTCCTCACCATCGGCGCCAGCGTCGGGGTGGCGCTCGCGCCGACCGACGGCGACGATGCCGACCGGCTCCTCAAGAACGCCGACCTCGCGCTCTACCGCTCCAAGCTCGACGGACGGGGCACCTATCGCTTCTTCGAGCCGGAGATGGACGCGCGCATGCAGGCGCGGCGCCGGCTCGAACTCGACATGCGCCAGGCCCTGGCCCGCCGCGAGTTCTCCCTGCACTACCAGCCGCAGCTGCAGCTGGAGGGCAATCGCCTCGTCGGCTGCGAGGCGCTGATCCGCTGGCAGCACCCGACGCGCGGGATGGTCTCGCCCCTCGACTTCATCCCGCTGGCCGAAGAGATCGGCCTCATCGTGCCCATCGGCGAATGGGTGATGCGCCAGGCCTGCCGCGACGCGGCGACCTGGCCCGACCCGCTCTCCGTCGCGGTGAACGTCTCGCCCGCGCAGTTCAAGAGCGAGCGCCTGGTCGAGATGGTGATGTCGGCCCTCGCCGCCTCCGGCCTCGCCGCCACCCGCCTCGAGGTGGAGATCACCGAAGGTGTCCTCCTGAACGAGAGCGAGAAGACCCTGCAGACCCTGCACCGCCTGCGCGAGCTCGGCGTGCGGGTGTCGATGGACGATTTCGGGACCGGCTACTCGTCCCTCAGCTACCTGCGCTCGTTCCCCTTCGACAAGATCAAGATCGACCGTTCCTTCGTGAACGACCTCTCGGGCAAGCGGGACGGCGAGGCGATCATCCGCGCCATCGCGGGCCTCGGCCGCAGCCTCGGCATGACCACGGTCGCGGAGGGCGTCGAGACGGCCGACCAGCTGGACCGGATCCGGGCGGAGGGCTGCACCGACGTGCAGGGCTACCTCATCAGCAAACCCATCCCGGCCTCGGACGTCCTGGCCTTCCTGACCGCCGACCGCTGACCCGTATCGCGCTTCCCCGGAGCATCCGTCGTGAGTGACCTGTACCGCCTCGTCTACGCGAGCAAGAACCTCCTCCAGGGATCGGAGGCCGAGATCGCCCATGCGGTCTCGCAGATCCTCGCCGCGTCCCAGCGCAACAACACCCGGGTCGACGTGACCGGCGCCCTGATGTTCAACGCGGGCGCGTTCGCGCAGGTGCTGGAAGGCCCCCAGCAGGGGGTCGAGAGCACCTTCGAGCGCATCCAGTGCGATCCGCGCCACGGCGACGTGACGGTCCTGCAATGCGGCCCGGCCGAGGGCCGGAGCTTCACGAACTGGTCCATGGCCTTCGTCGGGCAATCCGATGCCGGCCGCACGCGCTGGGAGGGGATCGCGTCCGAGAGCGGTTTCGACCTGACGCGCCTCGACGGCGACGCCGTGTTCGCCATGCTGCACGAACTCGTGCTCGACGAGGAAGGCCTCCCCGCCCCCGCGGCCGTCGCCGTGGATCTTCCCGCGAAGGCCGACACGGCGGGCGCCGGGATGGACGTGGCGCGCGTTCGCGCGGAGCTGCCGCAACCCGGCCAGGTCCTGCAGGCGCGGCACGGCGCGGAAGCCAAGCCGGCCCCCGCGCCGGCACCCGCCCCCGAGACATCCCGGAACGACGCCGCCCCCGCGCCGAGGCCCGATGCGGTGCTCGGCGTCCTGCGGACCGCCCTCGCCCAGGAACGCCAACTGACGACCGACCTGCGCAACGCGCTGGATGAGCTGCGCATCACGCTCGCCGTCCAGGAGGAACGCCTCGAGACCATGCAGCACGAGCGCGACCTCTGGGCGAAGCGCGCGCAGTTGCTGGCGACCGCCATGAGCCAGGAGGCGAGCGCGCTTCCGGTCCGCGCCCCGGAGCGGGACGCCACCCCGAGCCACCCGGCCGGCTCCATCCGAGCCGTCGCCTGAGGCGGGTTCGGAACCGCCCGGCTGCGCCCATGCGCCCGGTTGGCGTTCGCCGCCGGTCCGTCCTAGAACGTCGGCCGGCCCTCGCCGGTGAGGCGGGCCCCCGGAATCCGGAGACCGCCTGCCCGTGAAGCGAACAGCCCTGATCGGCCGCCTTCTTGCCGCCCTCGTGGTCCTGGCCCCGGCCCTGCCCGCCCGGGCCGCGCCCGATCCGGCCTCCACCGCGCCCAAGGGCGCCTGGATGCACGCCGTCACGCTGATGGGCGAGCCGAAATACGGCCCCGACTTCAAGCATTTCGAGTATGCCGACCCGAACGCCCCGAAGGGCGGGCTCCTGCGCCTCGGCGCGCAGGGCGGCTTCGACAACTTCAACTACGTCGTGTCGGGCCTGAAGGGCGACCTCGAGGGGGGGATCGTCCAGATCTACGATACGCTGATGACGGAATCGGCCGACGAGCCCTTCACCTCCTACGGCCTCCTGGCCGAGGGCATGCGGCTGGCCGACGACCTCTCGGCGGTGTCCTACCGCCTGCGCGAGGGCGCCCGCTGGCACGACGGCAAGCCGGTGACGCCCGAGGACGTGGTCTGGTCCTTCGACGTCCTGAAGGCCAACAGCCCGTTCTACGCCGCCTATTACCAGACCGTGGCCAAGGCCGCCGTCACCGGCCCGCGCGAGGTGACCTTCACCTTCTCGGAGGCCGGCAACCGCGAGCTGCCCCAGGTGCTCGGCCAGTTGCGCGTGCTCCCCAAGCACTGGTGGACGGGCACCGACGCGCAGGGCAAGCCCCGCGACCCGACCCAGACCACCCTGGAAATCCCGCTGGGTTCCGGCCCCTATCGCCTCGCGAAGTTCGAGCCCGGGCGCAGCGCCACCTACGAGCGGGTGGCCGATTACTGGGGCAAGGACCTGCCGGTGAACGCGGGGCGCAACAATTTCGGCACGATGCGCAACGAGTACTTCCGCGATGCCACCGTGCTGATCGAGGCGCTGAAGGGCGACCTCTTCGACTTCCGGGCCGAGAACGTGGCCCGCAACTGGGCCACCGCCTACGACAGCTTCCCCGCCGTGAAGGAGGGCCGCCTGATCAAGGAGGAGTTCCCGGATCGCGGCAACGGCAACATGCAGGCCTTCGTCTTCAACACCCGCCGGGGGAAGTTCGCCGATCCGCGCGTGCGCCGGGCCTTCAACCTCGCGATGAACTTCGAGGAGATGAACCGGGCGCTGTTCTTCGGCCTCTACAAGCGGATCGACTCCTACTATTTCGGCTCGGAGCTGGCATCGTCCGGGCTGCCGCAAGGGGACGAACTGGCGATCCTGGAGACGGTGCGGGACAAGGTTCCGCCGCGTGTCTTCACCGCCCCCTACGCCAATCCCGTCAACGGCAACCCCGACGCCGTCCGGGCGAACCTGCGCGAGGCCGTCGGCCTCCTGAAGCAGGCGGGCTACGAACTCCGCAACGGGCGCATGACCGACGTGAAGAGCGGCGAGCCGCTGACCGTCGAATTCCTCGAGTTCCAGAGCGTGTTCGAGCGGGTGGTGCTGCCCTTCGCGGCGCAATTGAAGCTCATCGGCATCGACAGCAGCCTGCGGATGATCGACCAGGCCCAGTACCAGAACCGCATCCGGTCCTTCGACTTCGACGTCACCACGAGCTCCTGGCCGGAATCCCTCTCCCCGGGCAACGAGCAGCGCGAGTACTGGGGCTCGGCCGCCGCCGACAAGCCCGGCTCGCGCAACCTCATCGGTATCAAGGACCCCGCCATCGACGCGCTCATCGAGCGGGTGATCTACGCGCGGGACCGTCCGGGCGTGCTGGCGGCGACGCGGGCCCTCGACCGGGTGCTGCTGGCCCACGATTTCGTGGTGCCGCAATGGGGCTCGAACGTCTCGCGCACCCTGCGCTGGAACCGGTTCAGCCGCCCCGAGGTGCTGCCGAAATACGGCAGCTCGGGCTTCCCCACCACCTGGTGGTACGACGAGGCGCTCGCGGCCAAGACCGGGGCGCCCCGGTGAGCGCCGGCCCCACCCGCCGCGCCGTCGTCGCCGGCGCCGGCGCGCTGGGCGCCACACTGGTCCTGCCGGCCCCGGCCCGCGCGGCGGGCCGCACCAGCCACGGCCTGTCGAGCTTCGGCGACCTCAAGTACCCGCCCGATTTCCCGAACTTCGACTACGTGAACCCGGACGCGCCCCGGGGCGGGCGCTTCTCGGCGCAGCTCGCCGCCACCTTCGGCAACCAGGCCTCCGACACCTTCAACACCCTGAACGTCTACGTGCTGCGCGGCGACGGCGCCGCCGGCATGAACCTGACCTTCGATTCGCTGATGGTGCGGGCGCTCGACGAGCCGGACGCCCTCTACGGGCTGCTCGCCCGCAGCGTGGAGGTGTCCGAGGACGGCCTGAGCTACCGCTTCGCCTTGCGGCCCC
The DNA here is from genome assembly GCF_025813715.1 of Methylobacterium sp. FF17. Classification (NCBI taxonomy): domain Bacteria; kingdom Pseudomonadati; phylum Pseudomonadota; class Alphaproteobacteria; order Hyphomicrobiales; family Methylobacteriaceae; genus Methylobacterium; species Methylobacterium flocculans. Next base: position 884,151 of record NZ_CP107532.1, read on the forward strand.
AGGCGCGCTTCCACGACGGGTCGCGCCTTACCGCCCGCGATGTCGCGGCCTCGCTGACCCTCCTGAAGGAGAAGGGCCACCCCGAGATCTCGCAGGTGATCCGCGACCTCGCCGAGGTCGTGCCGGAGGGCGACGCCGCGGTGACGCTGCGCTTCGCCCCCGGCCGCAGCCGCGACCTGCCGCTCTTCGTGGCCACCCTGCCGGTGTTCTCGGCCCGCTACTACGCGAGCCGTGACTTCGAGGCCTCGTCGCTGGAGCCGCCGCTGGGCTCCGGCCCCTACCAGGTCGGGCGCCTGGAGCCCGGGCGCTTCATCGAGTTCGAGCGGGTCAAGGATTACTGGGCGGCCGAACTGCCGGTCATGATCGGCCAGAACAACTTCGACGCCATCCGCTACGAGTATTTTCGCGATCGGCAGGTGGCCTTCGAGGCGTTCAAGGGCGGGGCCTTCACCTTCCGCGAGGAGTTCACGGCCCGGGTCTGGGCCACGGGCTACGACTTTCCCGCCGCGCAGGAGGGCCGGGTCCGCAAGGAGACCGTGCCGGATGCCCGCCCCTCGGGCACGCAGGGCTGGTGGATGAACACCCGCCGCGAGGCGTTGCGCGATCCCCGCGTCCGCGAGGCCATCGGCCTGTGCTTCGACTTCGACTGGTCGAACGCCAACCTGATGTACGGCGCCTACCTGCGCACCGCCTCCTTCTTCGAGAACTCGGACCTCAAGGCCAGCGGCCGGCCGAGCCCCGAGGAACTCGCCCTCCTCGACCCCATGCGCGGCGACCTCGCCGCGGAGGTCTTCGGCGAGGCCTGGAGCCCGCCGGCCTCGGACGGCTCGGGCCAGGACCGGGCGCTCCTCAGCCGCGCGGTCGCGCTCCTGCGGGAGGCCGGCTGCACCCGCGACGGCGGCGTGATCCGCCTGCCCTCCGGCAAGCCCCTGGAGATCGAGTTCCTCGACAACGACCCGGTGTTCCAGCCGGTGACGCAGCCCTTCATCCGCAACCTCGGGCTCATCGGCATCCGCGCCAGCATCCGGCTGGTGGACGCGTCGCAGTACCAGGCCCGGGTCAAGGAGTTCGACTTCGACCTCACCGCCCGCCGGTTCGCCAGCGGCCTCACCCCCGGCCCCGAACTGCGCGAGGCCTACGGCTCGCGCGCCGCCGGCACCCAGGGCTCGAACAACCTCGCGGGCATCGCCAGCCCCGCCATCGACGCCCTGATCGAGCGGGTCACCGAGGCGACCTCCCGCGCCGACATGCGCCACGCGGCCCGCGCCCTCGACCGGGTGCTGCGGGCCGGGCGCTACTGGGTGCCGATGTGGTACAAGGCCGATCACCGGCTGGCGCTCTGGGACGTCTACGGACGTCCGGCCAAGGGACCGACCTACGATCTCGGCGTGCCGAACGTCTGGTGGTACGATGCCGCCAGGGCCCGGCGCATCGGCCGGACCTGAGGAGCGCCCGTGCTCGGCTACATCCTGCGCCGCCTCGCCCTGATGATCCCGACCCTGTTCGGGATCATGCTCATCACCTTCGCCATCGTGCAGTTCGCCCCCGGCGGGCCGGTGGAGCGCGTGCTCGCGCAGTTGCAGGGCCAGAACGAGGGCAGCCTCTCGCGGATCACCGGCGGGGCCGGCGATTTCGGGGGCGCGCGCAGCAGCGGGAGCGGTGAGGCCAACGCGCGCTATCGCGGCGCGCAGGGCCTCGACCCGGCCTTCATCAAGAAGCTCGAACAGCAGTTCGGCTTCGACAAGCCGGCCCCCGAACGCTTCGCCAAGATGATCTGGGACTACGTCCGCTTCGATTTCGGCAACAGCTATTTTCGCGACGTGTCGGTGCTGCAGTTGATCCGCGAGCGCCTGCCCGTGTCGATCTCGCTGGGCCTCTGGATGACGCTGATCTCCTACGCGATCTCGATCCCGCTGGGCATCCGCAAGGCGGTGCGGGACGGCTCGCGCTTCGACCTTTGGACCTCCACCATCGTCATCGTCGGCTACGCGATCCCGAGCTTCCTGTTCGGCATCGCCCTGATCATCCTGTTCGCCGGCGGCTCCTTCGTGCAGATCTTCCCGATCCGGGGCCTGACCAGCGAGAACTTCGAATCCCTGAGTCTCTGGGGCAAGGCGGTCGACTACGCCTGGCACATGGCCCTGCCGCTCACCGCCCTGGTGCTCGGCGCCTTCGCGACCTCGACGCTGCTGACCAAGAACTCCTTCCTCGACGAGATCCGCAAGCAATACGTGCTCACCGCCCGCATGAAGGGCCTGTCCGAGCGCCGGGTGCTCTACGGGCACGTCTTCCGCAACGCCATGCTCATCGTCATCGCGGGCTTCCCGGCGGCCTTCATCTCGGCCTTCTTCACGGGCTCGCTGCTGATCGAGACGATCTTCTCCCTCGACGGGCTCGGGCTCCTGTCCTTCACCTCCATCGTCGGGCGCGACTACCCCGTGGTCTTCGCGACCCTGTACATCTTCTCCCTGCTCGGGCTGGCGGTGAACCTGCTCTCCGACCTGATCTACACCTGGATCGACCCGCGCATCGATTTCTCGGCCCGGGCCACGTGACCGCGCTACCCCTGGTCATCCGGCACGAGCACGCGGGCGACGCCGAGGCGATCGAACGGCTCCATGCCCGCGCCTTCGGGCCCGGCCGCTTCGCCCGCACCGCCTACCGCCTGCGCGAGGGCACGCGGCCGGTGCCGGACCTCTGCTTCACCGCCCTGGTGGCGACCTACCTCGTGGGTTCGGTGCGGATCGGCCCCGCCGAGGCGGGCGGGCCGCTCCTCGTGCTCGGGCCGCTCACCGTCGATCCGAGCTTCGAGGGGCGCGGCATCGGCGCGGCCCTGATGGCGGCGGGCCTCGACGCCGCGACCGCCGCCGGACACGGCCTCGTGATCCTGATCGGCGACGCGCCGTACTACCGGCGCTTCGGCTTCTCGCCGATTCCGCCCGGCCGCCTCCTGCCGCCCTCCCCCGTCGATCCCGCCCGCTTCCTCTGGCGCGAACTCGCCCCCGGGGCGGCTGCGACGGTCTCGGGGAACGTCACGGCCCTGCGCGTGCGTTGACCCCCCAGCGCGGGACGCCGCTGCGGGGATCGACGCGATGGACGAGACGGCAATCCGACACGAGACCATCGCGGCCAACGGCGTCACGCTGCATGTCGCCCGCCTCGGGCGCGGGCGGCCCCTGGTGCTGCTTCATGGCTGGCCGGAATTCTGGCTGACCTGGGAGCCGGTGATGCGGCGCCTCGCCGACCGCTTCGAACTCATCGCCCCGGACCTGCGCGGCTTCGGCGCCAGCGAGAAACCGGATGCGGACCCCTCCGACAAGGCGGGCGCGGAGGTCCATGCCGCCGACATCCTCGCCCTGCTCGATGCTCTCGGCCTCGCGCGCGCCGGTCTCGTCGGGCACGATGTCGGGGCCTCCGTGCTCCAGGCCCTTGCCCGGGCCGCGCCGGAGCGCCTGACCGGCCTCTTCACCTTCAACTGCCCCTATCCCGGCATCGGCCCGCGCCTGGCCGCCCCCGACAGGCTCGCCGAGATCTGGTACCAGTCCTATCACGTGACGCCGTTCGCGGCGGCGCAGGTCGGCGCATCGCGCGAGGGCTGCCGGCTCTATATCGGCCACTTCCTGCGCCACTGGGCCGGCGGCAACCCGGCCGCCTTCGACGCCGACCTCGACGCCTTCGTGGACAATTTCCTGGCCCCCGGAAACCTCCAGGGCGGGTTCAACTGGTACGTCAGTTCACAGGCGGGACGCCTCGCGATGATCCGAGGCGAGGCGCCGCGCCTGCCCCCCATCGCCGTCCCGGCCTGCGTGCGCTGGGGCGATTCCGACCCGCTGTTCCCCTACGCCTGGACCGACCGCCTCGGCGAAACCTTCTCGGACCTCGACCTCGCCCCGTTGGCGGGCGTCGGCCACTTCCCGCATCGGGAGGATCCGGACCACGCGGCGGCCGAGATCGCGCGGTTCTTCGAGCGATTGCCGGGGTCAGGCGGCTTCGGGGTGATGGGTTCGCATTGGCGAGACGACTGACGGCGGTTGCCATCTGCGATCGTCCTGCCCTTGCGGGGCGGGCCGGGGTGGGGGTGCCGGCGCCCTGGTCCTGATTTTCTGCGAACCGGATTGCCAAGGGTGCGCTAGCCTTCCAAGCGAGGCTCCGGCACCCCCACCTCCGGCTCCTCCCCGCAAGGGGGAGGAGAGCGGTGCTGGATGGATTTGGGTTCGTGCTGGGGAGATCGGTTTTTTCTCCCCGAACGCGGCTGTGAAAGCTGGCGACATCCGGCATTCGAACCACAACCGCGTCCCCTCCCCCTTGCGGGGAGGGCCAGGGTGGGGGTGCCGGCACGCGGGTCCTGAGTTCCCGCGAACCGGATCGCCAGGAGCGTCTCAACGTCCGAAGTCAGGCGCCGGCACCCCCACCTCCGGCTCCTCCCCGCAAGGGGGAGGAGAGCAGCGCCAGGTCGATGCAGGTTGACGCTCGCGCAATCGATCGCTTCTCCCCGAACGCGAATATGAAGGCCGGCGAGATCCGGCGTTCGACACACAACGGCCTTCCCTCCCCCTTGCGGGGAGGGCCAGGGTGGGGGTGCCAGCACGCCGGTTCTGAGTTCCCCCGAACCGGATCGCCAAGAGCGCCTCAACGTCCGAAGTCAGGCGCTGGCACCCCCACCTCCGGCTCCTCCCCGCAAGGGGGAGGAGAGCAGCGCTAGGTCGATGCAGGTTGACGCTCGCGCAATCGATCTCTTCTCCCCGAACGCGGCTGTGACGGCTGGCGATATCCGGCATTCGAACCACAACGGCGTCCCCTCCCCCTTGCGGAAGGACGATCGCCGACGGCGCCCGGAGGCATCGAAGCCCCGCGACGCGACGTCATCCCGGAGCTATGCAGCAGAGCCCGGGACCCAGAAACGCAGGGTCTGCAAGAGTCTGCGCCGACGGCGGCTCCGAATTGCCTGCCGCTGGCGCCCCCCTTCGGGTCCGGGCTCGCCTCCGGTGCCCCGGAACGACATCGGTTGCCAGATGCGATCCTCCTCCCTGGACAGAGAAGGAACGCGTTGCGAGGACTGCGCCGAAGCGATCGACCGGAGCCGGTCTCAGGCCTCACGCCGCGCGGCCGCGGCGTCCCTCCACCAGCCACATCGCCAGGACGGCGCCTGCCAGCGCTGCCAGGGCCCACAGGCCCAGCGCCAGGGGATAGACCTCGACGCCCCGGATGTTGGCGCTGTCGCTCGGGCGGAAGCCGATCCAGTCGGCGCCGCTGAGACGCCCGCCGCGGACCGCTTGCAGGCGGGGCACGGCGAGGCCGCCACCGGATTCCGCGAGCCGGCGGATCGAGCCGCCGGTGCCCTCGGCCAGCGCCTTGAGGCGCTCGGTGTCGCTGAACACGTCGGCGAGCTCGCGCGGGTTCGGCGGACCGACGCTCACGAAGGCGACCAGGGCGCCCGAGCGCAGGGTGTGCAGCCCGAGTTCGGTGGCCTCGAAGGTCGTCGCGAACAGGCCGGGCTCGCCCTGCGTCAGGGTCAGCGTGCGCTGCGCGCCGGTGGGCCCGGTGACGGTGACGGGCTCGGCCGTGTCCGCCATGGTCTGGCGCTCGACGCGGACCTCGCGGCCATGGCCCGTGGTCTGGGCGCGCAGGGCCTCCTCCTCCAGGGCGGGCTCCTTCATCAGCCAGTGACCGAGGCGGCGCAGCAGGTCGAGATAGGGGCCGCCCTCGCCGTATCCCCGCGCCCAGAGCCAGGCGTGGTCCGAAGTCAGCAGGGCCACGCGCCCCTTCTCCTCGCGCGAGAGGGCCAGCAACGGCAGGGCGCCCGGCCCCTGCAGGATGGGCTGGATGCCGGGCCGCACCTGGGTCGAGACGATGCGCAGCCAGTCGCCCCAGGCCGGCGGCGACGCCTCCGAGCCCGGCAGGGCCCGGGTCACCGGGTGGCGGTTGCCGGTCCCGGTGAGCGCGGCCTTGTAGGGCTCCTCGACCACGCGCCCGTTGGGCTCGCCGGGCAGGATCGCGGCGAGCCGCGTGCGGGCGAGGCTGGCGGAGGAGGCGAATTCCGGTCCCGCCGCGATGAGCAGCGCGCCGCCGTCGCGGACGTAGCGGACGATGTTGTCGAAGTAGGCCGAGGGCAGCACGCTCTGGTTGGCGTAGCGGTCGAAGATGATGAGGTCGAATTCCTTGATCTTCTGCACGAACAATTCGCGCGTCGGGAAGGCGATCAGGGACAGTTCGGAGATGGGCGTGCCGTCCTGCTTCTCGGGCGGGCGCAGGATGGTGAAGTGGACGAGGTCGACGTTGGCGTCGGATTTCAGGAGGTTGCGCCAGGTGCGCTCGCCCTGGTGCGGCTCGCCCGAGACGAGGAGCACCCGCAGCTTCTCGCGGATGCCCTCGATGGGCAGGACCGCGCGGTTGTTGACCGTGGTGAGTTCGCCGGGCAGCGGCTCCACCTCGATCTCGACCACGTTCGGGCCGCCATGCTCGATCCGCATGGTCAGCGAGAAGGGCTGTCCGGTGGGGAAGGTGCGGCGCCCGACCTCCTCGCCGTCGCGGCGCACGGTGACGGTGGCGGAGCCGGTGCCGCCGCGCTCCATCACCTCGGCGCGGACGGTGAGGTCGCGCCCGACGATGCCGAAGCGCGGCGCCTCGATGAGCTTGATCTGCCGGTCGCGCTCGTCCGGATGCCCGGTGACGAGGACGTGGAGGGGCCCCTTCAGGCCGAGCGCGGCCACGGAGGCCGGGATGTCGTGCACCACGCCGTCCGTGAGCATGACGACGCCCGCCAGCCGCTCGGCCGGCACGTCGGCCAGGGCCTGGGACAGGGCCGTGAACAGCCGCGTGCCCTCGTCGCCGTCCTTGGAGTCGGGCACGTCGATGAAGCGCGGTTCGATGTTGGTCAGCGCGCCGAAGCGGCGCTGCAGCTCGGCCCGCACCGCGTCCGTCATGGCCGGGCGGTCGCCCAGCCCCTGCGAGCCCGAGCGGTCGACCACGATGGCGGCGATGTCCTTGACCGGCTCTCGGTCCTCGCGGACCAGGGCGGGGTTGGCGAGCGCGAGCAGGACCAGCGCCAGCGCCAGCGCACGCAGGAGCGCGGTCCGCCCCCGCGCCAGGAACGCCAGGACGACGAACACCGCCACGAGAATGCCGAAGCCGACGAGCAGCGGCCAGGGCACGAGGGGGGTGAAGCTGAGGCTCAGCATGGGCGGATGGCCTCCCGAGCCAACATCATATCGTCGCCCGTTCCAGCGTCCGGGCGACCCACTTGTTCAGGCTGATCCCGGCCCGCTTGGCCGCCGAGACCACGGCGCGGTGCAGGACCGGCTCCACCCGCACGACGAACTGGCCCGAATAGGGTTTCTCGGGTTCTTCGCCGCGCTCGGCGCAGAACGCCAGGTAATCGTCGATGCTGTCGGAGAACGCCTGCTTGAGTTCATCGACGGATCGGCCCTGAAAGGTCACGACGTCGCGCATGTCGATGACTTCGCCGTGAAAGAGGTCGGCGTCCGCGTCGTATTCGACGACGGCTTCGTAGCCCTTGCAATGCATGGTCGTCATGGCGTCGCCTCGGCTTCGGTCAGAAATCGCCTCATGGACTTCACCGCGCCCTTGTCGGTCTCCTTCTGCGGATGCGGACGGTGAAACACCGCCCGGACACCGTTCAGCGCGATCCGGACCCGCGATCCGCGCCCTTCCGAGATTTCGGCGCCGAAGGCCGTCAGCATCGCCTCGATGTCGCTCCAGGCAATGCCGGCCCGGACCGGTTCGGCGAAGATCGCCTCCAGGGTCGAGCGGTGTCGTCCACTGAGCTTCATATAGTATCGATTCTCAGTATCACAATCCAGGTCTCGGGACGCATCCTCGGGCGTTCGTCGAAGCGGCCGGCCATCACTGGCCCAACCGCTCCAGCAGCGCGGGCACGTGGACCTGGTCGGCCTTGTAGTTGCCGGTCAGCGTGTAGATCACGAAGTTGATGCCGCCCCGGAACGCCATCTCGCGCTGGCGCTGGTCGCCGCCGACGATGGGGTAGAGCGGTTCGCCGCGCTTGCCCACGGCCCAGGCGGCGGCGAGGTCGTTGCTCGTGATGACGAGGGGCGAGACGCCGTCGCCGGCCCGCGCGGGGCGGCGCTCGCTGCCCTCCCCGGCCGGGGGCAGGGTCTCGACCCAGGTCTGGCCGGTGGCGTAGCGGCCGGGGAAGGTGTCCACGAGGTAGAAGGCCTTGGTCAGCACGTGGTCGGCCGGCACCGGCTCCAGTTCCGGCACCTCCAGGGTGGCGAGCATCTTGCGCAGGTAGGCCGCCTCCTGGGTCGGCGGGCCGCCGGGGCGCGCGGTCAGCGCGTCGCGGGTGTCGAAGATCACGGTGCCGCCGTTGCGCATGAAGGCGTCGATGCGGCGGATCGCGGCCTCGCCGGGCTGCGGCCGCCCCGCGACGATGGGCCAGTAGATCAGCGGGTAGAAGGCGAGTTCGTCCTTGCCCGGGTCGATGCCGATCGGGTCGCCCGGCTCCAGGGCGGTGCGGCTCGCCAGCATCTGGGTCAGGCCGGTGAGCCCGGCGCGGCTCGCGGTGTCGGCGGCCTCGTCGCCGGTGATCACGTAGGCGAGCCGGGTGGCGAGGGCGGAATCGAACGCGCTCCCGCGCGCCGGCGCGGCCGTCTGGGCCTGCGCCGGCACGGGCGCGCCGACGAGGGCGCCGAGGGCGATGCCGGCGAGGAGGAGCGCGGCCGGGCGCGAGACGAGCCCGCGTCCGCGCCGCAGGAAGCCGCCGAGCCAGAGGCCCGCGAGGGTGTCAAGGATGAGGAGCATCAGGGCCAGGGTGAAGAGGGTGGCGCGCAGGTCGAGGGTCTCGGCCCCCGCCAGGGAGCCGATCCGGGCGCCGGACAGGGGCGTGAGGTCGAGGGGCTTCAGGCGGTCCTCCACGCGCAGGGCGTTGACCGCGATGCCGCCATCGGCCGGGCCGTAGAAGCCCGGCGGGTGCTCCAGGGTCGCGCGCTCGGCCGTCTCGGCCGGAACGGCGGTGGCGCCGGCCGGCGGCGCGCCGAGCGCTCCGAACCCGTCGAGGGTGAGGCGCGGCGCCAGCACCGCGGTGGCCCGCGCGCCGGCGTCGCCCGCTGGGAGCGCCTTGACCCCGGAGAGGTTCACCACCCGGCGCAGCATGTCGATGAACAGGCCGGACAGCGGCAGGTTCGACCACGTGGTGTCGGCGGTGACGTGGAACAGCACCACGAGGCCCTGCCCCCGCTTCTGCGCGGTGACGATGGGCGTGCCGTCCTGGAGCGAGGCCCAGGTCCGGCCGGGCAGGTCGCCGTCCGGCTCGGCCAGGATCTGGCGACGCACGCCGATATCCGCCGGGGGCGCCAGGCCCGCGAAGGGACTCTCGGGCGGGAAGGCGGCCAGCGTACGCGGGCTGTCCCAGGAGAGGGTGCCGCCGAGCGTCCGCCCGCCCCGGCGCAGGCGCACGGGCACCAGGGGATCGTTGCCGGCCGCCAGGCGCGGACCGGCGAAGCGCAGGAGCAGGCCGCCGGCATCGACGAAGGCCTCGACCCGGTCCAGCGTCGGTCCGTCGAGGGCGCCGACATCGGCGAGCACGAGGACGGAGACCTGCCCGTCGAGCATCTGGGCGATGGATTCGGCGACACCCTTGGCCCCGCGCGGCTCCTGCACGTCGGCGTAGGGGCCGAGCGCCCGGGACAGGTAATAGGTCGGCGCCAGGAGGGGCTGGGCCTGGTCGCTGGTGCCGCCGAAGACGAGGCCGACGCGACGGCGCTTGCCGCGCTCGTCCACCAGGGTCACGGCCCCGGCGGAGCGCTCGGCGGCGATCTCCAGGCGGCTGATGCCGTTGCGCAGCTCGACCGGCAGGTCGAAGCCGATCTCGGTCTCGGTGCCGTCGGGCGCGAAGGTGAAGGCCTGTTCGGCGAGCGGCAGGCCCTTCGCGTCGAGGGCGCGGACCACGCCGGTGTCGCGGCCGTTGGCGCTCGCGCGCAGCACGTGCGCGGTGAGCCGCCCGCCGGCCTCCGCCGCCGAGAGGGCCAGGGCCGGCGGACGGTCCGCCCGCAGGATGGTGAGGGCGGCCCCGTGCCGGGTCACGAGCTCCGCGAGCCGCTGGCCGAAGGCGTCCGTACCGGGTCCGGCGACACCGTCGCTGATCCAGAGGATCGCGCTGCCGGGGCTGCGCTCCAGGAAGGCGCCGAGGCTCGGCAGGGCGGCGTCGCGCTCGGCGAGATGCGGACGCGGCGCGATGGCGCGCAGGCGCTCGAGGGCGGCGGCCGGCACCTTGGCGTCCAGGGGGGCGGCGGGCTCGGCGAGCGCCGCCACCGCCACGGGCCGTCCGTCGCGGGCCGCCGCCTCGATGGCGTCGGTGGCGACGCGCAGGCGCTCGCGCCAGTCGTGGGCCGAGGAGAATCCGTTGTCGAGGAGCACGAGGAGCGGCGTGCGGCCCGCTCCCGCCCCGGTGCCGGACGGGTTCCAGACGGGGCCCGACACCGCCAGGATCAGGCAGGCGGCGGCGAGCAGGCGCAGGATCAGCAGCCAGGGCGGGGTACGGGCGGGCGTCTCGCGCCGGGGCAGGAGGTCGGCCATGATCGCCAGCGGCGGAAAGTCGATCCGGCGCGGGCGCGGCGGCGTCACCCGCAGCAGGAACCACAGGGCGGGCAGCGCGAGGAGCGCGGCGAGCGCCAGGGGCGCGGCGAAGGTCAGGGGCAATCCGAGCATGCGGCGGTCCTCAGCCCGTCCCGCGCGCGGCGGCCAGGAGGGTCAGGAGGCGAAGGGCCGCTTCGCTGGCGGGGCGGTCCGTGCGGTGGATCGTCAGGGTCCAGCCCTGCGCGCGGGCGATCTCGGCGAGGCGGTCGCGGTGGGCGGCGATCCGCACCCGGTAGGCCTCGCCCCAGGCCCCCGCATCGCCGACATGCAGGCGCAGGGCCGACCCGACATCGTGCAGCACCGCCTGGCCCTGGAACGGGAAAGTCTCCTCCACGGGGTCGACGATCATGACGAGGTGCCCGCGCGTGCCCCGGCCGGCGAGCCGGTCCACCGACGCCTTCACGGCCTCGGGGGGGGACAGGAAGTCGCCGATCAGCACGGCCTCGTCGAACCGGCCCGGCGTGGCGGCGGGCGGGGCGTCGTCGTCCTGTCCGGCCGCGTCCGCCACCAGGGCCTGGGCCATGGTCTCGACGATGCGGCGCGAGGCGGTGGCGCGGGTGAGCCCAAGGAGGCCGGCCCGCTCGCCACCCTCCACCAGGGCATCGGCGAGGGCGAAGCCCAGCACCAGGGCCCGCTCCACCTTCGGCGCCTGCGCCAGATGCGAGGCGAAGCCCATGGAAGCGGAGCGGTCGATCCAGAACCAGATGTTGTGGGTGGCTTCCCACTCGCGCTCGCGCACGTAGAGCCGGTCGTCGCGGGCCGAGCGACGCCAGTCGATCCGCGCGGCGGCCTCGCCGGCCACGAAGGGCCGGAACTGCCAGAAGCTCTCGCCCGGCCCGGCGCGCCGGCGCCCATGGATGCCGTGCGCCAGGGTGGAGGAGACGCGGCGGGATTCGAGGATCAGGCGCGGCATCCGCTCGGCCAGGGCCAGGGCGCCCTCGGTCTCGCGGCGTCCCGGATTGCGGGCGTGCCGGTCGAGGACCTGGGTGGCGGCGCCGCCGGGCCGGGGGATCGCCATGCCCTAGAGCTTGCCGGCGAGCTGGGCGATCAGGCCCGAGACCGTCTCGCCGTCGGCCCGCGCGGAGAAGCTCAGCGCCATGCGGTGCTTCAGCACGGGCTCGGCCAGCGCCTTCACGTCGGCGATGGAGGGCGCGACCCGGCCCTCGATCAGCGCGCGGGCGCGCACCGCCAGGGTGAGGGCCTGGCTGGCGCGGGGCCCCGGGCCCCAGAGCAGCTTGTCCTTCAGCGCCGGGTCGCCCCCCTCGGGCCGGGCCGAGCGCACGAGGTCGAGGATCGCATCCACCACCGCGTCGCCCACCGGCAGCCGGCGCACGAGGCGCTGGGCGGAGAGCAGCGCCTCGGTGGACATCACCGCCACAGGCCGGTGCTCGTCCACGCCGGTGGTCTCGATGAGGATGCGCCGCTCGGCGGCGCGATCCGGATAGCCGACGTCGATCTCCAGGAGGAAGCGGTCGAGCTGCGCCTCGGGCAGGGGGTAGGTGCCCTCCTGCTCGATGGGGTTCTGGGTCGCCAGCACGTGGAAGGGGCGCGGCAGGTCGTGGCGCTCCCCCGCCACCGAGACGAAGTGCTCCTGCATGGCCTGGAGCAGGGCCGACTGGGTGCGCGGGCTGGCGCGGTTGATCTCGTCCGCCATGAGGAGCTGGGTGAAGACCGGCCCCTTCACGAAGCGGAAGGAGCGGTGTCGCTCGGCGTCCTCGTCGAGGATCTCGGTGCCGAGGATGTCGGAGGGCATCAGGTCCGGCGTGAACTGCACGCGGCGGGCATCGAGGCCGAGCACGGTCCCCAGCGTCTCCACCAGCTTGGTCTTGGCGAGCCCCGGCAGGCCCACGAGCAGCCCGTGGCCGCCGGCCAGGATCGTCACCAGGGCGAGGTCGACCACCGCCTCCTGGCCGAAGATGACCCGGTGGATCGCCTCGCGGGCCTGCCCGACGGCGCCGAGACAGGCTTCCGCCGCGGCGACGATGCCGTCATCGAGGGTCGTGGCCGGCTGCGAGCCCTGCGTCATGCGTGTCCGTCCTGGCGTGTTGCGTGTGGCGTCGACCCGAGGGGTCGCGCGCGGCGATGCGGGGTCCGGTCTCGCGGTGAACCCGGCCCCCGCCTACAGCCCGTGAGTGTGGCGCCCTTTGAGGCACGCTGGCAAGGTCGGCGCGACGCCGCAGGGTTCGGAGCCGGTGGCGCCGGTTCGAGGCGGGCTTCCAGGGCCAGGCCCCGTGAGGCTTTGGCGGGTGCTGATGCGTCCCGTCGATCACGTCGCGGATCCGGTGTGGTTGATTTCCGGTTTTCGGGGAGGGCCAGGGTGGGGGTGCCGGCACGCGGGTTCTGAGTTTCCGCGGACCGGATCGCCAAGGACGCCTCACCGTCCGAAGTAAGGCGCCGACACCCCCACCTCCGGCTCCTCCCCGCAAGGGGGAGGAGAGCAGTGCTGGACGGTCTTGGGTTCGTGCTGGGGGATCGGTTTCCCTGCTCCGAACGCGGACGTGAAGGCTGGCGATGTCCCGACGACCGAACCACAACGGCCTCCCCTCCCCCTTGCGGGGAGGGCCAGGGTGGGGGTGCCGGCACGCGGGTCCTGATTTCCCGCACACCGGATCGCCAAAACCACCTCAACGTCCGAAGTCAGGCGCCGGCACCCCCACCTCCGGCTCCTCCCCGCAAGGGGGAGGAGAGCGGTGCTCGACGGACTCGGGTTCGTGCTTGGGCCGATCGGCCTCTTCTGCCCGGGCGCGGATGCGAAGGCTGGCGACACCCGGTGTTCGAACCACAACGGCCTCCCCTCCCCCTTGCGGGGAGGGTCAAGGTGGGGGTGCCGGCACACCGATCCTGAGTTCCCCCGAACCGGATCGCCAGGAATGCCTCAACGTCCGAAGTAAGGCGCCGGCACCCCCACCTCCGGCTCCTCCCCGCAAGGGGGAGGAGAGCGGCGCCAAGCCGATGCAGGTTGACGCTCGTGCAATCGTCCTCTTCTGCCCGAGCGGGGACCTGAAAGCTGGCGACATCCGGCGTTCGAACCACAACAACCTCCCCTCCCCCTCGCGGCAGGGCGACCGCAAAGGACGTCCGGCAGCATCGAAAGCCCCGCCACACTGTGTCATCCCGAACCGACGCAGCGGAACCCGAGCCCCAGAAACACAGGTTCGGCAAGGTCCCGCCCCGGCGGCGGCGCGAAACACCGACTTCGCCTCCGGTGCCCCGGAATGACACCGGTGGCCATCGGTTCGAGAGCGATGACGGGCCGTGTTCCCTCACGCACCGGATGCGCTATCTTTCCCGCCCATGACCCGACCCGATCCCGCCCCCTCCGGCGATCCGACGATCGACCGCCTCAGCGCCGCCCTCGGGGACGTGGACCGCCGCGGCCCGCCGCCGGTGGAGCGCTGGAACCCGCCCGATTGCGGGGACATCGACATGCGGATCGCCGCCGACGGGACCTGGTTCCACGACGGCAGCCCGATCCGGCGCCCGGCCCTGGTGAAGCTCTTCGCCTCGATCCTCCGGCGGGAGGCCGATGGCCGCATCGTCCTCGTCACCCCCGTGGAACGCGTCGGCATCACGGTGGAGGACGCACCCTTCATCGCCGTGGAGATGGCGGTCGAGGGGGATGGGCCCACGCGGCGGATCGCCTTCCGGACCAACGTGGACGATCTCGTCCCCGTCGATGCGGAGCACACCCTGCGCTTCGCCGAGGACGCGGCCGGGGGCCTGCGGCCCTACCTTCATGTCCGGGGTGACCTCTGGGCGCTCCTGACCCGCGCGCTCACCCACGACCTCCTGGCGCTGGCCGAGACGCGCGACGGCTGGCTCGGACTCGAGGCCGGCGGCCTCTTCCACCGGATCGCGCCCGCCGAGAGCGCATGAGAGCGGCGAGAACGCGGGACGACGCGCTGGCCGACCTCCTCGACCGGGCCGCCCGCTTCCTCTCGGCGGAGCCCCCCGGCCCCGGCGACCCGACCGCGAATCCGCGCGGGGATCACGAGCTCGACGGGACTGAGGCGGAGACCGTCCCGGACCGTCCGCACCGGCGCGCGGCCGTGCTGGTGCCGGTGCTGCCGCGCGAGGACGGCCTGCGGGTCCTCTTCACGGTGCGGGCCGCACATCTGCGCGACCATTCCGGGCAGATCGCGTTTCCCGGCGGCAAGATCGACCCCGGCGACCCGACCCCCGCCGACGCGGCCCTGCGGGAGGCCCGGGAGGAGGTCGGGCTGGCGCCGGACGCGGTACGGGTGCTCGGCTACCTCGACCCCTACCTCTCGGCCACCGGCTTCCTCGTCCTGCCGGTGCTGGGCCTCGTGGACCCTCGCGCCCGGCTCACCCTGAACCCCGACGAGGTCGCGGCAACCTTCGAGGTCCCCCTTCCCCACCTCCTTGACCGCGCCGAGCGCCGGATCGAGCGCGGGATCTGGCGCGGACGGGTGCGGCATACCTATGTGATCCGCTACGGTGACTTCCGGATCTGGGGCGTCACCGCCGGCATCGTGAACAACCTGGACGCGCGCCTCTATCCATGAGGCGCCGCGACCGGCCCCTCCGCCTCCCGGAACCCGCATGATTCGTCGTCTCGTCGAGGAAGTCCTGATCTTCCTCCTGCCCTTCCTGCTGTTCTTCCTCTACCTCGCAATCAGCGGCCGCCGGCCGCACGACCGCACGCATTGGGACGGGCAGGTCTTCCGCCTGACCCTGGCGGGGCTCGGCCTCGTGATCCTGTCGCTGGTTGCCACCGGCCTGTTCGGCGAACGCCACCGCGGCGGCTACATACCGCCCCATCTCGAGAACGGGCAGGTGGTGCCCGGCCGGTTCCAGTGAGCGGCCATACCCTCGACCCGGAGGGTCCGGCGCGGCTCCTCGCGCAGCCCGACGTGGTCCGGGTCCTCGCGGCCCTGGCGGTCCCGGGCGAGGAAACCCGCCTCGTCGGCGGCTGCGTCCGCGACGCCCTGCTCGGCCGGACAGGCGACGATATCGATCTTGCAACGACTCTGCAGCCTGATGCAGTGATCGCCTTCGCCGCGCGCAGCATGATGCGCTTTGTACCGACCGGAATCGAGCACGGGACCGTTACGCTGCTTGCCGGCCGGACGGCCTTCGAAGTCACCACCCTACGCGAGGATATCGAGACCGACGGGCGCCACGCCGTCGTCCGCTTCGGGCGCGATTTCCCCCGCGACGCCGAGCGCCGGGACTTCACCCTCAACGCCCTCTCCCTCGACCCGGACGGACGGCTCCACGACACCACCGGTGGCGTGGCGGACCTGCGCGCCGGTCGCGTCCGCTTCATCGGGGACGCCCGCACACGCATCCGAGAGGACGCCCTGCGCATCCTGCGCTTCTTCCGCTTCCATGCCCGCTACGGCATCGGCCGCCCGGACGAACCGGGTTTTGCCGCCTGCATCCAAGCACGCGACGCCCTGGACGGCCTCTCGCGCGAGCGCGTCCGGGCAGAATTTCTCAAGCTTTTACAAGCCCCTCGGGCCTGCGAGGGCTTGGCGGACCTGAGCGAGTCGGGACTTCTGGCGCGCCTGATCGGCGGGATCGGTGATCTCGGCCGGTTCGCCCGCTGCGTCGCGAACACGCCCGGACAAGCCTCCGAGATCGACCGGCTCGCCGCCCTCGCGGTGTTTTCGGAAGCGGATGTCGAGCGTCTGCGACTGGCGCTCAGGCTGTCCAACACGGAGCAGACGGCCCTGCTCGGATACGCCCGGGCGGTGACGGCGCTTCGCAGTCGCGCCCGGATCGACGGCCCCGAACTGCGCCGCCTCGCTGCCACACACACCGTGGCGGGCCTCAGCCTCGCAGCGCGGACGATCCGAGGCGAAGGACGCCCGGACTGGTCTCCGGACGCGGCCGCCGATCTCAACGACCTCGACGCCGGGCTTTTCGCGAAGCCGTCCTTCCCGATCGCGGGCGCCGATCTCATCGCTCTCGGAGTTCGACCGGGCCCGGAAATCGGACGACGCCTGGCCGACGCACGCCGGCTCTGGCTGGAACAGGGATGTCCGGAAGGTGATGCAGCGCGCGACGCTCTTCTGCGTCACGCGACGATGTAGACCATCAGAAGTTGAGCGCGACCTTCGCGTCGCGCAACTGCACGATCTGGCCGGTGAGCTCGTCCTTCTTGGCAAAGTCTTCGGTGGCGTCGCGCTGCAGCTCTACCGCCGCGATATCGCGATCGATGGATTCCGGCGTGATCTCTTCGAACGGGTTCGCCCGCTCCGCGATCACGGTCACGGAGGTGGGGCCGATATCGGCGAAACCGCCGCGCACCAGCACGCGCTTGCCCGCGTGACCCGCCTCGTTGATCACGATGACGCCGACCTTTAGCGCCGTGAGCACGGGGGCATGCCCGGGGAGCACCGTCATTTCGCCCTCGATACCCGGGAGCTGAACGGCCTCGATCTGACCGGAATACACCGTCCGCTCGGGGCCGACGAAATCGAACTGGAAGGTGGCCATGAGGTCGAGGATCCCGGCTCGGGTTGTCTTGTCGATGGAACGACGCGCCGTCCTTCAGGAAGGGGCGCGCCGTGCGATTCCGGTCAGGCCCGGCGGCGGTCGGCGACGAATCCGATGCCGAGGCCCAGCACTGCGCCGATGACGGCGAAGATGCCGATGTGCTGCATCTGGCCCGTGGTCAGGGAGCCGCCACGCGTACCCGCCGGCGAATCTCCCTGAATCTCGAGGCTGAACGAGCCCACCTTGATCTCGGCGGCCTCGGGCCGGGTGAGATACCCGGCCAGACCGCCGACAACAAGACCGACGAGGAGGAGAACGGCCTTCGCGTTCAACGCCTTAGGCCGCTGCGGCGATCTTCTTCGCCTTCTCCTTGGCGTCCTCGATCGTGCCGACCATGTAGAACGCCGCCTCCGGCAGGTCGTCGTACTCGCCGTTCACGAGGCCCTTGAAGCCCTTGATCGTGTCGGCCAGCGGGACTTGGATGCCCGGCGAGCCGGTGAAGATCTCGGCCACCGAGAAGGGCTGCGAGAAGAAGCGCTCGATCTTGCGGGCGCGGGCGACGGTCAGCTTGTCCTCTTCCGAGAGCTCGTCCATGCCCAGGATTGCGATGATGTCCTGCAGGGCCTTGTAGCGCTGCAGGGTCTGCTGGACACGGCGGGCCACGTCGTAGTGCTCCTCGCCGAGGACGGCGGGGTTCAGCATGCGCGAGGTGGAGTCCAGCGGATCAACGGCCGGGTAGATGCCCTTCTCGGCGATCGAGCGCGACAGCACGGTCGTGGCGTCGAGGTGGGCGAACGAGGCGGCGGGCGCCGGATCGGTCAGATCGTCGGCCGGCACGTAGATGGCCTGCACCGAGGTGATCGAGCCCTTGGTTGTGGTGGTGATGCGCTCCTGCAGGGCGCCCATGTCGGTGGCGAGCGTCGGCTGGTAGCCCACCGCCGACGGGATGCGGCCGAGCAGCGCCGACACTTCCGAACCGGCCTGGGTGAAGCGGAAGATGTTGTCCACGAAGAACAGCACGTCCTGGCCCTGATCGCGGAAGTCCTCGGCGATGGTCAGGCCGGTCAGCGCGACGCGCGAGCGGGCACCGGGGGACTCGTTCATCTGGCCGTAGACCAGGGCGCACTTGGAGCCCTCGGCGGAGCCGTTATGCTCCTTGGGGTCCATGTTCACCTTGGACTCGATCATCTCGTGGTAGAGATCGTTGCCCTCGCGGGTGCGCTCACCGACGCCGGCGAACACCGAGTAGCCGGAGTGCACCTTCGCGATGTTGTTGATGAGCTCCATGATCAGCACGGTCTTGCCCACGCCGGCACCGCCGAACAGGCCGATCTTGCCGCCCTTGGCATAGGGGGCGAGGAGGTCGACGACCTTGATGCCGGTGACCAGGATCTGTGACTCGGTGGACTGCTCGGAATAGGCGGGGGCCGGCTGGTGGATGGCGCGCAGCGTCTCCGACTGGATCGGGCCGGCTTCGTCGATCGGCTCGCCGATGACGTTCATGATGCGGCCGAGGGTGTTGAAGCCGACCGGGACCTTGATGGCCTCGCCGGTGTCGGTGACCTCCTGGCCGCGGACAAGACCTTCCGAGGTGTCCATGGCGATGCAGCGCACGGTGCTCTCGCCGAGCTGCATAGCGACTTCGAGGACGAGACGGCTGCCGTTGTTCTTGGTCTCGAGGGCGTTCAGGATCTCAGGCAGATGGCCCTCGAAGTGAACGTCGACCACCGGGCCGATGACCTGGGTGATCTTGCCGACCTTGTTCGAGCCGGCGCCGGGGAGAGCGGTGTTCGCCATGTTACGGGTCCTTTGGGAATGTTGCGGTCAGGGCGTCGGAGAGCGCTCAGAGCGCTTCGGCACCCGAGATGATCTCGATGAGTTCCTTGGTGATCATGGCCTGACGCGTGCGGTTGTAGATCTGCGTCTGCTTCTTGATCATTTCGCCGGCGTTGCGCGTGGCGGAATCCATGGCACCCGTGCGGGCGCCCTGCTCGGAGGCAGCGTTCTCGAGGAGCGCGCGGAACACCTGGACGGTGAGGTTGCGCGGGAGGAGCGTATCGAGGATCGCCTCCTCGCTCGGCTCGAACTGGAGCGCCGCGTCGGGGGCCGTGGCGCCGGTCTCCGGCAACTCGGCCGGAATCAGCTTCTGAGCGGTCGGGATCTGCGAGATCACCGAACGGAAGCGCGAGTAGAACAGCGTCGCCACGTCGAACTCGCCGGCATCGAAGCGGGCGATGATGCTCTCGGCAATCTCAGCGGCGAACTCGTAATCGACCGCCTTGTTGCCACGCAGGTCACGGTTCTCGATGATCTCGTCGCGAAACTGGCGACGAAGCAGGTCGTAGCCCTTCTTGCCGACAGTGATGATCTTCACCGTCTTGCCCTCGGCCGCCAGCTTGCGAGCGTGCTCGCGGGCCAGACGCGCGATCGACGAGTTGAAGCCGCCGCACAGGCCGCGGTCGGCGGTGCAGACGATGAGCAGGTGGGTCTTCTCCGCGCCGGTGCCGGAGAGGAGCTTCGGACCCTGGACGCCGCCGACGAGATTCGCCGCGAGGTTGCCGAGTACCTGCGACATCTTCTCGGCGTAGGGGCGCGCGCTCTCAGCGGCCATCTGGGCGCGCCGCAGCTTGGCGGCAGCGACCATCTGCATCGCCTTGGTGATTTTCTGCGTGCCCTTCACCGAGGTGATGCGGTTCCGCAGATCCTTCAAACTCGCCATGGGGTGACTTCCAGATCCATCCGCTGCCGCTCAAGGCGAGGCGCCCGAACGGACCGGGCGCCTGCTCTCACTGAGGTCCGGCCACCGGGAGGCGGCCGGTTTCACTGTTGACGTCAGCTCAGGCGAGCGACTTGGCGACGCTCTCGACAACGCCCTTCAGGGTCTTGGCGCTGTCGTCGGACAGGTCCTTCGAGTCGCGGATCTTGGTCAGCAGGTCAGCGTGCTTGGTGCGCAGGGCCGAGAGCAGGGCGTCCTCAAAGGGACGAACCTTGTTCAGCGGAAGGCTGTCCAGGTAGCCGTTCACGCCGGCATAGATCACCGCGACCTGCTCTTCCATCTTCAGCGGCGAGAACTGCGGCTGCTTCAGGAGTTCGGTGAGGCGCGAGCCGCGATTCAGGAGCTTCTGGGTCGAGGCGTCGAGATCTGAGCCGAACTGCGCGAAGGCGGCCATCTCGCGGTACTGCGCGAGCTCGCCCTTGATCTTGCCGGCGACCTTCTTCATCGCCTTCGTCTGAGCCGAGGAGCCCACGCGAGACACCGAGAGGCCGACGTTCACCGCCGGGCGGATGCCCTGGTAGAACAGGTCGGTCTCGAGGAAGATCTGGCCGTCGGTGATCGAGATCACGTTGGTGGGAATGTAGGCCGAGACGTCGTTCGCCTGGGTCTCGATGACCGGGAGCGCGGTCAGCGAGCCGTTGCCGGCGGCGTCGCCCATCTTGGCGGCGCGCTCGAGCAGCCGCGAGTGCAGGTAGAACACGTCGCCGGGATATGCCTCGCGGCCCGGCGGACGGCGCAGCAGCAGCGACATCTGGCGGTAGGCGACGGCCTGCTTGGAAAGATCGTCATACACGATCACGGCGTGCATGCCGTTATCGCGGAAGTACTCGCCCATGGCGCAGCCCGCGAAGGGCGCAATGAACTGCATCGGCGCGGCGTCGGAAGCGGTCGCCGCGATGACGATCGAGTATTCCAGAGCGCCATTGTCCTCGAGGGACTTTACGAACTGGGCGACGGTGGAGCGCTTCTGGCCAATGGCGACGTAGACGCAATAGAGCTTGGCGTTCTCGTCAGTGCCCGCATGGGCCGGCTTCTGGTTCAGGATGGTGTCGAGGGCGATGGCGGTCTTGCCGGTCTGGCGATCGCCGATGATGAGCTCGCGCTGGCCGCGACCGACGGGGATGAGCGCGTCGATGGCCTTGAGGCCGGTTGCCATCGGCTCGTGCACCGACTTGCGCGGGATGATGCCCGGCGCCTTCACGTCGACGCGGCGACGCTCGGTGGTGGCGATGGGACCCTTGCCGTCGATGGGGTTGCCGAGGGCGTCAACGACGCGGCCGAGCAGCGCCTTGCCGACCGGCACGTCCACGATGGCGCCGGTGCGTTTGACGGTCTGGCCTTCCTTGATGTCGCGATCGGACCCGAAGATCACGATGCCGACGTTGTCCTGCTCGAGGTTGAGGGCCATGCCGCGCACGCCCGACTCGAACTCGACCATCTCGCCAGCCTGAACGCTGTCGAGGCCGTAGGCGCGGGCAATGCCGTCACCAACGGACAGGACCTGGCCGACCTCGGTCACTTCGGCTTCCTGGCCGAAATTCTTGATCTGGTCCTTCAGGATCGCGGAGATCTCGGCGGCGCGGATGTCCATCGTCGGGCCTCTTATCGTTGATTGAATGAATGGGGTTGGGAACGGGAAGCGGTCGGGCCTCGGAGGCCCTTACCGGGCTTCCCGCATCGCGAGCCGAATTCCGTTGAGCTTGGTGCGAAGCGACGCGTCCACCATGCGGCTGCCGATCTTGACCACGAGGCCCCCGATCAGGCTGGGGTCGATCCGGAGGTCGAGGTCGATCTCGGACTTGGCGACGTCGCGCAGGGAAGCCTTGATCTCCTCGACGACGGCATCCGAGGGACGCTCGGCGACGGTGACTTCGGCGCGGACGATGCCCTTCGACTCCCGCACCAGGGCACGGAAGGCGCGGATCATGTCGGGGAGTGCGAACAGGCGGCGGTTAGCGGCGGCGAGGCGGATGAAGTTGCCGCCTATGCCACCGATGCCGGACTTCTCCAGGAGGGCCAGGATGGCGGCTTCCTGCTCGGCGCCCGAGAAGATCGGGCTGCGCACGAAGCGGCGCAGGTCCGCACTCTCCTTGAGCATCCCGTCGAACCGATCGAGGTTCGCCGCGACGCCATCGATGTCACGCTCGTCGCGCGCCAGCTCGAACAAAGCCGACGCGTAACGCGCCGCTACGCCTGCAACCGGGGAACCCGCCTCGGAACCGTTCTGCGCCACGCGCCGCTCTCTCTTCAATCCTGCCTGAGGGCTCCGCCCGTTTCACACCGTGTTCGGCGGGGGCTCAAGAACCGTCAGGATTGGGAACGTGCCGGTCTGCGCGAGCTGTAGAAGCCTGCCCTTCCGGCGCGGCGAGGGCCTAGCATGCGTGTAGAGGGGGCGCAAGACGAGGGAACTTGCGCCGAGGCCTTGCTGAACGTGGAAACCCCGACCCGGTTCGGTGCGCGGAAACGGTGGCGAAGGTGAGGCATCCCCTTCGTTCAGATCGGTCGGCGGAGAACCGGACTTCAGCAGGCGACCTGATCGCAGCGTCGGGACGCGGCGATCATTCGGGCGAGGGCCTTCGGTCCCGGATGACCGAGAAGACCTGTATTGCCAAGGACGTAGGAGGGGGTCGCGGACAGGCCGAGATCCGCGGCCATGCGCATCTGGGCCTTCAGGGCGAGGCGAACGTCCTCGCTGTCTGCGATCGTCTCGATCTCGCCCGAGGTCACGCCGAGCTTGGTCGCGGCCTGCAATGCGCCCGGACCGTCGATCCTGCCGGGCTTCGCCAGCAGCGTGCGATAGAGGCTCCAGGCGGCCGCCGAACCGAGCTTGCGCTGAACCGCGAGCGCGACCTTCGCGGCCTGGGCGGATTGAACCGCGAGAATTGGGTTGTTGATGAGCCCGATTCGCAGGGCCGGGTCACTCTCGCTCAACGAAGCCATGTCCGCCGCCGCCTTCCGGCAGTACGGGCAGTTGTAGTCGAAGAACTCGTAGAGGGTGGTGCCGGCATCCGCCGGACCGATATACGTCACCCCGCGCAAGGCCGGTATTTCGCCAACGATCTCGCCGGGCAGGCGCATGTTCGCGACCGGACGGCCCTCGTCATTCTCGACCTTGTAGGCCTGGCCATAGCCCTGCGCCAGGACGGGCCCCAGGCTCGAGGCGAGGCCGGCGGATGCCAGGAGGAAGCGCCGACGGTCGAGGCGCAGCGAAGCGAGGCTCATGGGGCAGCCCGGAATACGAGGGAAAGCGGTCAGGCTTCTAGACCGGGCGTAGCCGCGCCGCCAGCATCACCCTCCGGCGACGCTCTATTCGCGCATGGCACCTGGCCGGTCGCCCGCAGCCCAGGCCAGGGCCTGCTCCAACCGGTCGTTGCCCCAGAACAGCTCGCCATCATCGGTCAGGAAGGTCGGCGCGCCGAAGATGCCGCGGGAGCGAGCCTCCTCGCCGTTGACCCGCAGGCGCCCCTTGTTGGCCTCGGTCGCAGCCTGCTTGAGGATGATGGTCCCGTCGAGCCCGAGCCCGTTGAGAAGCGCTACGACGGCGGGGGGCTCGGCGATCGACTGTCCCCGCGCGAAGGCACTCTCGTAGACGGCCTTGGAGAAGGGCACGAGCCAATCGTGGTCCATGCCGTACGTGGCGGCGCGCGTGGCACTCAGGCTGTTTTGCGGGAAGGGATCGGGGCGCTTCACGGGTGGCAGCCCGAAGCGTGCGGCCTCGCGCTCCACGTCGCGCCACATGTGCCGGCCCTTGGCGGGATAAAGGTTGAAGGGCGAGGAATTCCACCCTTGCGCGGCGAAGATGGGCCCAACGAGGAACGGCCTCCAGCGCACCTCGACCCCACTTGCCTGCGCCAGTGCCTCGATCCGCATGGCAGCGAGATAGGAATAGCTGGACGCGAACTCGTACCAGAATTCGATTGTCGGCCTACGCGGCATGCGTCGAATCTCCGGGTCCAAGGTCGGCCGCAAGTGTCACCTGCAGGCGTGGCTGCGACAAGGCGGTTTCGTGCCACGGTCATGCTGGGCGAACGCCGCCGGCGGCATGGCGGTTGCACGGTCCCGCGCTCCGCTGATAAGCCGCCGCCATCTCGAAGTCCCGAACCTGAAGCGAGCCCCATGTCCGACGCGAATCCGAAGCCCGTCAACAAGGTCGTGCTCGCCTATTCGGGCGGCCTCGACACCTCGATCATCCTGAAGTGGCTGCAGACCACCTATGGCTGCGAGGTCATCACCTTCACCGCCGATCTCGGCCAGGGCGAGGAGTTGGAGCCGGCGCGTCGCAAGGCCGAACTCCTCGGCATCAAGCCCGAGAACATCTTCATCGAGGACCTGCGCGAGGAATTCGTGCGCGACTACGTGTTCCCGATGTTCCGGGCCAACGCAGTCTACGAGGGCGTCTACCTCCTCGGTACCTCGATCGCCCGCCCGCTGATCGCGAAGAAGCAGATCGAGATCGCCGAGCGCCTCGGGGCCGATGCGGTCTGCCACGGGGCCACCGGCAAGGGCAACGATCAGGTCCGGTTCGAGCTCGGCTATTACGCACTGAAGCCGGACGTGACCGTCATCGCGCCCTGGCGCGAGTGGGACCTGAAGAGCCGCGAGCAGCTCATCGCCTTCGCCGAGCAGCACCAGATTCCGATCTCGAAGGACAAGCGCGGCGAGAGCCCGTTCTCGGTGGACGCCAACCTCCTGCACGCCTCCTCTGAGGGCAAGGTTCTGGAGGATCCCGCCGACGAGGTGCCGGACTACGTCTACTCACGTACCATCTCGCCGGAGGAAGCTCCCGAGACGCCGACCATCGTCACCATCGGCTTCGAGAAGGGCGACGCGGTCTCCATCGACGGCGAGGCGCTCTCCCCCGCGAGCCTGCTGGCCAAGCTCAACCAGCTCGGGCACGACAACGGCATCGGCCGGCTCGACCTCGTCGAGAACCGCTTCGTCGGCATGAAGAGCCGCGGCATGTACGAGACGCCGGGCGGCACCATCCTGCTGCCGGCCCACCGCGCGATCGAGTCGATCACCCTGGACCGGGGTGCGGCGCATCTGAAGGACCAGCTCATGCCGCAATACGCGGAGCTGATCTACAACGGATTCTGGTTCTCGCCGGAGCGCGAAATGCTTCAGGCGCTCATCGACAAGAGCCAGGAGATGGTCACCGGCGAGGTCCGGCTGAAGCTCTACAAGGGCGGTGTGCATGTGATCGGCCGCACCAGCCCGAACTCGCTCTACGATCAGGACCTGGTCACCTTCGAGGAAGGTGCAGTCGCCTACGACCACCGCGACGCAGCTGGCTTCATCAAGCTGAACGCCCTACGCCTGCGTACGCTCGCCCAGCGCAAGAAGAAGCTCGGCGCCTGATCCGCGACGATTGCCCCTTCTACGCGAGGGGGGGCGATCACAGCGGCGGAGGACTCAAGCATCGGCATCCACGGCGCGAATCAGCGCCGGAACCTCGCCCGAGATCTCCCGGGCCAGGAAGCCGACGGGGCCAACGGATGCGGCAAGGCGTGCACCGGCCTCGCCGTGCAGGTAGACGCCCCAGAGCGCCGCCCGAACCGGTTCGACGCCGCGCGCCAGGATGCCGGTGATGATTCCGGCGAGCGCGTCGCCGGATCCGGATGTGGCCAGACCGACACCACCACCGGCGTAGTGCCAGCACGCGCCATCGGGCGCGACGATCCAGCTCTCGGCGCCTTTCATGATCACCACCGCCTGAAACAGCTCGGCCGCGCTTTGCGCAGCCCTGAGGGGCTCGGCTTCTACGGCTTCCCGCTTCCAGTCGAGAACCTGCGCCATCTCGCCCGCATGCGGTGTGAGAATGGGCCGTCGCCCAAGAGCGCGCACGGTCGCAGCATGCTGGTTCAGTTCGCAGATCGCCCCCGCATCGAGGACATAGGCGGTGTCCGTATGCTTCGTCAGCAGCGCCTCGACGAGCGCCGTCGTGGGGCCGCAAGTGCTCATACCGGGCCCAATGAGAACGGCGTCGCATCGATCGGCCGCCTTGGAGACCTGCTCAAGCGCTCCCTCCGGGTCGATCTCGCCGGCATTGGTCTCTGGCAGGCCAATCACCATCGCCTCGGGCACGGCGAGCGCCATCGCCACGGCGACGCTGCGGACGGACGCGATCTTCAGCTTACCGGCCCCCGCACGAAGTGCCGCGACGCCGGCGAGGAAGACGGCGCCGGGGACTTCAGCGCAGCCACCGAGGACGAGGACGCTGCCACGGTCGTCCTTGCTGCCGGCCTCCGGTGTCGGCAGGGGGAGAGCACGCAAACCCTCGCGTGTCAGTTGGTTGTGCTTCATCGGACGTCCTCCTTCGGCGAGGGCTCGGCCGTGATCGGCGCGCCGGCTCGCTCCATCGGTGCGACGAAATTGTAGCGCTCGAGCCTGACCCCGCCCGTGGTTCCGGCTTCCGCGCGGTACGCGTATTCGGTGACCGAGCAATTCAGGACATCGCCTTCCGCATCGATGCCCAGGATCTCCGCCTCGGTCATCTGCTCTAGAAGGTAGCGCAGGCAGAGGACGACGACCTGATGGGCGACGATGAGCACCCGCTTCTCGCCGTGATGCAGGGAAATGGTATCCATGGCTCCGCGCAGGCGCAGAATCACGTCGCACCAGCTCTCGCCGCAGGTCGGACGGTAGTAGAACTTTCCGAGCTGAGCTCGGAGAGCGGCCTGTTCGGGATAGAGTTCCTCGATGCCCGTGCGGGTCAGGCGATCGAGCAACCCGAGCTCCTTCTCCCGAAGGCGCTCGTCGACGAAGTCGTCGGAAGCCTCGGCGGCCACGCCTCCCGCCTGCCGGATGCCCGCAACGGTCTGTCGTGCTCGGCGATAGGGGGAGGTGAGGACCACGTTCGGGCGCTCGGACTCGGGCATCGCCGCGAACCACGCGCCGAGGGCCTCGGCCTGCGATTGGCCCCGCTCGCTCAACGGGACGTCGACGTCACGCTCCGTGATGTCGATACGCGAGAGCCCCGCATCGACGGCCGCATCCCGGGCGACATTCCCGGCGCTCTCGCCGTGACGGACAATCCAGATCCGGCTCGGCCAGCGTTGCAGCATTCATAGGGTCCTCGGCTTGATCGTCCTCCCCAACGCTCGCGAGGGCCGGACGTTCGATCCTGCGCGGCTTTGACCCTGGAACCGGCGTCAGGCCGGAAGCCAACGCGCTCCATCCCGGCGAAAATCACCGGGACCCAGATCGGCATAGCGCAGGAAGATCTGGAGCGCCGGCTGCATTTCGTGGTGCTGGTCTGGCAGGTCGGCCACAGCGCCGTAGGGCGCCTGCGTATCGACCGCCGGGACGTCGCGAGCGGCGTCCCACAGGATCGCGA
The DNA here is from genome assembly GCF_025813715.1 of Methylobacterium sp. FF17. Lineage (NCBI taxonomy): Bacteria > Pseudomonadati > Pseudomonadota > Alphaproteobacteria > Hyphomicrobiales > Methylobacteriaceae > Methylobacterium > Methylobacterium flocculans. The sequence goes on from NZ_CP107532.1 coordinate 911,339, forward strand.
GGGTGCGGACCAAGGCGATATGGTGTTCGGTCACGTCGAAGGTGACGTGCTCGGGCGTCTCGCCGGTGGATTCGTCGCGAAACACGTCGCCGACATCGTCCGAATCGAGCTTGGCCAGGGTGTTGTGGTAGGCATAGCGTCCCGGCTTCAGAACCGCATTGTCCGTGAATACCGCGAGCGCGTCCCCCAGCGCTCGATGCTCCTCGTCCGCCCCGTCGTCGTCACCGGTCACGTTGAAGATGTCGCCATCGCGATCGGTGCTGCCGTAGGGCGCATCCGGATGGACAATGGGAGCACCGGCGCCGTCGCGGTTCCAGGCCACCACCATCCGGCGGATCAGGGCGATACGCTCCAGCGTGAGTTCGAAGGTCGGCTCGGTCATCGTCGGGTCTTTCGCGCGTGTCGCCGCGAGGGCGCCCGTCTCGGCCGATGGGGGCCGCCGGGAGGTTGGGCGGCAGGTACCCGATCCGGCGGTTGCGGGCTACCGCTTCAGGCAGCCCATCAGCCCCGAGACGCCGTTCATGCGCGCCTGGATCCGGGCGGCCTGGGCCCGCACGCCCCGCGACGGCAGGGCAGGATTGCGCAGGATCGGGTTCGGCAGCACGGCAGCGAGCAGGGCCGCCTCGCCGCGCGTGAGCGCGCGGGCGGGCTTGCCGAACCAACGCTGCGCCGCAGCTTCCGCCCCGAACACCCCTTCTCCCCACTCCGCGATGTTCAGGTAGATTTCCATCGTGCGCGGCTTCCCCCAGAGAGCATCGGCGAGGAGCGCCAGGGGAATCTCCAGGCCCTTGCGGATCACGGACCGGCCCGGCCACAGGAAGACGTTCTTCACGGTTTGCATCGGGATCGTCGAGGCGCCCCGGCTCGGCCCCTCCTCGTCATCGACCACGTCCCGCAGCGCGCCCCAATCGACGCCACCGTGCAGGCAGTAGCGCTGGTCTTCCGACGCCACGACCGCCTGGACGAGGTACGGCGAGATCGCGTCCAGGCTCACCGCCTGACGATCCACGGATCGCAGCGTCAACCAACGTCCGAGCATCAGGGTTGAGGGCGGCGTCAGCGCGCTATAGACGAGCGCGAGGCACAATAAGAGAGCGAACGCGAGAATGGGGAGGAGCAGGATGAGATTGACGACCCGCCGCATCACCCCGCCCCTGCGCGTGCCGAAGGCCCTGCGCGATGCCCCAGGGCGCGCCGCGACCGTCCGCAGCGGCCTCTCCGCGCTCTCCCCAGCGTCCTGAATCCGAACCTCCCCCGCCCGCGACACGACATCCCCGACCGAAGGCCCGACCGAACATGACGTCAACGCAAGGATCCCACGCTTCGGTCAAGGCGGATGCCCCGATGGATGCGTTTTCCCACAGGCTTGCGACGGTCGCCGACACGGTCGAAGCCTACCTCGCCGAGCGGCTGGCGCCCGAGACGCAGGCCGGGGAGATCACCCGGCCCGTGCGCTTGATGGAGGCCATGCGGCACGCGGTGCTGGGCGGCGGCAAGCGCCTGCGTCCGTTCCTGGCCATCGAGACCGCGCGGATGCTCGGCGGCTCCGAGACCGGCGCCCTCGCTGCCGGTTCGGGCATCGAGCTCGTCCACTGCTATTCCCTCGTCCACGACGACATGCCGGCCATGGACGATGATGACATGCGGCGCGGCAAGCCGACCGTGCACAAGGCCTATGACGAGGCCACCGCCATCCTGGTCGGCGACGCGCTTCAGACCCTGGCCTTCGAGATTCTCGCCGACGCCACCTGGCAGCCCGATCCGGCGATCCGCGCGGACCTCGTCCTTGGCCTGGCGAAGGCGTCGGGGCTCGGCGGCATGGTCGGCGGCCAACTCCTCGACCTTGGCGCGGAAGGCCGCTTCGGTCCCGTCTCCCTCGGCGTCGACGAGACGCTCCAGCTCCAGGCGATGAAGACGGGCGCGATCCTGGCCTTCTCCGTCGAAGCCGGCGCCATCGTAGGCGGTGCGACGCCGGACCAGCGCAAGGCGCTGTTGCGCTACGGTCATGCGCTCGGCCAGGCCTTCCAGATCGCCGACGACATCCTCGACCGCGAGGCCTCGCCTGAGGCCATGGGCAAGGCGACGGGGAAGGACAAGGATGCCGGCAAGGCCACCCTCGTCGACCGCCTCGGCCTCGACGGCGCACGGGCCGAGTGCGACCGTCTCGTGGGCGTCTGCGACGACGCCGTCTCGGCCTGGGGCGACAAGGCGGAGATCCTGCGGCAGGCGGCCCGTTTCACGGTGGCGCGCAAGGTCTGACATCGGAACCCATTTCGATTCTACGAACCCCTTCTGCGAGTTGATCCCATGACCCCCTACAAGCTCCTGCTCCTGCCCGGCGACGGCATCGGCCCCGAGGTGATGGCCGAGGTGGAGAAGGTGATCGGTACTCTCGCCGAGATGGGTCTGGCCAGATTCGAGATCGAACGCGACCTCGTCGGTGGCAGCGCCATCGACGCGCACGGCAAGCCGCTCACCGACGAGGCCCTGGCGCGGGCGGATGCCGCCGACGCCATCCTGCTCGGCGCCGTGGGCGGCCCGAAATGGGCCGACGTCGCCTACGAGATCCGGCCCGAGGCGGGCCTGCTTCGCCTGCGCAAGGATCTCGGGCTCTTCGCGAATCTGCGCCCGGCCATCTGCTACCCGGCTCTGGCCGACGCCTCGGCTCTCAAGCGCGAGCTGGTCGAAGGCCTCGACATCATGATCGTGCGTGAGCTCACCGGCGGCGTCTATTTCGGCGAGCCGAAGGAGATCACGCTCCTGCCGGACGGCTCCAAGCGCGCCGTCGACACACAGGTCTACACCACGTCCGAGATCGAGCGCATTGCCCACGTGGCCTTCGATCTCGCGCGCAAGCGCTCTGGCCGGGTCGCCTCCGCGGAGAAGCACAACGTGATGAAATCCGGCGTCCTCTGGAAGGAGGTCGTCACGAAGGTCCATGCCGAGTACAGCGACGTCACCCTCGAACACGTGCTCGCCGACAACTGCGCCATGCAGCTCGTACGCCGCCCCAAGCAGTACGACGTCCTCGTGACCGACAACCTGTTCGGCGACGTCCTCTCCGATGTGGCGGCGATGCTCACCGGGTCACTCGGCATGCTGCCCTCCGCCTCTCTCGGCGCGGTCGATACCAGGGGGAGCCGCAAGGCGCTGTACGAGCCCGTGCACGGCTCGGCCCCCGACATCGCGGGCAAGGGCTACGCCAACCCGATCGCCATGATCGGCTCGCTCGCCATGTGCCTGCGCTACTCCTTCGGCCTCGGGGAGGCCGCCGACCTTCTCGAATCGGCCGTCACCCGCACCCTCGCCTCGGGCGCCCGCACTCGGGACATCGCTGGCGAGGGCGTCACGCCGATCAGCACCGGTGAGATGGGCGACGCCATCCTCCGCGAACTGAAGCACGCGGCCACCTGAAGGCCGCGAACTTCCGGTCGGCGCAAACGAAAACGGGCCCCGCAAGGGGCCCGTCGCAGATCCGACTTGCGTCGGAGTTCAGTAGGGGTTGCCGTAGCGCGAGACGTAGGAGGTCGGGTCGATTGCGTCGACCGCCGAGAAGTCCACGTTGCGGATTGCGCTCGACCGGGCGCCGATGAACGGACCGTTGGTGATCGGATCGGGCAGGATGCCGCCACCGAAGCGATCGTTGCGGCCGTAGGGCGGGGAGTTCAGGTAGCTGGCGGTGATGAAGTGCGGGTTCGTGGCCGGGTTGCCCACGGAGCCGTTATTGGCCTCGACCACGTTGCCGGCATCGAGCCAGCTGCGCGGACGAATGCGAATCGGCAGCGGGGCACTGACGCGGTAGCCGGCCGGAGCGTAGCGGCCCTGGGCCTCGGCAGCGGTGTTCGCGCCGACGGCAGCGAGGGTAAGGGCGCCCATCAGGGCAATCGAGGCTGAGCGCATGACGCACCTTCGTTGAGACTGGGGGACTGTAGGCCGCGCTTCCTTAAGAAACTCGGCCTTCTCTCTGGAGGGAAGACGTGCCAGCGCGGCCGTTGTTCCCGCATTATGGCCGCGCTTGGCCCGACGGCCGTAGTTTGGCCTCATTTTTTCGTGCGCGCCGACTCGGGATCGAACCCGTTTCGCCGCCCACATCCCGTTCCGCGACAGCGCGGGGGCCACAGGCCGGATCGCGCAGGGGCGCCAAGGCCGCGAAGGCGCCCTCCCCTTCCGGCCAAGCTTGACCGTTCAGAGTGACCTTGTCGAGGGCGCAGACGACCGCTCGGGGTTCGGGCGCCTGTCCGAGGGGCGCGCAGAGCCACCCATCGAGGCGTAGCAACCCTGGTTTGCGGCTGGTGAAGCCGGCGCAGGTGCGCTTGCCCTCGCCGCCGAGGGTGATCTCGAGGGTCTCGATCGCACCGAACTTGGTCTCGATCGATCCGCGCTCGCCGGTGCGGAGGACGGCGAGGCCCTGCGCCTCGGCCGCGCGCCGGGCAAGGGTGACGAACAGGCTCTGCCCCGCCTCCGAGCCGGGTGTTTCGGTCAGTGTCAGGCGCAGATAGGGCATCTCGATGCTGGCGAAATCGCCCTGAACGAGCACGTCTTCGCGCTGACCGCTCAAGGGGTTGAGCCGGGCAGGCTCCGCGCGCACCGGCTCGAGTGCGGCGGGATCGTCGAGGTGAAAGCGCGGCGCTGTGAGGGCGAGCGGCAGCGCCGGGCGGGCCGCGCGCAGCGAAGGCGCGATGCCGGATCCGGTGGCCTGGGCGGAGGGCGGAGGTACGGCTGGTGCCATTTCCCGTTTCTCACGGGCGAACAGGCTGAGGAGCGCGATGGCGCAGCCCGCGACCGTGACCTGGGCAAGCCGTCTCAGGATCGGGAACGGGCGCACGGGCTCGAGCGCCATCGGGTCGCCAGGATCGAGTGTCGTCGGCATCGCGGTCCGGGGTTCGCCGGCGGCAGGGCTTCGCCACCGGATGCGGATCCTGCGGCGAGGGCCCGACCATCCGGTTTCCGCGTGGGTCGGAGGCGGGGTTTTTCGGTGGGTAGGGTGAATCGTCCGTGCCGGCGAACGGGGTGCCCCGCCTTGAAGCGGCGGGGTGCCGTGGCGATCTGAGGCGAGGGGCACCACCGCGACAGCACACCAGGAATCCATGATCCCCTTGTCCGTCCTCGACCTCGCCTTCGTGCCGGAGGGTGCGACGCCCGCCGATGCGCTGGCCAACAGCGTCGACCTCGCGCGGCATGCCGAAGGGCTCGGCTACCGCCGGTTCTGGCTCGCCGAGCACCACAACATGGTGGGTGTGGCCAGCGCCGCGACCGCCGTGGTGATCGGCCATGTGGCTGCGAACACACGTGAAATCCGCGTCGGCGCCGGCGGGATCATGCTGCCGAACCACGCGCCCCTGGTGATCGCCGAACAGTTCGGCACCCTGGAGACACTGTTCCCCGGCCGGATCGACCTCGGCCTCGGACGGGCGCCCGGCACCGATCCGCGCACGACCCGGGCCCTGCGGCGCTCGGGCGATGCGGACAGCTTCCCGCAGGACGTGCTCGAGGTGCAGGCGCTGCTGGGGGATCCGCTGCCCGGGCAGGCGGTCCAGGCGGTGCCCGGCACCGGCACGAAGGTGCCCCTGTGGATCCTCGGCTCGAGCCTGTACGGGGCGCAGCTCGCGGCGATGCTGGGCCTGAGCTATGCGTTCGCGTCGCATTTCGCGCCCGATCAGCTGCTCGCCGCCGTTGCATCATACCGCGCGCGCTTCCAGCCGTCGCTGCATCATGCGGCACCTTACGCGATGATCGGCATCAACGTCGTTGCAGCCGACACCGACGCCGAGGCGCATCGCCTGTTCACCTCGGCCCAGCAGCAATTCACCAACCTCGTGCGCGGTACGCGCGAGCGCCTGCCCCCGCCGATCGACGACATCGAGGCCTATTGGGCGCCGCACGAGAAGGCCCAGGCCTCGCGGATGCTGGCGCGGTCCCTGGTCGGCTCGCGGGAGACGGTGGCGCGGGGGCTCGCCGACCTCGTGGCCGAGACGGGGGCCGACGAGATCATGGTGGCGAGCGCGATTCACGACCCGGCGGCGCGGCGGCGCTCCTACACGATCCTGGCCGAGGCGCGGGACGCGCTGAGCCGGGGCCCGGCCGCCCGGGTGGCCTGAACCGCGCGACGGCGCTTGACAGCGGCGGGAGCGAGGCGTCTTGCTCCCGCCCTTGGCGACTCATGCTGCGGTGCGCACGCCGCAAGGGGCATGAGCGTCGCGATGCGGCGGACCGGAGGACGGGCCGCCCTCCCCCCGATGGCGCGGAGCGGGGAGGCGAACAGGAGCCGCGCCGGGACGGGACGCCGCGGGCGCCGTCCCCGGGCGCGAGAGTGGAGTGAAGAACCATGGGTTACAAGGTCGCCGTCGTCGGTGCCACGGGCAATGTGGGCCGCGAGATGCTGGACATCCTGTCCGAGCGCGCCTTTCCGGCGGACGAGGTGGTGGCGATCGCGTCGCGCCGCTCGGCCGGGCAGGACGTGTCCTTCGGCGACAAGATCCTGAAGGTGAAGGCGCTCGACACCTACGATTTCTCCGACACGGACATCTGCCTGATGTCGGCCGGCGGCGAGACCTCGAAGGAGTGGTCGCCCCGGATCGGTCAGACCGGCTGCGTGGTCATCGATAACTCGTCGGCCTTCCGCTACCACCAGGACGTGCCGCTGATCGTGCCCGAGGTGAACCCGGAGGCGATCCACGGCTTCTCCAAGCTCAACATCATCGCCAACCCGAACTGCTCCACGGCGCAGCTCGTGGTCGCGCTGAAGCCGCTCCACGACGCGGCCACGATCAAGCGCGTGGTGGTGGCGACCTACCAGTCGGTCTCCGGCGCCGGCAAGGACGCCATGGACGAACTGTTCCAGCAGACCCGCTCGGTCTTCACCGCCGGCGAGATCAAGGCCGAGAAGTTCCCCAAGCGCATCGCCTTCAACGTCATCCCGCACATCGATGTGTTCATGGAGGACGGCTACACGAAGGAAGAGTGGAAGATGGTGGCCGAGACCAAGAAGATGCTCGACCCCAAGATCAAGCTCACGGCCACCGCCGTGCGCGTGCCGGTGTTCATCGGCCACGCCGAGGCGGTCAACGTCGAGTTCGAGCGCCCGATCACCGCCGAGCAGGCCACGGCGCTCCTGCGCTCGGCCCCCGGCATCATGGTGGTCGATAAGCGCGAGCCCGGCGGCTACATGACCCCGCACGAGGCCGCCGGCGAGGACGCCACCTACGTCTCCCGCATCCGCGAGGACGGCACGGTGGAGAACGGCCTCTCGTTCTGGTGCGTCGCCGACAACCTGCGCAAGGGCGCGGCGCTCAACACCGTACAGATCGCCGAGATGCTGGTGAACCGGAAGCTGTTGAAGCGGGCCCAGGCGGCCGCCTGAAGCCAATTTTTCCGACGTCGGCCGCTGGATCACCAGCGGCCGCCAGCGTTGCGACCGACGCCGTCCCATCCCGTGGGGCGGCGTTCTGCGTTTCAGGCGCATCAATGCCTCAGACGGCTTCCGGTTGACGGGTTCGCCAGGTCGAGACGCCTGACGCGGGGCTCCCCGAGAGATGTGGCGGCGAGAGCCTTCGGGCAAAGCGGGGTCATTCATCCCGGTTCTGTCGTGAGAGCGCCACGGTGCTCCTTCTCCGGGAAGGCGTGGCTGCGAGCACCATTCGGGAGAACGAGGGATGCCGACGAATTCGATTCGGTCGGGCAGCGCTTCAGGGTTCCCTTCCGTGGACGCAGAGGGAACGCTTCGTGGGCGCGGCTCCGAAGCGATCAATAGAGCTTGATCTAAGATAATAATCCTTGAAATTTTTCCTAGGCTGAGTTAGAAAAGAACATAACATGAACATAGGCGGTCACGATGTCAGGTCCTCAGCGCCCGAGTCCGTCGTTTCCTGCCAACGAGGCGCGTGATCTGCGCCTACTCCTCGCGGTCCTGAGGACCGAGACGAAGCTGGTTCGGCTGCGCCGCGCCCTGAGCCACAAGTACAATGCCGATCAGCCGCGGGTGCAGGCCGGACAGAGAGACGGCGGGCGCTGGGTCTCGGACGGAGGCGGCTCCGGCGACCCCATCGGCTCGTCGCCCCGAACGGGCGGCCGGTGGGCGTTGCTGGAGGGCGACCCGGATGCCGGGACGCCGCAAAGAACGATGTTGGACGGCGGCGGGGAGGTTCTGTCGATCCGGGTGCGCTCCCGTCGGGGCGAGTGGGACGAGCAGCACGCCGTCGTCACCCCGGACGGCGACAGCCGCGTCTTTGAGAACGCGGGCGAGGTGCAGACGATTCGCGATGGGCAGACCGGCGAGGTGTTGTCGCGATCGACCTTCGCGGGCGTTGGCACCGCGCCCGCAGCGACAGTGCAACCGGCCTTTCTGCCGGCCGTGCCCTTCGTCGTGGCCCCTGCCATCGCGACGACGATCGAAGCTGGCGCGCTGCTTTTCACGTATCTGCGAACGCGGCCGGGCACATTCGGGCGGCAACCGGGTCGGACGGCTTTCAAATATGATTTCCAGGCAGATGCAAAGAATACAGTTTCAAAAATCTGGATCGGGCACGTCGATCAAACGACCTTGAATGTATATTGCCCGCTCAATCCCGAAGTTCAGGAGGTAACCGATGAGGCGACGCGTCGGCTGAAAGCCCTAAATTCCCATCTGAGCGATCCGGAACTGGGTACCCTGATTCATTACGATATCGGCGAGACATTTAAACTGCGGAACTATCCGAACGTTCGTGTCGAATACTCGATCGATAAGACTCAGGGAACGGGAGTTAATTACGGGGAGCATAATTCTGTTCGCCTGGACTTATATGAGTATACCCCCAATCGGATGGTTTGCGTCTACGATTACAAGACGGGCAAAAGAGGCCTTAGCGCGACGAGAGCCCTCCTCCTGGCAAGGATCGCACAGGTGCATTTCCCGGACGCCAAAGGCGTCGTCATTATCCAGGTGAGGCCGAATTGATGACGACGAAACAGCAAATCAAAGGCTTGTACGCGCCACTTCTCCAAGCAAACCCGGATCTGGTCCCGGCCGGCAGGAACAGGGTTTGGCTGAAGCCCGTGGGGCCTGTGGGACGGATGATCCTCGTCGATCGGATCTCGAATCCGCGAGTCTGTGTGGTGAGCTGGCACCTGGTCCCGTTCTTCATGCACGAAACGCGATCCTGGCAAGATCTGGGACGAGGCGGAGATAGAATCCAGCGATCTGCTCACTTCCCCGGAGGCTATGGTTGGTTCTGGTCTGATCCCACCATCTACGAGGATTTCGTGCATCAGGTCGATGCGGTGGCCCTCTCGGCGTTCCGAACCCTGGATACTGGCCGCAAATGCTTGGAATTCGCGAGCACACACCCGGACCGTAAAGGTTTTCTCAATCAGGACTGGCATCTCGCGGCCTGCATTGCCCTCGATGAGCTCAAGAGAGCCCAGGAGATCTGGGCCGAGATGAGGCCTTTCTACTTCAGCGATCACGTCCCGGAGCACGCCTCCCTGCAGCGGATGCGCGACCGGCTCCGCTTGCTCGATCAACCCTTACGCGCGGGAAACCGAGACGTGCTCTTCGCGATCCTGCGCCGCTGGGAAGCGGAGACCATCGCCGGATCGCCGCTGGAACCGTACTGGTCTCCCGGACAATACCCCCTTTGAAGCCGATTGGCGTGTCGAGCCCGGCCGAGGGCAAGACGGCTATCGAGGCCTGGGTCTGGTCAGGTGCCGGTCAGGCTTCCGGTCGCCTCGGCCTCCAACGCCGCCACATCCCCACCGCTGATCGCCGGCAGGCAGCGCGTGATCCGCTCCGGCGTCCAGTCCCACCACGCCAGGGCCTGCAGGCGCTCCGCCACCTCCGGCGGCACCCGCATCCGCACGAAGGTGGCCGGGTTGCCGGCGACGATGGCGTAGGGGGGCACGTCGCGGGTCACCACGGATTTCGCCGCCACGACGGCGCCGTTGCCGATGGTGACGCCCGGCAGGATCGTCGCGTCATGGCCGAGCCAGACATCGTGGCCGATCACCGTATCGCCCCGGTTCGGAAAGACGGTTTCGTCCGCGAAGCGCCCGATCCAGGCCCCGCCGAAGATGGCGAAGGGGTAGGTCGAGGGCGCATCGAGGCGGTGATTGCCGCCGTTCATGAGGAAGCGCGTGCCCGCCGCGAGGGCGCAGAAGCGGCCGATCCGCAGCCGGTCGCCCAGGAAGGCGAAGTGGTAGAGGATGTTGTCGAGGAAGGCCTGCGGCCCGGCGGGATCGTCGTAATAGGTATAGGCGCCGACCTCGACGTTCTCCGGCAGGGGCAGGTTGCGGAGGAAGGTGACGCGCGGGTGGTCCGGCAGGGGGTGCAGGCTGTCGGGGTCGGGGCCGAAGCGGGGATCGTGGGGCATGGTGGGGGCTCCGAGGAGGGCTCGTGTTCGCGCAAGATCGCACGATCCGCTCGTCCCGACGCATCGGCGCGCGTCGACGCCGCCGGACCTGTCGACACCCCTCCTTCTTGAGGAGAGCGCCGCGTCATTCCGGGGCGCCAGAGGCGAGCCCGGAGCCGAAGGGGCGCGCCGGAGGCGTGCAATCCCGGTCCGCCGACGGAGCCGGGCCTTGTACCACCTTCGGCTCTGGATTCCGGACTCCGCTGCGCGGCCCCGGAATGACGGGGTGGTTCGTCCGCCCGCGACGCGCGACGCGACGTCCACGGTGATCGGATCGGCCGAAACCGCTTGAAAATCGAAGTGAACCGGACTACTTTCATCGCATCAGTTCTGGTTGCAGTTGTGAGACTGCGGTTCGGGAGTGGGCCCCACCGGGTCCGCTCTTTTTTATTGCCGCAAGGACTCCCGCGCCGGATCGCCGCCGACAGGGCCGGACCACAAGCGCAGCATGGCAAACACGATCGACAGCGACCTCTCGGAAAAGCGCCTCATCACCGAGACGGGGGTGGCCGCGCGGGTGGTGCAGGTCATCGAGGCCTCGATCCAGGGCCTGGGCTATCGCGTGGTCCGGGTGAAGGTGTCGAGCGCCAACGGCTGCACGGTGCAGATCATGGCCGAGCGGCCGGACGGCACCATGACGGTGGACGATTGCGAGGCGGTGAGCCGGGCGATCTCGCCGCTCCTCGACCTCGATGACCCCATCGGCAAGCCCTACTACCTCGAGATCTCCTCGCCGGGCATCGACCGGCCCCTGGTGCGGGCGGTCGATTTCGCGCGCTGGGCCGGCTACGAGGCCAAGGTGGAACTGGCCGTGCCGATGGAGGGGCGCAAGCGCTTCCGGGGCATCATCGGCCCGCCGAATCCGGACGGGCTCACGGTGCCGATCGACCTGCCCGACGTGAAGGAGGGCCTGCCGAGCCGGATCGACCTGCCCCTGCGCGATCTCGGCGACGCCTACCTCGTGCTCACCGACGAACTGGTGCGCGAATCCCTGCGCCGGGGCGGCCCGCCCGACCTCGACGCGGATGACGACGCGGACGCAGACGACGTGGAGCAGGACGAGACGGAGGCCGAGCCGGCCCCCGCCCCGCTCAAGAAGAAGGTCTCGCGGCCCCTGAAGCCGAAGGCCTCGCAGAGGCCCAAGCCCGTCAAGGTCGAGACCGAGGCGAGCCTCGCCATCAAGGCGAAGAACAAGGCCAAGCCCGTCCGCACCAAGGCGGTGCGGGTGAAGGACGACGGCAAGCTCCACTAGATCTTTCGCGCTCGCTTCCGGTGCCGCAGGGCGGCCCGGGACGGCGGATCCGAACACCCTACGACGAAGAGAAGGACGAAACCGATGGCCGTCGTCAGCGCCAACAGGCTCGAACTCCTGCAGATCGCCGAAGCGGTCGCCCGCGAGAAGGTGATCGACCGCTCCATCGTCATCGACGCGATGGAGGAGGCCATCGCCAAGGCCGCGCGCTCGCGCTATGGCGCCGAGACCGACGTGCATGCCGAGATCGACCCGAAGACCGGCGCCCTGCGCCTCTCGCGCCACCTCGTGGTGGTGGACGAGGTGGAGAACGACGCCCGCGAGGTCACCCTGGAGCAGGCCCGCCGCTACAACCCCGGCGCCCTGGTCGGCGACGTCATCTCCGACACCCTGCCGCCCTTCGATTTCGGCCGCGTGGCCGCCCAGTCGGCCAAGCAGGTCATCGTCCAGAAGGTGCGCGACGCCGAGCGCGACCGCCAGTTCGACGAGTACAAGGACCGCATCGGCGAGGTCGTGAACGGCCTCGTCAAGCGCGTCGAGTACGGCAACGTCATCGTGGATCTCGGGCGCGGCGAGGGCATCGTGCGCCGCGACGAGATGATCCCGCGCGAGACCTTCCGGCCGGGCGACCGCATCCGCTCCTACCTGTTCGACGTGCGCCGCGAGGTGCGCGGACCGCAGATCTTCCTGTCGCGCTCGCATCCGCAATTCATGGCCAAGCTGTTCGGCCAGGAAGTGCCGGAGATCTACGACGGCATCGTCGAGGTGAAGGCGGTGGCCCGCGATCCGGGCTCGCGCGCCAAGATCGCGGTGATCTCCCGCGATGGCTCCATCGATCCCGTCGGCGCCTGCGTGGGCATGCGCGGATCCCGCGTCCAGGCGGTGGTCGGCGAACTCCAGGGCGAGAAGATCGACATCATCCCGTGGTCCGAGGACCAGGCGACCTTCATCGTCAACGCGCTGCAGCCGGCGGAAGTCGTGAAGGTGGTGCTGGACGAGGAGGCCGACCGCATCGAGGTGGTGGTGCCGGACGACCAGCTCTCGCTGGCCATCGGGCGGCGCGGCCAGAACGTGCGCCTCGCCTCCCAGCTCACCGGCTGGGACATCGACATCCTGACCGAGGCCGAGGAATCCGAGCGCCGGCAGAAGGAGTTCGCCGAGCGTACCGCGATCTTCATGGAAGCCCTCGACGTGGACGAGACCGTGGGCCAGCTCCTCGCGGCGGAGGGTTTCCGCAACGTCGAGGAGATCGCCTACGTGGAGGCGGGCGAGCTCGCCAACATCCAGGGCCTCGACGAGGAGAGCGGCACCGAGATCCAGGCCCGCGCGCAGGACCACCTCGCCCGCGTCGAATCGGAGTTCGATGCCAAGCGCCAGGAACTCGGCGTGCAGGACGAGCTGCGTGAGATCGACGGCATCACCACCCCCATGCTGGTGGCGCTCGGCGAGAACGACGTGAAGACCATCGAGGATCTCGCCGGCTGCGCCACCGACGATCTCGTCGGCTACACGGAAGGCCGCGGCCCCGAGGCCAAGCGCCATGCCGGCTACCTCGACGGCTTCGAAGTCTCCCGCGCCGAGGCGGAGGCCATGGTGATGGCCGCGCGCGTCCATGCGGGCTGGATCGAGGCCCCGGTCGAGGCGGACGAGGCCACCGACGCCCCCGAGGACGAGGCGACCCCGGCCTGAGCGCCGCGCCCCCTCCCGACCCCACAGGATCCCGACGCCGCATGACGGGCGACCCCGCCGACACCGAAGACGCCACCGAGGCCGACCCGGGCACCCTGCTCGATGCCGGCCTCGGGCGGGGTCGCGGCAATGCCCTGCGCACATGCCTCGTCACCCGGGTGGCGCAGGCGCCGGCGGGGATGATCCGCTTCGTGCTCGGGCCCGACGGCGCCGTGGTCCCGGACCTGCGCGCCCGCCTGCCCGGGCGCGGGGCCTGGCTCACGCCGACGCGGGCAGTGGTGAACAAGGCGGTGAAGCGCCGCGCCTTCCAGCGCGCCTTCAAGACCAAGGACGCCACCGCCCCCGATCTCGCCGACCGCATCGCCGAGAGCCTGCGGGCGGACCTGCGCCAGTCCCTGTCGCTGGCCAACAAGGCCGGGGCCGTGGTCGCGGGATTCGCCAAGGTCGAGGCGGCGATCGGCGACAAGGCCAGCGTCGCGGCGGTGATCGAGGCCTCCGACGGAAGCCCCGACGGACGCCGGAAGATCGTCGCGGCATTGCACCGGCGGCATGGCAGTGCCATATCCGGCATTCCCGTCATCGATGACCTGTCCAACGAAGAATTGGGCGTGGCCTTGGGTCGGGATCATGTGATACATGCGGCTCTCGTCGCAGGAGTCGGAGCTTCCGGCTGCCTTGCGCGTTGGCGTCGGCTCCGCTCCTTCGAAGGATTGGCGACGACGGCCGAGGAGGCCGGCTCCGCTCCCGACGGGCGGGCCGCTTCCGATCTGCACGATGACTGAGATGACGGCTTTACCCGGCGCACAGCGGTCTGCCGGTTCACGGGACGATGGAAACCCTCAGGGTTTGGACTGAATGAGCGATACGAACAATCCGGGCGACAAGACGCAGGCGAGACCCCCTTCGAAGCCGCTGTCCTTGAAGCGCCCGATCGAGCAGGGAACGGTGCGTCAGAGCTTCTCCCACGGCCGCACCAAGCAGGTCGTGGTCGAGACCGTGAAGCGCCGTGTCATCGGCGCGGCACCGACCGCACCCGCGCGCGAGACGACCCCGGTCGCCCCGGCGACCCGCGTGGCCCCGCCGCCGCCGCCCGCCGCACCGCGTCAGGCCCAGCGTTCCGCCAACGGCGTCGTGCTGCGCACCCTGAGCGAGCAGGAGAGCAACGCCCGCGCGGCGGCGCTCGCCGACGCCAAGCGTCGCGAGGCCGAAGCCCGGCAGCGCGCGGAGGCCGAGGCTGCCGCCGAGCGCGAGCGCCTGGCCGCCGAGCAGCGCGAGCGTGAGGCCGCCGAGGCCCGCAAGCGCGAGGAGGAAGCCCGCCGCCGCAAGGAGGAAGAGGAGCGCCTCGCCGCCGAGGAGGCGCGTCGCGCCGCCGAAGCCGCCGCGCAGGAGGCCGCCCGGGCCTCCAGCGCCGCCGCGAACGCGCCGGCCCCCGCCCCTACGGTGTCGAAGACCGCCCCGATGCCGGCGGCCCCGACCATCGTGCGTGCGGCACCCCCGACCGCCGCGACGCCGCCGGCCGCCGAGCGTCCCGCCCCGGCTCGCCCGGCCGCCCCCGCTCGCCCGGCTGCCGCAGCCGCCGCCCGTCCCGGTGCTCCGGCGGCGCGTCCGCCGCTGACCGCCCGGCCGACGCCCGCCGAGCCGCGCAAGACCATCACGGCCGACGTGCGCAAGCCGCGCGACCTGAACTTCATGGCCCGTCCCGCCCCGGCGCCGGAGCCGGAGCCCACCGCCCCGACCGCGGCCACCGCCGCGCGTCCGGCCGGTGCTGCCACGACCGCCCGCGCGCCGGGCCGTCCCCAGGCCGCTGAGGAGGAGAACGAGCAGAAGCGCGTGATCCGCCGCCCCGGCATGCCGCTCAAGATCATCACGCCGCCCAAGACCCCGAAGCAGCCGGGCGGCGACCGGAACCGCGGCCGACTCACCATCGCCACGGCCACCTCGGGCGAGGACGAGCGCACGCGCTCCGTCGCTTCGTTCCGCCGGCGCCAGCAGCGCATGAGCGGCAACCGCCACGTGGAGCAGAAGGAGAAGCTCTCGCGTGAGGTGACGATCCCGGAGACGATCACGATTCAGGAACTCGCCAACCGCATGTCGGAGCGGGCCGTGGACGTCATCCGCCTGCTGATGAAGCAGGGCGAGATCCACAAGATCACCGACGTGATCGACTCGGACTCGGCACAGCTCATCGCCGAGGAGCTCGGCCACACCGTCCGCCGCGTGGCGGAATCGGACGTGGAAGAGGGCCTGTTCAGCGACGAGCCGGAGCTGGAGGAGGATCTCGATCCGCGTCCCCCGGTCGTCACGATCATGGGCCACGTCGATCACGGCAAGACCTCGCTGCTCGACGCCATCCGCAAGACCACCGTGGTCTCGGGTGAGGCCGGCGGCATCACGCAGCACATCGGTGCCTATCAGGTCGCGTCGCCGAGCGGCGACATGGTCACCTTCATCGACACCCCCGGCCACGCGGCCTTCACCTCCATGCGCGCCCGTGGCGCCAAGGTGACGGATATCGTCGTGCTCGTGGTGGCGGCCGATGACGGCGTCATGCCCCAGACGGTGGAGGCGATCTCCCACGCCAAGGCGGCCGGCGTGCCGCTCATCGTGGCGATCAACAAGATCGACAAGCCCGACGCGAACCCGCAGCGGGTCCGCACCGAGCTGCTCCAGCACGACATCCAGGTCGAATCCATGGGCGGCGAGACCCTCGAATTCGAGGTTTCGGCCAAGACCGGCGACGGTCTGCCGGACCTCCTCGAGGGCCTGCAGCTCCAGGCCGAGATCATGAACCTGCGCGCCAACGAGACGCGCGATGGTGAAGGCACGGTCATCGAGGCCAAGCTCGATCGCGGTCGCGGCCCCGTGGCCACGGTCCTGGTCCAGCGCGGCACCCTGTTCACCGGCGACATCGTGGTGGCCGGCGCCGAGTGGGGCCGCGTCCGCGCCCTCATCGACGACAAGGGCGAGAACGTTCCGTATGCGGGGCCGTCGGTGCCCGTGGAGGTGCTCGGCTTCAACGGCACGCCGGATGCGGGCGACCGCGTCGTGGTGGTTCCGAACGAGGCGCGGGCCCGCGAGGTCACCGAGTACCGTGCCCGCCAGAAGCGCGAGCGCATCGCCGCTCGCACCGGTGGCGCGAACCGCTCGCTGGTCGACATGATGCGCGACCTCAAGGAGGGTGCGGGCCGCAAGGAACTCGCCCTCGTCGTCAAGGGCGACGTACAGGGTTCGGTCGAGGCCATCAACGGCGCGCTGGAGAAGCTCGGCAACGACGAGGTGTCGGCGCGCATCCTGCTCGCGGGCGTCGGCGGCATCACCGAGTCGGACGTCACCCTGGCCGAGGCCTCCAAGGCCGTGGTCATCGGCTTCAACGTGCGGGCCCACAAGGAAGCGCGCGAGTCGGCCGAGAGCAAGGGCGTCGAGATCCGCTACTACAACATCATCTACGACCTCGTGGATGACATTAAGTCGACCCTGTCGGGCATGCTGCCGCCGACGCTTCGCGAGGAGCGCCTCGGCGAGGCCCAGATCCTGCAGATCTTCGACGTGTCGAAGGTCGGCAAGATCGCCGGTTGCCGCATCACCGACGGCATGGTCCAGCGCGGCGCCCACGTTCGCCTCATCCGCGACAGCGTGGTCATCCACGAGGGCAAGCTGTCCCAGCTGAAGCGCCTGAAGGACGACGCGAAGGAAGTCACCGCCGGCTACGAGTGCGGTATGTCCTTCGAGAACTTCCAGGACATGCGGGCCGGCGACACCATCGAGTGCTACCGGGTCGAGGAGATCCGCCGCACGCTCTGAGCGTCCGGCGCTTCATCGAGAACCGAACGGGGTCGCGACATCGGTCGCGGCCCCGTTCTGCGTTTTGGGCTCGCGTCTACCGCTCCTCTTTGTGGGAACGCTTTCTCCGGGGATCATCCCGGTTCGGTCGTGACGCATGCGGGCCTTCCTCTCCTGGAAGGCAGAGCGACGGCGCAGTGCCATCTGCGATCGCCCCGCCTGGACGGAGAGGGAACCGGCACATCTTGCGACAGGCGTCGGTGCGCAAGCCCCGGGGAACCGAGCGCCATCGCGCAGACCGCGCCTCGGTGAGACGCGACACGCATCCTCGCGCGGACACCGGGGTCCCCGACCCAAAGCCCCACTGCCCGCCGCCTTAACCCCATCGGCGAGTTTGCCTGGGGGAAGCGTCCCATCCGCCCCGTCCCGTCGCGCGGGCCCCGTTATGATCGTACGCAGGCGGCCGGCATGGCGGCGCGATCGAGGCGGCACGATGCTGAATTCCTACGCCCTGCGGCGGGCCCTGTCGGACAACAAGTACCGGAAGATCTTCGTGGAGCGGCTCACCGAGCCGCTGCACCTGAACCTCATCTCGGCCGGCGTGGCCCTGTTCGGCAGCTACCGGGCCAAGGTCGCCTTCGACCTGATCGTGCGCCAGCAATACGCGTTCCCGGTGCTGTTCGCGGCCGACGAGGCACGGAAGCTCGGGCTCTCCCGCATTCAGGTGCTCGAATTCGGCGTGGCCACCGGTGCCGGACTGATGAACCTCTGCGACTGCGCCGCCCGCACGGAAGCCGCCACCGGCATCGCCGTCGATGTGATCGGGTTCGACACCGGCAGCGGCATGCCCCCGGCGATCGATTACCGGGACATGCCGGAATATTTCCAGGAGGGCGATTTCCCGATGGATTTCGAGGCCCTGCGCCGCTCCCTGCCCGGGCGCTGCCGGCTCATCATCGGCGATGTCGCCGAGACGATCCCGGCCTATCTCGCCGGCGTCACGGCCGAGGCCCCGATCGGCTTCGTCTCGGTGGACGTGGACTATTACTCCTCCGCCGCGAGCACCCTGACGGTGCTCGACGGGGGCCCCGAGCAGTACCTGCCGCTCCTGCCCGTCTACCTCGACGATGTCGGCATGGACGGCGCGAATCCCTGGACCGGCGAGTTGCTGGCGGCGGCCGAATTCAATGCGCGCCAGCCCCTGCGCAAGATCGCGCCCTTCAACCTCCTGCGCTCGAAGCGGGTGTTCAAGAACGCCCAGTGGATCGACCGCATGTTCACCGCGCATATCCACGATCACCCGGCGCGGACCCCCGCGACGGCGAAACGTGCGCAACAGGCCTATATCCCGAACGAGTATTTGCGCTAAGAGAGGCGCCTTCGGCGTCCGCTTCGTTTCGATCCGCGCCCGGCTTCGGCCGCGCGGCGGCGCATCGCCGTTCCGTTTCAACAACGCTCTCGCGGGCGAGAAACCCATGCGGGCCGGTGTCGAACCGTTTCGACGACAAGACGATCAGAACCCTTCATGGCCCAGAGACAGACCCCCACCGGACCCTCGCAGCGCCAGCAGCGCGTCGCCGAGCTGATCCGCCACGCGATCGCCGAGGTGCTCCAGCGCGGAGACATCCAGGACGCGGTCCTGAACGCGCACGTCATCACGGTGCCGGAGGTCCGCATGTCGCCCGACCTGAAGCTCGCCACGGCCTACATCATGCCGCTCGGCGGCCTCAACGAGGCTCCGGTGATCGCGGCCCTGGAGCGCAACAAGAAGGCGCTCCGGCAGGAGGTCGCCCGCCGGGTGAACCTGAAATTCGCGCCCGACCTGCGCTTCCTGCGCGACGAGACCTTCGACGAGGCCGACCGGATCGACGCCCTGCTGCGCACTGATAAAGTGCGGCGCGACCTCGAATCGCCGGCGTCCGACGACGCGGCCGAATCGTCGGATCCCGACGCGGCCTGACGCGAACCCGACGCGGCCCGCACCGGTTTTCCGGCCCGAGGCGGCGGACGGACCCATCGCAAACGTCCGACCGGGGCGGATGACGGCGCAGCGCGTGCCGCCCGCCCCTCAAAGACCCTTGACCGAGGACCCCCATGATCAACGAACCGACCGTCGAGCGCACCGAAGGCGCCCCCCCGCCGAACCCGGTGGACCGGCCCGCGGCCGCCGAAGGGCGCCGCCCGCCGCGCGGGGCCCCGCGCCCCGACCGGCCCAAGCGCCGCGACGTCAACGGCTGGGTGATCCTCGACAAGGGCGTGGGCATGACCTCGACCCACGCGGTCGCGGTGGTCAAGCGCGCCTTCAACGCCAAGAAGGCGGGGCATGCCGGCACCCTCGACCCGCTCGCCTCCGGCATCCTGCCCATCGCGCTGGGCGAGGCGACCAAGACCGTTCCGTTCGTGATGGACGGGCGCAAGGCCTACGTCTTCACCGTGACCTGGGGCATCGAGACCGACACGGACGACGCCGAGGGGCGCCCGGTCGCCACCAGCGAGGCGCGCCCGACCCGGGAGGCCGTCGAGGCCGCGCTCCCGACCTTCATCGGCGCCATCGAGCAGGTGCCGCCGCGCTACTCGGCGATCAAGATCGCGGGTGAGCGCGCCTACGACCTCGCCCGTGACGGCGAGGAGGTGGTGCTGGTGGCCCGCCCCGTGCAGATCGACCATCTCGGCGTCGTCGAGCACACGCCGGAGCGCACCGTGATCGAGGCCGCCTGCGGCAAGGGCACCTATGTCCGTGCGCTCGCCCGCGATCTCGGCCGCCTGCTCGGCTGCTACGGCCACGTCTCGGGCCTGCGCCGCACCCGCGTCGGCCCCTTCACGGAGGCCGATTCGTGCCAGGTCGCCGCCCTCGAGGCGGCGGGCCCGGACGGCAATGCCGGCCACCTGCATCCGGTCGAGACCGCCCTCGACGCGGTGCCGGCCGTGCCGGTCTCGCGCGACATGGCCCTGCGCCTGATGCGCGGCCAACCGGTGATCCTGCGCGGGCGCGACGCGCCGGTGGAGGGCAAGGCCTTCGCCACCTGCGGCGGCATCCTCGTGGCGGTGGGCGACGTGGAGCGCGGCGAACTCGTGCCGCACCGGGTGTTCCACCTCGGCGGGACCGCGCGCCCGGCCTGACCGGGACGGGGCGTCAGCCCCGGATCGGCAGCCCCGCCTCGATCACCCGCGCCCAGAGGGAGGCGCCGTAGGGGGCGGCGGCGTCGTTGAAGTCGTAGTGCGGGTGGTGCAGGCCCGCGCTGTCGCCGTTGCCGAGGAAGATGTAGGCACCGGGCCGGTGGGCGAGCATGTAGGAGAAATCCTCGGCCGCCATCATCGGCGCCACCGCCCGGTCCACCGCCGCCTCGCCGACGAGGCTCGCCGCCACATCGGCGATGAAGTCGGTCTCGGCCGGATGGTTCTCGGTGACGGGATAGCCGGAATTGAACTCCATCTGCCCCACCGCCCCGAAGGCCCGGGGAACATGGTCGACGATCCCGGCGATGCGAGCCTGGACGAGGTCGCGCACCGGCTGCGACAGGGCCCGCACGGTCCCGCGCAGGCTCACGGTCTGCGGCAGCACGTTGAACGCATCGCCCGCCTCCAGGGCGCAGACCGAGACCACGGCGCTCTCCAGGGGATCGACGCTGCGCGCCACCACGGATTGCAGGGCGACGATGACGTGGCTCGCCACCAGCACGCTGTCGACGGCGTTGTGCGGCTGCGCGGCATGCCCGCCCTTGCCCTCGATGGTGATGGTGAAGCGGTCGGTGGAGGCCATGATCGGGCCCGGCCGGATCGCGAAGGTGCCGAGCGCCTGCCCCGGAATGTTGTGCATGCCGTAGACGGTCTCGACGCCGAAGCGCTCCATCATCCCGTCGCGGACCATGGCCTCGCCGCCGCCGCCGCCCTCCTCCGCCGGCTGGAAGATCAGCACCGCCGTGCCGTCGAAGTCGCGGGTCTCGGCGAGGTACCGGGCCGCGCCGAGCAGCATCGCGGTGTGCCCGTCATGCCCGCAGGCGTGCATCTTGCCCGGCACGGTGGAGCGGTAGGGCAGGTCGCGCACCTCCGCGATGGGCAGCGCGTCCATGTCGGCCCGCAGGCCGATGGCCCGGTTGGAGCCGTGGACGCGCCCCCGGATGACCCCGACCACGCCGGTGCGGCCGATGCCGGTGGCGACCTCGTCGCAGCCGAATTCCCGCAGCTTGTCGGCCACGAAGCCGGCGGTGCGGTGGACGTCGTATTGCAGTTCCGGGTGCGCGTGGAGATCGTGGCGCCAGGCGGCGATCTCGTCCGCGAAGGCGGCGATCCGGTCGAGGACGGGCATGGGAGCGACTTTCGAGAGGCGACGGCTCTCAGGAGGGGACGCGCCGAGGTTGCGACGACGCACCCGCAGCAAACAAGAGGCCAAGGACGCGGTCAACGCATCCTTTGGCCCGCGGGCCCGCGCGGTCCGGCGGCGGCGCGGCGCAGGCGCAGGGCGTTGGCGAGGACGAAGACGCTCGACAGGGCCATGGCGCCGGCCGCCAGCACCGGCGAGAGCAGCGGTCCGCCGAGCGCATGGAGCAGGCCGGCCGCCACCGGGATGAGCGCGACGTTGTAGGCGAAGGCCCAGAACAGGTTCTGGCGGATGTTGGCCATGACCGCCCGCGAGAGCCGCAGGGCCGTGACGATGCCCCCGAGCGCCCCCGACATCAGCACCACGTCGGCGCTCTCCACGGCGATGTCGGTGCCGGTGCCGATGGCGATCCCCACATCGGCCTCCGCCAGGGCCGGCGCGTCGTTGATGCCGTCGCCCACGAAGGCCACCGGTCCAAAGCAGGTGCGCAGGGCCTGCACGGCCGCGACCTTGCCGCCGGGCAGCACCCCGGCCGAGACCTCCGCGATGCCGAGCCGGCGGGCCACGCTCGCGGCGGGCCCCGGCGCGTCGCCGGTGATCATCGCGACCGTGAGGCCCCGGGCCCGCAGGTCGGCCACGGCCTCGGCGGCGCCGGGCTTGACCGGGTCGGACACCGCCACGAGGGCGGCGAGGCGTCCGTCGAGCGCCACGTAGAGGGGGCTGCGGCCTTCGGCCCCGAGGCGTTCCGCCTCCGCCGCCAGGGCCTCGCTGGCGATGCCGTGGCGTGCGAGGAGGCGTTCGGCCCCGACGATCACCGCGCGGCCGTCGACGGTGCCGGCGATCCCGTAGCCCGGCTCCGCCGCGAAGCCGCTCACTGCCCCGAGACCGAGCCCCCGCGCCTCGGCGGCCGCCACGATGCTGCGGGCGACCGGGTGCTCGGAGCGCGATTCGAGGCTGGCGGCGAGGCGCAGGGTCTCGTCGGCGGCAAAGCCCGGCGCGGGCACGAGGTCGGTGAGGGTCGGGCGGCCCTCGGTGAGCGTGCCGGTCTTGTCGAGGGCGACCACCCGGACGTCGCGCAGCCGCTGGAGCGCGCCGCCGTTGCGGAACAGCACGCCCAGTTCCGCCGCCCGGCCGGTGCCCACCATGATGGAGGTCGGGGTGGCGAGCCCCATGGCGCAGGGGCAGGCGATGATGAGGACCGCGACGGCGTTGACGAGGGCGAGTCCCAGGGACGGGCTCGGCCCGAAGGCGAACCAGCCCGCGAAGGTGAGGCCGGCGGCGGCGAGCACCGCCGGGACGAACCAGCCCGTGACCCGGTCGACCACGGCCTGAATCGGGAGCTTGGCCCCCTGCGCCGCCTCGACCATGCGCACGATCCGCGCCAGCACCGTGTCGGCGCCGACGGAGGTGACGCGGAGGTCGAAGCCCCCGTGGGTGTTGAGGGTGCCGCCCACCACCGCGTCGCCCACCCCCTTGGCCACCGGCACCGGCTCGCCCGTGACCATGGCTTCGTCGACGTAGCTCGCACCGGAGACGAGCACGCCGTCGGCGGCCACCCGCTCGCCGGGCCGGACCCGGACCACGTCGCCGAGCGCGAGCCGCGCCTGCGCCACCTCGGCCTCGCGCCCGTCGCGGATCACCCGCGCGGTGGCGGGCGCGAGCCCGACGAGGCGCGCGATCGCCGCCCCGGTCCGGCCCTTGGCACGGGCCTCGAGGGTGCGGCCGAGCAGGATCAGCGTGACGATGAGGACCGCCGCCTCGAAGTAGAGATGCGCCGTGCCGGGCGGGAGCAGGCTCGGGGCCAGCACCGAGACCAGGGAGTACAGGTAGGCGGCGCCCGACCCGAGGGCCACGAGGGCGTTCATGTCCGGGTGCCCGCGCAGCAGGGCGGGCAGGCCCTGCCGGAAGAAGCGGGCGCCGGGCCCCGCGAGCACGAGGGTGGCGAGCACGGCCTGGACCAGCCCGAGCACGGTAACCCCGAACGCGCCGTGGAGGGCATGGGCGAAGGCCGGGGCGAGGTGCCCGCCCATATCGAGGACGACGATGGGGGCCGACAGGATCGCGGCCCGGACGAGGTCGCGCCACAGCGTCCGCATCTCCTCGGTCCGGCGCGCCGCGAGCGCCCCGGTCGGAGACGTCGCCGCGGGCGCCCCCGTCGTGGACACGTCCGTGTCGCCGGCGCCCAACGCCTCGTAACCGGCCTTGGCGATGGCGGCTTCGAGGTCGGCCCGCGTGACGCTTCCCTCGGGATGGTGAATCTCGGCGCGCCCGGTGACGAGATTGACCGAGACGCGGGTGACGTTCGGCAGAGCGGCCAGCGCCCTCTCGACCCGTCCCACGCAGGACGCGCAGGAGAGGCCGCCCACCTCGATCACGGTCACCGCCTCCGGCACCTCGTATCCGGCCTTCACGATGGCGGCGACCGCCTCTGACGCCGATCCGGTCAGGTGAAGGTCGGCCCGTCCGGTCGCGAGGTTGACCGAGACGTCCGAGGCACCGGGCAGCGCCGCCAGCGCCCGCTCGACGCGACCGACGCAGGATGCGCAGGACAGGCCCTCCACCGGGAGGCTGAGGCGCCGGGCGGATGAGGGCGGCAGGGATGAGGGCGGGGCGGAGTCGAGGGTCGGGCGCAGGTCCATATCCGTCATGTGGGGATTGCGGGCGCGGATCGGTCAAGGATGGCGCGCGGCCAGCGCAGGGCTGATGCGGGCTGTGCGCCGGTCCGAGGGATCGCTCAGTCCTCCGCACCCAGCCAGTCGCGGATCCGGGCATGGATGCGCGCGGGCTGCTCCAGGTGCAGCCAGTGGCTCGCGTCGGGCACGAACTCCAGTTTGCCGCGGTCGCACAGGGCCAGCGCGGCTTCGGCCACGTGGGGTTCGAGGAAGGCGTCGTCGGCGCCCCAGAGGATCAGCGTCGGCGGGGCGATGCGGGCGGGCCGCGTGGAGCGGGGCCGGTGGCGCAGGGCCCGGTAGTAGTTGAGCATGGCGGTGAGCGAGCCCGGATGCGCCCAGGCCTCCGCGTAGCGGTCGAGGGCGCCGGGCTCGAAGGTGCCCGCCCGGGCGCTGCGTGCCATCATGCCCCGCAGGCCGGCGAAGTCGAAGCCGCTCAGGGCCGCCTCCGGGAGCCAGGGCAGCTGGAACAGGGCCACGTAGGTGCTGCGCAGGGCCTGGGTCGGGTGGGTCAGGGCCTGGCCGGCCCAGGTGTCCGGATGCGGGCCGTCCATGAGCACCACGCGGCCAAGGCGCTGCGGGTGCCGGGCCGCCACCCACCAGCCGATCACCGCGCCCCAATCGTGCCCGACGAGGTGGATGCGCTCGGCGCCGAACGCATCCGCCAGCGCCACCACGTCGGCCGCGAGGGTGTCGAGGTGGTAGGCGCCGACCGCCTGGGGTGCGTCGCTGGTGTTGTAGCCGCGCAGGTCCGGCACGACGACGTGGTAGCCCGCCTCCGCCAGGGGCGTGATCTGGTGCCGCCACGCCCACCAGAATTCCGGAAAGCCATGAAGCAGGACGACCACCGGATCGCCGGCCCGCCCCGCCTCGACCACGTGGAGGGAGACGCCGTTGACCGCGTGCCGCGCTTCGCGCCAGCCTGCCTCCAGCAGGGTTTCAGTGTCGGGCATGCACGGGATCCTCGGCGACGGCTCGCCCTGCGAGAACCGGCTCCGTGCCGCCGGGGTCCATGTCGTGGCGTCCATGTGTCAGCGTCCATGTCGCAGGAATCGGTGCCACCGGGGCGCAACGCTGCGGGCGGACCGTGTGACCCGGCCCACCCCGCTCGGTTCGAAGGGAATCGTGCCCGCGATGCGAACGCGATCCCGGCCGTCATCCGCGGCGCCGCCCCCACGCACGGCCTTCGTGCACTGTCTTCGCGCGGGGGGCGGACGCGTGGCTCAGTGGACGCCGCCGCTGGCGCCGATCTCCTCGCCGGTCACCCAGCGGGCATCGTCGGACGCGAGGAAGGCCACGAGGCCGGCGATGTCGTCGGGACGGCCGGCGCGGCCCAGCGGGGTCTGGGCGACCATGCCGGCCTCCATCTCCGAGCCGACGATGCCGGCCGTGTGCGTGCCCTCCGTCACCACGTAGCCGGGGCTGACCACGTTGACCCGGATACCGCGCGGAGCCAGCTCGTTGGCCAGCACGCCCGAGATCGCGTTCACGGCGCCCTTGGTGCCCGTGTAGACCGCCGTGGTCGCCGGCTGCACGCTGGCGGCCACCGACGAGATGTTGATGATGCTGCCGCCCGCGCCGAGGTGCCGGGTGGCCGCCTGCGTGGCGAGCAGGACGCCGAGCACGTTGACGTCGAACAGCCGGCGGTAATGCTCCTCGGTCACCTCCCCGATCGGCGCGAATTCGTAGACGCCGGAATTGTTGACGAGCACGTCGAGGCGGCCGAACTCGGCCACCGCCGCATCGACGAGGGCCTGGGCCTGGGCCGCCTTCGAGACGTCCGCCTGTACCGCGATGGCCCGGCCGCCCTCCGCTGCGATCGCCGCCACCACCGCGTCCGCGCCCGCGCGGCTCGACGCGTAATTCACCACCACCGCCGCGCCGTCCTGCGCCAGGGCCTTGGCGATCGCGGCGCCGATGCCCTTCGAGGCGCCGGTGACGACCGCGACCTTGCCATTCAGCTTCGACATCTGTGCTACTTTCCGATCTGGGCTGGCGCCAGGATGGTCGCCTTGGTCCCATAGTTCGGAATTTCGGAACTAATGGCCCCGGGTTCAAGCCCCCGGGTGCACGCCCCATATGGATTGATCATGAGGCCCCTGGTTCACCCCGCCATCGACGACATCCGGCCGGAGGCGGTCCTTCACGCCCTGTCCGATCCGAACCGCGCGGCGATCTTCGCGCGGATCACGACGGCGGGCTGCGTCGACACCTGCACGGCGGTGGCCGCACTAGGGGAACGGGTCATCCCGAAATCCTCCCTGTCCAGCCACTTCAAGGTGCTGCGCGAGGCCGGGCTGATCCGCAGCGAGCGCCACGGCGTCGAGATGCGCAACCATTCGCGCTGCGCGGAGGTGAATGCCCGCTTCCCGGGCCTGCTCGCCGCGATCATGACGGCCTACGCCGCCGAGGGCGGCTCGGGAGCGCCGTCCGCCGACGTGGAGTCCGGTTCGGCCTAGGACCGCGCGTCGGAGCGGCTGCGCGACGCGATCGGGAACGGCCCTAGCGCCGGCCCCAGATCCCGGCGCGCTCCGAGCGGGCCTGCTCCTCGGCGGCGAGGAGGTCGGCCGGGGCGTCCTCGGCGGCGCGGGCACCGCCGGCCGTGAGGATCAGCGAGGCGAGGTCGTCGCCGTCGATCTGGCAGCGCAGCAGCGCGCCGCCCGCCTCGACCCCGGCGGGCGGGGCGCAGCTGACCTCGCGGCGGCGCAGATAGCGGGCGAGCTGGCGGGCGAGCGCCCCGCCCTCCCCCTCGACGCCGAGGAGGCGGACCGTGCGGCCCCGGAAGGCCAGGGTGCCGGTGTCGATCACCTCGGGCACGCCGCGCAGGGCCGCGGCGGGGTTGACCGCGACCTCCTTGGCCGGCGCGGGTTCGGCGCGGGCGGCGGAGGGGCGCTTGCGGCCCTTGGCGAGCTGCGCCGTCGCCCGCTGCACGAAATCGCGAAAGATGCTGGCGGGGATGTCGCCGCCGCCGACGCGGTTCATCGAGGCATTGTCGTCGTTGCCGACCCAGATCCCCACGATGAGGTCCGGCGTCATGCCGATGAACCAGGCATCCCGATAATCCTGCGTCGTACCGGTCTTGCCGCCCACCGGCAGGCCGGAGACGCGCGCCCCCTTGCCGGTGCCGCCATCGACCACGGCCTGAAGCGAATCGAGCATCATCGCCCGCGCCTCGGTGGGGATCGCGGCGCCGGCCTTGGACTCGGCGCGCAGATACAGCGGCTGCGGCTGGGCGCCCCGGATCGCGTGCACGCTGTGCGCGTCCACCGGGGCGGCGCCCGCGAGCACGCCCGCATAGGCGCGGGTCATCTCCAGCAGGGTCACCTCGGCCGAGCCGAGCGCGAGGCTCGGCACGTTGGGCAGGTCCGAGGTCACGCCCATGCGGCGGGTGGTGGCGATGACGGCGGGGATGCCGACCTCGTCGGCGAGCTGCGCCGCCACCGTGTTGACCGATTGCGCGAAGGCGCTGCGCAGGGGCATCGCACCCTTGAAGCGGCCGGTCGAATTCTGCGGCTCCCAGTCGCCGATCTGGATCGGCCGGTCCACCAGCACCGTGTCGGGGTTGAAGCCGTTCTCGTAGGCCGTGAGGTAGACGAACAGCTTGAAGAGCGAGCCGGCCTGGCGCTTGGCCTGGGTGGCGCGGTTGAACTGGCTGTCCTCGTAGTCGCGCCCGCCCACCATGGCGAGGATCGCGCCCTCCTTGTTGAGCACCACCATGGCGCCCTGGCCCGCCTTCTTCTTGGCCCCCTCCGCGTCGAGGCGGCGGGCGACGACGCCCTCCGCCAGGCTCTGGAGGTCGAGGTTGAGGGTGGTCCGCACGGTGACGTCGCCGGGCGCGTCGGCGAGCTTCTTGGCCTCGTTCGAGACCATGTCGAGGAAGTAGTTGGTGCCCGGCGGCGTCTCCGGGGGCGTGCGCAGGGTGATGGTCTGGGCCCGGGCCTTGTCGGCCTCGGCCGCCGTGATCGCGCCGGTCTCCACCATGGTCTGGAGCACCACGTCGGCGCGCTCCTTGGCGCCGCCGAAGTTGCGCGTCGGGGCGAGTTGCGAGGGCGCGCGCACGAGGCCCGCGAGCATCGCGGCCTCGGGCAGGGTCAGGGCCTTGGCGCCCTTGCCGAAGTAGCGCCGGGCGGCGGCGTCGATGCCGTAGGCCCCGGCCCCGAAATAGGCGGTGTTGAGGTAGCCGAGCAGGATCTCGTCCTTCGACATCGTGGCTTCGACGCGCAGGGCCAGGAACGCCTCCTGGATCTTGCGGCGCAGGGTCTTCTCCTGCGTCAGGGAGGTCAGGCGGACGTATTGCTGGGTGATGGTCGAGGCGCCCTCGCGCACGCCGCCGCCGACCACGTTGCGGTACATCGCCCGCAGCATCCCGCGCGGATCGATGCCCCAGTGGGAACGGAAGCGCCGGTCCTCGATGGCGATGACGGCCTGCGCGAGGTGGGGCGGCATCTCGGCGGCGGTGAGCTTCTGGCCCTGGAAGGCGCCGCGCGTGGCGAAGACCCGGCCGTCATCGGCCTCGACGGTGAGCGCGCGCTGGCCGGCCTCGAGCACGGCGCCGCCGAGCGGCGGCAGGGTGGCGAAGCTGTAGATGACGAGCCCGGCCAGCAGGGCGAGCGGGACGAGGACGAGGGCGAGGGCCGCGGCGAGCCAGGGCTTGCGGCGCAGGCGCGCAGCGCGGGACGTGGCCGGCGGCGTCTCGCCGGCCGTCGCGGCGGGCGGCTCGGCGGCGGATGCGGGACCTCGGGCGCGGAAGCGCCGGGCAAACCCGGTCCAGGCCGGCCCGGCCGCCCGCGCCGCGCCGGCGGCCCGGCGTCCGGCTCCGCGCGCGGCGCCCGCCGCCAGGACGCCGAGTTGCCGCCCCAGCACCTTGGCGGCCGCCGCGGCCTCGCGGGCGGCGGCGCGGGTCTCATCGGTCTCCCGGTCCGGCGCGCCGGGTTGACGGGGCGCGGATGGGTTCGGGTCCGGCCTCTCGTGGCTCGGGCGGTCCGGATCGAGAGGGGTCATCGGGGGCCATGGTCGTGGGAACCGGCGCTCGACGGAGAAGCGCCGTATCGTGTCACGCCGGTTCTAGACCATTCCCGGACGCCAAAGCTACGCCGTTCCGGCCCGTCCGAGGGGCGCCGGCCGGCCGGCCTCCGCGTGGCGCCCGCGCAGGCGGAAGGCCAGGAGGATCAGCAGGATTCCGAACGCCACCGTGTAGCTGCCGATCCACCACGTCAGCACCAGGGCCGACACGCCCGGATTGATGAGGAGCGCGATGCCGAACAGGATCGAGACCGCGCCGCCGAGTACCAGCCACCAGCGCCCGTAATGCGCATGCAGGCGGAACGCCGCCGCGATCATCAGGCCGCCGGTGACCAGCGCCCAGAACGCCACGAGGTAGACGAAGGCCCAGATCGCGGCCGCCGGCACCAGCACGGCCGCGACGCCGACCACGATGTCGAGGAGCCCCTCCAGGAGGAGGAAGCCCCAGCGCTCGTGCCGCTGCGCCGCCCGGACCGAGGCGACGACGCCGACCACGCCGTCGACCAACATGTAGGCCGCGAAGAACAGGACGAGGGAGAGCACGAAGGCGCCGGGCGCCACGAAGGCGACGAGGCCGAACAGCACGGCGATCACGCCGCGCAGGGCGACCAGCCACCAGTTGCGGGCCAGCACGATGCTCATCGCGTCGAGGCGCTGGAGGCCGAGGGGCGGCGCTCCGGGCGGGAGGTTGGATCCTGCGGACATGCGGGTCTCCTGCTGCGCGCGACCGCACGGGAAGCGGCCGCGTCTTGGCCCGAGAACGCCGGTCCGATTCCGGACGTTCCGCAGGTTCCGCGCGGGAAACCGGGTCCTCGACCCCGTGAAGGAACAATGCGGTGCGCCGCCCCTTCATCCCATCGAGGCGGGTTATTTGCGTTTCGCGGGATGATTTCGCGAAGCGCGTCGTGCGCGTGGATCGTCATCGATGCTCGAGGACCAGCAGGACGTGGATCGCCGGATCGAGGCCCGGCGGTCCGAACCCGGCGAGACCAGGACGATCCCCGAGGCACGCGAAGGGGACGATCGCAAAGGGGACGATCGCAAGGGGCACGACCGCGGGCCCGATAACGGCGACGATGCGGGCGAGGGAGCGAACGGAGAGCCGGACCCGGATGCCGAGGGGCGCTCCAAGCCCAACATCCTGCGCCGGCATCCGTTCTGGGCCCTGGGAATCGCGGTCGCGGTCCTCGCCCTGGTGGCGGGGGCCTATGTCTACTGGCTGACCTGGCTGCACCCGTTCGAATCCACCGACGACGCCTTCGTGGACGCCCGGCAATTCTCCATCGCCCCGAAGGTCGCCGGCTACATCGTAGACGCGCCGGTGACCGACAACCAGCACGTGGAGGCCGGCACGATCCTCTTCCGGATCGACCCGCGCGACTACGAGGTGGCGCTCGCGCAGGCGCGCGCCCAGGTCGCCTCGGCCGAGGCCGCGATCGCCAATTACGACGCGCAGATCGAGGGCCAGAAGGCGCAGATCGAGGCGTCGCAGGCGGAGGTCACCCAGGCGGAGGCTTCCCTGACCTTCGCCCGCGAGGACGCGGCGCGCTACCGGGATCTCGCCGAGAAGGGCGCCGGCACCATCCAGCGCTCGCAATCCTCCCGCTCGACCCTCGACCAGCAGCAGGCGGCGCTCGCCCGCGCGCAGGCGGCTCTGGCCGGCGCACGCACGCTGGTCGGCGCGCTGGCCGCCCAGAAGGCGGGGGCTGAGGCGAACCGCGCGCAGGGCCAGGCCCAGGTGGCACAGGCCGAACTCAACCTGGGCTACACCACCGTCACGGCGGCGCAGGCGGGGCGCCTCGTCCAGCTTTCCGGCGCCAAGGGACAGTTCGCCCAGGCCGGGCAGACGCTCTCCACCTTCGTGCCCGACGACATCTGGGTGGTGGCGAACTACAAGGAGACGCAGATCACCGACATGCGGCCCGGCCAGCACGCCGACATCACCATCGATGCCTACCCGGATCGCCGGATCACCGGGCACGTGGATTCGGTGCAGCCCGGCTCCGGAACCGCCTTCAGCCTGCTGCCGGCCCAGAACGCCACCGGCAACTACGTGAAGGTGGTCCAGCGCATCCCCGTCAAGATCGTCGTCGATGCGTGGCCCACCGACGTCGCCATCGGCCCCGGCATGTCCATCGTGCCGAAGGTGCATGTGCGATGAGCGCGGCGGCGCTGCCGAAGGCGCCCGGCGGCCACAATCCCTGGGCCATCGCGCTCGTGGTCTCGCTGGCGACCTTCATGGAGGTGCTCGACACCACCATCGCGAACGTGGCGCTGCGCTACATCTCGGGCGGCCTCGCGGTCGGGCCGGACGAGGCGGCCTGGGTGGTGACGAGCTACCTCGTCGCCAACGCCATCGTGCTCACCGCATCGAGCTTCCTCGCCAAGCGCTTCGGCCGCAAGGCGTTCTTCATGTGGAGCATCGCGCTCTTCACGGTGGCGTCGATCCTGTGCGGCTTCGCCTGGAATCTCGAATCGCTCCTGGTCTTCCGGGTGCTGCAGGGCCTCGGCGGCGGCGGCATGGCCCCGCTCGCCCAGTCGATCCTGGCCGACTCGTTCCCGCCGGCCAAGCGCGGTCAGGCCTTCGCCCTCTACGGCCTCGCCGTGGTGGTGGCCCCCGTGGTCGGGCCGACGCTCGGCGGCTGGCTCTCCGACAACGTCTCCTGGCACTGGTGCTTCCTCATCAACGGCCCCATCGGCGTGATCGCGCTGGGGCTGATGCACGTGCTGCTGCAGGATCCGCCGGGGGCGGTGGAGGAGCGAAAGCGCCTGCGCCGCGCGGGCGTGCGCTTCGACCTCGTCGGCTTCCTCCTGGTCGCCACCTTCCTCGGGGCGCTCGAGGTCGTCCTCGACGAGGGCCAGCGCAAGGACTGGTTCGGCTCCACCTTCATCGTGGTGTTCGCGGTGATCTGCGTCGTCGCCTTCGTGGCGATGATCCCCTGGGAACTGACGCGCAAGAACCCGGTCGTCGACCTGCGCCTGCTCGGCACCCGGCAGTTCGGCGCCTGCTTCCTGGTGATGATGGCCACCGGCGCCATCCTCATCGCCACGACGCAGTTCGTGCCGCAACTGGTGCAGGAGTATTTCGGCTACACCGCCACACTGGCCGGCCTCGTGCTGGCGCCGGGCGGCCTCGTCACGGTCTTCATGATGCTGGTGATCGGCCGCATCTCGGGCCGCGTGCAGCCGAAATACCTCATCGCGCTGGGGGCCGCGATCGTCTCGGCGGCGATGTACGACCTCACTCGGCTCTACGGCGACACCAGCTTCTGGTTCTTCGCCTGGTCGCGCATCTATATCGGCATCGGCCTGCCGATGATCTTCATCTCGATCACCGCCGCCTCGTACGAGGGCATCGACAAGTCGCAGACCGACCAGGCCTCGGCACTGATCAACGTCGCCCGCAACGTCGGCGGCTCGATGGGCGTCAGCCTCGCCCAGAACGTGCTCGCCTACCGGCAGCAGTTCCACCAGAGCCGGCTCGGCGAGAGCATCACCAGCGCGAACCCGAACTACCAGGAGACGCTGCGGAGCGCGACGCAGTACTTCCAGGCCCACGGCGCCACGGGCGTGGAGGCGCAGAACCAGGCCATCGCCTGGATCGGCCAGCAACTCCAGACGCAGGTGGCGTACTGGGGCTATATCGACGTGTTCTGGTCCCTCTGCCTCGTCTCCGGGGCGGCGGTGCCGCTCGCGATGATCCTCAGCAAGGTCAAGCTCGGCGGCGGGGCTCCGGCCGGTCATTGAGGGGACGTCGGGTCCGCATGACCGGTTCCGGGCGCCTGGCGCGGCAGGCCAAGGCCCCTACTCCACCGGGTCGAGCGCCTCGGTCACGTGGACGCGCTTGGGCGCGACCTCCACCGGAGCCGGCTCGGACGCGGTCTCGATCTCCGAGAGCATGACCTCGGACTTCAGGTCCGGCGGCGCCAGGGCGACCACGCCCTCGTAACGGTCGAGGCGACGGTCGATCATGCCGCCGATCTTCTCGCGCACCTCGGCGACCGTGAGGCTGCGCCGGCCCTTGCCGGCCTTCTCGGTGAACAGGCTGCGATTGGCCCGCGCCGCCGCCTTGAAGACCTGCCGGGCGGGCTGGTCCGGCTTCTCGGCGGTCAGGGTCAGGAAGCGCCCGGCGCTGGCCGTGCCGAGGAAATGCGCGAAGTAGAGTTCCGCCGTGGAGAGGTCGCGCCCGATGCGCTGCTCGATCCGGCCCTTGTCGCGGTTGATGAGTTCCCCCGCCATGAGGGCGGCGACGTAGGGGTCCTGGCGCAGGCGCAGCACGCGGGTGCGCGTCGCCTCGTCGGGGATCGTGATGGCGCCGCCGCGCCCCTTCACCGCCGCCGCCTCGTCGGCCAGCCCGTGCCTGGCGCCGTAGGTGCGGATGAGTTCGAGCCAGGTGCCGGACAGGAACTGGAACAGCCCCTCGGCGGAGGAGGTCGCGGCCTTCACCGTCGTGGAGAAGCTCGATTCCTTGTCGGCCAGCGCCATCATGTAGACCGGATCGACGCCGGTCTCGGCGGCGGCCCGCAGGATGGTGTCCACGATGTCCCGGGGCACCGCCATGTCGCCGAAGCGCAGGCGCTCGGCACCGGAGGCGTCGCGACTCGGGGCGAGGTTCGCCAGGTTCGCCTCGATCAGCGCCAGGGTGGCGGGTTGTTGATCGACCACGGGAACCCCGGCCCAATCGGACGCGTTAGGCGTCTCAGTGAGGGCGGAGCCCTGAGCACGCGCGAGGCTCTGGGCCGTACCGGCGCGCTCGTCGATCCGGTCATGCGCGGCGGCCGCGGGTGCCAGGGCGTTCTGTGGCAGGGCGGCTCCCAGGATGGATCCCGCGAGCAGGGTCGCCAAGCTGCGGCGACGGAAGGCGGCGAAGTTCCGGCGCGTCCTGCGTCCGGTCCGGGGCAGCCACGCCACGGTCTCGACTGTGTTGAAGGTCCCGTTGGGCACGAGACGGCTCACGTCGTCGGCGCAGGGCGCCGGCTCCGGGAAAACCCCCATCATTGGTCCTTGTTCGTACCGCTGCCTTCGTGGGCGCGGCTTCGTTTTCATTTCTGTCCGGCGGTGTCTCGCCGCTCGCTGTGACCAGAATGGGACAGCGGCGTGATTCAACGATGGCAGCCTTAACGATGGGTTAAGGCTCTGGATTCACGCATTTTTAACGGTCCGTTCGGGCAGCGTTCAGTCGCACCGCGTCAAAAAGGCCGTCCGGCCAGGGTTGGAACGCAGCCCCGGCGGACCAGTTATTGGGACCTGAGCAAGACGGCCTCCGCGTTGGTTAGGGGTCGCGTTCGGCCCAAAGAAGGAAGTCGTTTTCCAATGAGCATGCAGACCGGTCGCCGAGTCGGCGTTGCCTTCGTTGGCATGGGTGGCGCCGTCGCCACCACCGCCATCGCAGGCATCGAGATGATCAAATCCGGATCGAACCGCCTCGACGGCTTGCCCCTGGCGGGCGTGTCCGTAGCCGGCATGGCCGACTACAAGGACCTCGTCTTCGGCGGTTGGGACCTCAACGACGACGACCTCGCCTCGGCCGCCACCGGCCACGGCGTCCTCACCGCCCAGGACATCGAGAACGGCGCCCAGGTCCTGAAGGGCATCAAGCCCTGGCCGGCCGTCGGCAGCGCCAAGTTCTGCAAGAACATCGAGGGCGCCAACCGCATCGTCGCGAAGGATCACCGCGAGGCGGTCTCGGTCATCGCCAACGACCTCCGGCGCTTCAAGGCCGAGAGCAACCTCGACGAAGTCGTGGTCATCAACCTCGCCTCCACCGAGCGCTGGCCCGACCTTTCGGCCGCCGTGCTGAACTCCTCGGCCGCTTTCGAGAAGGGTCTCGACAGCAGCGACGAGTCGATCAGCCCGGCGATGCTCTACGCCTATGCGGCGATCAAGAGCGGCGTGCCCTACGCCAACTTCACGCCCAGCGTCGCGGCGGACGTGCCGGCGCTCCTCGAACTCGCCAAGGACCTCAACGTCCCGGTGGCGGGCAAGGACGGCAAGACCGGCCAGACCATGATGAAGACGGTGCTGGCCCCGGCCCTCAAGGCCCGCGCCCTGCACGTGGACGGCTGGTTCTCCACCAACATCCTCGGCAACCGTGACGGCCTCGCGCTCAACGACAAGGACTCGCTCCAGTCGAAGCTCAACACCAAGGGCACGGTGCTCGACTCGATCCTCGGCTACCCGGTCGAGGACCACCTCGTGCACATCCACTATTACCGCCCGCGCGGCGACGACAAGGAAGCCTGGGACAACATCGACGTCACCGGGTTCCTGGGTCAGCGCATGCAGATCAAGGTCAACTTCCTCTGCAAGGACTCGATCCTGGCCGCCCCCCTCGTGATTGAGATCGCCCGTGTGCTCGACCTCGCCAAGAAGCGTGGCGACGGCGGCCCCCAGGAGCAGCTCTCGAGCTTCTTCAAGGCCCCGATGGTGAAGAACGGCCACGGCCCCGAGCATGATTTCGGCAAGCAGCAGACGATGCTGCTCGATTGGCTCGGCGGCACGCACTGATGTCGTCGCAGACGGAGGGCGCCGGTCCCGCGGCCCCGCTGGCGCTTCGCGCCCTCCTCGTCGAGGTCAACGACCTCAAGCGCGTGCATGCGGCCGGGCGCATCGGCTCGATCGCCGAGCGCCTGTTCGCGCAAGGCTGGGGCGCCCTCACGGGGGGCGCCGCGCCGGAGGCGGTGGCCCTCGACATCACCGCCAAGGCGCTCGCCGCCGCCCGCCTCTGCGACCTCGACGCGGCCTTCCTGGCCGCCGCCGGGCTCGATGAGCGGGCCGCGGCCGACGTGCTCGTCTCGGGGCTCGATGCCGTCGCCGACAGCGTCGACCCCGCCCTTCGGGACCGCCTGCGGGCGGCCCTGCGCCAGCCGGCGTCGTTCGTGCCGGGCCCCTTGCCCGGCTTCGTCGCCGCCCTGGCGCATCAGCCCCGCGCCGGCGTCACCTGCCCGGGCAAGCCCCGCATCCTGCTGGAGCCGCCTGAGAACCACGCCGAGCACTGCCTCATGGTGGCGGTGTATGGTGTCGTGCTGAGCCCGTTCTACCGGGCCGACCCCACGCAGGTCTTCCTCGCCGCCATGGCGCACCACTTCCACAACGCCGCGATGCCGGATGCCGGCTTCACCGGCGAGATGCTGCTCGGCGACCACCTCCTGCCGATCATGGCGCGCACCACGCAATGGGCGCTCGACGAACTCGACCCCGCCCTGCGGGAGACGGTCGAACGGGCGCGGGCCGTGCTGCCGGACGACGCCACGGCGGAGGGCCGCGCCTTCCACGCCGCCGACTGCATCGACCGCGTGCTCCAGATCGCCCAGCACCTGCGCGCTGCGAGCCTGACCATGGACACGGTGCTCCACGAGATGGAACTCGTGCATGCCGGTCCGGTGAAGGGGTTTCACGACCGGGTGCTCAACGACATGCAGATCCCGTGATCCCCCCTCGCACGCGCGGGGCCGACGCGTCATGATCCCCTTCGACCTGCGCTCGCCGGAGACCGGCGAGCCCCTCAAAGCCGACACCCCGCACTCGCTGCGCGAGGCGAGGAGCGGCGCGCGCTGGCCGGTGATCGACGGCATTCCCTACCTGCGCATCAACCGCGCCGATCTGGTCACGCGGACCCTCCGCCTGCTCGATACGGGTCAGGCGGGTCTGGCCCTCGAAGGCCTGCTCGCCGACCAGGACGATTGGTGGACCGGTCCGCCAGCCGACCCCCTCGACCTGCACGAACTCGTGCGCGAGCGCGACACGCGCTCCCTGCGCGACGCCGTGCGTCTCCTCGGCTGGGGCCGGGTCGGCGACTATTTCCTGCACCGCTGGAGCGACCCGACCTTCCTCGCCGGCCTGACGCTGCTCGAGGCGCATTGGAACGATCCCGTCTGCGTCTTCGAGTTCGCCTGCGGCATCGGTCAGTACCTGCGCGAATTCCAGATGCGGGGCATCAAGGTCTCGGGCGCCGACGTGGTCTTCGCCAAGCTCTGGGTGGCCCGGCACTGGGTGGTGGGCAAGTCGGCGCAGCTCGTCTGCTTCGACGCCGGCTCGGCCCATTGGCCGATCCCCGGCGCGCCGGTGGACCTCGTGGTCTGCAACGATGCCTTCTACTTCCTCGACCGGAAGGCCGAGGTGCTGGATTGCCTGCGCCAGAATGCCGGCGACGACGGCTGGCTCGCGGTGAGCCACATCCACAACAGCGACCGCCCCGGCTTCTCCGCCGGCCGCGCCGTCTCCGCCGCCGAGATCGAGGAGCTGTTTCCCGACGGCCTCGTCTACGACGACGACGACCTCACCGGTGCCCTGGTGGAGCGCCGCGCGCCCCATCCGCGCAGCCCGCACGATCTCAAGGGCGTCGAGGCCTTCTCGGTGGTGGCCGGCCCCGGCATGCGCCCGGCGCCCCGCGCCGTGATCGACGGCATCACCGTGCCGCGCCCGAAGCGGCTGCGCCTCAATCCCCTGTACGCTACCGAGGCGGGCGGCCGCCACGCCGTCAACTGGCCCTCCGAGCGCTACGAGGCCGAATACGCCGCCCGCGCCACCTACCCGCTGGCCTTCGTCGGGCCTGAGACCCTCGACTGGCAGGGCGCCCTCGACGCGCCGGAGGCCGCCCGGGTGCGCGACCGGACCTATCTCGACCTGCCGGAGCGCTGGTGATGGAGCCGGTGCGCTGGGGCATCGTCGGCTACGGCTGGGTCGCGCGCGACTACATGGCGCCGGGCATTCGTGACGCCGGCCACCGCCTCGTCGCGGTCGCCGATCCGGGCGAGGCCTCCCGCGCGGCGGCCGAGGCCGAGGGCGCCCGGGCCTACGCGCATCTCGCCGATCTCGTGAACGACCGAGAGGTGGAGGCGGTCTACGTCGCGACCCCGAACCACCTCCACCGCGAGGCGATCGAGGCGCTCGCCGGCTCCGGCAAGGCGATCCTGTGCGAGAAGCCCATGGCGGCCTCGCTCTCCGACGCCGAGGCCATGGTGGCGGCGCTGTCCGGGGGCGAGACCTTCTACGGCACCGCCTTCGACCAGCGCCATCATCCCGCGCACCGGGCCATGCGCGCCGCCATCCGCGACGGCCGCCTCGGCACCGTGACGGCGATCCGCATCGTCTATGCCTGCTGGCTGCCGCGCGCCTGGACCTCCTTCGCGGGCCAGGACAACTGGCGCATCGACCCGGCCAAGGCCGGCGGCGGCGCCCTGATGGACCTCGCCCCGCACGGCCTCGACCTCGTCGACTTCCTCCTCGACGAATCGATCCACGATCTCGCGGCGCTGACCCAGGCGCGGGCGCAGGACTACGCCGTCGACGACGGCGCGCTCCTCATCGGGCGCACCCCGTCCGGCGTGCTCGCCAACCTGCACGTCGCCTACAATTGCCCGGACGCCCTGCCCCGCCGCCGCCTCGAAGTGACCGGCACGAAAGGCCTGCTCACCGCCATCGACACGATGGGCCAGGTGGCGGGCGGCACGCTGTCGTTCACCGACGGGTCAACCGGCGCGTCGGACACTCTGCCCTTCGACGGGGAGGCCTCGCCCTTCCTCGAACAGGTGAAGGCCTTCGGCTCGGCGCTGCGCCGGCCGGAGGAGCGCGAGGCCTACAGTGCGGCCCGCGACCTTCACACCATGCGCTTGCTGGCCCGCGCCTACGCCGCGTTGCCCTGAGGAACGGAACACCACGACCGTGAACGAGCAGGACCAGGACGACCGCGCCCGCCACAGCCGGATCAAGGCGCCGCGCACCTACACCTACGGCGCCCCCCGCCGGATCGAGGGCCTGCCGTCCGCGCTGCCGGAGCCGGTGCGCGCCTACCTCGACATCCTGCCCGAGGGCCGCATCGTCGGCTTCCCCCTGGCGCCCCTGGACCGCACCGGCATCCCGGTCTGGTTCGTGTCGCTGTTCCTCGACGATCCGTTCTTCGTCGGCGCGATGCCGAGCGGGATCGGCTACGGCGCCACCGACGACGAGGCCATCATCGGCGCGGTGGCGGAGATCGCCGAGAACCTGATGCCGTCGCTCGCCGTGATGCCGCGCAAGAAGGAGCGCGCCAGCTACGACGACCTCGTGCGGGTCTACGGGGCGAACGCGGTGGCCGATCCCCTCACCCTGTGCCTGCCGGCCGGCAGCCCGGTCGGGCGCGGCACCGTTCTCGAATGGACGCCGAGCCTCCGCGCCCGCACCGGCGAGACGGTGCTGATGCCGCTCGACATCGCCGCCACCGACTATTTCGAGCTGTCGGAGGGCTACAAGCCCTTCACCAACCTCATCACCAACGGCCTCGGGGCCGGGCCGGACGTGCCCTTCGCCCTCGGCCACGGGCTGCTCGAACTCCTGCAACGCGACGGCAACGGCCTGCTGTTCCGCGCCCTCGACCAGGGCGTGGTGCTCGATCTCTCGGAGGGCCTCGGCCCCGAAACACGGGGCATGCTCGACCGGCTGGACTCCCTCGGGATCAAGGCCCTGCCGAAATTCGCCACCGACCAGTTCGGCCTGACCAACCTCTACGTCGTCGGCCACGACCGCAATCTCGCGGATACGCCGGTGCCGATCGCGCTCTCGGCCTGCGGCGAGGCCTGCGACCCGGACCGCGAGCGGGCCCTGCGCAAGGCGCTCCTCGAATTCCAGGCCGCCCGCGTGCGCAAGGCCTTCGGCCACGGGCCGCTGGCCTTTGCCGAGCGGGTCACGCCCCCCGGCTACGTCAAGGCGTTCATCGACAAGGCCCTGCCGAGCCTCGACCTGGAGGAGAGCCGCGCCCTCAAGGCCATGCTCGAATGGATCGTGCAGCCCCCCGAGGGCATCGCCGCCACCTTGCGCGACACGGTCTATTCCGAGCGCACCACCAAGCGTTTCTCGGACCTGCCGACCACCGAGGCGCCGGACGGCCATGCCCGCGGGCGCATCGCCCGCGAGCGCCTGGAGCAGGCCGGATTCGACGTGCTCTACGTCGATTGTTCACCGCCGGGCGGCAGCGTCGGCGTGGTCAAGGCCATCGTGCCGGGGCTCGAGGTCGAGACCATGAGCTACCACCGCATCGGCGAACGCAACGCGCGCAAGCTCCTCGAGCGCGACCATCCGTTGATCCGCTTCGGCGAGGCCACCGACACCCTCAAGCCCGTGCGCCTGACCCCGGAGGCCATCGAGCGCTTCGGCGGACAGCCGCTCTTCGACACCGCGCTCGCCGACCGGATCGTCGGTTCGCATTACCCGCTCTACCGCGAGCCGGAATCGCACCACGCCCCGTTCCGCCTCGAACAGCAGGGCCGCGCCGCATGAGCCTGCGCTTTGCCTACAACACCAACGGCACCGCCCATCATCGCCTGGACGACGCGATCGACCTGATCGCGGAGGCCGGCTACCAGGGCGTCGCGCTGACCCTCGACATCCATCACCTCGACCCCTTCGCGGAGAACTGGCTGGCGGAAGCCCAGCGCGTGTCGAGCCGCCTGCAGCGCCTCGGCCTCGGCTCGGTGATCGAGACCGGCGCCCGCTTCCTCCTCGACCCCAAGGCCAAGCACGAGCCCACCCTGGTGAGCGGCGACGCCGCCGGCCGGGCTCGGCGCATCGGCTTCCTCAAGCGTGCCATCGACATCGGCGCGATCCTGCATTCGGAAGCCGTCTCGTTCTGGGCCGGGGTGCCGAAGCCCGGCATCGACGGGCTGGCTGCGCAGGGCTGGCTGCGCGACGGGCTGACCGAGGTCGTCGCCTACGCCGCCGAGCGGAACGTGGTCGCCTGCCTGGAGCCCGAGCCCGGCATGCTGATCGAAACCCTGGATGACTACGCCGCCCTCGACATCCCCAGCCTCAGGCTCGCCCTCGACACCGGCCACTGCCTGGTCACCGGCGAACGCGACCCGGCGGCGGCGGTGGGCGAATTCGCCGATCGCCTCGGCACCGTGGCCCTGGAGGACATGGCGCGCGGCGTCCACGTCCACCTGCCCTTCGGCGAGGGCGACATGGACGTCCCCTCCGTGCTGAACGCCCTCGAGGCGATCCACTTCGACAAGCTGATCTGCGTCGAACTCTCCCGCGAGAGCCACCGGGCCGACCTCATGGTGCCGGCTTCGCTGAAGTACCTGCGCGACTGCCGCAACCCGAACCCGGAGGCCTCCGCGTGAGAATCTGCTTCGTCTCGCGCCGCTACTTTCCGGCGATCTCCGGCATGAGCGTCTATGCGCAGAACCTGCTGCGCGAACTGGTCGAGGCCGGTCACGACGTGACGATGATCTCCCAGTATCGCGGCGATGCCTTCGGCACCCGCGTGTATGGCGGTGGCCCGCCCCCCGTCGTTCCGGGCGTCACCGTGATCGGCCTCGAACAGCTCGGCGAGCAGGAGAGCGGCGACTTCGAGCGCGACATCGACACGATGGTGGCGACCATCGAGGCCGAACACGCGAAGAAGCCCTTCGACATCCTGCACGCGCAGTACGGCTACCCGACCGGCTGGGCGACGCTGCTGGCCTCGCGAACCATCGGCGTGCCGAACGTGGTCTCGATCCAGGGCGGGGACGGCCACTGGGTCGGCTCCTGCTGCGAGACCCACCGGGTCGCCATGTGCGAGGTGCTGGCCCATGCCAACGCCCTGCTGATCGGCGGCGCCTCCTTCGTCGGGGAAGTCTGCGACCGGCTGGGATCGGACCCCAAGCGCTTCACCATCGTGCCCGGCGCCGTCGACACCGCGCGCTTCACCCCCGGTCGAAGGGGGCATTCCGGCCCGGTGCGCTTGTTCTATCACGGCCGGGTCGACCGCCGGAAAGGCGTGCTCGACTTCATCGACGCGCTGGGGCTCCTGCGCGCCCGCGCCATCCCGTTCGAAGCCACGATCTCCGGGATCGGGCCGGACGTGGAATCCTCCAAGGCCCGCGCCGCCGAACTGAACTTTTCGGACGAGGCGATCCGCTTCACCGGCTACGCCGATTACGACACCGTGCCGGACCTCTACCGGGCGGCGGACGTGTTCGTGTC
This sequence comes from Methylobacterium sp. FF17, assembly GCF_025813715.1. Taxonomy (NCBI): domain Bacteria; kingdom Pseudomonadati; phylum Pseudomonadota; class Alphaproteobacteria; order Hyphomicrobiales; family Methylobacteriaceae; genus Methylobacterium; species Methylobacterium flocculans. The sequence goes on from NZ_CP107532.1 coordinate 953,396, forward strand.
GCCGACCTACGCGGAGGGCTTCTCCAATACCATCCTGGAGGCGATGGCGACGGGCCTCGCGGTGGTCTCGACCCATTCGGTGGGCGTCTCCGACTGCCTGCGCGACGGCGAGAACGGACTCCTGGTCCAGCCCGGAGACGTGGCCGCCCTGGCGGACGCCCTGGCCCGGGTGATCGAGGACGAGCCCCTGCGCCGGCGCCTCGCCGAGGATGGTCTCGCCGAGTGCCGCCGGGTCTATTCCTGGCGCGCGGTGGGGCGCCAGATCATGGACGTGTACGGCAGCGTCGCCAACGAGCGCCCGGCGAGCGACTTCGCCGCGAGCCTGCCGCACGACCCCGCCTGCCGCTTCCGCGCCGAACCGCACCTGCTCTGAACGCATGCCGACCGCGCTCGCCCTCTCGCCCCATCTCGACGATGCCGCCTTCTCCTGCGGCGGGCTGCTGCACGGGCTGGCGCGGGACGGTTGGCGGGTGGTGATGGCGACCCTGTTCACCGCCTCGGTGAACCGGCCCAGCGGCTTCGCCCTCGCCTGCCAGACCGACAAGGGCCTGGGTGCCGAGGTCGATTACATGCGCCTGCGCCGGGCCGAGGACGACGCGGCAGCCCGGGCCCTCGGGGTCACGGCGCGACACCTGCCCTTTCGTGAGGCTCCGCACCGCGGCTACGGTTCGGCGCCGGCGCTGTTCGAGGCGGTCCGGGCCGACGACGGTATCGTCCCCGGGCTGACGGCGGCGATCGGCGACCTCCTGGCCGAGCTCCGGCCCGACCTCCTGCTCGCGCCCCAGGCGGTGGGCGGGCACGTGGACCACGTGCAGGTCGTGCGCGCCATCGACGCCGCCGCACCGCACGCGCCGATCCTGTGGTGGCGCGACTTCCCCTACACGGTGCGCGACCGGACCCCGAAGGAGCCGCTGCGGGACCGTTTCGCCGATCTGGCCGACGCAGAATGTCGGTTCGGGCCGGAGGGCCAGGCCGCCAAGGGCGCGGCCTGCGCGGCCTATGCCACGCAGCTCGGGTTCCAGTTCGGCGGTCCCGAGGGCCTCGCGGCGCGCCTGTCCGTGGAAGGCGGGGTCGAGCGCTTCCGCCGCGAGGGCGATCTGCCCGAGGGACTTGGGCGCATCCTCGCCGATGTCGGCTGAGCCGGCCGTTCCGAAGAGCCTGCGGGACCCCGACGCCCTCGCCGCACGAAGGGCCCTCCTGGATCGTCCGCACATCGCCCCGATCCGCGCGCTGGCACGCCGGATCGCCGAGGCGCAGGACGCCGAGGTGCCGGATCCCGACCCCCTCGATGGCGGGGTCGAGGCCCGCCTGCTCCTGCTCCTGGAGACCCCGGGGCCGGCGATCCGGGGCACCGGCTTCGTCTCGCGCGACAACCCCACCGGCACCGCCGCCAACCTGTTCCGGTTTCTGGCCGAGGCGGGCTTGGCGCGCCGCGAGACCCTGATCTGGAACACGATTCCGTGGGTGATCCACGCGCCCGGCGCCCGGAACCGGCCTCCGCGCCGGTCCGAGGTGACACGGGCGCTGCCCTGCCTCGCGCCGCTCCTCGCCTGCCTGCCGCACCTGCGCGTCGTGGTGCTCTCCGGGCGCGTCGCGGGCCTGCTGCAGGGGGAGCTGAAGGCCCTGCGGCCGGACCTGCCCGTGGTGGCGATCCCGCATCCGAGCCCTACCTACGTGTGCACCGCGCCGGAGGTGGCGAGCCGGATTCGCACCGGCTTGGCCCTGGCGGCTGCGTGCATCGCCGGTGGGCATTGCGGTGCGATTGCTGGCAATTGCCCGTCGATGCCCCTAAATGCGGGCGACGGGCCGCGGTCCGGCACAAGCTCGGGTTGAACCCTGCCGGCGGCGAAGCCGAGCGCGGGCAGTCCAGCGGAGGCGGACGCCGACACGATGAATTTTGCGGGACAGCAGAAGCAGATCGAGACCGCCGAGGCGCTCGCGCCGGGCGACGCCTCGGGCGTGTCGCCGGATGTGGTGACGGAGGCCCCGGCCTCCGGCCTGCGCAGCCGCTATGCCTGGCTCGGCACGATCGCCAGCCTCGTGATCTTCGCAGGCTCGCTGTTCGTCCTCTGGAAGCTCGTCCAGAGCGTGACCTGGGCCGAGATGCACGCGGCCTTCACCGCCGCCACGGGCGAGCAGCTCGGCCTCGCCCTGCTGTTCGTCGCCATCAGCTATCTCTTCCTCACCTGCTACGACGCCCTGGCGCTGCGGCAGCTCAAGCTCAAGGTCCCCTACCGGACGACGGCGCTCGCCTCGTTCACGAGCTACGCGGTGAGCTTCACCCTCGGCTTCCCGCTGCTCACCGCGGGGACGATCCGCTACTGGATCTATTCCAGCAAGGGCCTGTCGGCGGCCAAGATCGCGGCGCTCACCGTCATCGCGGGCTTCACCTTCTGGCTCGGCATGGGCGTGGTCCTGGGCTTGAGCCTCGTGGCGGAGGCGGGCCAGCTCGCCGCCCTCACCTTCACCAGCATCGCGTTGAACCAGGGCGTCGGCTTCGGGGCGCTGCTCGCCGTGGTGGCCTACCTGCTCTGGGTCTCGCTCAAGCGCCGCCACGTGCGGGTGAGGAGCTGGCGCCTCGAACTGCCCGGCGCCTCGGTGTCCCTGAGCCAGATGGTGGTGGGCATCGGCGATGTCTGCGCGGCCGCCGCCACGCTCTACGTGCTCCTGCCGGCGGGCACCTCCATCGGCTTCACAACCTTCGTGGCGATCTACGTGCTCGCCGCCATGCTGGGCATCGCCTCGAACGCGCCGGGCGGGATCGGGGTGTTCGAGGCGACCATCCTGCTCGCCCTCTCCAGCCTGCCCCGCGACCAGGTGCTCGGCTCGCTGCTGCTGTTCCGGGTCTGCTACTACCTCGTTCCCTTTGTCATCGCACTGGTCATGCTCACGGTGTACGAGGTCGCCAAGCGCGCGCGGGCCGCCCGGGCCTGACCCACAGGTCCGACGCGCGCGCATCCTCCCGGGGACATTGCCCATGGCACGCGGCGCGCGCCGATCGGCCTGGATCGCCGCCGCCGTCACGGCGGGAGCGGTCGGCCTGTTCTCCACCGGATTTCGAACCCTCGACGGGCCGCTCCTGGCGGCGCTGGCCCTCGCCGCCGCCCTCGGCGGCTTCGTCGGGAGCCTCGGTCGCGCCCGCATCGTGCGCGCGCCGGAGAGCGCGGCCGCCACCCGCCATTCGGTCGCGGAGGCGCTGCTCGCCAACATTCCCGACCCGGTCATCCTGGTCGACCGGCGCGCCGTGGTCATTGAGGTCAACCCGGCCGCGCGCGCGCTGCTGCCCGCCCTGAAGCTGCGCCACCCCCTCTCCTTCGCCCTGCGCGCGCCCGAGATCCTCGACGGGATCGAGGAGGTGCTGCGCACCGGCGCGCCCTTGAAGACCCTCTACGCCACCCGCGTTCCCACCGAGCGGGCCTTCGAGGTCCAGGTCGGCGCCCTGCCGATGCCGGACGGCCCGGCCGGGGGCCAGCCGAACGTGGTCCTGTTCCTGCGCGACCTCACCTCGGCCCGGCGGCTGGAGGCGATGCGGGTGGATTTCGTCGCCAATGCCAGCCACGAGTTGCGCACGCCCCTCGCCTCGCTGCTCGGCTTCATCGAGACCCTGGAGGGTCCGGCGCGCAACGACCCGCCCGCCCGCGAGCGCTTCCTCGGCATCATGAAGAGCCAGGCCCAGCGCATGGCGCGGCTCGTGGACGATCTGCTGTCGCTCTCGCGGATCGAGCTGCGCGAGCACGTGCCCCCGAAGCGGCCCGTGGACCTGACCCGCATCGCCCGCCAGATGGTCGACACCCAGGGGCCGCTCGCCCGGTCGCGCGGCGTCACCCTCACCCTCGACGCGCAGGGCCCCCATCCGATCCTCGGCGAGCGCGACGAGTTGCTGCGCGTGGTCGAGAACCTGATCGAGAACGGGGTGAAGTACGGCGGCGGCGGCGGTCTCGTCGCGGTCTCCCTCGCCCGCCACACCGATGCGGGCACGGGCCGGACCGGCGTGACCCTGGCGGTGCGCGACGAAGGGCCGGGCATCGCCGCCGAGCACATCCCGCGCCTGACCGAACGCTTCTACCGGGTGGACGTCGCCTCCAGCCGCGACCAGGGCGGCACCGGCCTCGGCCTCGCCATCGTCAAGCACATCGTCAACCGCCACCGGGGCCGCCTCGTCATCGTGAGCGTCCCCGACGAGGGCACCACCGTGCGGGCCGTGTTCCCGGCGTATCAGGCGGTCGACGGGGCCGAGGCGGAGATCGAGCCAGCCTGAGCCGCGACGCCCCCGCCGGTTCCGGCGTCAGCGGAACGGCGGCTCGTCGAAGCTGCGCAGCTTGCGCGAATGCAGGCCGTGGCGCTCGGCGCGCAGGTTGTCGAGGGCGGCGAGCCCGATGAGCAGGTGCTCGGCCACCGCGCGCTCGTAGAAGGCGTTGGCGGAGCCCGGCAGCTTGATCTCGCCGTGGAGCGGCTTGTCGGAGACGCAGAGCAGGGTGCCGTAGGGGACGCGCAGGCGGTAGCCCTGGGCCGCGATGGTGCCGCTCTCCATGTCGACGCCGATGGCGCGGGAGAGATTGATGCGGCGGCGCTCCTGGGAGAAGCGCAGTTCCCAGTTGCGGTCGTCGTAGGTCACCACCGTGCCGGTGCGCAGGCGGCGCTTGAGGGCCTCGCTGCGCTCCCCCGTGATGTGCGCGGCCGCCGCCTGGAGGGCGAGTTGCACCTCGGCCAGCGCCGGCACCGGCACGTCGGGGGGCACGAGCTCGTCGAGGATGCGGTCGCGCCGCAGGTAGCCGTGGGCGAGCACGTAGTCGCCGATGGTCTGCGACTGGCGCAGGCCCCCGCAATGCCCCACCATCAGCCAGCAATGCGGGCGCAGGACCGCGAGATGGTCGGTGATCGTCTTCGCGTTCGAGGGGCCGACGCCGATATTCACCAGGGTGGTGCCCTGCTGGCTGCCGTCGGGCCCACGCGCCACGAGGTGGTAGGCGGGCATCTGCGACTTGTGCCAGGGCGAGGCGGCGAGCAGGGCCGCCGGGTCGACGCTGGCCGCCTCGGCCGCCGTGACCGAGACGCCGCCCGGCAGGATCATCCGCTCGAAGCCGTCGTCGCCCCGCGCGAGCCGTTCGAGCCCGTGGCGGATGAAGCCGTCGACGTAGCGGTGGTAGTTCGTCAGCAGGATCCAGGGCTGCACGTGGCGCCAGTCGCTGCCGGTGTAGTGCACGAGCCGCCGCAGGGAATAGTCGGACCGGATCGCGTCGAACAGCGCCAGCGGGCGCGGTACGTCGGGAAGCTCCTGCCAGAGCCCATCGGCGATCTCGTCGCCGACCACCGAGAGCAGCGGCACGGGGAAGTAGGTGGCGAGGTCGCGCGGGCTGACGCCGCTGCGCCCGAGATCGGCGCCGGGCTCGATCACGTACGGATAGGGGATCTCCTGCGCGCTCAGGCCCACCTCGAGGGTGGCGCCGTAATCGCGCACCAGGGGTCCGAGCTGTTCGAGCAGGTAGCCGCGGAAATGCGCCGGCTGGGTCACGGTCGTGGCGTAGGTGCCCGGCGCCTGGAACTTCGCGGTGGCGCGGGACACGCGCGGGATCGGCCCGGTCGGCTGATAGGTCACCCGCAGTTCCGGATAGCGGAACTGCAGCCGCTCGGTGGCGTCGGGGGGCGGCCCGCCGTCGAGGTAGCGCGCCAGCGCCGACCGCAGGGCCTCGATCGCCCCCGCATGCAGGGCAGCCAGCCGGTCCACGGCGGTCTCCGGGTCGGCCACGGATTCCATCGGTCGCAATTCGTCGCGGATCACGCGTCCTCCCGGTGAAAACCCTCGTCACCGCCCCGTCTACAACGACGCGCGCCGGGACGCGACCGTCGGGCGAGGCCGTCAGGTCTTGGGAAATCAGGGGCCCGGATCGAGCCGACAACACACCCGCTGACAAAGTTGGTGGATCACCTCAAGTCAGCGCCGCGATCACGTTAACCTATGCTACGCAGTCAAAGCTTCTCCTTCGGTGACCTCTCGATGTTCTTTTTACGGCAGCCAACGACCACAAGGGGAACATTCCGTTGATGCTTACAGTCATCGGTTGTTTTGCTGCCGACACCGATCCCTGGCTGCTCTCACTGGCGGTGCTCATCTGCGCCCTCGCGGCGAGCGCGACGATCGAATTGATGAACCACGCCCGGAAAACCGTGGGCGGCTGGCGCCGGGGCTGGGTCGCCATCGCGGCGCTCGCCGGCGGCTCCGGCATCTGGGCCACGCATTTCCTCGCGATGCTGTCGGCCAACGCGAATTTTCCAACAGGCTATGCCCCCGGCCAGACCCTGGTATCCCTCGCCCTCGCGGTCCTGCTCACCGGGGCCGGCCTCGCCACCGCGACGGCCTGGCGCGCCCGCCTCGCCCCGCCCCTCGGCGGCGCCATCCTCGGCCTCGGCATCGCGGCGATGCACTATACCGGCATGGCGGCCTACCGCTTCCCGGGCCACATGGTCTGGGATGCCGGCCTCGTCGCGCTCTCGGTCCTCGTCGCCACCGGGCTCGGCGCGGCCGCCCTGGGCATCGGCCTCGCCGGCGGCCGGGCCCGCGACCGCATCCTCGGCGTCGGGCTGCTGGTGGCGGCGATCTGCGGGCATCACGCGGTCGGCATGGTGGCTCTCACGCTCCAACCGGATCCCCGCGTGGCGGTGCCGGAGGAGACGGTGCAGCCGCTCTGGCTCGCCCTGCCGGTGGCCCTCGCGAGCCTGACGATCCTCCTGATGGCGGGCACCGCGCTCATCCTCGATATCCGGGATCGCCAGCGCACGATCTATCGCGAACGCCTGAAGAGCCTCGCCAACGCCGCCGTCGAAGGTCTGGTCATCTGCAACAATGGGCTCATCGTCAGCGCCAACGACAGCTTCGCCGCGCTGACCGGAACGGATGCACGGGCGCTGGCCGGCGCGGCGCTCGCCCGCTTCATCCCCGACCCCGCCACCCGGCGTGCCCTTGCCGCCCGGTCGGAGGATTCGATCGAGGGCACCCTGCGACGGGCGGACGGCACGGACCTGCCCGTCGAGCTGATCCAGCGGCCCGTCGCCTACGGACGCGCGCCGCACCTCGCCCTCGCGGTGCGCGACCTGACCGCCCGGCGGCGGGCGGAGCGGCAGATCCGCTTCCTGGCCGGGCACGACGTCCTGACCGGCCTGCCCAACCGGCAGAACTTCTACGAGAGCCTGGACCGGATGATCCGCCAGGCGGCCGCGTCCGGCGACCGGCTGGCGCTGCTGGCGATCAACCTCGACGGCTTCAAGGAGATCAACGACCTGTTCGGGCACGCCATCGGGGACGCCACCCTGGTCCGGGTCGCCGGCCTCCTCGGCGATCAGCTCGGCACCTCGCAGGTCGCGGCGCGCATCGCGGGCGACGAGTTCGCGGTGGTGACGCCCTGCGCCCACGCGGTCGCGGCCGGACGGCTCGCCGAGGAGATCCGCGCAGCGCTCTACGCCTCGGACGGCCTCACGGGGAGCGAGCCGCTGCCCGAAGCTACCATCGGCATCGCCCTGTTCCCCGACGATGCCGGCGACCGCAACGACCTCCTCAACGCGGCCGACACCGCCCTGGGCCTGGCGAAATCCGCAGGGCGGGGCAGCTACCGATTCTTCGAGGCCGCGATGGGTCGGGAGGTGCGCGAACGGCGCATCCTGGAGAAAGCCCTGCGCCTGGCGCTGGCGCAGGGCGAACTGCGCCTCGTCTACCAGCCGCAGGCCGAGATCCGTACCGGGCGGGTGATCGGTTTCGAGGCCCTGCTGCGCTGGCACCACCCCGTGCGCGGCCTGATTTCGCCCGGCCTGTTCATCCCCATCGCGGAGGAGAGCGGGCTCATTCAGGAGATCGGCGCCTGGGCGCTCGGCGAGGCCTGCCGGGAGGCGGCGAGCTGGACCGTGCCGCTGACCGTGGCGGTCAACGTCTCGGGGCTCCAGGTCCACGATTCCGGCTTCGCCCCCATCGTCCGGGCGATCCTGGCCGAGACCGGCCTCGATCCGGCCCGGCTCGAACTGGAGATCACCGAGACGGCCCTGATCCGCGATCCGGCGCGGGCCTCCGTCAACCTGCGCGAACTGAAGGCGCTCGGCCTGCGCATCGCCATGGACGATTTCGGGACCGGCTACTCCTCCCTGTCGAACCTGCGCCAGTTTCCCTTCGACGCGATCAAGATCGACGGATCGTTCATCGCGGCGGTGGATTCGAACCCGCAGGCCGCCGCCATCGCGCGCTCGGTGCTCGGCCTCGGCGCAGGGCTCGGCCTGCCGGTCATCGCCGAGGGCGTCGAGACCGCCGGGGAACTCGCCTTCCTCGCCGCCGAGAACTGCCATGCCGCGCAGGGCTACTATATCGGCCGCCCCGGGCCGATCGCCGGCTACGCGCGCCACACGCACGCTCCCATCGTGCGGGCCCGGACCGCGACCGGGTGAGGCGGCCTCGCTTGCTCCGCGCGCGCGATTGACGGACACCGGTGCCTTTCAGGCACGGGAGAAAGGTCGAGGATGAGCGACGCGACGGGACACCGCCCCGGCGAGGTGGCGGTCGCGCTGCCCGGGGCCCACGATGCCGGGCTCTACTTCATCGGCCGCATCCGCACGCCCTGGGCAACCCGGGGCGAGTGCCCGAAGAACGGCCTCCAGACCGAGGCGACCTGCACCCTCGTGGTGGACGACGCCTTCGCCGCGGGCCTCCAGAACGTCGAGGGGGCGAGCCACCTCATCGTGCTCTACTGGATGGACGAGGCCGCGCGCGACCTCGTGCTCCAGCGCCCGCGCCACGCGGAGGGCAGCCGGGGCACGTTCTCCCTGCGCTCGCCCGCGCGCCCCAATCCGATCGGCCTCTCGGTGGTGGCGCTTCTGGGCCGCGACGGTGCGACCCTCAGCGTGCGCGGCCTCGATTGCCGGGACGGCACGCCGCTGATCGACATCAAGCCCTACTACGCCAGCACGGATTCACGCCCCGGCGCGACGGTGGACCGGGCCGGGACGGCGAAGCCGGCGTAAGACGGCTTCCGGCTCGGATGCGGCTGACATTCCAAGCCGGGAAAACCAGCGCGGGTCCCCTCTCCATTCAGGAGAGGGCGCGCGCCCTGACCGCAGCAGCCGAGGCGCTCCTCACCCGGCGTGGGCCGGCGCCTCCGCGCCGTGCACTTTCCCATCCGCACCGTGCACCTGGCGCGGGGTCCCCTTCGGCGGCGCCTTGATCCGGTACCAGCCCACGTAGAGGGCGGGCAGGAAGAACAGGGTCAGGAAGGTCGCCGCCAGGATGCCGCCGATCATCGCATAGGCCATCGGCCCCCAGAACACCTCGCGGGCGATGGGCACGAGGCCGAAGCTGGCGGCGGCGGCCGTGAGCAGGATCGGGCGCATGCGGTGGCAGGTGGCGTCCACCACCGCGTCCCAGGGCGCCAGCCCATCGCGCTCGTACTCGTCGATCTGCGTCACCAGGATCACCGAGTTGCGCACGATGATGCCGATCAGCGCCAGCACGCCGAGGATGGCGACGAAGCCCATGGGCTTGTTGAACAGGAGCAGCGCCAGCGCGACACCGATGATCCCGAGCGGGGCCACGCTCGCCACCAGGAACAGCTTCTGGAAGCTCTGGAGCTGGATCATCAGGAACATCGCCATGGTGAGCAGCATCACCGGCGCGACGGCGGCGATCGGCCCCTGGCCCTTGGCGCTCTCCTCCACCGAGCCCCCCACCGCCAGGACGTAGCCGTCCGGCAGGCCCTTGCTGAACGCCTGGATCTGCGCGTCGAGCTGCTGCACCACGGTGGCGGGCTGGGTGTCGTCCGCGATCGAGGCCCGCACCGTGATGGTGGGCAGGCGGTCGCGTCGCCAGACGATGGGCTGCTCGAGCTCGTAGCCGATGGTGGCGAAGGCCAGCAGCGGGACCACGCTGCCGTTGGCCAGCGGAACCTGCAGGCTCTGGAGCGTGTCGGGGGAGTTGCGCTCCACGGCCTGGGCGCGGGCCACCACGTTGACGAGGTAGATCGAGTCCCGGACCTGGGTGATCGCGCGCCCGCCGACGATGCCGTTGAGGAGGCCGGCGATGTCCTCCGAGGTCACGCCGAGCTGGCGCGCCTTGTCCTGGATGATCTCGACCTTGAGCACCTTGCCGGGCTCGTTCCAGTCGAAGGTCGGCACGTCGAGATGCGGGTTGGCGCCCACGATGTTGCCGAGGGTGAGCGCGTGCGCCCGCAGGGTCTGCAGGTCGGGGCCGCTGAGGCGGTACTGGACCGGGCGCCCCACGGGGGGCCCGAGGTCGAGGGAGTGGATGAGGAAGTCGGTGCCGACGAACTGTTCGCGGGCGAGCTTTTCGAGCTTCACCTTCATGCGCTCGCGGGCCTCGATCGACTTCGTCTCGATGACGATCTGGCCGAAGAAGGCGTTGCCGAGCTGCTGGTCGAGGGGCAGGTAGAAGCGCACCGCGCCCTGGCCGACATAGGACGACCAGCGCACGATCTCGGGATCGCCCTGGAGCGTCGCCTCGAAGCGGTCCATCTGGCCCTTCGTCTCCGCGATGCTGGCATTCTGCGGCAGCGTCATGTCGACGAGCAGTTCCGGGCGGTCGGAGGCCGGGAAGAACTGCTGCTGCACGTGCCCCATGCCGACGATGGCCGCCGCCAGCATGCCGATGCAGGCGAGAACGGTGGTCCAGCGCCAGCGCATGGCGCCCAGCAGCATGGCGGTGAAGATCCGCATGGTGCGGCTCGGGGCGTCGTGGTCCTTGTGCTTCATCTTCGAGGACAGGAGCTTCACGCCGATGAGGGGCGCGAACAGCACCGCCACCACCCAGGAGACGAGGAGCGAGGCGGCGATGACCACGAACAGCGAGTAGGTGTACTCACCGGCCGAGGAGCCGTTGAAGCCGATGGGCAGGAAGCCCGCCACGGTGACGAGCGTGCCGGTGAGCATGGGGAAGGCGGTGGAGGTGTAGGCGAAGGTCGCGGCCTTCTTCAGGCTGTCGCCGACTTCCAGGCGCGCCACCATCATCTCGACCGTGATCATGGCGTCGTCGACGAGGAGACCCAGCGCGATGATGAGCGCGCCCAGCGAGATGCGCTGGAGCGTCACCCCCATGACCTGCATGACCACGAACACGATGGCGAGCACGAGCGGGATCGAGAGCGAGACCACGAGCCCCGCCCGCCAGCCCAGCGAGATGAAGCTGACCGCGAGCACGATGACCACCGCCTCCACCAGCGCCTTTGTGAAGCCGCCCACCGCCTCCTCCACGATCTTGGGCTGATCCGAGACGAGGTGGATGCCCACCCCCACCGGTAGCTCGCCCTCGAGCTTGCGCATGCGCTCCTTGAGGTCGTGGCCGAAGGTCAGGAGGTTGCCGGACGGCTGCATCGCGATGGCGAGGCCGATCGCCGGCTGGCCGTTGAACCGGAACAGGTCGGTCGGCGGATCGGTGAAGCCGCGCGAGATCTCGGCGACGTCCGAGAGGCGGAAGAAGCGGTCGTTCACCCGCAGGTTCACGGCCCGCAGGCTCTCCTCGTTGACGAACTGGCCGCCGACCCGGACGGAGACGCGCTCAGGGCCGGCCTGGATCACGCCGGAGGGCGTGATGGCGTTCTGCGCCTGCAGGGTCTTGATCACCGAGTTCGTGTCGAGGCCGAGCCCCGCGAGCTTGCGGGTGGAGAAGTCGAGGTAGATCACCTCGTCCTGCGCGCCGAGGAGCTGCATCTTGCCCGCGGACGGGACCTTCTTCACTTCGGCGCGGACCCGCTCCACGTAGTCGCGCAGCTGGCGCGGGGTCACGCCGTCGGCGGTGAAGGCGTAGACGTTGCCGAAGACGTCGCCGAACTCGTCGTTGAAGAACGGGCCCTGCATGCCCTGCGGGAAGGTGTTCTGGATGTCGCCGATGCGCTTGCGAACCTGGTAGAAGATCGCCGGGATCGTCTTCGGCGGCGTCGTCTCGCGCAATTGCACGAAGACGGTCGCCTGGCCCGGCGTGGTGTAGCTGCGGCTGAAATCGACGGCGTCGATCTGCTGCAGCTCCTTCTCGATCCGCTCCGTGACCTGATCGAGGGTGTCGCCGATGGTGGCGCCGGGCCAGCGCGCCTGCACGATCATGGTCTTGATGGCGAAGGGCGGGTCCTCCTCGCGGCCGAGCCGCTCGTAGGCCAGGAACCCGGCCAGCACCGAGATCAGCATGAGGAACCAGACGAAGGAGCGATGCTCCAGGGCCCATTCGGACAGATTGAAGGACTTCACGGGATTGGCTCTCGCCTCGACGGGGTGGCGACGGGTCTCAGGAACGGCCGCGCCTCACGGCGCCGCGTCGGGCAGGCGCACGGCCTGCCCCTCCTGCAGGGTGTGGACGCCGGCCAGGACCACCCGGTCTCCGGCCTTGAGGCCCTCGCCGATGCTGACGCGGCTTGCCGTGCGGCGGATGACGGTGACGGCCTGCCGGTGGACGCTGCGGCCATCGGGCGCCACGAGCCAGACGGCGTCGCGCCCATCCGCGCTCAGCACGACGCTGGCGGGAAGCTCCACATGCACCGGCTCCGGCCGCGCCAGGGTGACGGTGAGCGTCGAACCGAGGCGGAACGCGTCCGAGGGGTTCAGCAGCGTCATCCGGATGCGCCGGCTGCGGGTGGTGCTGTCGGCGAAGGGCGCCGTCTCGCGTACCCGCGCGGTCGCGGTCACGTCCGGCGCGCTCTGGAGCGACACGGTGAACTGCGCGTCGGTGGGCATGGTGCCGACGAGGTCCTCGGGGATGTCGACCACCGCCTCGCGCTCCTCCGGGCGGGCCAGGGTCGCCACCGCCTGACCGGCGCTGAGCACCTGGCCCACCTCGGCGCTGCGCACCGTGACGACGCCGTCGAAATCCGCGTGCAGCTCGGTGTAGCCGATCTGGTCCCGCGCCTTCTGCAGGTTCGCCTCGGCCTGGGCGACGCGAGCCTGGGCGGTGTCCCGGCTCGCCACCGCCGTGTCGAACTGGGCCTGGGTGACGTTGCCGCCGGCGAGCAGGCGGCGGCGGCGAAGCTCCGTCGCGTTGGCGTTCTCGGCCTGGGCCCGGGCGTCGGCGAGGTCCGCCTCCGCCCGGGTCAGGGCGAAGCGGGACACCACCGGATCGAGGGCGGCGATGCGCTGGCCCTTGTGGACGACGTCGCCCACGGTGACGTCGCGGGCGATCATGCGCCCGGCGATCTGGAAGCCGATCTCCGACTGGTAGCGCGGCGCGACCACCCCCGCGAAGGGGCCGAAGACCCGCGCCTCGACCGGCTTGACGACCCGGTAGAGCACCGGCCGCACGGGCGGAGGCGCGGCGCTCTCCTCTCCCTGGCAGGCACCGAGGCAGACGGCGAGCACGAGGGCGCCGAGGGCGGGACGGATCATGGTGGGCCGGTTGGGGGTGGAATGGATCGGGGTGGAACGGCTCACGGCGTCGCCTCGACGGTCTCGGCGACGGCGACCTTCTGGCCCGGCCGGAGCAGCTGGATGCCCGCCACCACGACCTCCTCGCCGGGCTTCACGCCCCCCTTCAGTGCGATGGTGTCGGAACCGTAGCGCTCGATCACCACGGGCCGGGGCGCGACGGTGCCGGCGCCGGTATCCCGCACCCATACGGCGGGCCCGTTCTCCCAGCGGTAGAGGGCGGACCAGGGCAGCACGATCGCCTGGCGCGGCCGGAACCTGCCGGTGCCGATCACCACGGCGCCGAGGCTCATGGCCGGGGGCGTCGTCTCGAGCCCGACCTTGACCCGCACGGTGCCGGAGGCGGCATCCACGCTCGGCGAGATCTCGCGCACCTGCCCCACCGTCCTGACGCGTGGGTCGGCCTGGAGCGTCACCTCCACAGTCTTGCCCCCGGGGGGCGCCGCCAGCACCGCCTCGAAGATGTTGAACACCGCGTCGCGCGGACCGTCCTCGGCCATCGCCAGCACGACCTGGCCGGCCTGTACCACCTGCCCGACCTCGAAGGTCCGGCTCAGGACGATGCCGTTCACCCCGGCCTTCAGGTCGGTGTAGGAATATTGCTCCTCGGCGCTGCCCAGCGCCGCCTTGGCCGAATCCACCGCGGCCTGGGTGGTGCGCAATTGCTGCTCCGCGTCGTCGTAGCTCGGACGGGTGGTGTAGCCGCTGGCGAGCAGTTGCTCCTGGCGCTTGAAGCTCAGTTTGGCCTGGGTCAGCAGCGCCTCGGCGGAGGTGAGCGCGGCCTGGGCGTTGTTGAGGTTGGCGCGCTGCTCCTGCGGGTCGAGCCTGGCCAGCACCTGGTCGGCGCTGACGTGGTCGCCCACCTCCACCAGGCGCCGGGCGATCTTGCCGTTGGTCCGGAAGGCGACGTTGACCTGCGACTGGGCCTGGATGTCCCCCGTGAAGATCAGGTCGGAGGAGATGGTGCTGGGCTTGGCCACCACGGTGCGCACGAGGGCCGGAGCGGGCGTCCGCTGCGCCGGCGCGTCGCCGGCAGCGCGGGCCGGGGGCGCCGCGGCCAGGAGGGCGGACGAAACAGCGATGCCCAGGGCCGCGATCCCGCATCCGGGCCGCCGAACGGTCGTCCTACCCATCATCGCGTCCTCAAGCCTCGACAGGACCCTATCGGCGGCAACCCATATCGGCTATCTTACCGACCGTCCAGACGGTTTTTTCTCGGGCGAACCGAAATCGTGCTCCCGCGTTTGCCAGGAACGTCCCGATGGACCACATCGTCCGGGCTTCACGGGCCGGCCTCCGGCTCCTCTTTCCCCAGCAGGATCGCTGATGACCAAGGCGCGCACCCGCCGCGAGGACCGGCCGGTGATCATCCTCGACGCCGCCGAGCGCCTGATCCGGCGGGTGGGCACGCGCACGCTGACCATCGACGCGGTGGCGGCGGAAGCGTCCCTGAGCAAGGGCGGCGTCCTGCACCACTACGCCTCCAAGGATGCGCTGATCTCGGCGCTGGCCGAACGCAAGCTGCGGGAGATTCGCGAGAGCGTGGCCGCGCACGAGGCGGAGCAGGGGCCGGGCCCGGCCGCCCTCCCCCTCGCGCTGATCGCCCATGCGCGCCAGGTCTATGCCGACGAGGACGGCTTCCCCCGCGCGCTGCTGCTGGCCTCGGCCGAGAACCCGGAGGCCTTCGCGGGCTTCAACGCCTTCCTCAAGCAGCGCCTCGCGCAGATGGAAGACGTGGCCTGCTGTCCCGGCGCCGGCGCGATGCTGACCTTCGCGACCCTCGGCCTGCTCCTGACCCGGACGCTCGGCTTCCACTGCCTGGAAGGCGCGGAACTCGAAAAGCTGTTCGACGCGATGGAGCAGGCCGCCCGGAGCCTGCCCAAGCCAGCCTCACTGAAGCCCGCCTCACTGAAACCTTGAGCGCAGCGCTCCGGATTCAGGCGCGGTTGCGGAAGGGGTGCAGGATCTGGCCCGCGAAATCCTTGGGGAAGGTCGGGTCGTCGATCCCGAAGCGCTCCGGCCGCTCGCCTTTCGGCATGTAGTAGGTGCCGAACATCAGATCGAGGATCGGAAAGGTCGCCGAGAAGTTCTTCGAGCCGCCCTGGTCGATGCCCGTGTGATGCCAGCGGTGGTAGACCGGGCTGACGATCACGGTCTTCAGGATCCCGAAATCCCAGTTCAGGTTGCTGTGGATCAGGGCGGAATGCCAGACCTGGAAGGGCGCCACGAAGGCGACGACCTCGAGCGGCATGCCGAGCAGGATCAGCACCACGTCCGGAAGCACGATGTGGATGAGGTCGTCGAACGGGTGGAAGCGGCGCGCCGACACCCAGTGCAGCTCCTCCGTGGAGTGATGCACCGCATGGTAGTGCCACAGGGTCATGGTGTGGAAGGCCCGGTGGGTCACGTACATCATGATGTCGATGAGCACGATGTAGACCGCGACGGCGAGCCAGAACGGCATGCCTGCGAGCAGGGACAACCCGATCGACGGCGTGGCCCCCGGGGTGCCGTCACCCATGATCAGCGAGAGCCAGAACGCTCCGGCGATGAGGAGCAGCAGGGCAAGGTAGCGGGTGAACAGCGGCGTGGCGAACCACCAGCAGACATCGGTGATCATCTCCGAGGTCCGCCACCAGGGCTTGCCGGCCCGCGCGGGAAACAGCGCGCACAGGATCGTGAGGACCACGGCCATCGCCAGCGTCGTCGGCAGACCCGTCAGGATCACCTCGCTGAATTGGGTCACGACAGCCTGGGCCCAGTCGGTCATCCGTCATCCTGCACGCGTGGCACTGCTGCAGCCTGATCTGGCAGGTCCGCCTTAAGGTTGGGTTGCGCCGATTCGGCGAAACCCGTGCGCGCCGGCTCAGGGTCCGCCGGGGCGCGTGCCCGTGCGGGCCGCCTCGATCTGAGCCAAAGCCGCCCGGATGCGCAGGTCGATGAGCGTCCGCCCGCGCTCGGCCGAGGCGCGCCGCGGATCGCCGCTGGCACCCGTGGCCTCGGCGCGGAAGCCGATCCCGGCGAGGCGGCCGAGGTCGACCCCTTCGGGTGCGATCGCCAGGAGTTCCGAGGTGTCCTGGATCCCCGCGTGGCGGCCGATCGTGTCCGGCGTCTCGCCCGCGGCCCGCAGCCATTCGAGCTGGGCGGCATCGTCGTAATACGCGCTCACGTCGACGACGCGGACACCCTCGGACAGCCATTCCCGGGACAGGCGCTCCGCGACCTCCCGCTGCGGCCCGGTGCTGGCCCCGTGATCGGCGAGGAAGCCGATGGTCCGGAAGCCGGCGAGCTTCAGGCTGCGGGCGATCCCCTCCAGGGTGCCGGCGAAGACGGCGTCCGGGACGCCGATGGTGCCGGGATAGCGCAGGTGCCCCTCGGGCGGGTCGTAGCTTCCCTGCGGCACGTAGGAGATGACGGGGGCGACCAGGGTCTTGCCCAGCCGCTCGGCGACCTGGCGCGCGGCCCAGCCGACGATGCGGTCGTGCTTGCCGGTGACCATGTGGATGCCGTTCTGCTCGATGCCGCCGCTCGGCACGAGCACGGTCGTGGTGCCGTGCGCGACCGCGCCGCGCACCTCCACCCACGACATCCGCGCGATCTCGACCTCGGCCGAGAGCGGCGCCGTGAGGGGCCGGCCGATCACGGCGAGCCCCGCGACCAGGGCCGCGAGGCAGAGGGCGGCCCACTTCGGCGCGGAGGCAGGGCGCAAGGCGGGAGGGACGGCGCGCGACATGACGGGCTCGGAACGACGACGGGCGGCGCGAGCCTAAGGCGTCGGGCGTTAACGGAGCGGTGCCCCCGCCGCCTCCGCCATGGCGACGAAGAGCAGCGCATGGCGGCCGGCCAGGGTGTCGATATCCGTGGCGTAGCCGCCGCCGATGACCCCGACGAGGGGAACCCCGCGCCGCCGGGCCTCGCCCACGACGAAGCGATCCCGCGCCAGCAGGCCCGCATCGGTGAGATCGAGGCGCCCGAGGCGGTCGTCACCGTGGGGATCGACGCCGGCATTGTAGAAGACGATGTCGGGCGCGAGCGCGTCGAGGAGCGGGCCGACATGGGCCTCCAGCACCGCGTGGTACCCGGCATCGTCCACGCCGTCGGGCAGCCCGACGTCGCGGTCGCTCGGGATCTTGCGGGCGGGATAGTTCTTCTCGGCATGGATCGAGAGGGTGAAGAGATCCGGGGTCACGCTGAGGCAATCGGCGGTGCCGTCGCCCTGGTGGACGTCGCAATCCACCACGAGGGCGCGGGCGATGGTGCCCTCCGCCTGGAGGGTGCGGGCGGCCACCGCCACGTCGTTGAAGATGCAGAAGCCGGCCCCGGTCGCGCGCCGGGCGTGGTGACTGCCCCCCGCCGTGCTCCCCGCGAGGCCGTGCGCCAGCGCGAGCCGGGCCGCCGCCAGGGTTCCGCCCACGGAGGCGCAGGAACGGGCCACCACCGAGGCGCCGACCGGCAGACCGATCTCGCGCTCGATGGCGCGGGGCACGTCGAGGGCGAGGACCGCCTCCACGTAGGCGCGGTCATGGGCGGCGGTGAGGAGGTCAGCGCCGGCGGGCTCGGGGCGTACGAAGCCGTCCGGCACGAGGCCCCGCGCCAGCAGGATCTCGGCGAGACGCCCGTACTTGCGCATGGGGAAGCGGTGCCCCTCGGGCAGGGTCGCCTCGTAGGCGGGATGGAAGACGATGGGCATGCTCAACGAGCGACCCCCACCTGCGCCGGCCCCATCATCGCCGTCCCCTTCGCCGGTTCTCCGGCCGGTTCACCGGCCGGTCCATCCGCCGAACCCTTCGCCGGCTCGGGCTGTCATACGCCTGAAGCATCAGGGCTGTTAGGGGCGCTGGGGTGGATCGGGTTGCGGCGTCGTGTCCGCGACCCGGGGCGGCGCGCGACGCCGGACCTCGTGGATGAAGGGACGTGACCGATGGGAGACGGTCTGATGGGACTTGAGACCGGACCCGTCGTCGCGCTGGCCCTGTGCGCGGCCCTGACCCTGATCAACCTCGCCGGCATCGGAGTGGCGGCGATGCGCCTCGGCCGGCGCAACCGCGATCCGGTGTTTCCCCTCGGCGCCCCGATCTCCCTGGTGCGGCCCGTCTGCGGGCTCGAACCCTTCAGCGAGGAGCTGCTCGCGCGCGGCTTCCGGCTGGCCCATCCCGATTACGAGCTCATCTTCTGCGTGGCGGATGGCGCCGACCCCATCGTCCCGCTCCTGCACCGGCTGATGGCGGCCCATCCGGGTGTTCCGTCGCGCCTCATCGTCGGCGACGAGCGCATCAGCGACAACCCGAAGCTCAACAATTGCGTGCGCGGCTGGGAGGCGGCCCGGCACGACTGGGTGGTGCTCGCCGATTCCAACGTGCTGATGCCGCCGGACTACCTGCAGCGGCTCCAGGCGGCCTGGCGCCCCGACACCGGCCTCGTCTGCTCGACGCCGATCGGCGCCCGGCCGGACGGGCTGTCGGCGGCGGTGGAATGCGCCTTCCTCAACACCCTGCAGGCGCGCTGGCAATATACCGGCGAGGCCCTCGGCCTCGGCTTCGCCCAGGGCAAGAGCATGCTCTGGCACAAGCCCTTCCTCGAAGCGCGCGGCGGCATCCGCGCCCTCGCCGCCGAGATCGCCGAGGACGCGGCGGCGACGAAGCTGGTGCGCGCGGCCGGCGCCCGGGTCCACCTCGTGGCCGCACCCTTCGACCAGCCCCTGGGGCGCCGCACCCTGCGCGAGGTCTGGTCGCGCCAATTGCGCTGGGCCCGCCTGCGCCGCGTCACCTTCCCGCTGTTCTTCGCGCCCGAGATCGGCAGCGGCCCCCTCCTGCCCTTCGCCCTCGCCCTCGCGGCCGCCCCCTCGGCGGTCCTGACCGCCTGCCTCCTCGGCCTCGCCGCGCTCTGGTACGGCGCCGAGATGGCCCTGGCGGCACGCGCGGACTGGTACCGCGCCCCGCGCCTCCTCCTCGCCTTCGTCATCCGCGATGCGCTGATCCCCCTCCTCTGGACCAGCGCCTGGATGCGTGGCGCGATCCTTTGGCGTGGCAACGCGATGGATATCCGAAGTAAAGGCGTCTCAGGCTTGAAGTGGCGACGCCTACGCCCAGGCACAGGCGTAGCGTGAAACCAACGCCTTCAGCTTTGGCTTTCAGTGAGCGATCATTCTCCAAGCATCAATCAATTTCTGATAAATATAAAATACACTGGCCTGATTAAAATCCACTACTATAAATGTAAATTAATTTTCGAGAATTCAGCCTAAATTTTCCGGATCAGCGCGATAAGCTCTGAATCCTACACTGTACTGCAAGCCGCCGAACAGTTGGCATCGGCCCATAGATTGCCGTAAGATGGCTGCGAAAATTCTAAAGCCACAGCAACCTTCTGCAGGCAAGACGTGACGACGCCATCCGAAATTCTACACAAGATACGCCAATCGATCGTATCCGGCGATCGCAGCAACATCTCGGATCTTGTATCGCGAGCCCAGCGCATAAGCGTAACCGACTATCATATTGTGGTAGAAATTGCCATTCTGCTACGTGACAACGGGCATTTCGATCAGTCTGCGTTCATGTGCAATGAGGTTCTCCGCAACGACGAAAACCATGTCGCAGCACTCTACGAACTGTCTATTTTACAAGCGATGCAGGGCCGCCATGTAGAGGCTTTGCTGGGCTTGGAACGGATACTTGTCTCCTGCCCGGCGGATGAACGGAGCCTCCGGTTTGCCGCCCGTATGAGCGCGCGTATCGGCGATTACGCCGCGGCGCGGCGCTATATCTATCGCGCCGACGAGACCTGTCCGGCGCATCCGGACATTCCGTGGCTCCGTGACCTGATAGGCTACATGGAAGCGTTTCCCGCCGGCGTCGCGGATCGTCTCACGCAGCTCTATGAGCGGGACCGCCTTTCGACCACAGCGGAAACCATTGTGAGCTGGGCCTCCGCTTCATTGCAGAGACGTGAAGGATTTTCCCTCATTCGGCTGGGCGATGGGGAGGGTGCGTTCTGTCGAATTTCGTCGGATGACGAGAGACAGTACCCACATATCTACGAGCATTGTCGTCAGGACCGAGCCCGGGTCTGGTTCAACAACGAGATTGACATCCATCAATCGGGCTTCACGGAGACGGCCTTCACCCTGCGGGATGCGATCCAGAATGCCAATGTCGTCGGCATGCCATACCGGAACTGGGTCGAACACGAGTATAAGTTCTGCAGTCCCACGGGGATCGTCGGACTTATCAATGCACTTCGAGTCGCACAACTTCCATCCGTGAAACGATCTCAATCTTGGACGTCACAATTAGTCCATATGGACCTTCTTCAGAAGGGAATTCTGGGGAACCTGCTACGCGAGCACCGGCGCGTAAGTCTTATCTCCTGCCTCTCAGGCGCGGCGGAGGCGATCAGGACCCATTTCGAACTCGAGGAGGTGACGCTCTACCGGATCCCGGGGGAAAAGCTGCACGCGGCGCAGCTTGGAGCAGAGACAACGGTCGGGCGCCACTACCCTGAACGCTACAACGAACTTATGGAAGAGTTAGCAAAACCGCTGCACGGACAACTCTTCCTCGTGGCAGGAGGGCTACTTGGAAAGCTGTACTGCAATCGCATCAAAATCAGCGGCGGCGTCGCCCTGGATATCGGCTCGGTCGTAGACAATTGGATGGGAAAAGCGACCCGTCCTGACAACGATCCGCGTCATGCTTTGTAAGGGGTGGTCTTGATGCACCCCGACCGGCACGATCATATACGTGGCCGAGAATACGCCTGCCGAAGGCTGTACAGACCGCAAGGGGGGCAGTCTCCCTCTGGCCGATGTCGATCAAGGTGATACCGACGGGAGACTTGGAGCGCCTAACAGAACGGTACCGAGCGGGCCTTTCCAGCGTTGGCTTGGCATAGACGGATCAATTCTCCCCGATGATTTTCGGAATGAGTTCGCTCCGCTCCTGCCGCCGCCTCAGCCGCGCCCGAAGGGTCGGCGTCGTCCGATCGAGAACTGGGCCGCACTGACGGGCATCCTGTTCGTGCTGCGCTCGGGCCTCCCATGGGAGATGCTGCCCGCTGAGAAGAGTTGCGGCTCCGGTATGAGTTGCGGGCGTCGGCTGCGGGATCGATAGGCGGTCGGCGTGTGGAGCCGTTTGAATCAGGTGTTGCTGTAGCGCCTACCCGCGTCGAGTGAGATCAACTAGAGCCGAGCTTGCCTGGACAGCGCGTCTGTCCCGGCAAAAAGGCGGCCTGCCACCGGCCCGAACCCGACAGACCGGGGCGAGACGGGCACGAAGCGCCACCTCGTAACCGATGCGCGCGACACGCCGCTCGGCTTCTGCCTGAGCGAAGCCGACTGGCGCGACAACCGCATGCTGGCAGCCACCATCGATGCCATCCCCTCTGTGCAGAGTGGGCGGCCCGGGGGATCGTCCCGCGCATCGCGCGCAAGGGCATGAGAGCCGCGAGAAACTCGGTCGTCACCATTGGGATTGTGGAGCGCACCCACGCCTGGTTCACTCGCTTCCGCCGCCTGCCCATCCACTACGAGCGACGCGCCGACATCTACGAGGCCTTCACGAGCCTCGCAGCCCGCATCATGACCCTCAATCAGATCAGACGGCTTTGTTAGGCGCTCTAAGCCGGCTAGCCTCGCGCGACCGGTCGATACCTTCCTAGTCTAAAACTGGGGCCTAGTCTAAAACTGGGGGAGGTCTTCAATCACGACAGATGAAGCAAAGCCAGAACTGGTGCCCGCGGAGGGACTCGAACCCCCACGCCTCTCGGCTTCCGATTTTGAGTCGGACGCGTCTACCATTCCACCACGCGGGCACGCGGCGAATGTCCTGCCGCGCGCGCCGCATCCTGTCAACCGAGCCCCACGAGCGGCCGCGCCCACCGCCTGCGGTTTGTTGCGGATGCGGCCCGGGATCGCTCGCCAGGGCGGGCGGGGTGTGGTCAAAGAGCGCCGCCCGTCGCTTCCAGCCTGTCCGGACTCCCATGATCCGTCGCCTCTACGAATGGATCCTCGCCCTCGCGGGGAAGCCCTCGGCGCCCTACGCCCTCGGGGCGGTGGCCTTCGCGGAAAGCTCCTTCTTCCCCGTGCCGCCGGACGTGATGCTGGTGCCGATGGCGGTGAGCCGGCCCGACCGGGTCTGGTTCTACGCGCTCGTCACCACCCTGGCCTCCGTGGCGGGCGGGTTGCTCGGCTACGCCATCGGGGCGCTGCTGTTCGATTCCATCGGGCAATGGGTGTTCCGGGTCTACGGCCTCAGCGACAAGGCCGCGACCTTCCAGGAATCCTACGCCCAGTACGGCCACTGGGTGATCCTGCTGAAGGGTCTCACCCCGATCCCGTTCAAGCTCGTGACCATCACCTCGGGCTTTGCCCATTACGACCTGTTCTGGTTCGTGGTGCTCTCGCTGCTGACGCGGGGCGCGCGGTTCTTCCTGCTCGCTGGACTTCTCGGGCGCTACGGCGTTCAGATCCGCGGGGTGCTCGACCGGCACCTCAACGTGGTGGCGGCGATTTCCGTCGCGGTGATCGTCCTGGGCTTCGTCCTGTTCAAGGTTCTGCTGTAGCGATGCGAGGGACACCCGTGGAGATCGATGACGCTTCGCTGCTGCGCCTGCGCCGGGCCGCCCTCCTCCTCCTCGTCGGCGCGGTGCTGACGCTCGGCGGGGCCTTCTATTTCCAGTGGGTGCTCGGCTACGTGCCGTGCAAACTCTGCCTGACGGAGCGCCTGCCCTATTACGCGGCGATTCCGCTGGCGCTCGCCGGACTCGTGCTGCCCCCTCGCCTGACCCGCCTCGCCCTCGGCCTCGCGGCCCTGGGCCTGCTCTACGGCGCCGGCCTCAGCGTCTATCACGCCGGGGCCGAATGGAGCTTCTGGCCGGGGCCCAGCGATTGCGGCGGCGGCGCGGGAGCCAACCCGGCGGCGATCGGGGATTTCCTGAATGCCCTTCAGACCACGCGGGTGGCCGATTGCTCGACCGCGGCCTGGCGCCTGCTCGGGATCTCGCTCGCGGGCTGGAATGCCCTGGTCGCCTTCGCCCTCGCCGCGATCTCCGGAACAGCGGCGCTGAAGCCCTGAGCTCAATGCCGCTCGTCGGGAGCCGGCGGCAGCGGGGCCACCGCAATGCCCTCGTCGAGCAGCGCCCGCGCTTCGTCGAGGCTGGCCTGCCCGTAGATCGCGCGGGTCTCGGCCTCGCCGTAATGCATGCGGCGAGCCTCCTCGGGAAAGCGCGGCCCGACATCGTCCGCGCCCTTCGTCGCTTCCGCACGCAGGGCCTGCATCAGGGCGCGCAGGCGCTGTTCCGGCTCGGTCGTGGCCAGTTGCGGCACGACCTCTGCGGGTTGCGGGGGCGTGGCCACCGCAGGCGCTTCGGCCCCCCGCCCGCTGCGGGCGATGGCCGGAGCCATCATGCCCTTGCCGACCCGCGCCGAGCCGCAGACCGGGCAGGTCACGAATCCGCGCGCCACCTGGTCGTCGTAGGAATCGCTCGAGGGAAACCAGCTCTCGAAGCCGTGCCCGGCCTCGCAGGCGAGGGTGTAGCGAATCATGGGCGAGGGTGATGCGACCGAGGGGGACGGGACCGGAGGTGACGGAACGGGTTCGCGGACGGGGTCAGGAGGGCCGCCCCACCCGCTCGACGGTGAAGGGGCGGGCGTGCTGCAGCGCCGGGATTCGGGCGCGGGCGTCGGTGACGCGGGCGAGGTCGATCTCGGCCAGGATCACGCCGGGCTCCGCTCCGCCCGCATCGGCGAGCACCTGGCCCCAGGGATCGACGATGAGCGAGTGGCCGTAGGTGTCGCGCCCGTCCTCGTGGTGCCCGCCCTGCGCCGCCGAGATCATGAACGAGCCGGTCTCGATGGCGCGGGCCCGGTGGAGCACGTGCCAGTGCGCCTCGCCGGTCCGCTGCGTGAAGCAGGCGGGCGCGGTCAGGATCGTCGCCCCGGCCTCGGCCAGGGACCGGTAGAGCGCGGGAAAGCGGATGTCGTAGCAGATGGCGAGCCCGAAGGGCGCCCAGGGCGTCTCGGCCACCACCGCGCAGGCGCCGCCCGTATAGGTCGCCGATTCCCGCCAGCGCTCGCCGTTGGGCAGGTCCACGTCGTAGAGGTGCAGCTTGTCGTACGAGGCGGTGATCGCGCCCTGCGCATCGATCAGGAAGGCCCGGTTGGCGACCTTGTCCCCGTTGCGGATCGCCAGCGACCCGACCTGGATCACGATGCCGCGCTCGCGGGCGACCTCGCGCAGGGCCGCCAGGGTCGGGTCGTCGTCCTGGCCCGTGACCTTCTGGAACAGGCTCGCCTTGCTGCGCTCCACCAGGGAGGTCATCTCGGGCGTCTGCACGTAATGCGCGCCCGCCTCGGCCGCTTGGCGCACCAGCGCCACGGCGGCGTCGCGGTTGGCCAGCGGATCGCGCCCGGAGCGCATCTGCACGCAGGCGGCGGTGAAGCGGGGCGCGGGGCTCACGCGGCCACCAGGGGGTCGAGCTTGCCCGCGCCGTTGAGGGCGTAGAGATCGTCGCAGCCGCCCACATGGGTGTCGCCGACGAAGATCTGCGGCACGCTGGTGCGTCCGCCGGCGCGCTGGACCATGGTCGCGCGGGAGCCCGACGTCTTCTCGACGTCGATCTCCGTGAAGGCGATGCCCTTGTCGCGCAGCAGGCTCTTGGCCGCCGAGCAGTACGGGCACCACGCGGTTGTGTAGATCGTGACCGGCTTCATCGTCGCAAGCGCCCCATCCCAATCCCACCAGCATATAGGCGAGCGCGGCGGCTCTTCCTACTGCCCGGTTCGACGGGGACGCGGAAGCGACGGTCAGGCCGCGAGCAGCTTCTCCACCTCGTTGACGAGGTCGCGCAGGTGGAACGGCTTCGAGAGGACCTTGGCGTCCTTCGGGGCCTTCGAATCCGGGTTCAGCGCCACGGCGGCGAAGCCCGTGATGAACATCACCTTGATGTCGGGATCGAGCTCGGTGGCGCGGCGCGCCAGCTCGATGCCGTCCATCTCGGGCATCACGATGTCGGTCAGGAGCAGTTCGAACGGCTCTTCGCGCAGGCGGTTATAGGCTGAGAGGCCGTTGTCGAACGACAGCACGTCATAGCCGGCGTTCTGCAACGCCTTGGCCAGGAAGCGGCGCATGTCGTTGTCGTCTTCCGCCAGGAGGATCTTCATCGAGCGGCGTCCCGTACCTTTGATTCGCAGTGTTCTTTCCACAAAGCACCGGCTTGGTAAACAGAACGTTGCCGAAGCCCCCGGGCGCGGGTGTCCAATGGCACGACGGGAGCCGCGCCTGCGGACGCGATGCCCTGGACAGGCCAGCCGGCAAACCGCAAAGTGGACCGATGCGTTGTCCCGTCCGCACCGAGGCGCCCGCGCCGCGATGACAGAGCCGTCGCCCTTCCCGAACGCGTCCGAGGTGGCCGCGTTCGACCCGCCCTTCGCGGTCGACGAGCCGGCGGCGCACACGCTGCCCTTCGTGTTCAACACGCCCCATTCCGGGGCGGTCTATCCTCCGTCCTTCCTGGCCGCCTCACGTCTCGGCGCCCTCGCGCTGCGGCGCTCCGAGGACGCGCATGTGGACCGCCTGTTCGCCCCCGTGGTCGACCTCGGCGCCCCCCTGATGCGGGCGCATTTCCCCCGCGCCTATCTCGACGTGAACCGGGAGCCCTACGAACTCGACCCGCGCATGTTCGACGGGCGCCTGCCGACCTTCGCCAACACGCGCTCCATGCGGGTGGCAGGCGGGCTCGGCACGATCCCGCGCCTCGTCGCGGACGGGCAGGAGATCTATCGCGGGCGCCTCCCCG
The DNA here is from genome assembly GCF_025813715.1 of Methylobacterium sp. FF17. Lineage (NCBI taxonomy): Bacteria > Pseudomonadati > Pseudomonadota > Alphaproteobacteria > Hyphomicrobiales > Methylobacteriaceae > Methylobacterium > Methylobacterium flocculans. The sequence continues at coordinate 979,580 of NZ_CP107532.1, forward strand.
TCGAGGCCGCAATCGAACGCATCGAGGCCCTGTACAAGCCCTATCACCGGACCCTGCGCGCCCTGATCCAGCGCACGGCGCGCCAGTTCGGCCACGCCATCCTGATCGATTGCCACTCCATGCCCTCGTCGAGCCTGGGGCGCGACGAGGCGGCCCGGGCCGACTTTATCTTGGGGGACCGCTTCGGCACGGCCTGCGCGCCGATCCTGATCGACGCCTTCGAGCACCATCTGCGGGCGCGGGGCTACCGGGTGCTGCGCAACAAGCCCTATGCGGGCGGCTTCATCACCGAGCATTACGGCGAGCCGAACGTCGAGCGCCACGCGCTCCAGATCGAGATCAATCGCGGCCTCTACATGAACGAGGCGACGCTGGCGATCACGCCGGGTTTCTCGGAGCTGGTCTGGCACCTGCGCAGCGTCGTCACGGCCGTGGCCGCCGAGGTGCAGGGCCTTTCGCCGACGCGAATGGCGGCGGAGTAGCGGGAACGCGAAAATTCATTTGCGTCGGGTCCGAAAAGATTTGTCCGGTCCGCGCGGGAAAGTGACGGTTTTGTCGGCCCCTTCCGGGGCAAGTCCGGTTAGGAGTAGCCCGGACCCGGCGCATACCTATAATGCAGGCCTGACGCCGCCGCACGAGCCAGAGCCCATGACGTCTCGCATCCCCGACTTCGCGTCCGTTCCCTACACGGCCGATGCCGTCCCGGCTCCGGTGCCGCCCGTGGGCGAACCCTGGATGACGCCCGAGGGCATTCCGGTGAAGGGGGTCTATGGGCCCGAGGACCGCGACGGCATCGAGTTCCTCGATACCTATCCGGGCGTGGCGCCGTTCCTGCGCGGGCCCTACCCGACCATGTACGTGACCCAGCCCTGGACCATCCGGCAATATGCCGGCTTCTCCACGGCGGAGGATTCGAACGCGTTCTACCGGCGCAACCTCGCGGCCGGGCAGAAGGGCCTGTCGGTGGCCTTCGACCTCGCCACCCACCGGGGCTACGATTCCGACCACCCGCGCGTCTCGGGGGATGTCGGCATGGCGGGTGTGGCGATCGACTCGATCTACGACATGCGGACGCTGTTCTCCGGCATCCCGCTCGACGAGATGACGGTGTCGATGACGATGAACGGCGCGGTGCTGCCGATCCTCGCCCTCTACATCGTGGCCGCCGAGGAGCAGGGCGTGCCGCCCGAGAAGCTCGCCGGCACGATCCAGAACGACATCCTCAAGGAGTTCATGGTCCGCAACACCTACATCTACCCGCCGGCGGGTTCGATGCGGATCATCGGCGATATCTTCGCCTACACTTCGAAGAACATGCCGAAGTTCAACTCGATCTCGATCTCCGGCTACCACATGCAGGAAGCCGGCGCGACGAACGACCTCGAGCTCGCCTACACCCTCGCCGACGGCGTCGAGTACATCAAGGCGGGCTTGGCGGCCGGGCTGACCATCGACCAGTTCGCGCCCCGCCTGTCCTTCTTCTGGGCGATCTCGACGAACTTCTTCATGGAGATCGCCAAGATGCGGGCCGCGCGCCTGATCTGGGCCAAGCTCGTCAAGGAGTTCGAGCCGAAGAGCGACAAGTCCCTGCCACTGCGCACCCATTCGCAGACGAGCGGCTGGTCGCTGACCGCGCAGGACGTGTTCAACAACGTCACCCGCACCTGCATCGAGGCGATGGCGGCGACCCAAGGCGGCACCCAGTCGCTGCACACCAATGCCCTCGACGAGGCGCTGGCCCTGCCCACCGACTTCTCGGCCCGCATCGCCCGCAACACCCAGCTCTTCCTGCAGCAGGAGAGCGGCACGACGCGCATCGTCGACCCGTGGGGCGGCTCCTACTACGTGGAGAAGCTGACGCAGGACATCGTCGCCCGCGCCTGGGAGCATCTGCGCGAAGTCGAGGAACTCGGGGGCATGGCCAAGGCCATCGAGGCCGGGATCCCGAAGCTGCGCATCGAGGAGGCCGCCGCCCGCGCCCAGGCCCGGATCGATTCCGGCCGCCAGACCATCGTGGGCGTCAACAAGTACAAGCCGGAGGACGACCGCGCCATCGAACTGATGCGGGTCGACAACGGCAACGTCCGCACCCTGCAGATCGACAAGCTGAAGCGCCTGCGCGCCGAGCGCAGCCAGGCCAACGTCGACGCGGCCCTTGCCGCGCTGACGGCCGCCGCACAGGGCCAGGGCAATCTCCTCGAACTCGCGGTCAGCGCGGCGCGGGCCAAGGCCACGGTCGGCGAGATCTCGGATGCCCTCGAGAAAGCCTGGGGCCGGCACCGGGCCGAGATCCGCTCGATCTCGGGTGTCTACAAGCGGGAGGTGGGTGGCATGTCGCCGGTGGTCGAGACCGTTCGCAAGCTCGTGGAGGCCTTCGAGGAGAACGACGGGCGCCGGCCGCGCATCCTCGTCGCCAAGATGGGCCAGGACGGGCACGACCGTGGCCAGAAGGTCATCGCCTCCGCTTTCGCCGATCTCGGCTTCGACGTGGATATCGGGCCGCTCTTCGCCACTCCGGCCGAGGCCGCCCGCCAAGCCGTCGAGAACGACGTCCACATCGTCGGCGTGTCGTCGCTCGCCGCCGGCCACCTCACCCTGGTGCCGGAACTCAAGGCGGCGCTGACCGAGCAGGGCCGCGGCGACGTGATGATCGTCATCGGCGGCGTGATCCCGCCGGGCGACTACGACGCCCTCTACGCAGCCGGCGCCTCGGCGATCTTCCCGCCCGGCACCGTCATCGCGGAAGCCGCCGTGAAGTTGATCGAGGAGCTGAACGGACGTCTCGGCTACGCGGCGCGCCAGGCCGCCGAGTAGCTTCGCCGGCAAACCGGAAGAGCCCTGCGTGCCGGCCCGGCTACGGGAACGCGCATTAACACCGTTGTGTCTTTCGCAATCCAGGCTGGTGGCGGCCAAGCTTCGGACACGCTACGATGCAGCGGGGAATCCGGCCTGAGCGCCGCACGGGGGGAAGCCCTGCGCGACCCGGCTCCGGGGGAAGAAGTGTCGATGTCCGAGCAGACGAGCCAGTTGATTCACCCGGTGATCCTGTGCGGTGGTTCGGGCACCCGGCTGTGGCCGGCCTCGCGCGAGAGCATGCCCAAGCAGTTCACCCGGCTCGTCAGCCTCGAGTCCTCGACCTTCCAGGACACCGCACGGCGCCTCGCGGATGCCGACGTGTTCGAGCGGCCCTGCGTGCTCACGAGCAGCGATGCCCGCTTCATCGTCGCCGAGCAGCTCGCGGAGATCGGCATCGACGCCGACATCATCCTGGAGCCGGAGCGGCGCGACTCGGCGGCCGCCGTGGCCGTGGCGGCCCTCCACGCGGCGCGGCGCGACCCGCGGGCCGTGGTGCTGATCCTCGCCGCCGACCACGTCATCGGCGACACGCCCGCCTTCGTGGAGGCCGCGCGCCACGCCGCCGCCGGCGCGCGGGCCGGACAGATCATGACGCTCGGCATCACCCCGACCGCGCCGGCCACCGGCTACGGCTACATCCGCGTGGGTGCTGCCCTCGACGGCGCCTCGGGCAATCACCGGGTCGAGCACTTCGTGGAGAAGCCGGACCGGGCCGGGGCCGAGCGCCTGATCGCCGAGGGCGCCCTGTGGAATTCCGGCTATTTCCTGTTCCGCGCCGACGTGATGCTGGCCGAACTGGAAGCCCACGTTCCCGAGATCCTCACCGCGACGCGGGCGGCGCTCGACGGCGCGGTGCGCGACCTCGACTTCGTCCGCCTCGATGCCGCCGCCTTCGGGCGGGCGCCGAAGACCTCCATCGACTACGCGGTGATGGAGCGCACCGAGCGGGCGGGGGTGCGTCCCGTCGCGTTCCCCTGGTCCGATGTCGGCACCTGGGACGCGGTCTGGGCCGTGCTGCCCCACGACGCGGAGGGCAACGCCCTGCGCGGCCGGGTGGAAGCTCTCGATACGCGGGGCAGCCTGATCCACAGCGAGGGCGAGCACCTGACCACCGTGGTGGGCCTCGACGACGTCGTGGTGGTGACCACCGCCGACGCGGTGCTGGTGACCTCGAAGGCGCGGGCGACCCAGGTGAAGGACCTCGTCACGCGCTTGCGCGAGAAGGCCCATCCGGAGGCGGACGCCCATCGGCGCATGTACCGCCCCTGGGGCTGGTACCAGCGCATCGACATCGGCGAGCGCTTCCAGGTGAAGCGCATCCTGGTGACGCCGGGCGGACGGCTCTCGCTGCAGAAGCACTACCACCGCGCCGAGCACTGGGTGGTGGTCAAGGGCACGGCGGAGGTCACGCTCAACGACGCGGTGGTGCTGGTGCACGAGAACGAGGCGATCTACCTGCCCATCGGCTCGATGCACCGCCTCACCAACCCGGGCAAGATTCCCCTCGAACTCATCGAGGTGCAGGTGGGCTCCTATACCGGCGAGGACGACATCATCCGCGTCGAGGACATCTACGGGCGCTAGCTTTTCGGTCCCTGAGCGGATTCAGAGACGCTCCAGCAGCTCCGCGATCGGCGCGACGATGACGGCCAGTGCCTGCGCACAGCGATGCGCCGTGAAGGCGCAGGCCGAGCGGGCATCCGCTGCCGCGCGCGCCAGGGTCCAGCGCGCGCCCCGTCCGACGGCGAGGCCGCGCAGCCGGTTGCTGAGGGCGAGGCTCTCGCGGTCGAAATCCGTCTTGACCCGGTCGGCGTAGAAGCCCGCGATCTTCTCCGTGCCCATGCCCGGCGTCGCGAGCCAGGCCGGGACGTGTTCCCGGCAGAGGCGCTCCACGTCGATCAGCGCCTTATGCATGCCGGTGCCGGAGACGGGACACGACGTGCAATAGGCATCGCCGATCAGGACGACCCCCGCGCGCTCGTGTCCCCGGGTCTGGCGCAGGTCGATCGGCCGGATATCGACGCCGCCCTCGATCGCGAGCGGTCCGCAGACCCGCTCGAGGTTCGGCAGCGTCCGCCGCAGCGTCGCCTCCGGTGCCTGCCGGAAGTCGCGCATCCAGGCCTCGTCATGCTCGCGGTAGACGAACAGGTTGGCGCGCATGCGCGACCCGATCGGGAACAGCGAGATGTAGGAGACGCGGTCGCTCCGGTGCTCCCCGTAATAGACGATCGACTCGAACGGATAATCGCTCGGCGGCGCCTTCAGGTAGAACCCGATGCAGATCGAGTGGTCGTGCGTGGCATCGACCACCTCGATCCCGACATGCCGGTGGATGGCGGCACTCGGGCCGGTGGCCACGATCAGCAGGCGCGCCTCGACCACAGCGCTGTCGTTCAGGGTTACCCGCTGGAGGTCCGGCCCGGTCGCGATCTCGGCGATGAGCCCGAACCGGAGCTCGACCCGTGCCGGCAGGGCCGCCCGCAGGGCGGTGACGAGGCTCTTGTAGGCGAAGGCGTATTCCAGGCGGGCGCGGCGCTTCATGACCCGCCCGAACCGGGCGATCCAGACGCTGCGGATCGGCGTCGCCGCCGCGCGCACCGTCTCGCCGAGGCCCAGCCGGTCGAACAGGGCGAGGATGTCGGTTCCGAGCTTCTCGGCCCTGAGGCTCGGCGGCACCACCGCCGCCGCGTCGATCAGGACCACGTCGGCCCCGCCCCGCGCCAGCGTGGCGGCCGCGACGCTGCCCGCGAGGCCGGCGCCGATGACGACGATGTCGGCCCGTCGCGGTTCGGGCGCGCCCGCCAGGGCCGCAAGCGTCTCCGGGACCTTCGGGGGACTCGTGACAGCGGGTTCGTGACGCATGAAAACCGTATCGGCACACGGGATTAAAATCGATCACGATCCTGTCAGCGAAATCCGACCGCGCAAAGCACGGCGCGACAGCCGAAGGTTGAAAAGCCGAGACTTGAGTAGTCTGCGCCCCTCCCGGATCCGTCCTCCCCGGGCCCCGGCAGCGAGTCGCCGGTCCCGCGCCGACGCCCCGGCCCCGATCAGGCGGGGACCGGCTGCTCCGCCCGGCCGCGATAGGACAGGGCCTCGGCGAGGTGGATGCGACGGACCTGCGCCTCGCCGTCGAGGTCGGCCAGCGTCCGGGCGACCCGCAGGGTCCGGTGGAAGCCGCGCGCCGAGAGGCGCATCGATTCGGCCGCCGTGCGGATGAGGGCCGCGCCCTCCGGGTCGGGGGCCGCCACCGCCTCGATCACAGGGGCGGGGCAGGTCGCGTTGGTGACGGAGCCGGGCAGGTCGCGGGCCTCGTAGCGTGCGCTCTGGAGGGCGCGGGCGGCCGCGACCCGGGCGGCCATCTCGGCCGAGCCCTCCGCGGGCGGCGGCAGGATCAGGTCGGCGGCCGTCACCGCGCCGACCTCGATGCGCAGGTCGATGCGGTCGAGGAGCGGGCCGGAGATGCGGGCGCCGTACTGCGCCACGCAGCGCTCGTTCGGGCCCTTGCGGCAGGCATAGCCCGGCTCCAGGGCCTGGCCGCAGCGGCACGGATTCATCGCCGCGACGAGCTGGAAGCGGGCCGGATAGGTCACGCGGTGGTTCGCGCGCGCGATCATCACCGTGCCGGTCTCCAGGGGCTGGCGCAGGGAATCGAGCACCTGGGGCGTGAATTCGGGCAACTCGTCGAGGAACAGCACGCCACCATGGGCCAGCGAGACCTCGCCGGGGCGGGCATTGACGCCGCCGCCGACGAGGGCCGCCATCGAAGCGGAGTGATGCGGCTGCCGGAACGGGCGTCGGTTCGAAAGGGCGCCGCCCTTCAGCTCGCCGGCGACCGACTGGATCATCGAGACTTCGAGGAGTTCGCGGGGGGCCAGCGGCGGCAGAATGGAGGGCAGGCGCGCGGCCAGCATCGACTTGCCCGCCCCCGGCGGTCCGTTCATGAGCAGGTTGTGCCCGCCCGCCGCCGCGATCTCCAGAGCGCGCTTGGCGCCCTCCTGGCCCTTGATGTCGCGCAGATCGGCCAAGGGGCCGCCAGGGGCCGCGATGGCGGGCTCCGGCCGGGCCATGACCTGCGTGCCCTTGAAGTGGTTGGCGAGCTGGATCAGCGAACGCGGCGCCAGGACGTCGAGGTCGCCGCCCGCCCAGGCCGCCTCCGGCCCCGTCGCGGCCGGGCAGATCAGCCCGAGCCCGCGTTCATGGGCGGCCATCGCGGCGGGCAGCACGCCGGAGACGGCGGTGATCGTCCCGTCGAGGGCGAGTTCGCCGAGCACGCAGTACCCGGCCAGGGCATCCGCCGGCAGGGCGCCGATGGCTCCCATGACGGCAAGCGCGATGGGCAGGTCGTAGTGCGAGCCTTCCTTGGGCAGGTCGGCGGGGGCGAGGTTCACGGTGATGCGTTTGGCCGGCAGCGCCAGGCCCGAGGCGATGAGGGCGGAGCGGACCCGCTCGCGCGATTCCGCCACCGCCTTGTCGGCCAGTCCCACCACGGTGAAGGCCACGATGCCGGGGGCGATCTGCACCTGGACATCGACGGCCCGCGCCTCGACGCCCTCGAAGGCCACGGTGGCGACGCGGGTGACCATGCTGAGAACCGCCCCTGTCCGCACGCATGCGGGCACCCGATGCCGGGCCCGCGAAATCCCCGCGACCGTAGGGGCGGGCCGGGCCCGATACAACCGCTGGACGCAGGGGATCCGGCGCCGGCGGTGGAACCTCCCCCGCGTTGAAATGTTCGCAGGGCGTCGGAAGACCAACTCATCAGCAACAGGGAGTTCGCACATGACGCTCAAGGTCACGGGCCTCGCCGCCCTCGCCCTCGGCCTCGCCCTCACGGGTTCCGCCTCCGCCGATCGGGCACCCACCCCGGAAGAGCAGACCCGGATCGAGGCCGTGCTGAAGCAGGAAGGCTTCACCAAGTGGAAGAAGATCGAGGTCGAGGACGACGAGATCGAGGTGGACGACGCCATCGACGCCAACGGCAAGCAGTTCGACCTGGAACTCGACCCGAAGACCTTTGCCATCGTGAAGCGCGAAGCCGAGTAGGCCGCCAGGCCAGCCGGATCGGAGCCCATCGGAACGGGGCGGGGCGGAATGGGGCGGGGCGGACTGGGGGTGTCGAGGGCATCGCCCGCTTGCATCCGCCCCGGACCCCGGCCATATAGCGCTCGGGAGGTTGGCGAGGGACGTTTCACTCGCCAACCGGGTCAGGTCCGGAAGGAAGCAGCCCTAACGAGACCGAGCGGGTCTTCGTCCAGCCTCCCACCTCTTTCGATGCCCGGGCTCGCGCGGCGGCACCCTCCGACCGGAGCCGCACCCAACCCACAAGGCGGCATGGACGCGACCTCCGGTCACTCAAGCGATGCCGGGCTCCTGCCCGGCCTTCCCGAGCCGGTGCAGGCCGCCACACCCTACCGGGTGCTCGCCCGCAAGTATCGCCCCCAGAACTTCGACGACCTGATCGGCCAGGGCGCCATGGTGCGCACGCTGGCCAACGCGTTTTCGGCCAACCGCATCCCGCAGGCCTGGATGCTCACCGGCGTGCGCGGCGTCGGCAAGACCACCACGGCCCGCATCCTGGCCCGCGGCCTCAACTACGTCCGCGACGGGCATCCCGATACCGGCCCCACCATCGCCATGCCGGAACTCGGCCGCCACTGCCGCGCCATCATGGAATCCCGGCACATGGACGTGCTGGAGATGGATGCGGCCTCGCATACCGGCATCGACGACGTGCGCGGCATCATCGACGGCATCCGCTACTCCCCGACGGAGGCCCGCTACAAGGTCTACATCGTGGACGAGGTCCACATGCTCTCCGAGAAGGCGTTCAACGCCTTCCTGAAGACGCTGGAGGAGCCGCCCCCGCACGCCAAGTTCGTGTTCGCAACCACCGAGATCCGCAAGGTGCCGGTGACGATCCTGTCCCGCTGCCAGCGCTTCGACCTGCGCCGCGTCGAAGCCGAGACCCTGGTGGGGCACCTCGCCCGGATCTGCGCGGCCGAGAGCGTCGAGGCGGATGCCGAGGCGCTGGCCGCGATCACGCGGGCGGCGGAAGGCTCGGTGCGCGACGCGCTCTCGCTCCTCGACCAGGCCATCGCGCACGGGGCCGGCCACGTCAGCGCCCAGGGCGTGCGCGACATGCTGGGCCTCGCCGATCGCGGCCGCATCGTCGACCTGTTCGAGGCGATGATGCGCGGCGACATCCCGGCCGCCTTCGCGGAGGTGCGCGGCCAGTACGAGGCCGGGGCCGACCCCGCCGTGATCCTCTCCGATCTCGCGGGCTTCACCCACCTCGTCACGCGCCTGAAGCTGGTGCCGGAGGAGGCCGCCGCCGACCCGACGCTGAGCGAGGCCGAACGCGCGCGCGGAGCCGAGTTCGCCCGCAAGCTCTCGATCCGGGTGCTCTCGCGGGCCTGGCAGATCCTCCTGAAGGCCATTCCCGAGGTTCAGACCGCGACGCGCCCGCTGGCGGCGGCGGAGATGGCCCTGGTGCGCCTCGCCTACGCGGCCGACCTGCCGACCCCGGATGAAGCGCTGCGCCAGATGAAGGCACAGGCACTCGTGGGGACGCCATCCTCCTCCGGCGCGGGTGGTTCCCCCTCCCCCGCGCCCGAGACCATGGGGGGCCGGCCGGCGCTGCCGCCGATTCCAACCTTCACGGATCGACCCGCGCCGCCCGCACCCGTGGCGATGGCCGCTCCGGGTGCCGTGGGTCTTACGCAAGGCGCCGGCAGCATGAGTCAGGGCGCCGCGAGCCTGGCTCAAGCCAGCCCCGCTCAGGCCGCCCGCCCGGTCGTGGCGCGCGTCGCGCCCGCGCCGCAGCCCGAGGGCCCGCGCCTGACGCGGTTCACCGACGTGGTGGCCCTCGCCGATGCCCGGCGCGACATCGGCCTGAAGATGGCGCTGGAGCGCGAGGTCCACCTCGTGCGCTTCGAGGAGGGCCGCATCGAGTTCCGCCTCGCCGAGGGCGGGCGCCCCGGCATCGCCAACGACCTCGCCCGGGCGCTCGACGCCTGGACCGGCCGCCGCTGGATCGTCGCCCTGTCGAAGGAGGCGGGCGAGCCGACGCTGGACGCCACCGCCCGGGCCGCGACGCAGACGCGCCACGAGAACGCCGCCGCCCACCCCCTGGTGCGCGAGGTGCTGGCGCGCTTCCCCGGTGCGCAGATCATCGACGTGCGCGACCTCGCCCCCGAGGTCTCGCCCGCCACCGAGGCCGCCCCGACCGGCGAGGCCGAGACGGACGAGCCCGACGACGAGGCATAGCCCCGGCCGGCCCGCCGCCTCAGATTCCAGTCCGTCACCGGACGTGAAACCAGCAAGGAGCAGACCCGATGCGCGACCTCATGGGCATCATGAAGCAGGCTCAGGCCATGCAGGAGAAGATGGCCGCCCTGCAGGACGAACTCGACACCGTCGAGGTCGCCGGCGCCTCGGGCGGCGGCGCCGTGCGGGTGACGATGACGGCCAAGGGCCTCGTGAAGGGCGTGCAGCTCGATCCCGCGCTGATGAATGCGGACGAGCGGGAGATCCTCGAAGACCTCATCGTGGCGGCCGTCAACGACGCCCGGGGCAAGGCCGAGCAGGTCGCCGCCGAACGGATGGGCGAACTGACCAAGGGCCTGCCGATCCCGCCGGGCATGAAGCTGTTCTAGGCCTCGTCAGCCGACACGGCCGGTCCGGGCGGGCCACCGCCGTTTCCCGCGCAACGGGCGCGATCGGGCGCGCTTTCGATGATCGCGGTACGGGTACCTTAACGAGTCCGAGCGTTTGATCGACGGATGGTTGAGCATCGCAAGACGATCCGCGCCCAGACGCATCTCGACGGCCGGGCCGCCCTCGATCGGGCGTCACCGGACATGCAGCCCTGCCTCGTGCGGAACCTGTCGCCGATCGGAGCCTGCCTCGAGTTCTGCTCGGAGGTGACGGTGCCGGACTCCTTCGACCTCTATCTCGGCGAGAGCCCCCGGGCCCACCGGGCGCGACGGGTCTGGCACCGGGCCAACGAGGTCGGCATCAGCTTCGTGAAGGCGCGCGAGAACGCACCCGAGGTGCTTCACGACGGGGACGTGTCCGGACGCTGAGACGCCCGGACATCAATGGGGCGCAGGCGCGATCGCCCGCGCCCGCTCGGCATGTCAGGCGGCGGCGAGAACCGGCTCGGCGGCGCGGACATCCGCGTCGACATGCGCGGCGAAGCGCTTGAAGTTCTCCTGGAACATCGTGACGAGGCGTGTCGCGGTCTCGTGGAAGGCCGGCTTGTTCGTCCAGGTCTCGATGGGCGAGAGCACCTCCGTCTCGACGCCCGGCACCGCGACGGGCACCTGGAAGCCGAAATAAGGGTCGCGCCGGAACGCGACATGGGCGAGCGAGCCGTCCAGCGCAGCGTTGAGCAGGCGGCGGGTGACGCGGATCGGCATGCGCCGTCCGGTGCCGACGCCGCCCCCGGTCCAGCCGGTGTTCACCAGCCAGCAATCGGCCCCGTGCTCCGCGATCAGGTCACGCAGCAGGTTGCCGTAGACGCTGGGGTGGCGCGGCATGAACGGCGCGCCGAAGCAGGTGGAGAACGTCGCCTCCGGCGCGGTCAGGCCCCGCTCCGTGCCGGCGACCTTGGCGGTGTAGCCGGACAGGAAGTGGTACATCGCCTCTGCGCCCGTCAGCCGGGCGATCGGCGGCATCACGCCGAACGCGTCGCAGGTCAGCATGACGATGTTCTTCGGGTGCGCGGCCCGCCCCGTGGCGCTGGCGTTCGCGATGAAGTCGAGGGGGTAGGCGCAGCGGGTGTTCTCGGTGAGCGAGGCGTCGTCGAAATCCGGCACGCGGGTCTCGGGGTCGATCACCACGTTCTCCATCACCGTGCCGAAGCGCTCGGTGGTGGCGTAGATCTCCGGCTCTGCGTTGCGCGAGAGGCGGATGGTCTTGGCGTAGCAGCCGCCCTCGAAGTTGAAGATGCCGTCCCGGCTCCAGCCGTGCTCGTCGTCGCCGAGGAGCTGGCGCGAGGAATCGTTGGAAAGCGTGGTCTTGCCGGTGCCGGAGAGCCCGAAGAACAGGGCCGAATCACCGGCCTCGTCGAGCGCCGCGTTGGCCGAGCAGTGCATCGGCATCACGCCGGCCCCGGGCAGGGTGTAGTTCAGGTAGGTGAAGACGGACTTCTTCATCTCGCCGGCATAGGCCGAGCCGCCGATGAGGACGAGCTTGCGGGCGAAATCGATGGCGATCACCGTCTTCGAGCGGCAGCCGTGGCGGTGCGGCTCGGCCTGGAAGCTCGGCAGGTCGATGATGGTCAGCTCGGGCACGTAGGTGCCGAGGGTCGCGCGGTCCGGGCGGATCAGCAGGTTGCGGATGAACAGCGAGTGCCAGGCGAGCTCGGTGAACACCCGGGCGTTGACGCCGTGAGCCGGGTCGGCGCCGCCGCGCAGGTCCTGCGCGAAGAGTTCGCGGCCCTCCGCATGGGCGAGGAAATCCGCGTACAGGGTCTCGAACTGCTCCGGCGTGATCGCGCCGTTGTTGTCCCACCAGATCTGGTTCTCGGTGGTGGCGTCGCGCACCACGAACTTGTCCTTGGGCGACCGGCCCGTATGGGAACCGGTGGTCGCCACGAACGCGCCGCCGCGCGCCAGCTGACCCTCGCCGCGCGCGAGCGCCTCCTCGTAGAGGCGCGGCGCCTCCAGGTTCCAGTGCACCGCCTTCAGGTTGCGCAGCCCGCTGGCGTCGGAACCGTGTGCCGCGTTGTAATCGCCGATGTTGGTCACGCTCATCTCTCCTCGGGCCCCTGATCGCGTCGCCGTCCCAGTGATCGGATGCCGTTCCGGCTTTTCCGTCGCCGCGTCCCGGAGCGTCCGCACGGTCGGTCAGGGCCGCCGCACGCAGGTTCACCGCTCGAGGAACACGCCCTTCTGCATAGACGCGGATCGTTTGCCGTCAATCCGCCTGTCGGCTGACAAAAAGACTTACATGATCCCGGTTTCCGGCCAGGGCGTCGCGAAATTTCCCCGGCCTTGAGGGCGCATGGCGCGCGTGGGGGCGAAATCCGGGCATGGAAACCCTATTTAGGCGGACATGGGATCGGATGCGGCGCGCCGTGATCCGTCAGCCGCCCCGCGTCCTCGGTACTCCACCGTGTGGACGCCTTCTTCGTCACGAGATCCGCCTTCATGCCCCAAGCCGTCGCCGGTCCCGAGATCGAGCGCCTGATCCAGCTTCTCGCCCGGATGCCGGGCCTGGGGCCCCGCTCGGCCCGCCGGGCCGCCCTGCAGCTCATCAAGAAGCGGGAAACCCTGCTGGCGCCCCTCGCCGACGCGATGCGGGTGGCGTCCGAGCGCATCGTGGTCTGCCACGCCTGCGGCAACGTCGATACGCGCGATCCCTGCACGATCTGCTGCGACGAGGGCCGTGACCCCGCCACCCTCGTGGTGGTGGAGGACGTCTCCGACCTCTGGGCCCTGGAGCGCTCCGGCGCGGTCACTGCCCGCTACCATGTGCTCGGCGGCGTGCTCTCCGCCCTCGACGGCGTACGGCCCGAGCACCTCAACCTCGAGAGCCTCGTCGCCCGCGCCGCCGATCCGGCGATGCGCGAGATCATCCTGGCGCTCAACGCCACCGTCGACGGGCAGACCACGGCGCATTACGTCACCGAATCCCTGAAGGAGCACGGCCTGCGGATCACGCGCCTCGCGCACGGGGTGCCGGTGGGCGGCGAGCTCGACTATCTCGACGAGGGCACGCTCACGGCCGCGATCCGCAGCCGCACACCGTTCTGAGGGCGGCGCGCGCCGTGCATTTGACCGGCCCCGGCCCGGACCGTATCTGCGGGGGCTCAGGCGGCCGCCGGCCCCGCACCCGACCCGCAAGTCCGATCGCCCCATGACCATCCGCCCCCTCGTGATCCTGCCCGATGCGCGCCTGCGCCTTGCCTCCGAGCCCGTCGGCCCCGTGACGGACGAGATCCGCACGCTCGCCGCCGACATGCTGGAGACGATGTACGACGCCCCCGGGGTCGGCCTCGCGGCGATCCAGATCGGCGTCCCGAAGCGCGTCGTCACCATCGACACCTCGAAGGACGAGAACGACCGCCAGCCGCAGGTCTTCCTCAACCCCGAGATCGTCTGGTCCTCGGAGGAGAAGCGCGTCTACGACGAGGGCTGCCTGTCGATCCCGGAGTATTACGGCGAGGTCGAGCGGCCGGACCGGGTCCGCGTGCGCTTCCGCGACCTCGACGGCGCGGAGCGGGAGATCGAGGCCGACGGGCTGCTCGCCACCTGCATCCAGCACGAGATCGACCACCTCGACGGCGTGCTGTTCATCGATCACCTGTCGAAGCTGAAGCGGGACCGGGTGGTGAAGAAGTTCGCCAAGGCGGCCAAGCGCGACGCCTGATTCGCCCCGTTCGAGGAACAGCCATGCGCGTCGTCTTCATGGGCACGCCGGATTTCGCCGTGCCGACCCTGGCGCGCCTCGCCGCGGACGGGCACGCGATCGCGGCCGTCTACACGCGTGCGCCGGCCCGGGCCGGGCGCGGCATGGCGCTCAAGCCCTCGCCGGTCCACGTCCTGGCCGAGACGCTCGGCGCGCCCGTGCTCACGCCCGCCAGCCTGAAGGATCCGCAAGCCGCCGAGACCTTCGCGGGGCACGCGGCCGATGTCGCCGTCGTGGTGGCCTACGGCATGCTCCTGCCGCAGGCGATCCTCGACCTGCCGCGCCACGGCTGCCTCAACCTGCACGGCTCGCTGCTGCCGCGCTGGCGCGGCGCCGCGCCGATCCAGCGGGCCGTGATGGCGGGCGACGCGGAGAGCGGCGTCGGCGTGATGCGCATGGAGGCCGGCCTCGATACCGGCCCCGTGGCCCTCGAGGCGCGGTTGCCCATCGCCCCCGGCATGACCGCGGGCGAACTCCACGACGCGCTGATGCCGCTCGGCGCCGACCTGATGGCGCGGGCGCTGCGCGCCCTGGACCAGGGCGACCTTCCCTTCACGCCCCAGGCGGAGACGGGGGTGCTCTACGCCCACAAGATCACCAACGAGGAGGCGCGCATCGACTGGACGCGCCCGGCACGCGAGGTCGCCAACCACGTCAACGGGCTCTCGCCCTTCCCCGGCGCCTTCTTCGAGGCGGATTTCGGGAAGGGACCGGAGCGCGTCAAAGTGCTGCGCGCCGAAGCCGTGCCGGGCTCGGGCGCGCCGGGCACCCTGTGCGATGCGCAGGGAACAGTGGCCTGCGATGCGGGCGCGGTACGGCTGCACGCGCTGCGTCGCGCCGGCAAGGGTGGCGTCGTCACCGGCGCGGAGTTCGTGCGCGGCGCGCACCGCGTGCCGGGCGACCGGCTCGCGTGAACGCCTGATGCCGCGCTACAAGCTCGTCATCGAGTACGACGGAACGCCCTTCTGCGGCTGGCAGCGCCAGACGTCGCAGCCCTCCGTGCAGGGCGCGATCGAATCTGCGGTCAAGCGCTTCTCGGGCGAGGTCGCCGGCCTCACCTGCGCCGGACGCACCGATACGGGCGTCCACGCCACCCATCAGGTCGCGCATCTCGATCTGGAGAAGGCCTGGCGCACCGACGTGGTGCGCGACGCGCTCAACGCGCATCTGCGGCCGAACCCGGTGGCGATCCTCGGCGTCGAGATCGTCGGCGAGACCTTCAATGCCCGCCATTCGGCCACCCGCCGGCACTACCGCTACCGGATCCTCAACCGGCGCACCCCGCCGGTGCTCAACCGCACCCAGGTCTGGCAGGTGCCCTGGCCCCTCGACGTGGGCCGGATGCAAGAGGCCGCCATCCGTCTCCTCGGGCTGCACGATTTCACCGCCTTCCGCGCCGCCGAATGCCAGGCCAAGAGCCCGGTCCGGACCCTGGACCAGCTCGACGTCGCGGTGCGACCGATGGGCTTGCACGAGGAGATCGTGGTCGCGACCTCGGCCCGCGCCTTCCTGCACCATCAGGTCCGCTCGATGGTCGGCACCCTGATGCTCGCCGGGAGCGGCCGCCTCAGCGCCGACGACGTCGCCGAGATCCTGGCGAGCCGCGACCGCAGCCGTTGCGGACCGCTGGCCCCGGCCTGCGGGCTGACGCTGGTGGGGGTGGACTACACCACCGATCCGAGCGGGTTCGAGGCCCCGAAATAGGCCGCCAGCACCCGCGTATAGATCGCGGTCAGCCGGTTCAGGTCGGCGACGGCCACGCATTCGTCGGTCTGGTGCATGGTCTGGCCGACGAGGCCGAACTCGATGACCGGGCAGGCCTCCTTGATGAATCGGGCATCCGAGGTGCCGCCCGTGGTCGAGAGCAGCGGGCGGCGCCCGGTCTCGGTGGCGATGGCGCCCGCCACGAGCTCGGTGAAGGCGTCCGGCTCAGTGAGGAAGGCGGGCGAGTTCGAGGGCAGGAGGTCGAGGGTGTAGCGCAGGCCCCGGCCCGCCGCCCGGTCCAGGCGGGCGCGGATCTCGGCACCGAGGGACTCGGCGGTCCAGGTCTCGTTGAAGCGGATGTTGAAGGTGGCCCGCGCCTCGGCCGGGATCACGTTGGTGGCCGTGTTGCCGACATCGAGGGTGGTGAATTCGAGGTTCGAGGCGTCGAAGTGCCGGGTGCCCGCATCGAGGGGCGCGGCGAGCAGCGCCGCGGCGAGGCGCAGGAGGCCGGGAATCGGGTTCTCGGCGAGATCCGGATAGGCGACGTGGCCCTGGCGCCCGTGCACGGTGAGGTGCCCGGTGAGCGATCCGCGCCGGCCGATCTTGATCATGTCGCCGAGCGAATCCGGGTTGGTCGGCTCGCCGAGCAGGCAATGGTCGAAGCGCTCGCCCCGCCCCTTCGCCCAGTCGAGGAGCTTGACCGTGCCGTTGATGGCCGGCCCCTCCTCGTCGCCGGTGATGAGGAAACCGATCGAGCCCGAAAAACCCGGGCCGGCGGCGTCGAGGTAGTCGAGGGCGGCGGCGAGCATGCAGGCGATGCCGCCCTTCATATCGACGGCACCCCGCCCGTACAGCACCCCGTCCTCCACGGTGCCGGCGAAGGGCCCGTGGCGCCAGCGGGCCGGATCGCCGGGGGGCACCACGTCGGTGTGGCCGGCGAACAGCAGGTAGGGCGCGCCCGAGCCGATGCGGGCGTAGAGGTTGTCGATGTCCGGAGTGCCAGGGCTGGAGAAGCGCGGGCGCTCGACGCTGAAGCCGGCCGCTTCGAGCACGCCGCCGAGCCATGCCAGCGCGCCGCCCTCCTCCGGGGTCACGGAGGGGCAGCGGATCAGCGCCTGCGCGAAGGCGAGCGGGGAGCGGTCGAGGGGCGCATGCGGCACGGACGGGACTTTCGCATGAGGTCGGGGTGCGGACGGCCATAAGCGCCGGCTCGCGGGGGCGCAATTCGCGGGCGGCCTTTCGGAGCGCCGCCGTCGGGGCTATCTGCGGGAGATGGCCCTCTCCTCGGACGAAATCGAACGCTACGCCCGCCACCTCGTCCTGCCGGAGGTCGGCGGGCCGGGACAGGCACGGCTCAAGGCGGCCCGCGTCCTCGTCATCGGCGCCGGCGGGCTCGGCGCCCCCCTGATCCAGTACCTCGCCGCCGCCGGGATCGGCACGATCGGCATCGTGGACGACGACGTGGTCTCGCTCTCGAACCTGCAGCGCCAGGTCATCCACGGCACGCCGGAGATCGGGCGCCTCAAGGTGGAGAGCGCGCGCGAGGCGGTGGACCGCCTCAACCCGCATGTCGGCGTCGAGACGCACCCGACCCGGCTGACGCCGGAGAACGCCGCCGGCCTGATCGGCGCCTACGACGTGGTCGCCGACGGCTCCGACAATTTCGCCACGCGCTACGCGGTCTCGGATGCCTGCTTCCACGCCCGGCGCCCGCTGGTGACGGCGGCCCTCGGGCGCTTCGACGGCTCGCTGACCACGCTGAAACCCTACGCCACCGATGCGCGGGGACGGCCGAACCCGACCTATCGCTGCCTGTTCCCGAACCCGCCGCCGCCCGGCAGCGTGGCGCCCTGCGCCGAGGCCGGGGTGCTCGGCGCGCTCGCGGGCATCATGGGCTCGCTCATGGCGCTGGAGGTGATCCGCACCGTCACGGAGTTCGGGGAGCCCCTGGTCGGACGCCTGCTCATGGTCGACACCCGCGCCATGCGGTTCGAGACCCTGGGCTACGGCTGGGACGAGGCGAACCCGCTGAACGGGACCGACGCGCCGGGCTGAGGGGCGTCACCGCCCCTCGCCTCCCCCTATTCCGCCGGGAGCGCGCTGAGGCGCGGACGCGGCTCCCGGCCCCGCGCCGTCTCGTCGAGGGCATCGGTGAACTGGAGCGCCGCGAGCTGGGCGTAGAGCGCGCCCTGCGCCAGCAGACTCTCGTGGGTGCCGCTCTCCACGATCCGCCCGCCGTCGAGGACGAGGATGCGGTCGGCCTTGCGGATGGTGGCGAGGCGGTGGGCGATCACCAGGGTCGTGCGGTCCCGCATCAGGGTGTCGAGGGCGGTCTGCACCGCGCGCTCGCTCTCGGCGTCGAGGGCGGAGGTCGCCTCGTCGAGGAGCAGGATCGGCGCGTTCTTGAGGATGGCCCGCGCGATGGCGACCCGCTGGCGCTGGCCGCCGGACAGGGTGACGCCGCGCTCGCCCACGCCCGTGGCGTAGCCCTGCGGCAGGGCCTGGATGAAGCCGTCCGCGTTGGCGAGTTCGGCGGCGCGCCGCACCTGCGCCTCCGTCGCCTCCGGGCGTCCGTAGCGGATGTTCTCGAGGACGGAGCCCGAGAACACCGTGGGATCCTGCGGCACCAGGGACAGGCGCTCGCGCAGGGCGTCCGGATCGGTGCGCGCGATGTCGACGCCGTCGACCCGGATGGTGCCGGATTGCGGGTCGTAGAAGCGCAGCAGCAGCTGGAGCACCGTGGTCTTGCCCGCGCCCGAGGGCCCGACCAGGGCCACGCGCTCGCCCGGCGCGATCGTGAAGCTGATCCCGTCGAGGGAGGGATGCTCCGGCCGCGTCGGGTACTGGAAGCGCACGGCCTCGAAGGAAACCGCGCCCCGGGCCGGCGACGGCAGCGGCAGCGGGTCGGCCGGCGCGCGAATCACGGGCTCGGCGGCCAGGATCTCGCCGAGGCGCTCGGCGGCACCGGCGGCCTGCGCGAGTTCGCCGTAGACCTCGGAGAGCTGGCCGAGGGCGCTGGCGCCGAACACGGCGTAGAGCACGAACTGCGAGAGCTGACCCGCCGTCATGGTGCCGGCCAGCACCCCTTGCGCCCCGTACCACATCACCCCGACGACGCTCGCCGAGATCAGGAAGATCGCCACACCCGTGAGCAGCGCCCGCGCCTGGATCGAATCCCGCGCCGCGCCGTAGGCGTTCTCGGAGGCAGTGCCGAAGCGGTCGGCCGTGGTCCGGCCCATGCCGAAGGCCTGCATGGTGCGGATCGCGTTCACCGCCTCGGCCGCGTAGGCGGAGGCGTCGGCGAGCCGGTCCTGCGCCGCCCGCGAGCGCCGGCGCACGCCCCGCCCCGACAGGATGAGCGGGAACACGATGAGGGGAATCGCGGCCAGGACCAAGACGGAGAGCCTGGGGCTGGTGATGACCATCATCACCACGGCGCCGGAGAACAGGAAGGCGTTGCGCAGCAGGATCGAGATCGAGACGCCGAACACCGCCTTGACCTGTGTCGCATCGGCGGTGAGGCGCGAGATGATCTCGCCGGAGAGCGAACGGTCGAAGAAGGCCGGGTCGAGCTGGGTCAGGCGCCGGAACACGGCGGTCCGCAGGTCCGCCACCACCCGCTCGCCCAGCGTCACCACCGTATAGTAGCGCGCGCCGCTCGACAGGGCGAGCACCGCCACCACGCCGATCAGGGCGGCAAAATAGGTGTCGATGACCCCGTGGCCGTCCGGCGAGAAGCCGTGGTCGATCACCCGGCGCAGGGCGATCGGGACGACGAGGGTCGCGCCGGACGCCGCCAGGAGCGAGAGGAACGCCGCCAGGATCCGCCCGCGATAGACCGCCGCGAAGGGAATCAGCGGGCGCAGCGATCCCAGGGGTGCCTTGGGACGGGCCTCTCCGGGATTTTTCTTGTCACGGCCGCGAGCCATGGTGCCTCGTCAT
This sequence comes from Methylobacterium sp. FF17, assembly GCF_025813715.1. NCBI lineage: Bacteria > Pseudomonadati > Pseudomonadota > Alphaproteobacteria > Hyphomicrobiales > Methylobacteriaceae > Methylobacterium > Methylobacterium flocculans. Next base: position 999,500 of record NZ_CP107532.1, read on the forward strand.
CATTGGTCTTCAAGGAAAAGCGACCGTTGGGCGGTCTCTTCGAGCGGCGCACGCTTGTCGGGCGAAGGTGCGTGGGGTATAGGCGCGCCTTCATCCGATTGCGCGTGATCTATGGCCGCGGGCCGCCAGACGGGCCGGTCGGCTTGGCTATTCAAGGATTTCGTCATGGCAAAGAGCGCGGCCGACAAGGCCAAGGGTACCGAGCATCCCGACTACCACTTCATCAAGGTCGTGATGACCGATGGGTCGGACTACATGACCCGGTCGACCTACGGCAAGGAGGGCGACACCCTCAACCTCGATATCGACCCGAACACCCACCCGGCCTGGACCGGCGGCGAGCAGAAGATGCTCGATCGCGGCGGCCGCGTCTCGCGCTTCAACTCGCGGTTCGGCGCCCTCTCCTTCGGCAAGAAGTAAATCGACTTCGGTCGGCCGCCACGGCAACGTGGCGGCGCAGGTCATAGTACGACGCAGAACGGGCGGCTCCCTGGAGCCGCCCGTTCTGCGTTCCGGCCCTTCCTGGAGGGGCCCTCCCGGCGATGACGCCGGGAGGGCCCGCGGCGCCTCAGGCGGAGGCCGGCGCGAAGGCCGCGTGCAGGCGGCCGAGCTGCGCCACCACTGGGCTCTCCTGCGGCATCGGGACGGGACGCTCCTCGGTGATCGCGCCGTCGAGGTGGAGGATGCGGGTGTGGAGCCGGCGCGAGCGCACGATGAGATCCTGCAGGGTCGCCGGCAGCTGGCCGAAGACCTCGGCGCGGAAGGTCTCGGGCGTGGTGAGGCGCACGCGGGTCTTCTCCTGCATCGCCTCCGCCGGGGTGAGCTCGCCCTCGGACACCGCCCGCTGCACCAGCAGCCAGGAGGCGATCTGCATCAGGCGGGTGGTGAGGCGCATGCTCTCGCTGGCATAGCTCAGCGTGCCGTCGCGGGACATCAGACGCGATTCCTCGCGGCCCGTCCCGTCGAGATAGGCCGCCGCCTCCTCGACCAGCGTCATGCCCTCGCGGAACAGCACCTTGAACGCCTCGGAGGTGACGTAGGTGTCACCGAAATTCACCCAGTCCCGCCGGTCCTGAAACATGACGTCGAATCCGCTCATGGTGCCTCCTGTGCCGCGACCGGACCGAATCCGTCCCACGATGGGACGAAGGCGACGCGCTTGCACCTCGGAGCGCAATCCTAGCGCCGGAAGCGCGGCGCCGGGGGCTTTACCCAGTGTTAACGTTAATGGCGGGCGGTCGGTGCCATGGCGCTGCAGGCACGAAAAAAGGCCGCCCGTTCTCGGGGCGGCCGCATAAGGGAGAGCGTTGGGAGCAATCGTTACATGCGGGTAGGTCATCCGCACGCTGTCCGGCGCCGCCGAACAGGATCATAGGATGCCGCAGCGCGGTTAACGACGCGTTACCGCCCGCGAGCCTCGATTCGGATGAGATCGCGATTCGAAAGAGATCTCAACTCGAGAGAGATCCTGGCGTCGAGGAGCCTCCCGGAGACAGGCGTTCGGAATTGACTCGCGCGAGCCCTTCGGTCATAAGCCGCGCCATCGCGACGCGGCGCCCTTGAGGGGCGCTGTCCGCGCTTGCAGACACATTTCAGGGCGAGTGAATATCCGGCGCGGCCTCTGGCGCAGCCCGGATCGATCCTCGGCCATTCGGAGATCGCGCCATGAAGAGAACCTATCAGCCCAGCAAGCTCGTGCGTAAGCGTCGTCACGGCTTCCGCGCCCGCATGGCCACCGCCGGCGGCCGCAAGGTCATTGCCGCCCGCCGCGCGCACGGCCGCAAGAAGCTCTCGGCCTAAGAACCCGGCGCCGTCCCGGCGGCGCGCCTCATCACGGATCCGGCGTCTGGGTCTCGCGACCCGAGGCCGGACAGCGAGCCCCAGGATCGCATCGGCCATGTCGACGATCGGACGGCTCAGACGACGCGCCGAGTTCCTGGCTGCGGCCAGCGGGCGGCGCTTCCACAATGAACGCCTCTCGGCGCAGGGCCTCGTCCGCGCCGACGATGCGGCGGTCTCTGATGACGGCCTGCGGATCGGTTTCACGATCACCAAGCGGGTCGGGCATGCCACGGAACGCAACCGCATCCGGCGCCGGCTGCGCGCGGCCGTGGCTCAGGCGGCGGGCGACCTGCCGGCGCGCAAGGCCGACGTGGTCCTGGTCGCGAGGCGTCCTGCCCTGCACGCGCCCTTCGCGACGTTGATCGACGACCTGCGCCGCGCCGTGGCCGTGGTGACGAAACCCCAATCGGGGAAACCGACCGAAGCGGGCCGGACGCCGTCCCGTCGCGGACGCGGCAAAGGCGCGCCCGCGTCTGGCGCATCGGCGTCGGCTCCGCTATTGGCCTCGGGCGCGACGGCGTCCGCCGCGACGTCCGGCCCAGCGCCGGCTCCCGCGAAGGCGCCCTTCCCTCCATCCCACGCATGCGACGGACCGACCGATGGGTAATGACAAGACGAACATGATCGTCGCGATCGCCTTGTCGCTGGCGGTCCTGCTCGGCTGGAACTACTTCATCGCCGCCCCTCGGATGGAGGAGCAGCGTCAGGCCGCCCTGCAGAACAAGGCGGCGACGCAGGCCGCCGGCCCGGACGGCGTGCCGAGCCCGAGCCCGAAGGAGGGCGGCCCAGCGAGCCCCATGCCCGGCACCCTCCCGAGCGCGTCCGGCGGCACTGGCGGGGTCGTGTCCCGCGATGTCGCCATCGCCCGCTCGCCCCGCGTGAGCATCGACACCCCGGCCCTTGCCGGCTCGATCGCCCTCAAGGGCGGCCGCATCGACGACGTGTCACTGAAGAATTACCACGAGACCGTGGACGACAAGAGCCCGCGCATCGTGCTGCTCTCGCCCACCGGGACCGAGACCCCCTACTACGCCGAGTTCGGCTGGGTCGGCCAGAATGCCGGCCCGCTGCCGAACGGCGATACGGTCTGGACGGCCGACGCCACCAGCCTCGCGCCGGGCAAGCCCGTGACGCTGAGCTACGACAACGGCGCCGGGCTGCTGTTCAAGCGCGTGATCGCGGTGGACGACAAGTTCCTGTTCACGGTGCGCGACGAGGTGGAGAACAAGGGCGCCAACGCCGTCAGCCTCTATCCCTACAGCCTCGTCTCGCGCTGGGGTAAGCCGCACACCCAGGGGTACTACGTGCTGCACGAGGGCATGATCGGCGTGCTCGGCGCGGACGGCCTGCAGGAATACACCTACGACCACCTCGCCAAGGAGCCCGCGCTCGGCAATGCTGGCACCAAGGGCAAGACCTGGGCGGGCGTGACCGGCGGCTTCGTCGGCATCACCGACAAGTACTGGGCCGCCGCCGCGATCCCCGACCAGACGGCCCCCTATACGGGCAGCTTCACCGAGCGCACGGACGGCGCCACCAAGGTCTACCAAGCCAACGTGCTCGGCAACGTGCAGGTGGTGCAGCCCGGCGCCTCGGTGGCCGCGACGCAGCAGCTCTTCGCCGGCGCCAAGGAGGTCAACACCGTCAACGCCTACCAGGCGAACCAGAACATCAAGCAGTTCGACCTGTTGATCGACTGGGGCTGGTTCCACTTCATCACCAAGCCGATGTTCCGGGCGCTGGACTTCTTCTTCCACCTGTTCGGTAACTTCGGCGTGGCGATCCTGGTGGTCACGCTCTGCCTGAAGCTGCTGTTCCTGCCCATCGCCAACAAGTCGTACCAGTCCATGGCCAAGATGAAGGCCGTGCAGCCCGAGATGACCTCGATCCGGGAGCGGTACAAAGACGATAAGATGAAGCAGCAACAGGCGATGATGGAGCTGTACAAGAAGGAGAAGATCAACCCGGTCGCCGGCTGCTGGCCGGTGCTGATCCAGATCCCGGTCTTCTTCGCGCTCTACAAGGTGCTGTTCATCACCATCGAGATGCGGCACGCGCCGTTCTTCGGCTGGATCCAGGATCTGGCCGCGCCCGATCCGACGAACATCCTCAACCTGTTCGGCCTGCTGCCCTTCGCGGCGCCCGACTTCATCCACCTCGGCATCTGGCCCATCATCATGGGCGTGACGATGTTCATCCAGATGAAGATGAACCCCGCACCGCCGGACCCGGTCCAGGCGCAGATCTTCACCTTCATGCCCATCGTGTTCACTTTCATGCTCGGCTCGTTCCCGGCCGGCCTGGTGATCTACTGGGCCTGGAACAACACCCTTTCGGTGATCCAGCAATACGTCATCATGCGCCGCAACGGCGTGAAGGTCGAATTGTGGGACAACCTGAGCGGGATGTTCAAGCGCAAGAACGCCGTCGCTAAGAGCTGAGCGTCCCCCCTCTCCCGGTCCCGGCCGGAGAGGCTGCCCTCGACCCAGTCCTCCCCGTCCGGCGACGGGGAGGACTTCCTGTTTCCGGTGTGTCGGCGCGCGAGGGCGGCGGACACGCCTGCCTGGCCGGAGCGCCCCGATGTCCCAAGCCGAAGACGATGCCGCGCTCCTGGAGGCCGGCCGCCTGCTGTTCGCCGGTGCCGCCGACTTCATCGCCTCGGCCCCGAACGTGCCCGCCCTGCCCCCGATGAAGGGCGTGGAGATCGCCTTCGCGGGACGCTCCAACGTCGGCAAGTCGAGCCTCGTCAACGCGCTGACCGGGCGCAACACCCTCGCGCGCACCTCGCACACGCCAGGGCGGACCCAGCAGTTGAACTTCTTCGACATCGGCGGCCGGCTCACCCTGGTGGACATGCCCGGCTACGGCTACGCGGCGGTGGAGAAGACCAAGGTCGAGGCCTGGACCGACCTGATCCACGACTACCTGAAGGGTCGCTCGAACCTCGCCCGGGTCTTCATGCTGATCGATTCGCGCCACGGACTGAAGAGCATCGACACGGGCGTGCTCGACGGCCTCGACAAGGCCGCCGTCAGCTACCAGATCGTGCTGACCAAGGGGGACGCCCTGAAGAAGTCGGAGATGCAGGCCCGCATCGCCGGCATCCAGAGCGCCATCGCCCGGCGCCCGGCGGCCTATCCGGAGATCCTGCTCACCTCCAGCCGCGACGACCGCGGCGTCCCGGAATTGCGCGCCAGTGTCGCCCGGCTGCTGCAGGAGCGCGGCGCATGAGCGCCGTCGATCGCATCCTCCTGGCGCTCGGCGCGCTCGCCGGCCTCCTCGGCGTCGCGGCGAGCGCGGCCGCGGCCCATGTGAGCGGCGCCGACAGCCTGAAGACCGCCGCCCAATTCCTGTTGTTCCACGCGCCCGCGATCCTCGGGCTCGGCGCCCTGGCGGCGACGGGCACGACGCACCGGCTCCTCACCCGTCTCGCCGCGGGCGCCCTCGTCCTCGGCCTCGCGCTGTTCTCCGGGGACCTCGCGCTCCGGGCGCTCCAGGGTACGCCGCTGTTTCCCAGGGCGGCGCCGATCGGCGGCATGGCGCTGATGGCGGGCTGGCTGCTGGCGATGGTGGCGGCGTTCGTACCCGCGCGGCGGTGACCCTGGTCGTCAACGCGCAGACGAAGCGCCTCGCAACGGCCCTGAACACGACCGCCGGTTCGGGCCTCACGGTCGGCACCGCGAGGCCCGTTGCGGAATACGCCTGCACGCGGCTGCCGGCGCCCGTCAGGGTCGCTGAAGGCGGCCCTCAGCGGACGAGCGGCGGCAAAGGCGGTTCGGCCCCGTCCGGCAGCGCCGTGCGGGCCATGTTCATGCTCATGGCGAGCAGCGTGTAGTACCCGTTGATCCCTGCCATCTCGACGGCGCCCTGCTCGCCGAAGGCCGCGACCGCGCGGGCATAGGTCGTGTCGCTCACCGCGCGGTTGCGGTGAAGCTCGGTCGAGAAGGCGTGGACGAGCGCCTCCGCCTCCCCCATCGTATCCGGCCGGCGCCCCTCGCGAATCGCCGCCACGATGGCCGGATCGAGCCCGGCCTTCAGGGCGATCGGCGCGTGGATGTGCCATTCGAGCTGCTGCGTCCATTCCCGCGCGGTGATGAGGATGATGAACTCGCTCAGGTGCAGGGGCAGGACGCTGCGGTAGCGCAGGTGCAGCCCCATGGTGCTGGCGTTCGTCATCAGTTCGGGGCTGCGCAGGAGCGGCACGAACGGTCCGAAGACGGGCGTGCCGCGCGCGGCGCGAAACGCCGCCGCCGCCGCGACCTGCGCGTCGCTGAGGGCCTCGGCCGGGATCTCCGGCAGCCGGTCCTGGGTCGAATCCGTGAGCGGCATCGCGATTCCCTCGTTGAACGGCCCGAACCCGGGCGCCGCGTCACGCCTCGCGAAAGTCGAGGTTCGTCGGCGCCGCGGCGAGCTGGCCCTTATCACAGCGTGGGGGCGTACGGGGCTCGCCGGTGACGGGGATCTCCGGTCCGACGCCGTCGAGGCGCACGCGGCGCGCCCAGACCTGGCCGTAGCCCTTCAGAAACAGGCCGTAATGGAGGCTGTCCGCCGCGTCGGGTACGTCGAGGACGACGCTGCGGCGCGTCCAGTCCCGGTCGCCCGTCAGCGGGCCGTCGGTGGTCCGGCTCAGCATGTTGTCGAAGGCGAGGCCCATCCGCTCGCGTCCGTCGACGCGCATCCAGACCGTGCCGCAATCGGCATCGCGGCAGCGCAGATCCACGCTGAGCCGCAGGCGCTGGCCGCGATACGCGTCCGCTGCCACGCTCTGCATGAGCACCGCGATGCAGTCGGTGAGCGCGCCGAGTCCCTGCCCCCGCTCCAGCCGGCTCTCGATCAGGATCGCACCGGGCGTGGCGGGATCGAGCCCGAGGCGATGGCTCTCCGGGCGAGCGTCGCCCGGATTCTGGCCGAGCGCGGCGCATGACCGGCTTCGACCGCACCCTCCTTGCTCTCGGCGCGCTCGCCGGCCTGCTCGGCGTCGCCGCGAGCGCGGCTGCGGCTCATATCCCCGGGGCCGACAGCCTGAAGACGGCGGCGCAGTTTCTGCTGTTCCACGCGCCTACCATCATCGCACTCGTGGCCCTGACCGCCACCGGAATCACTCACCGCCTCACGACTCGGGTCGCCGCTGCCGCTCTGGTGATCGGACTCGCGCTGTTCTCCGGTGATCTGTCCTTGCGCGCCCTGAAGGGCATTCCGCTCTTTCCGATGGCCGCGCCGACCGGCGGCGTCATCCTGATGGCCGGCTGGCTCCTGGCCGCCCTGGTCGCACTGATCCCGACCCAGCGTTCCGAACGCTGACCCTCGACCTGCGGGGCCGAGGGTGTACGCTCCCCCGGACCCATCAGAAGGGAGGACCGCTTGCTGAAACCCGGTATTCTGCTCGCCGCCTATCTCGTGGCCTTCGCCGCCAGCGCCGCACAAATCGAAGAGAACAAGCCGCTGGTGATGCGGATCATCTTCGAGGATTGCCTCGGCTATATCCGCCACGGTCGCATGCCGTTCCAGGGGCTCGCGACGCGGCCTGCCTCGCGCGAGGCGATCGACACCATCCCGCGCCGGGCGCCGGACCGGGAGAAGGCAGTGGAGCTTTTGTCGCCGCGCTACGTGGCATCCTGGGGGCAGGACGAGAATAGCCGGCACTGCCTCATCCGTACGGTCTGGCAGGCCGAGCCCGACGCCCGGCCCATACGCCTTGGCGTGCGAAGTGAGGGCTTCCTCCAGCGCGTCGATGCGCGCGCCCGCTCCGAAGGCCTGACGCAGAGCGGAATGGCGGATACCTTCACGCCGATATCCGTCAGCTTCTGGTCCGAGGGCGAAACCGGCCATGACAGCGGTCCGCTACGACCGGTCATCTTCTCGCTCGTGGCCTCTGCCGCCGACGAGGCCCGGGGTCTCGCCGATGCGGGCGTGATCGCCATGGGCGGTCCGCCGCAGGGGCGCCCCTGAAAGCCCGACCGCTGTTCCATACGGCAGAGCGGAATGTCCGATCGGGACAATCGGCAGGCTCACGCCACGTAGTCGGGTCAGCCCCCAAAAAAAGAGGCCGCCCCCTACGGCATCACCGGCGGGTGATAGGTCAGCGTGAACGCGAGCGCCCAGAGCAGGAACAGCACCACCGGCAGGTGGATGAGCAGTTGCAGGAAGCTGAACCCGACGATGTCGCGCGCCTTCAGGCCGAGGATGCCGAGCAGCGGCAGCATCCAGAACGGGTTGATGAGGTTCGGCAGCGCCTCGGCCGCGTTGTAGACCATCACGGCCCAGCCGAGATGGACCTGCAGCTCGTTGGCGGCCTGCATCACGTAGGGCGCCTCCAGCAGCCACTTGCCGCCGCCCGAGGGCACGAAGAAGCCGAGCACCGCCGAGTACACGCCCATCGAGATCGGGAAGCTGCCCGTGGTGTTCAGGCTGACGAAGGCGTGGGAGATCACCTCCGAGACCGAGATCCCGGCCGCGTTCTTCGGCCCCGTGAGCATGGCGCTGATGGCGGCGTAGAGCGGGAACTGGATCAGGATGCCCGCGGTGGCCGGCACGGCCTTGGCGACGGCCACGAGGAAGCGCTTGGGGCGCCAGTGCAGGAGGAGGCCCAGCGTGATGAAGATGAGGTTGTAGGTGTTCAGGTTCGAGATCGCGGTGATCCAGGATTGGCGCGCGAATTCCTGGACGATCCATCCCCCGGCGATCAGCACCAGCAGGAGGGTGAGGATCGGCGAATGCTCCAGCCACTCGCCGGGCTGCTGCGGACGGGTGAGGTCCGGCTGCTCACGCGACACGTCGGCGCCGAGGTCCTGGGCCGTCACCGCCGTTCCGGGCTTGGGCGCGGAGGCATAGGCGATGATCACCGACATCACGAACAGGATGAGCGCGATCAGCATCGACTGCCAGAGGAAGATGGTCTCGCTGAACGGGATCACGCCGGTGATCGGCAGGAGTGCCTTCGGCAGGCTCGCGGGATTCGCCTGAAGCTGGGCGGCGGAGGAACTCAGGCCCATCGCCCAGGTGGCGCCGAGCCCGAGATAGGCGGCCGCCCCGGCGGCACGGTAATCCATGCGCAGTTCGGTGCGCCGGGCGAGCGCCCGGGCGAGCAGGCCGCCGAAGATCAGGCTGAGGCCCCAGCTCAGGAACGAGGACAGCATGGTGGCCGCCGCCACGAAGCCGACGGCGCCGCGGCCGGTCTTTGGGATGCCCGCCAGCCGGTCGATCAGCGCCTGCACGGGGGGAGCCGTCGCCACCACGTAGCCGCCGATGGTGACGAAGGCCATCTGCATGGTGAACGGGATCAGGCTCCAGAACCCGTCCCCGAAGCTCTTGGCGACGGCGGTGGCGGGCGCGCCGTTGGCCAGCGCTCCCAACGCCACGATGACCACCGCGATGGCCACGAAGATGAAGGCGTCGGGAAACCACTTCTCGGCCCAGGCCGTGAAGCGGATGCCGGCACGGGAGAGCGCACCCTCCTCGGTACGGGCGCGGGGCTCTACGGGCGCTTCCATGAACGTCGACTCCTCATCCGCGGCACGAGCGGCCACGGTTCGCATGAGTTAGAGAGGGGCCGGATCGTCGTTTCAAGCGCGTCCTGGCGCGAAACCCCAGGGCGCACAGGATTTGTCAGCCGATCGCGCGGCCGCCGGGAACACCCGCGCCCGCGCACCGGCCGTCCGACGGAGGTGTCCGCGATTCCCGTGGCGGCGTCGGGAACGGCTTCGGGGGCCTGCGCGCGAGCCTCGCTGAGTTCAAGGTTTCTTGAGACTCTACCGGGTAATTCCATTCCTCGATGCACGCGAGGATTGTCGGTGACCAGAACGTCGGAACTCCGGGATCTCGAAACCAGGATGGCCGAGCGGCGCCTGCGCGGTGCCAGGATCTGGAGCCAGGCCCCGCGCCGCCAGTGGGAGGCCCTCACGCCGGAGCAGCCGTTCCGGTCCCCGCTGCGCTGGCTCGCCGCGCTGCTCCTCAGCACCGCCCTGATCCTCGGGGTCGCGGCCGCCGTGGTCCTGGTGCCGCCCGGCCTCGACTGCCGGGCGCAGAGCGAACGCGGCTTCTTCGCGGGCGACAGTATCTCGGCGTGCTACGCACGGGGCGTGGCGACGCGGTTCGCGGAGCTCGACGGCCGCCTCCGGCGAATCATCCTGCGCTCCGGTCAGTGAGCGGATGACGAAAAGGGCCCGCGCCGGCCGATGCCGACGTGGGCCCCAAGGGTCGAGAAAAACAGCCCCGATCAGTTCAGGGTCGCACCCGGCGGACGACGCTCGGCCCCGAGGCCGGACGCGCCCACCGTGAGGCCGAGGGGGCCCACCTGCACCGGCACCGCCTCCCCGTCATGGACCAGGCCGGACAGGAGCTGTTCGGCCAGGCGATCCTGCACCGCCTTCTGGATCACCCGCTTCAGGGGACGGGCCCCGTAGGCCGGGTCGTAGCCCTTGTCCGCGAGCCAGTCGCGGGCCTCCGGCTCCACCTCGAGGGTGATCTTGCGCTCGTCGAGGAGCTTCTGCAGGCGCTTCAGCTGGATATCGACGATCGCGCCCATCTCCGACCGCTGCAGGCGGTGGAACAGGATAATCTCGTCGATCCGGTTCAGGAATTCCGGCCGGAAGTGGCTGCGCACCACCCCCATCACCTCCTCGCGCACGGCCTCGGTATCGTCGCCCTCGCGCTGGTTGACGAGATATTCCGAGCCGAGATTCGAGGTCATGATCAGGAGCGTATTGCGGAAATCCACCGTCCGCCCCTGGCCGTCCGTCAGCCGCCCGTCGTCGAGCACCTGCAGCAGGACGTTGAACACGTCCGGATGCGCCTTCTCGACCTCGTCGAACAGCACGACCTGATAGGGCCGGCGCCGCACGGCCTCGGTCAGCGCCCCGCCCTCCTCGTAGCCGACATAGCCCGGAGGCGCGCCGATGAGGCGGGCGACCGAGTGCTTCTCCATGTATTCCGACATGTCGATGCGCACGAGCGCCGTGTCGTCGTCGAAGAGGAAGCCCGCGAGCGCCTTGGTCAGCTCGGTCTTGCCGACGCCGGTGGGCCCCAGGAAGATGAACGAGCCGATCGGCCGGTTCGGATCCTGCAGGCCGGCGCGGGCCCGGCGCACGGCGGTCGAGACCGCCTCCACCGCCTCGCGCTGACCGATGACGCGCTCGCCCAGCGCCTTCTCCATCGCCAGGAGCTTGTCGCGCTCGCCCTCCAGCATCTTGTCGACGGGCACCCCGGTCCAGCGCGAGACGACACCCGCGATATGGGCCGGCGTCACCGCCTCCTCGACCATGCCGTCGCGCGCCACCGCGCTCTCGGCCTGAGCCTCGATCTCGGCGAGTTGGCGCTCCAGACCCGGGATCACGCCGTAGGCGAGTTCGCCCGCGCGCTGGTACTGGCCCTGGCGCTGGGCCGAGGCCAGTTCGTTGCGCGCCTCGTCGAGCTTGCGCTTGAGTTCGGCGGCGGCCCCGAGCTTGTCCTTCTCGGCCTTCCAGCGCGAGGTGATCGCGGCGGATTGCTCCTCGAGATCGGCCAGTTCCTTCTCGAGCCGCACGAGGCGGTCGCGGGAGGCAGCATCGGTCTCCTTCTTCAGAGCCTCGCCCTCGATCTTCCGACGCACGATCTCGCGGTCGATGTTGTCGAGTTCCTCCGGCTTCGAATCGACCTGCATGCGCAGGCGCGAGCCCGCCTCGTCCATCAGGTCGATGGCCTTGTCGGGCAGGAAGCGGTCGGTGATGTAGCGGTTCGACAGGGTCGCGGCCGCCACGAGCGCGGCGTCCTGGATGCGGACGCCGTGGTGCTGCTCGTACTTCTCCTTGATCCCGCGCAGGATCGAGACCGTATCCTCGACGGTGGGCTCGGACACGAAGACGGGCTGGAAGCGCCGGGCGAGGGCCGCGTCCTTCTCCACGTGCTTGCGGTACTCGTCGAGGGTGGTGGCGCCGACGCAGTGCAGCTCACCGCGGGCCAGCGCCGGCTTGAGGAGGTTCGAGGCGTCCATCGCCCCATCCGCCTTACCGGCTCCGACCAGGGTGTGCATCTCGTCGATGAACAGGATGATGCCTCCCTCCGCCGCCGTGACCTCGGAGAGCACGCCCTTCAGCCGCTCCTCGAACTCGCCGCGATACTTCGCGCCCGCGATCAGCGAACCCATGTCGAGGGCGAGCAGGCTCTTGTCCTTGAGGCTTTCCGGCACGTCGCCGTCGACGATGCGCAGGGCCAGCCCCTCGATGATCGCGGTCTTGCCCACGCCGGGCTCGCCGATCAGGACGGGGTTGTTCTTGGTGCGCCGGGACAGGACCTGGATGGTGCGGCGGATCTCCTCGTCGCGCCCGATCACCGGGTCGAGCTTGCCCTCGCGGGCCGCCTCCGTGAGGTCGCGGGCGTATTTCTTGAGGGCGTCGTAGGCGTTCTCCGCCGTGGCGTTGTCGGCGGTGCGGCCCTTGCGGAGCGCATTGATGGCGCCGTTGAGGGAGGCGGCGGTGACGCCGGCCGCCGCGAGCGCCTTGCCGGCCTCGGTCTCCTTCTCGACGGCCAGCGCGAGCAGCAGGCGCTCGACCGTCACGTAGCTGTCGCCGGCCTTCTCGGCCGCCTTCTCGGCGGTGTCGAACAGGCGCACGAGTTCGCGCGTCGCCTGCGGCTGGGACGCGTTGCCGGACACCTTCGGCTGCTTGGCGAGCCAGGCCTCGACCTGCGCGAGCGCGACCCGCGACTGGCCGCCGGCCCGGTCGATGAGACCGGCGCAGAGGCCCTCGGGATCGTCGAGCAGCACTTTGAGGATGTGGCCCGGCTGGAATTGCGGATGGCCCTCGCGCATCGCGAGGCTCTGGGCCGCCTGCACGAAGCCACGGGCCCGTTCGGTGTAGATCTCGAAATTCATGTGTCTCTCACCCTCCCCGTTCCGGCTTGACCCTCCGCCCGCATGACGCGGCACGGTCAGTCGCCGAGACGTCGCCCCCTCGGCCGCAGGCCGCCGGGGACCCCGGCGCCACCATGGCCGCCGGTCCGCTGGATGTGGTGTTGTAATTCGGCACCACAAGGGTTGCGGGCGGGGCATTTCATTCCCCTGGAGCGGAGCCCAGGGGGTGCCGCAGCGGCTTGCATCGGCGCGCAAATCAGGGCCACGCTGGGCGCATGAACCACGCCCCCCTGCACCTCGACGCCCTCTACCGCTATCCTGTGAAGGGGCTCTCCCCCGAACGCCTCGAGGCGGTGGACCTCGCGGCCGATGCCTACTTCCCGGGAGACCGCCTGTTCGCCGTGGAGAACGGCCCGTCCGGCTTCGATCCGGCCGCGCCGGTGCATCAGCCGAAGGTCAAGTTCCTGATGCTGATGCGCCACGAGGCCCTGGCGCAGCTCGACACCCGCTACGATCCCGCCACCGGAACGCTGACGATCCGCCAGGGCGGAACGATCGCGGCCGAGGGCGACCTCGCGACGCCGGAGGGCCGGACCGCCATCGAGGCGTTCTTCACCCGCTACCTGCCCGAGGCCCTGCGCGGCCCGGTGCGGGTTCTGACGGCGCCGGACGGATACCGCTTCACCGATTCCCCGCGTGGGTTCGTCTCGCTCCTGAACCTCGCGAGCGTCGCCGCCGTCGAGACCATGACCGGCGCGGCCGTGGACCCGCTCCGGTTCCGGGCGAACCTCCACCTGTCGGGCCTGGCCCCCTGGGCCGAACTCGACCTCGTGGGGCGCACGATCACGGGGCCGGGCGGCTTGCGCCTGCGCGTCCTCAAGCGGACCCAGCGCTGCGCCGCCACCAACGTCGACCCGGCCACCGGCCAGCGCGACCTCTCCATTCCCCACACCCTGACCCAGCATCTCGGCCACATGGATTGCGGGATCTACGCCGAGGTGATCGAGGGGGGTGCGCTCCGGGTCGGAGACGCGCTTCGGGTCGAGGCGGCCTGAAGGGACGGCACCGACCCGCCCGGTCGCCGGGATGGGTGGACGGTCGATCGGTCACAAGGCGTCGCGCGCCACGAGCACGATCGCGGCGGCATAGCCGGCGCGGCGCAGGTGGCGCAGGTCCGCGTGGCGGCGCTCGCAGGTGACCTTGAGGTAGCGGCCCTCCCCGCCGGGCAGGCCGGTGGCGGCGGCCACGGCCTGCCCGTGCATCAGGCATTCCATGGGCGTTCGGACCGGCGAGACGATGACGTCGAGGGCGGTATCGCGCGCGCAATCCTTGGCCATGAGGGTGGAGGCGCAGATGAGGGCGACGGACAGCAGTTCGGACATGACGGATCCCGTGTTCGAGATGGCGAATCAGGTCCGCGGTGTGGCTCCGGCGTCCGAGCGGCCGCGTGATCGTTGTCCTGGTGTTTCCCCGTGGGTCTTGTCGTCGGGTGCATCGTGAGGGGCACCCCGGCCTGAGAATGCACGGGGTATGCCATCGTGGGCCGCCACGCGGGCGGCGGGACTGCCTTCAGCGCCGGGTCGGCAGCCAGTGCGGCTCCGGTGCGGAGCACGGCAGCAGGGCCGCCACGGCGTCGAGGTCGACGGCGAAATGCTCGGTCAGGAGGCGCCAGACATCCGTCCGGGAGCCGGCATGGTGGGTGAGTTGATCCACCGCATCGGCGAGGTGCCCGGGGTTCAGGAGCGTCGGGCGGGGCAGCAGCGTTTCGGCGTTCGGCATGGCGCGGGATTCCGTGGCGACGGTCCGATCATGGATCATCAACCTTAATGGGGTCCTACCCGGCGGTGCCGCGCGCGAATTCCCGCCTTCGCTGCTTCGCAGCATCGCATTGCTGCGCTAGAAGCCCTGCGTCGCGCGCCGTACCCGATGCGCCATCGAGGACCAGACCCACGATGAAAGACCCGCTGCCCAACGTCCATGTGCGCGCCGAAGTGCTGGTCCAGGCCCTGCCGCACATGCAGCGCTACGACCAGGAGATCGTGGTCATCAAGTATGGCGGCCACGCCATGGGCGACCGCGCGGCGGCCGAGGACTTCGCCGAGGACATCGTGCTCCTCGAGCAATCCGGCCTGAAGCCGATCGTCGTGCATGGCGGCGGCCCACAGATCGGACGGATGCTCGGGCGGCTCGGCATCGAATCCGAGTTCCGCGGGGGCCTGCGCGTCACCGACGAGGCCACCGTCGAGGTGGTCGAGATGGTGCTCGCCGGATCCATCAACAAGCAGATCGTCGGCTGGATCTCGGCCGAGGGCGGGCGCGCCATCGGCCTGTGCGGCAAGGACGGGAACATGGTGCGGGCCCGTAAGGCGACGCGCACGATCATCGACCCCGAGAGCCAGACCGAGCAGGAAGTCGACCTCGGCCTCGTCGGCGAGCCGGACCATGTCGAGCGCGGCGTGCTCGACGCGGTGCTGAAGGCCGAGCTGATCCCGGTCCTGGCCCCCGTGGCCTTCGGCGCCGACGGACAGACCTACAATGTCAACGCCGACACCTTCGCGGGCGCCATCGCGGGGGCGCTGCGGGCCAAGCGCCTGCTGCTCCTCACCGACGTGCCGGGGGTCCTCGACAAGGACAAGAAGCTGATCCCGGAATTGTCCATCGACGATTGCCGCCGCCTCATCGCCGACGGCACCATCACGGGCGGGATGATCCCGAAGGTCGAGACCTGCATCTACGCCCTGGAGCAGGGCGTCGAGGCGGTGGTCATCCTCGACGGCAAGGTCAGCCACGCGGTGCTGCTCGAACTCTTCACCGATTACGGTGCCGGCACCCTGATCCGCCGGAGCTGATCCGGCCGTGCCCCGCGCTCATGCGGCGCGGGGCATCCGATCCCGGCGTGGCCGGAACGCCACGAGGGTCATGTCGTCCCGGCGGGGTTCGCCGGACCGGTAATCGGCCAGGGCCGCGTCGAGCCGCGCCACCTGCTCGGACAGGGGTGCGTCGGGACCGTCGCCGAGGATATCGGTGACGCCGCGATGGCCCAGCAGCCGGCGGCTGGGACCGGTTCCCCCCATCTGGTCGGTGATGCCGTCCGTCATCAGGTAGAAGCTCTGACCGGGCGCCACGCGCAGAATGGTCTCGTCGGCCGCCATCCGCTCGCCCGGGCGCTGCGGATAGCCGAGGCCGCGCCTGCCCCCCCGGATGCGGGTCACGTCAGCGCCGTCGAGGATCGTCAGCGCGGTTCCGGCCCCGGCGAAGCGAAGCTCCGCACGGGCCGGATCCCACACGCAGATCCCGCAATCGAGACCGTCGTCGGATTCCGAGCCGCGACCGTCCTGGCGCAGCTGCGTCCGCACCATGCCGTCGAGGGCCGTCAGGATGGCGACCGGGTCGCGCAGGGCCCGCTCGTGCAGCAGGCGGTCGAGGGCGGTGGCGACGATGAGCGTGAGGAAGGCCCCCGGAACGCCGTGGCCGGTGCAATCGGCCACCACGAGGATGCCGAGCCCGTCGACCTCCTCCAGCCAGAAATAATCGCCGCCGACGAGATGGAGCGGCTCGTACAGGACGGCGACCTCGAGGCCGGTGCCGTCCAGCGCCGTCCGTTCGGGCAGCACCGAACTCTGGATGCGCCGGGCGTAGCCGATGCTCTCCATGACGAGGCGGTTGGCCTCCGCGAGCTTGCCGTGCGCCTGTTCCAGCTGCTGGAGGAGCTGCTTGGCCTCGTCGCCGGAGCGCAGGCCCTCCACCATGCGGTTGAAGGCCTGCGAGATCACGTCGATCTCGTTGCTGGGCCGATACGCCCCGTCGAGCTCCACCGGGACCCAGCGCTTGTGCTCGACCGCGCGCATGGCGACGAGCAGGCGCTTCAGGGGGGCGAGGACGTGACGGCGCACGTTGGCGTGGAGCGTCAGCACGAAGGCGAGCATCAGGACCAGGCTGGTGCCCAGCGCGAGCAGCGCCTGTTTCTCGGCGTTGCCGCGCAGATCCTCGGCGGAGATCGAGAGCGTGAGGTGGCCGAGCGGCGCGGAGCCGGGGGCGGCGACGAGGTCGGCGCCAGCCGTGATGCGCTCGAACGCGCGGCCGTGCCGGGCTTCGCCGAGGGAGACCAGGACCGCTCCGTCGGCATCCCGCAGGGTCGCCGCCCGCAAGGCGCGGTCGAGGGTCAGGGCCTCCATCTGCCGACGGTAGACCTCCGGGCTCGCGGTCCAGTCCGGCCGGGCGATGGCCTTGGCCGTGAGGGCGGCCATGAGGTTCGCCCGCTCGGTGTAGAGGTGGAACTGGTCGCGGTAGTTGACCCAGGCGATGCCGATCTGGGTCACCAGCACGACCACGGCGATGACGGGGTAGATCCGCAGGAACAGGGTGTGGGCGAGGGTGTCGAGGTCGCGCCCGCGCGCCGCGCCGCGCAGGGCGCCCGGCCGGGCGGTGCCGGGCTCGGCGGTGGGCACGTCGACGAAGCCCGCCGCGTCCAGGAAGTCGCTGCTCCGGCGCGGCCCAGCCCCACGCAGGGAGCCGCCGCGCATCGGTGGGGGGGACGCCTCGGCGCTCACGGGTGCGCGCTCTGCGACGGGGCGCCGTCGGGTTCGAGCCCGACGCGGTTGCGCCCCTCGCGCTTGGCCGCGTAGAGCGCCGCATCGGCCCGCTGCATCGCGCTCTCCAGGCTCTCGCCCCGCCAGGCTTGCGCGGCACCGATGCTCACCGTGATGGTCACCCCCGCCTCCACCCCCGGCACCGGGGTCGCGGCGACCGCCTCGCGCAGGCGCTCGGCGAAGGCGTAGCCCGCCTCCAGGGTGGTATCCGGCAGCACGACGGCGAATTCCTCGCCGCCCGTCCGGCCGATGACATCGAGGGTGCGCAGGTTGGCCCGGCAGGTCGCCACGAATGCCACCAGGGCCGCGTCGCCGGCCGCATGGCCGAAACTGTCGTTCAGGAGCTTGAAGCGGTCGAGGTCGAGCATGAGGATGCAGACCGGGGCGCCGGCGCGCTCGTGGCGCAGCCATTCCCGAGCGGCGATCTCCATGAAGCGGCGCCGTGCCAGGGCGCCCGTGAGGTCGTCCGTATCCGCGAGGCTGCGCAGTTCGGCCTCGAGCCGGGTCCGGTGCTCGATCTCGCTCGACAGGGCCGCGTTCAGGACCTGGAGGTCGCGGCGCTGCTCGGCCAGGGCCTGGTTGGCCTTCTGCAGGTCGAGCTGCATGCGGTCGCTCAGGCGCACCAGGCGGCGCTGCTCGCGGTACCCCCGGCGATAGGCATCGGCGAGGGCCTTCACGCCCCCGGCCACGTCGGTGAGGCCGGCCAGCATGGCCTCCGAGCGGGTCAGCACCGCCTCCTCGGCATCGTAGAGGCTGAAGGTGTCCTCCGGCTTGGCGGGCGGCGCCCCGTCCACGGCCCTCACGGCGCGCGTCATGCCCCGGCCTCCCTCACCATCTCGAAGCGCGCATGCGCGAAGTCGGCGGCGAAATCCTCGCCCGCTTCCTCGATGGTCTCGTCGCCCTCGGCGAACAGCCAGCGCACGGTCACGGCGCGGCCCTCCTCGGCGGCATCCTCGAGGGGCATGAACAGGTTCATCAGCGCCTTGGCGCTGGAGGAATTGAAGTAGGCGAGCCCGACCTCGAAGACGATCGGCGTCTTCGAGCCCGCCGTGAGGTGGGCGCGCAGAGCCTGCAGGAGCGGGCCGAAGAAGGCGGCGGCGTCCTCAGGGTAGGATTCACCGCGCAACGACAGGTGACCGCTGGAGAAGTCGAAGTCGACCTCCGGCGAACGGTCCGTGGCGGCGAGCTGGATTCGGTCCATCGTGGGCGGGCTCGTCAGATATAGGCTTTGAGGCAGAAGAAGCTACGCCGCGTACCCAACGGCTGGAAGCCGTACTCCACCGGAGCGCTCGACCGCCGCGCGATCTCAATGAGTCCGATGCTACCCCCGAGGCTACCTTCGTCCGGGGGCTGACGCAGCTTCTCGCGGTAGAAAGCCTTCAGTTCGTCACTGTTCAGGCTGGCGATGTGATCGAGGCGAGCCCGCAGGGCCGGCACCTCGTCGTCCGGCAGTTCGTTGCCGCACAGGACGTAGAAGCGGGACGCCTCCATGCCGACGACGATCACGCCGTTGCTGATCAGTCCAGGCCCGGCCGGCTTCGTCACCTTGTCGGCGGAGTAGCGGATCACGTTCTGCGCCTGCTCGACGAAGATCGCGAACACGCGGTTGGCCACGGCGGCGTCGGTCTCGCCCTGGTTCATGCGCAGCTTCAGCACTTCGCCGAGCGAGAACAAGACGTTCTCGGAAATATCCCCGCCGAAGGACAGGATCACACCCTGACGCCTGGACGCGTCGAAGAAGTTCATGAAATCGCGAGCGAGCAAAGCACTCTTTCCCGGCAAACGAGATCGACGGCCAGCATCCACGTTGCGCCAGCCCAGTACCGATGACTAGCAGCGCATGCGTATATGCCGCGTTAAAGTGGCGCAAGGACGCACGTGACCGCGATGCTGCAGCACGCGCGCAACACATCGCAAGTCATGCACCGAACAACGATTAATTTTCCAGCGATTTGCCTCTTCAACGATCAAACAACGGGTCGTGAGGCCGGATCAGACCGGTCCATCCCGGCAGGCCGGGACGGTTTCGGGTCGCGCCCTCGCCCAGGTGCTTGCCGGATGCCCACGGCCATGCTCTGAAAAGCGTCCGTGCAACGCTTCCCTTCGCGGGGACCGGCCCCCATCTCGAACGGCCGGGCTTCGCGAGCCCACCCAGAACCGTGTCCAGACGCCTTGTTCCTTCCCGGCGAGAGCCACTTCACCACCGCCCAATCCCGCGGCTTTCGCCACGTCGACACCTGGGTGTTCGACCTCGACAACACGCTCTATCCGAGCGACGCCCGGGTCTGGCCCCAGGTGGACGAGCGCATCACGCTCTACGTCATGCGGCTCTACGGGCTGGATGGGCTCTCCGCCCGCGCCCTGCAGAAGTATTTCTACCATCGCTACGGCACGACCCTGAAAGCGCTGATGGTCGAGTCGGCGATCGACCCGCACGACTTCCTCGACTTCGCCCACGACATCGACCACTCGACGATCCGCCTCGATCCGGCGCTCGGCGATGCCATCCAGCGCCTGCCGGGGCGCAAGCTGATCCTCACGAACGGATCCCGGCGGCACGCGGAGAACGTGGCGGCCAAGCTCGGCATCCTCGATCACTTCGAGGACGTGTTCGACATCGCCGACGCCGATTTCGTGCCCAAGCCCGAGCGCTCCACCTACGAGCGCTTCCTCGCGCGGCACGGTGTCGACCCGCGCCGGGCCGCCCTCTTCGAGGACATCGCCCGCAACCTCGTGGTGCCGCACGACATCGGCATGTCCACCGTGCTGGTGGTACCCCCGACCCTCGACCCCTTCCGCGAAGCCTTCGAGCAGGAAGCCGTGCGCGAGCCGCATATCGACCACATCACCAGCGATCTGGCCGGCTTCCTGGAGCAGCGCGTGCTGCCGGACTGCGCATGAACGCCGGCGCCGAGACGGACTGGGCGCGCACGCGGGCGCCGGACCTCGCAGCCTTCGAGGACCTGGCGCACGCCGCCTTCGCCAATCTCCCCCTGACCTTTCGGACGCTCTGCGCCGGGGTGGTCATCCACGTCGAGGATTTCCCCGACGACGAGACCCTGTCCGAGATGGACTGCGAGAGCGAGTTCGACCTGCTCGGCCTGTTTCGCGGCATCGGCCTCGCGCAGGGCGGCGGGGTCGCGACCGGGCAGATGCCGAACCAGGTCTGGCTCTACCGGCGCCCCCTGCTCGATTACTGGGCCGAGCACGACGAGACCCTCGGGCATCTCGTCACCCACGTCCTCGTGCACGAGATCGGCCACCATTTCGGGCTGTCCGACGACGACATGCAGGCCATCGAGGCGGCGGCCGACGCCTGAGCCGGGGTCCGGTCGGACCCGGAACCGGATCAGGCCTCGCTGGCGGGCCGAAGCAGGCTGGCCTTGGGCCGGCGCGTGCGGAACTGGCCGCGCTCCACCGCGACGAAGACCAGCACGGCGAGCGCCAGGGTGGTGAGCCACCACATCACCATCATGCCCACACCGACGCAGGCGATGAGGAAGGCGGCCGCGAAGGCCGCCATGGCGCCGGGCACCAGCACCGAGACCTCGCGCCCGGCCCGCAGGATCGCGGCCCGCAGCGCGAAGGCGGCGGCGAAGGCGCCCACGAGCCCGAGTTCGTACCAGAGTTCGAAGAGCAGCGTCCGCGGCGCATTCATCGGCAGCAGGCCGACGAAGCGGCCCCGCAGGGCCGTCTCGAACCCGTGCCCGGTGATGAGGCGCAGGGGCTCGGAGGTGACGATCGCCTGCCAGGCCTTCAGGCTGAGCACGCCCGGGGCGCGGCCGCCGAACAGCCAGGCTCCGATCGGACGGGCGATGAAGGGCAGGACCGGGCCGAGGATCAGCAGGGCCGCGGCGACGGAGGCCACGATGCGGGGCCCCAGGACCGGGCGGGCGGCGGTGAGCGCGAAGGCCAGCGCTCCGACCGCGAGGGCGACGAGGGTGGTCGGCCCCGGCGAGACGATGAGCGCCACCGAGACCAGCACCGCCAGCCCCAGCGCCTCCGCGTCGCGCGCGCGCGAGCGCAGCCAGGCCACGCCCGGCCAGACCAGCAGCACGAGCAGGATCAGGCCGCGGTCGAGGATGGAATCGTCGTCGCCCGGACGGGCCAGCCCCTTGCCGAACAGGCCCGTATCGAACAGGCCGAGGCCGATGGCGAAGATGGCGGCGGCGGCCAGCCCCACCGGCAGCAGGTAGAGGTTGGCCGAGCGCATGCGGTCCGGCAGGGCGAGGTAGCCCGCCATGGTCATGAGCAGCGTCGCCACGAGGTTGAGCAGGCGCTCGGTGGCGACATCGAGGAAAGGCGTCCAGACCAGCGAGAGCGCCGCCCAGAGGATGAACAGGCACCCGGCCAGGAAGGCGGACGAGCGCAGGAGCCGGGTCGAGGCCGGGCGCACGGCCCGGGTCTTGCCGTCGATGATGCTGGCGAGCACCAGCAGCGCGATGGCGATGGGCGCCATCACCACCACGGCGCGGCGGGCATACTGGGCCGCCACCGGCATGATCACGAACAAGCCGAAGAAGCCGACGCGGCGCAGGAGCGCGGCGGCGTCATGGGCGGGATCGACGGAGGGATGAGGGACGCGCGCCATACGTTCGATCGAGGCCGTGAAACGGCGCCAGGATGGGCCCGCGCGCTACGCCCCAGTCCTAGTGGAGCCGCACCGGCCGTGCTGTAGACGCCGTGCAACAGTCGCGCGCCTGTCAGGGGTCGGCATGGAGCGCCGCCGCGACATCGGCCTGCGTGACCTCGGCGAGTGGGCGCGCCACCTTGAACGCCTGCGTCGGGCGCCCCGGCGCCATGACGAGGATCACCGTCTCCATGCCCGGGCAGGCGGGATCGGCGCAGACGATCTCGCTGACCTTGACGAGGACGCCCGTGTCGAAGCCGGCGAGCCGGCGGACCCAGGCGATGACCGCGTCGCGGGCGCCCTGGTCGACCGGGGGCCGGCGCGTACCGAAGCCGAACAGGGCCATCGCGTCGGCCTCAGCCCGGCAGCGTGAGCAGGCCGGCCTGCCCGTCGGCACAGCCGAAGGCGAGGCGCGCGCCGCGCCCGTCCCAGGCCAGCGCCGAGATCGCGCTGCCCTTCACGGCGGGGCGCACCAGCAGTTCCGATGCATCGGAGAAGCGCACGAGCAGGATGCAGCCGTCCTCGTAGCCGATGGCGAGCACCAGGGCCTTGGGGTGGAAGGCGACGCGGGAGACGCGGGCCGGGCGCACCCCGCATTCACGCGGAGCCTTGCCGGTGGGGCCCTCCTTCGAATCGAAGGGCCAGACGATCGCGGCCTCGGCGCCGCTGGTGGCGAGCCAGTCGCCGTCGCCGGACCAGGAGATCGAGCGCACCTTGCCCGGATAGCCCGACATCCGCATGTGGCCGCGATCCGGCTGCAGGCGCCAGCCATGCAGGGAATTCTCCTGCATGGTCGTCACCACGAAGCGCCCGTCCGGCGACCAGGTCGCGTCGATGTGCGAGCCCTTCCACTCGATGAACTCGGGGGCGGTGTCGAGGTTCGGGTACCACAGCGTGGCGCCGTTGTAGTGCGCCACCGCGAGACGGTAACCCTTCGGCGCGAAGGCGAGGCCCCGCGCCGTCGAGGGCGCCGCGAAGGTCTTCTCGCGCCCCTTCGCGTCCCGGGCGACGACGTTGCGGCCGGCCGCGTACGCGATCCCGCCCTCGGGATGCAGGGCCAATGCGTCGATCCAGGCGCCGTTCTTCGCGGCCGCCATCTCCAGGACCTCGCCCCGGGCGGAGGTCGCGACGACGCGGCCGTCGTCGCCGCCGGTGACGAGGCGACGCCCGTCCCCCGCCCCCACCAGGATACCCGCGTCGGGATGTGCGTCGACGCGCAGGGTCTCCGAGCCCGAGACGAGGAGGACGCCGCCATCCCCCAGGGCCAGGGCCAGGGTGTCCTTCAGCCAGACGGCCTGCGTGACGTGGGCGCCGGCCGCGACCGGCATGACGTGATCGAGGAGGGAGGGGGCGCTCATGCGAACGGGTCTCTCGAAGCGATGTCGGGCAGGCTCATGTCGCGGCGCCCTTGGCGGCGAGCGCCTTCGGGGTGGCGCGCGCGGTCAGGATCGTCGCGACGAGCGCGAGGAAGCCGGCGATGCCGGCGGGGATGGCGAGGGCATACAACGCCAGCCGCCCGTAGGCGACCGTCCCGGCCAGGGAGCCCACGAGGAGCGCGAGCCAGACGACGCCGTCGCCGACCCAGGCCCAGCGCGCCCCGCGCCGCGCCAGCGCCAGGGCGAGCTTCTGGCCGAATCCGAACAGCGCGCCGGTGACGAAGGTGGTCCCGGCCCGGAACCCCTGGACATGCGACAGCACCGCGTTCTGCGCGCCCATCGCCAGGGCCAGCATCAGCGAGGCGACGCCGGATTCCGGCGCGGCGGTGGCGGCCTGGAAGGCCGCGCTCACCACCGCCGTCTCGAAGCCGAGGATGACCGGCGTCACCCAGCGCGACGGGGTCAGGGCCGAGAGGCCGCCGCCGCAGAGCCCGCCGAGCAGGAAGGCGAGGATGAGCAGCCCCGGAAGCAGGGCATGGTGCGGATCCCCATGGCCGAGGGAGACCGCGAACTGCGTCGTGTTCCCGCTCATGAACGAGGTGTAGAGGCCGCCGAGGCGGATGAAGCCGAGGGCGTCGACGTAACCGGCGAGGGCCGTCAGGACGAGGCCGAAGCCGAGATGCCAGGGACGGGTCATGGCTGCGGCGCGAACCCGTCCGTCACACGGCCGGCAAGGTTAAAGCTTCGCTTACCAAGTCCGCGCAATTGGAGTGAACGGCGGCGAACGATGCACCCGGACGGCCCGTTTGTTCGATGATCCGGCACGGGGCCCTGGCCCACGTACCGGGTGAGTAGGAGTTGCGTCATGATTTCCTTCGCCTGCGCCTTTCCCGTTCAACCCGCCTTCCGCCCTCGCGCCGTCGGCGAGACCGTCCTGGTGGTCGAGGATGAAGCCATGGTCTGCGAGCTCGCCGCCGAGGCGCTGCTGGACGAGGGCTACCGCGTTCTCACCGCCGCCGATGCCGATGCGGCGGAGGACATCCTGGCGCGGGAGCGCGTCGATCTGCTCTTCACCGATATCGATCTCGCCCGCAACACGAACGGCATCGCTCTCGCCCATCACGCGCGCCGGCACTGGCCGAACCTGCCGGTGGTCTACACCTCCGGAGGACGCGGCCACCTCTCGCAGGCGGATGCGGTCTCCGACTCCGTGTTCGTGCCGAAGCCCTACCGCCTGAGCCAGCTCGTGGCCCTGGCCAACGACATCCTGCGCCCCAACCCCCATCACGCCTGACACCCGCCCCGCGCACCCCGCGGGACCCGCCGTTCCGGAGCCTCACGATGCGCATCATCATCCTCGCCCTCGCCGCCAGCCTCCTCGCGGCCAGCACCCTCGTGACCAGCTCCTTCGGCGCGCCCGCCGCCTGCGACGTGAAGGGCGCCAAACTGGAGGAGGCGATCGCCGGCAAGTCGGAGCTGCGCGAGGCCGCCAACAAGCAGACGGTGCGCGACCTGCGCACCCTGCGCGACGCCGCCATCGTGCTCGAGACATACAAGTATGAGGCCGAGTGCGCGCGCCTCGTGACGATCGTGCGGGCGCTGGCCGCAAACCCCGAGAAGACGATCGAGCGCGGCGGGGACACCGACGAGGAGAAGGCCGAGGACCTCATGGAGGCCCGCGAGCCCAAGGCCCCGGCCGAATTCGAAACCGTCAAGCCGAAATAACGTCCAAGCCTCTGATGGGTCCAAGCCTTCGATGGGTCCAAGCCTTCGATGGGCTCAAGCCTTCGGTCGGCCCAAGGCAGAAGTCGGCCCAAGCCAGAAGTTGGCCAAGCCCGAAGCGCGTCCTCGTGCGTTGAGTGGCGCACGACGGCGCACGAGAAGGGTGGGTGGACCGGCATGGCAAGAGAGACTCAGATCCGCGAGGCGGGAATCGCCCACGCGGCGCAGCGGCTGCCGTCGGTCAGCATCGACCACTACAACATCGAACTGAAGGACGGCGACGGCTTCATCGGCGACCGGGTCTCGAAGGCGGCCTTCCGCGAGATGCTGGAAGCGTGCCGTGAACCGCTTCGCGCCCTCGGCCTCGATCCGCTGGGCGACAAGGCGAGCTGCGATTTCACCAAGCGGCGCCTCGACCATATCCTGCTGGCCGAGGACCCCCTCGCCTCGGGCACGGTGTGGAGCGCCATCGAGGCGTTCGCGCAGGAACTCGCCCGGGTGGTCCGGGTGTTCTTGCGCCAGGAGGGCTGGGAGGGAACCCAGGCCATCGCGGTCGGCGGCGGCTTTCGCGACAGCCGCGCCGGCTGCCTCGCGATCGGACGGGCGGGCTACCTGCTGCGGGCCGAGGGCATCGACATCACCCTCGAGCCGATCCGCCACCATCCCGACGAGGGCGGCCTGGTCGGCGCCGTGCACCTCGCCCCCGCCTGGATCTTTTCCGGCTACGACAGCCTGCTCGCGGTGGATATCGGCGGCAGCAACATCCGGGCCGGCGTCGTCACGACGAACCTGCGCAAGGCGCCCGACCTCTCGCGCAGCGCGGTCTGGCGCTCGGAGATCTGGCGCCACCGCGACGAGGATCCCACCCCGAGCCGCGACGAGGCCCTGGAGCGCCTCATCGGCATGCTGAACGACCTGATCCGCCGCGCGGACCGGGCGAATCTCGCCCTCGCGCCCTTCATCGGGATCGGCTGCCCGGGGCTCATCACGGCCGACGGCACCATCGAGCGCGGCGGCCAGAACCTGCCCGGCAACTGGGAGGGGCGCGACTTCAACCTCGCCGAGCGCCTGACGGCGGCGATCCCGCGCATCGGCGAGCACGCCACCATGGTGGTGATGCACAACGACGCCGTCGTGCAGGGCCTCAGCGAGGTGCCGGACCGCAAGGACGTGACGCGCTGGGGCATCCTCACCATCGGCACCGGCCTCGGCAACGCGCGCTTCACCAATCGCGAGTCCGACGAAGCGGAGGGCTGATCGAGGCCCGCACCCGAGCTCCGCCCGAGTCAGCGCGCCTTCGCGCTGCTGCGGGCGAAGGCCTGGGCGATGCGCTCGCGCAGTTCGTCGTTCAGTTCGATGTCGACGATGCGCCAGGTCCAGCCGCGCAGGCGCAGGCGGACCCGCAGGCGGCGCTCGCGGCTCGCCTCGGGGGGTACGCCGACGACCACGGTCCGGAAGCCCCGCATCTCGGAGGCGAGATAGAACGGGATCAGCCGGCGCAGGTTCTCGATGCGCAGGCCCCCGCCCTTCGCCTCGGGCGCCCCCCGGGCGAGTTCGACCGATTGCGGCCAGCCGTCATCGAGGAGATCGACCACGGTGGCGGGCGTCACCAGCGCCTCGGCGATGGGGATCGCGAGGGCGGCGGCGGCCTCGGACAGGCGCTGTCGCTCGCGGGGCTCGACCTCGGGGGCGGCCGGGTCCCGCGCCTGCGCGGCGGCGGCGGCCTGACGGATCACCGACAAGCGCAGGGTCCGGAAGTTCACGTGCCGCGCGATGTAGTCGGTGTCGTGGGCCTGGACCGCGCGGGCGATGTCGTAGAGCGCCCACAGGGGCGTCAGCGTGAAGGCGAACCACCCGAGCGCCAACAGGATCGGAATCGACCACCAACGCATCGGAGCGCGGGCTCAAGCCGTCACGAGGGCGCGCGCCAGGCGGTCAGCCCGGAAAAGGCGGCGACCACCCCCTCGTAGACCGGCCGCTTGAAGGGCACGATGAGGTCGGGCAGCCCGGCCATGGGCTCCCAGCGCCAGGCGTCGAACTCGGACTTGAAGGCCCCGCCGCCCGGCGTGGCGACATCGATCTCGTCGTCGGAGCCGAGGAACCCGAAGGCGAACCATTTCTGGGTCTGCCCGCGATAGCGTCCCTTCCACGCCTGCTTCAGCACCGCAGGCGGCAGGTCGTACGAGAGCCAGCCCTCGGTCTGCCCCAGGGGGACGACAGAGCCGGGCGCGACGTTGGTCTCCTCGTAGAGTTCGCGCAGGGCGGCCGCCTCCGGGTCCTCGCCCGCATCGATCCCGCCCTGGGGCATCTGCCAGGCCCGCCCGTCCGCGACGTGTTCCGGTCCCGCATCGACCCGGCGACGCCCGATGAAGACGAGGCCGGCGCGGGAGATCAGCGTGATGCCGACGCAGGGACGATACGGCAGGTCGGCGCCGTCGGCGATCGGGGATGCGGTCATGGCGCGACCATAGGCAGGCCGGCCATGTGCTGCAACGCACGAAACGACGAACCTCTGCGATTCGGTTTCGCGGATTTTGCCCGGGCGATGCCGGGTCGTGCGGCTCAGGGCTTCGCGCTGGAGAGGCGGGTCTCCGGGTTTCGCAGGGCGACGCTCACCGGCACGAGGCGGATGCCGCGCGCCTCGGCCTCGGCGGCCCAGCGGGCGATGCGGTCGATGCTCATCGGCATGGCGCTGGCGGAGGCGAAGGCGAAGCCCTTCTGGCGAGCCAGGGCCTCGAGGCGCGCGAGTTCGCGGTCGATGGCATCGGGACGCGGCAGCGCGTCGAGGACGATCTCGGCGCGGGCCACCGGCACCCGGGCCTTGGCGGCGAGCGTCGTGGCGAGCGAGCGCGGCGAACTGCCGTCGTCCACGAAGCCGAGGCCCCGCGCGCCGATCTCGCGCATCACGGGCTCGAAGGCGGCCCCGTCGCTGGTCAGCTTGGCGCCCATGTAGTTCACGATGCCGACGAAGCCCGCGAACCGACTCATGACCCAGCTCAGGCGATCGAGATTCTCCGGCGGCCGCGAGCTGGTGAGCAGCGTCTGGGGGCCGGGATCGCTGTCGGGATAGTCGAAGGGCTCCATCGGGGCCTGGAGCAGCGCCTCGTGCCCGGCCTCCCGGGCGCGCGCGACGGTGCGCTCGAGATCGCCGCCATAGGGCGCGAAGGCGAGGCTGATCGCGGGCGGCAGCCGGGTGATGGCACTCGCCGTGGCGGCCTGCCCGATGCCGAGGCCCGAGACCAGGATGGCGACGCGCGGGCCGGATCCGCCCCCGTCAGGGCGAGCGTAGAGGTCGAGGGCGCGCAGGCGTCCCTCCCCGAGGCGCGGGAGGTTACCGTGGCGCCCGCGCTCGATGAGGCGCGGATCGGGCGCCGCGGCCAGCTTGACCGGCGCGGCGGAGGGCACCTGGATCACCACCGCGTCGGTCGGGGCGGCGGTTCCGGTGGGGCGGACGACGGTGACGCCGGAGGCGGTCTCGACCTCGTCGGCGCTGCTCGGACCGGTCCTGGCGGGCTCGACCCTGGCCGCGACCGGCGCCACGGGCGCGGGCTCGCGCAGGGTGATGGTGGCGACGGCGCTGGGCTCGCCCCCCTCGGGGTCACCGAACACCGCCAGGGCGCTGGCGCCCGCGACGAGCGCGGCGACGAGGCCACCGAGCAGCATCGGCCCGGTCACGCGGACCTGCCGGAGGGATCGGCTTCGCTGGCCGGAGCGGGCCTTGGTTCCGAGAGGCCGGGTCAGGATGTCGTCGGTGGCCACGCGCAGCCGCTTCCCCAGGCTTGCGAAGCGACGTCGCGGGGCCTTCGCTCAGACGGAAACGGCCCCCGAGGTCGGTTCTGAACCGACATTGGGGGCCGTCATGGTTAACGCTTCGCTAAAGCGGGCCGGCGATCAGTTCGGCACGGTGGCCTTCGTATTCGCGGCGCCCTTCTGGATGCCCCGCAGGAAGTCGAAGGCTGCGATGAGCTGCTTGTCCTTGGCCGGGTCCGGCGGGATGTAAGCCGACGAACCGCCGCGCTCCTCGACATCCTTCTGCTTGAGGTGGCCCTTCAGGCCGGCCTCGCCCTTCGTCTCGTCCTTGCCCTTCAGCTCGTCCGGCACCTCCTGCAGGATCTCCTGATCCGGCTCGATGCCCTTGGCCTGGATCGAGCGGCCCGACGGCGTGTAGTAGCGCGCCGTGGTCAGGCGCAGCGCGCCCGAGCCGCCGAGGGGGATGATCGACTGCACGGAGCCCTTACCGAAGGAGCGGGTGCCGAGCACGGTGGCCCGCTTGTGGTCCTGCAGGGCGCCGGCCACGATCTCGGAGGCCGAGGCCGAACCGCCGTTGACCAGCACCACGATCGGCTTGCCCTTGGTGAGGTCGCCGGACTTGGCCGAGAAGCGCTGGGTCTCGTCCGGGTTGCGGCCACGGGTCGAGACGATCTCGCCGCGATCCAGGAATGCATCCGACACCATCACGGCCTGGTCGAGGAGGCCGCCGGGGTTGTTACGGAGATCCAACACGTAGCCCTTGAGCTTGTCGGCGCCGATATCGCTGTTCAGCTTGTCGATGGCCGAGCGCAGGCCGTCGAAGGTCTGCTCGTTGAACTGGGTCAGGCGGATGTAGCCGACATCGCCGCCCTCGGCGCGGGAGCGCACGGGCTTGATCTTGATCACGTCGCGGTTGAGCGTGACCTCGATCGGGTCCTTCGCCTCCTTGCGGCTGATCTTGAGCTTAACCGGCGAGTTGACCGGGCCGCGCATCTTGTCGACGGCCTGGTTCAGGGTGAGGCCCTGCACCTGGTCCTCGTCGATCTGCGTGATGACGTCGTTGGTGAGGATGCCGGCCTTGGAGGCGGGCGTGTCGTCGATCGGGGTGACGACCTTGATCAGGCCGTCCTCCATCGTGACCTCGATGCCGAGGCCGCCGAACTCGCCGCGCGTCTGCACCTGCATGTCGCGGAAGCTCTTGGAATCCATGTAGCTCGAATGCGGATCGAGGGAGGTCAGCATGCCGTTGACGGCCGCCTCGATCAGCTTGGCCTCGTCCGGCTTCTCGACGTAGTCGGTGCGCACCTTCTCGAACACGTCGCCGAACAGGCTGAGCTGGCGGTAGGTCTCGGCGGAGGCCGCGATCGCGCTCGTTCCGGAGAGAAGGCGGGTCTGGGTCGCGACCATGGATGACCCGACGCCGAGGAACGCGCCGAGCAGAACGAGGGAAACCTTGCGCATTATCCGCGAACCTTCTCGCTGGGGCTTTTGGCCCACCAAGGCTCCGGATCGATGGAGCCGCCGTCTTTTCTGAACTCTACGTAGAGGACCGGATCGCCGCGATCACCGGCCGCCGCATCGGGACCGGGGCCGCCCTCCCCCATCGCCGCCACCGGCTCGCCCGCGAGCACGAACTGGCCGACCTCGACGTTGATCTGGTCCATCCCCGCCAACAACAGATAGTAGCCATCGCCGGCGTTGATGATCAAGAGTCGCCCGTAGGAGCGGAACTGCCCGGCGAAGGACACCCAGCCGTCCGCCGGTGAGGAAACGACCGCCTTGGGCCGGGTCGCGAGCGATATGCCGCGGGTGGTGCCGCCGTTGCCGTCGGGCTGGTTGAAGCTGCGCAGGGTCGCGCCGCTCACCGGGCGCGGCAGGTCGCCACGGGTCTCGACGAAGCGCACCTTCGGGGTCAGGCGGGCCGGGTCGCGGGCCCCGGCCGCCGCGAAGCGCTCCTGCGTGGCGCGGGCTTCCCGGGTCTCGGCGGCGCGGGCCTCCTCGGCGGCACGCCGCGCGGAAGCAACCTCGCCCTCCATCCGGTCGAGGAGGTCCTTGAGGCTGCGGGCCTGCACGGAGAGTTCGGCCGTACGGGTGCGCTCGGCGGCGAGCCCGCTCTCCACCTCCGCCTGACGGGTCCGGCGCGCGGCGATCAGCGCGTTCAGGCGCTGCTGCTCCCGCGCCCAGCCCGCGAGGTCGCCGGTCAAACCTTCGCGATCGGCGGCAATGAGCCCCTTCAGGCGGACGAGCTCGGACAGGTCGCCGGCCAGGGTCTCGGCCTCGCCGCGCAGTTCGGGCACCACCGCCCCGAGCAGCATCGAGGTCCGGATCGCCGCGAGCACATCCTCCGGCCGCACCAGCACGGCGGGCGGCGGGCGGCGCCCCATGCGCTGGAGCGCGGCGAGGATCTCGGCGATGACCCCGCGTCGGGATTCCAGCGACCGGCGCAGGGCCGTCTCGCTGGCGCCCATGGTCTTGAGGCGCTCCTCCAGCCGGCTCATCCGGACTTCGGTGGCCTGGGCCTGCCGGGCCGCATCAAGGAGCGCGGTATTGAGCTTGGCCCGGTCGCCGCCGATCGCCGCGATCTCGGCCTCGTACTTCGCGCGCGCGCCGGTGCTGGCCGCCAGGGCCTCTTCGATGCGCTTGAGGTTTTCGGCGCGGCGGTTCTTCTCGTCCAGCGCCTGCTGGACCGCTTCGGGACTCGCGGGCGCCTCCGCCCGCACGGCCCCCGTCAGGGTCAGCAGAACGGCCAGGACCAGCCCGCCGCGCCCTCCGTCTCGCCTGCATCGCCTGACCGGATTCATCGCTCGTCGAGGTTTCCGCGGTGATACGGGTGGCCGGCGAGGATCGTCAGCGTGCGATACACCTGCTCCAGGGCGAGCACGCGCACAAGCCCGTGCGGCAAGGTAGCGGCACCGAAGGAGAGACTCAGTTCGGCCCGTGCCCGCAGGGTCGGGTCGAGCCCGTCGGCCCCGCCGATGGCGAGGACGAGGGCGGGACGCCCGGCATCCCGCCAGCCCGCGACGCGCTCGGCGATGGCCTCGCTGGTGAGGTCCGAGCGGCCGCGCTCGTCGTAAAGCGCCAGGACGGCGCCCGTGGGGAACTGGGCCAGGAGGGCCGTCCCCTCCTCGGCGGCGCGGTCCGGCGCGCGGCGCGCCCGGCTCTCGGGAATCTCGGCGATGTCGCAGGCGGGGAAGCCGAGGCCCCGGCCCACCTGGGCGGCACGCTCGCGGTAGCGGGCGGCGAGGTCCCGCTCCGGACCGGGCTTCAGGCGGCCGACCGCCGCCACGAGGAGGCGCACGGGGCGCCGGCGCTCACTCGGCCACGGCGGCGGGGCGGTCGGCCCCCCACATCTTCTCAAGATTGTAGAAGCCGCGCACCTCCGGCCGGAAGATGTGCACGATGATGTCGCCGGCATCGATCAGCACCCAGTCGCAGGCCGGCATGCCCTCGACCCGGGCCGTGCCGAGCCCCTTCGACTTCATCTCCTGAAGGACGCGATCCGCGATCGCGCCGACATGGCGCTGCGAGCGACCGGAGGTGATGATCATCGTGTCGGCCAGGGAGGTCCGGCCCGTGAGATTGATCTCGATCGTCTCTTCGGCCTTCATGTCCTCGAGGCAGTCGAGGGCGAGGCTCCGGAGATCGTCGATCTTCCGGTTCGTGAGTTCGTCGGAGCCCGGGGCTCCGGTCTGGACCGCGTCGTTCAGCGTCTGGGTTCCTGCAATCGCCATCGTCATCCCGCCACCGTACTCCGGATAGGGATAAAGTGGAACGTGGCTCTTGCCTTTTCCATGCGCGACCTACGCGACACCGTCGTGTCCGGCGCGCAGGGCGGTGGAGGAGAGAGTCGAACGGGGGCCGTGCAGGAAGACCCAGGCCGGAGCGGCCCGGCTCGCGAGGCTGCCCGCGTCCGTTTCCGGAATGCGCCAGGGCGCCAGCCTGCGGGCGGCCCGGGCGGCGGGCGCGGTCAGCGTGAATCCGGGACGGTCGATGATGGCGATCGGCATCAGGGCGGCGATCTCGGAAAATCCGCGCCAGCGGTGAAATGTCGCGAGGCTGTCGGCACCCATGATCCAGACGAAGCGCACGGCCGGGTTGCGCCGGACGAGGAAGCGCAGGCTCTGCTGCGTGTAGCGCGCGCCGATCCGCGATTCGAAATCCGTCACGCTGATGCGCGGGTGATCGGCGACGCGGCTCGCCCGCGCGACGCGGGCCTCGATGGCGGCGAGTTCGCCCCGGTCCTTCAGGGGATTGCCCGGCGTGACCATCCACCAGATCCGGTCGAGCCGGAGCCGCTTGAGGGCGACGAGGCTGACATGCCGGTGGCCGAGATGGGCCGGGTTGAACGAGCCGCCATAGAGGCCGATGCGCAGGCCCGGCGCGACGGGGGGCAGGTGCACCGGCCCCGGCGCGTCAAGGCGCATCGGGGCCGGGCCGCGACGCGGGCGGACGCGTCAAGGACGCGTCTGCCCGTTCCCATGGACGCGGTACTTGAAGGTCGTGAGCTGCTCGACGCCCACCGGCCCGCGCGCATGCATGCGGCCGGTGGCGATGCCGATCTCGGCGCCGAAGCCGAACTCGCCGCCATCGGCGAACTGGGTCGAGGCGTTGTGCGTGACGATGGCGGAATCGACCTCCGCCAGGAAGCGCACGGCCGCGTCCTCATCCTCGGTGATGATCGCGTCGGTGTGGTGCGAGCCGTTCGTCTCGATGTGCTCGATCGCCGCGTCGAGGCCGTCGACCACCCGCACCGCGATGATGGCGTCGAGGTATTCGGTGCGCCAGTCGGCCTCCGTGGCGGCCGTCACCCGGCCATCGACGGCCTGCGTGTCCGCGTCGCCGCGTACGGCGCAGCCGAAATCGAGCAGGGCCCTGACCAGGGGGGCGAGGTGGGTGCCCGCGCAGGCGCGGTCGACCAGCAGCGTCTCGGCGGCGCCGCAGATGCCGGTGCGGCGCATCTTGCTGTTGAGCACCACCTTGAGGGCCATATCGAGGTCGGCGGCCGCCGCCACGTACACGTGGCAGATGCCGTCGAGATGGGCGAAGACCGGCACGCGGGCCTCCACCTGCACCCGCTCCACGAGGCCGCGCCCGCCACGCGGCACGATGACGTCGATGCCGCCGTCGAGACCCGACAGCATGGCGCCCACCGCCGCGCGGTCGCGGGTCGGCACGATCTGGATGGCGTCGGCGGGCAGGCCCGCCGCCTCGAGCCCCGCCCGCATGGCGCGGGCGATGGCCATGGCGGAGCGGTGGCTGTCGGAGCCCGCCCGCAGGATCGCGGCGTTGCCGGCCTTCAGGCAGAGGGCGCCGGCATCCGCCGTGACGTTGGGCCGGCTCTCGAAGATGACGCCGATGACGCCGAGGGGCACGGCGATGCGCTCGATGAGCAGGCCGTTGGGGCGCTCGAAGGCCGCGAGCTGGCGCCCGACGGGATCGGGCAGCGCGCCGATCTTGGCCACCGCGTCCGCGATGGCGTCGAGGCGGCCCGCGTCGAGGGTGAGCCGGTCGATGAGCGCCTGCGTCTGGCCGGCGGCCTGGGCCGCCTCCACGTCGCGGGCGTTCTCGGCGAGGATCGTGTCCCGCTCGGCGCGCAGGCGCTCGGAGATCAGGCGGAGCGCCGTGTCCTTGGTCTGGGCTGGGGCGAGGGCGATCTTGCGGGCGGCGGCGCGGGCGCGCCGGCCGAGGGCGTTCATCTCGGCGGAGAGGTCACCGGGGGGCGCAAGATCGGTTCGCAGGTTCAGAACGGGCACGGCCTTCATCCTCGCGACCGACGCGGAAAGGGCGCGGCCGCCATGTGTTCCCGCTCGTCATGGCATGCCGCGCAAGGCGAAAACAAGCATTGCCGCTGACAGATCAGCTATTCCCCCACCATCGCGAGGTCATCGCGATGCACCATCTCGGCGCGGCCGGGATGGGTGAGAAGATCCGCGATTTCGCGACTCGGCCGGCCGATGATGCGCAAAGCCTGATCACTGTCATAGGCGACGAGCCCCCGCCCGAGCGTGCGGCCGGCCTCGTCCCGGATGACGACGGCGTCGCCGCGCCCAAACCCGCCCTGGACCTTGGTGACGCCCACCGGCAGCAGGCTCGCCCCACCCTGGAGCGCGCGGGCCGCCCCCGCATCGACGGTGAGGATGCCGCGCGGTTCGAGCGAACCCGCGATCCAGCTCTTGCGGGCGGTGACCGGGTTGGATCCGGACAGGAACCAGCTGCAGCGCCCGCCCTTCAGGATGGTGCGCAGCGGGTTCTTCTCGCGCCCGTCGGCAATGACCATGTGGGTGCCGCCACTCGCGGCGATCTTGGCCGCCTCGACCTTGGTGCGCATCCCGCCGCGTGAGAGCTCGGAGGCCGGGCCGCCGGCCATGGCCTCGATCTCGGGCGTGATCCGCTCGATCAGGGGCAGGTGGCGGGCCGTCGGATCGGTGTGCGGCGGCGCGGTGTAGAGCCCGTCGATGTCGGAGAACAGCACCAGCACGTCCGCGCCGATCATCGTGGCGACGCGGGCGGCGAGGCGGTCGTTGTCGCCGTAGCGGATCTCCGAGGTCGCCACCGTGTCGTTCTCGTTGACGACCGGCACGGCCCGCACCTCGAGGAGCTTCAGCACCGTGGCGCGGGCGTTGAGATAGCGTCGGCGCTCCTCGGTGTCCTGCGGCGTCACCAGGATCTGCCCGGCCGCGATGCCGTGATGGCCGAGCGCCTCCGACCAGTGCCGGGCAAGCGCGATCTGCCCCACGGCCGCCGCCGCCTGGCTCTCTTCCAGGCGCAGGGTGCCGGGCGGGTAGCCGAGCACCGTGCGCCCGAGCGCGATGGCGCCCGACGAGACCACGAGCACGTCGGTCCCGCCCGCATGCAGGTCGGCGATGTCCTCGGCGAGCGCACTCAGCCAGGCATGACGCAGGCGCCCGCGCGCCCGGTCCACGAGGAGGGCCGAGCCGACCTTGATGACGATGCGGCGGAAATCTTGGAGGTTGGGGATCTGGACGTCGGAGGTCATCGGCAGCGTCGGCGGGAGGACGGTGTAGCGCTTGTGACGACCGGGTGCCCGCCACACAAGGGCCGGACGCTGCTCAGGGCTGCCACGCCTCGGCCGGCTTCGCCTCGGCCTCGGCGAGCCTCGCCGCATCCATCTCGTGCGCGAGTGCCCGCAGGGCGTCCTGTACCCCGAGGCCGGTGGCCGAGGAGAGGATCAGCGGCTTCTTCTTCGAGGCGCGCTTCAGGCGGGCGACCTGCTCCTTCAGGGTATCCGGATCGACCACGTCCGCCTTCGACAGGGCCACGATCTCGGGCTTCTCGTCGAGGCCGTTGCCGTAGGCCTCGAGTTCGCGACGGACGAGCTTGTAGGTCTGGCCCGCATGCTCGTTCGTGGCCTCCACGAGGTGGAGCAGGACGCGGCAGCGCTCCACATGGGCCAGGAACCTGTCGCCGAGACCGACGCCGTCATGGGCGCCCTCGATGAGCCCCGGAATGTCGGCCAGCACGAACTCGCGCTCGTCCGAGCGCACGACGCCCAGCCCCGGGTGCAGGGTGGTGAAGGGGTAATCGGCGATCTTGGGCTTGGCCGCCGTCACGGTGGCGAGGAAGGTCGACTTGCCGGCGTTCGGCAGTCCGACGAGGCCCGCATCGGCGATGAGCTTGAGGCGCAGCCAGATCCACTGCTCATGGCCTTCGAGGCCCGGATTGGCGTGCTTCGGGGCCCGGTTGGTCGAGGTGGTGAAGTAGGCGTTGCCGAAGCCGCCATTACCGCCCTTGGCGAGGCGCACGCGCTGTCCGACATGGGTCATGTCGGCGATCAGGGTCTCGCCGTCCTCGGCCAGGATCTCGGTCCCGGCCGGCACCTTCAGCACCACGTCGGCGCCGTTGGCCCCGTGCCGGTTCGAGCCCATGCCGTGCTCGCCCTTCTTGGCCTTGAAGTGCTGCTGGTAGCGGTAGTCGATCAGCGTATTGAGGCCGTCGACGCATTCCACCCAGACGTCACCGCCCCGGCCGCCATCGCCGCCGTTGGGGCCACCGAACTCGATGAACTTTTCACGGCGGAAGGCCACGCATCCGGCGCCACCGTCGCCGGAGCGGACATAGACCTTGGCTTCGTCGAGGAATTTCACGGGCGGACTCGGATCAGTTTCAGTGTCGGAACGTGGAGGTGTCGCCGAAACGACAACGGGGAAGACGGTTTCCCATCTTCCCCGGGATTATCTGGTGGTCGGGCCCGCCTGGCGGAAGGCCCCGGGGAAGCGCCTTACTCGGCGGCTTCCTGGACCGGCACGACGGTGACGAAGGCGCGGCCGCGCTTCGTCTCGAAGAGCACGCGGCCGGCGGCCTTGGCAAACAGGGTGTGGTCCGTGCCGATGCCGACATTGGTGCCGGGGTGCCACTTGGTGCCGCGCTGGCGCACGATGATGTTGCCCGGAATGACGGCTTCCGAACCGAACTTCTTCACGCCGAGGCGCTGGCCGGCGGAATCGCGGCCGTTGCGGGACGAGCCGCCTGCTTTTTTATGGGCCATGGGGAGCTACTCCGAAGTCTTGATCTCAGGGCGGATCGTCAGGCGCTGATGCCGGTGATGCGGACCACCGTGTGGTGCTGGCGGTGGCCCCGCTTGCGGCGGGAGTTCTGACGGCGGCGCTTCTTGAAGGCGATGACCTTCGCGTCGCGGCCGTGGCTGACGATCTCGCCGGTGACGCTGATGCCCGAGAGCAGCGGCGCGCCGACCTGGGTGGCGCCTTCGCCGTTCGTGAACAGGAGCACGTCACCGAAGGTGACGGCCGAACCGGCCTCGCCCTCGAGGGTGGCGATCGTGATGGTGTCGTTGGCGGCAACGCGATACTGCTTGCCGCCCGTCTTGATGACTGCGAACATCGTTCTCTCTTCGTGTTCTCTGCCGGCCTCCGGCGCGCCTCGCGGCGAATCCTGGACCGTCTTCTTGTTCAGGTCATCCGCGACACCGGATCGAGCCGAGCGCGAACGCGAAACGCGCGGACTTCGTCGAGGAAGCCGCGCGAGAGGCGGTGGATAGTCGGTGACGGGGTGATTTGTCAATGCGGGCGGGCCTCGCCCGAGCGATCACCAAGCCCCCCCTAGCGCCTCAGGATGTCTGGCCAGGCGATCTCTGGCCGGAAAGAACGGCGTCGACGATGGCCGGATCGCGGTCGATGATCGCCAGCAGGATCTTGGCTGCCCCATCGGGCTGGTTGCGGCCCTGATCCCAGTTCTGGACGGTATCGAGTTCGAAGCCGAACCGCAGGGCGAATTCGCTCTGAGACAGGTTCAGCCGCGCCCGGACCGCCTTCGTGCTGACCTCCGGCAGACGCAGTTCCAGCGCCTCAACGGCAAGTTCGGCGAACCGGGTCACCAGTTCCTCCACCCGAGGGGCTACCATCTGCACGGCCACGACCTCGCCCTGGACCAAGCTCCGCAGGAAGCCATGCGCCCGCCGAAGGGATACTCCGTGCTCCGTCATCAGGCGCGCCGCATCGACGGGGCGCACGATCTCACCCGTCGCCCGAAGGCGATAGCGGGTGGGGAAACCGGAAGGCTCGCTGGATGCGGCCCTGGGCACGTCCCGTCGTCCGAGTGCTTCCCTCAACGACAACGCCTTGGACATCGGCCTCCCCCATTAGCTTGCGGGCGATCGCGTTCAGGCCGGTGCGGCCCAATGCCCCCGGCCGGAGGCCCTGGACGTGGGCAGCCTCGATCCACAGCCAGCCGTCGCGGACACTGACGTGGCCCAGGAAATCGATCCGGCCGACGGGCGTCGTGATCGCCACAAGCATGATCTCGCGTTCGACGTCCGAGACCTCGATCGTCAGTTTATCGAGAGACCACATATACGCGATCCGCGCACAGAAGAGAAGGCGCGCCCGGCGCCCTACCGCTTGGTCAGCCCACCCAGCACGTTGCGCAGGATCGCGTTGCCCACTTCGGTCCCGACCTTGCGCGCCATCGAGCGGGCGGCGTTGCCGAGCACCTGCTCGGCGAGGCCCGGGGCCGGCCGGCGGCCGCCCTTGCCGGCGGGCTTGGTGCCGAGGACCCCGCCGAGCCAGCCGCCGAGCATCCCGCCCAGGCCGCCCTCGGCACCCTCGGGTCCCGCTGCCTTGAGCCCCTTGCGGGCCGCCAGCATCTCGTAGGCGCTCTCGTTGTCGACGGATTGGTCGTACTTGCCGCGCACCGGGCTCTGGGCGATCAGCGCGGCGCGCTCGGCCGGGGTGATCGGGCCGACGCGTCCCTGCGGCGGGGCGATCAGGACGCGCTCCACAACCGACGGGGTGCCCTTGGCCTCCAGGAAGCTGACCAGGGCCTCGCCGACCCCGAGTTCGGTGATCGCCTCGGCGACGTCGAAGCCGGGATTCTGACGAAACGTCTCGGCGGCGGCCTTCACGGCGCGCTGGTCGCGGGGGGTGAAGGCGCGCAGGGCATGCTGCACTCGGTTGCCGAGCTGGCCCAGCACCGATTCCGGCACGTCGAGGGGGTTCTGCGTCACGAAGTAGACGCCGACGCCCTTCGAGCGGATCAGGCGCACCACCTGCTCCACCGCCTCCAGGAGGGCCTTCGGCGCATCGTCGAACAGCAGGTGCGCCTCGTCGAAGAAGAACACCAGCTTGGGCTTGTCGAGGTCGCCGACCTCGGGCAGCTGCTCGAACAGTTCCGAGAGCATCCAGAGCAGGAACGAGGCGTAGAGCCGGGGCCGCTGCATCAGCTTGTCGGCGGCCAGGATGTTGACGATGCCCCGGCCCTCGCGGTCGACCCGCATGAAGTCGTTGAGGTCCAGCGCCGGTTCGCCGAAGAACCGGTCCGCGCCCTGGTTCTCCAGCATCAGGAGCTGGCGCTGGATCGCACCGACGGAGGCCGCCGAGACGTTGCCGTACTGGCCCGAGACCGCCTTCAGGTTCTCGGTCAGGTAGAGGAGCAATGCGCGCAGATCCTTGAGGTCGAGGACCGGCCATTGGTTGTCGTCCGCGACCCGGAAGGCGATGTTGAGCACGCCCTCCTGGGTGTCGTTGAGCTCGAGCAGGCGCGCGAGCAGCAGCGGCCCCATCTCGATGACCGTGCAGCGGATCGGGTGGCCCTGGTCGCCGAAGAGATCCCAGAACACCGTGGGGAAGCGGTCGGGCTCGTAGGGGATGCCCAGCTCCTCGGCGCGCTCGACGAAGACCGGCTTCGATTCGCCCGCCGCCGCCAGGCCTGAGAGGTCGCCCTTGATGTCGGCGGCGAAGACCGGCACCCCGGCATTGGAGAAGCCCTCCGCCATCACCTGCAGGGTCACCGTCTTGCCGGTGCCGGTGGCACCCGCCACGAGCCCGTGGCGGTTGGCGAGCCGGAGGGTCAGGCCCTCGGGCTTGAGGGTTCCGTCTCGGAGCGGAGCCTTGCCGACCAGGATCGTGCCGTCGTCCCGCATGAGCGTCCGCTCCCCCTGCCCGTCGAAGCGCAGCGGCATCGACCTGCAGCGTTATGGCGTCCGGCGCGGCATTTTCCAACGCTCGCGTTCCCGCCCTTGATTTCGCGTCGGCGAGGCCGGAAGGACTAGCTCCCGACCGTGCTGGAGCTGTTACGAGATGGAAGAGTTGATCGCCCGCGTCACGACCCGGACCGGCCTCGATGCCGCGACGGCCCAGACCGCCATCGGCCACATCCTGGCCTTCCTCCAGAAGGAGGGACCGGCCACCGAGGTCAGCCAGCTGCTCGCCGCCCTGCCGGGCTCCGAGACGGCGATCGCCGAGTCCAATGCCGGCGAGGGCGGCGGCGGCCTGATGGGCATGCTCGGCGGCATGATGGGCGGCGGCGTCATGGCGCTCGGCCAGAAGCTGATGGGCGCCGGCGTGCCGATGGGCCAGATGCAGCCGCTCGGCCAGGAACTCTTCGCCTATGGCCGCGAGAAGGCCGGCGAGGACGTGATGGGCCCGATCGTCGGTTCGATCCCCGGCCTGAATCAGTTCGTCTGAGTTTTCGAAGGCCCGATCCTTCGGCGACTACCCATCGGGCGGCCGCCGGAGGAGCGATGCGAAGGCCACGCAAGCCCCTCGGAATCCACGCGATTCCGTGTCATAAAAGCGTGCGCGCTTCGTGATGTTGTGACCTCCCGTAGGCACGAGGCCGGGGGCTCCAGCGGGAGCCCGCCTCGCGGTCCCGACAGGGCGGATTGGACGATGGTCCCGAACTTCGCGCGTGATGCCTCGACGGCGTGGCTGAATGGCTGGGAGGCGCACGTGAACGCGCCCTTCGCCCGGCTGAAGCAGAAGACCGCCGGCGCGGGGTTCGCCGGACTGCCGGGCTTCAACCCGCGCGGCCTGTTGCTGCCGCCCGGCGCCGCGCCGATCCGGTTCAAGCCCCGGCTGAAGAAGCCGCTCGCCGCGCCCGGCCTCGCCCCGAGCCTCGGCCGGATCGGAGCACTGGAGGTCCGGCTCGCCACCTCGGTCGCCGAGATCCGCCGGGCGCAGCGCCTGCGCTACCGGGTGTTCTACGAGGAGATGTCGGCGGTCCCGAGCGGTCTGGCGATGCTGTCGCGCCGGGATGTCGACGATTACGATGCGGTCTGCGACCACCTCCTCGTCATCGACCACGCCGCCGTCGACGCCAAGAGCTTCCCGGGTCGGCCCGCCCGCCCGAAGGTGGTGGGCACCTACCGCCTGCTGCGCCAGGAAGCGGCGGACCGGAACTTCGGGTTCTACACGGCGGGCGAGTACGACATCGCCCCGCTGATCGCCGCCAATCCCGGCGCGCGGCTGCTCGAACTCGGGCGCTCCTGCGTGCTCAAGCCCTACCGGACCAAGCGGACGGTGGAACTGCTCTGGGCCGGCATCTGGGCCTATGTCCAGCATCACCGCATCGACGCCATGCTGGGCTGCGCCAGCCTGGAGGGGACCGACCCGGAGCGCCTCGCCGTTCCCTTGAGCTTCCTGCACCACCACGCCCGCGCCTCGGAGGGCTGGTGCGCCCGCGCCCTGCCCGAACGCTACGTCGCCATGGACCGCCTCGCCCGCGAGGCCGTGGACCCGAAGGCGGCGCTGCAGGCCCTGCCGCCGCTGATCAAGGGCTATCTCCGGGTCGGCGCCACCTTCGGCGACGGGGCCGTGGTGGACCGCCAGTTCGGCACCACCGACGTCTTCGTGGTGCTGCCGGTCCCGGCCATCGCGGCGCGCTACCGCGACCATTTCGGGCCGGCGGCGAACCGGCAAGCGGCCTGAGCGGACCTCAGTCCCGCGCATCCGTCACGAGGGCGGCTAGGCCCTCGCGATAGGTCGGGTAGGCGAGCGTCACGCCGAGTTCCTCCCGGATGAGGCGGTTCCGCACCCGCTTGTTCTCGCCGTAGAAGCTGCGGGCCATCGGGCTGAGGTCGGCGGTTTCGAAATCCACCTCCGGCGGAAGCGGCAGCCCGGCGAGCTTGGCGGCGTATTCCGTCACCACCTGCGGCGGGGTCGGCGCGTCGTCGGTGACGTTGTAGGTCGCGCCCCCGCGCGGCCGCGCGATGGAGGCGAGCAGCGTGGTGGCGATGTCGTCCACGTGGATGCGGTTGAAGACCTGGCCCGGCTTGATGATGCGCTGCGACTTGCCCTCGCGCAGCTTCACGATCGGGTTGCGACCCGGCCCGTAGATGCCCGACAGCCGGAACACCTGCACCGCCTTGCCCGTCTCGGCCCCGAGCGACAGCCAATCGGTCTCGACGGACAGGCGCCCGCGCGAACGCGCGCTCACCGGCACCGGGGTCGTCCCCTCGTCGATCCAGGCGCCCTCGTGGTCGCCGTAGACGCCGATGGTCGAGAGATAGCCGATCCAGCGGATGCGGCTGGTCGCGATGGCGTCGCGGTAGCGGGCGAGCACCGTGTCGCCGTCGCGCCCCGGCGGCGCCGAGACGAGGAGGATGTCGCTGTCGGCGAGGTCCGCGGCGATGCGCGGGTCGTCGCTTTCCGGACCGAAGGCCCGCAGGTCGGCGAGATCGCTCGGGCCGGCGCGCGCGGGATCGGTGACGGTGGCGCGAACCTGCCCGAACCGGCCGCGTGCGCGCTCGACGAAGTGGCGCGCGGTGAAGCCGAGGCCGAAGACGAAGAGGTTCATGAAGAGGGCTGTCCTGTCGTCCCGGGGGTGACGCCGAGGGCGAGGTGCCACTCGGCCCGCACCGCCGCGTCGGTTTCGCCCAAACCCCGGGCGTTGAAAAGGGTGCGCAGCCGGGCCGGCGGCACGAGGCGGCCGAGGGCCCAGACCGCCATGCCGCGCACCAGGGCGGCGGAATCGGACAGACCGTCCTCGGCCAGGCCGGCCAGCGCGGCATCGCCCGAATTGCCGATGGCGATGAACACGTTGCGCAGGAAGCGGTCGCGACCCGTCCGCTTGATCGGCGTGCCGGCGAAGCGCGTGCGGAACGCCGCATCGTCGAGGCGCGCGAACTCGGCGAGCGGGGGTGCGGCGAGATCCGCTTGCGCCGCCATCCGCCCCTCACCGGCCCGCACCGCGAACTTGTTCCAGGGACAGACCGCGAGGCAATCGTCGCAGCCGAAGATGCGGTTGCCGATGGCGGAGCGGAATTCCGGCGCGATCGGCCCGGCATGCTCGATGGTCAGGTAGGCGATGCAGCGGCGCGCATCGAGGCGGTAGGGCGCCGGAAAGGCGTCGGTCGGGCAGATGTCGAGGCAGCGCCGGCACGAGCCGCAATGGTCGGCCTCGGGCGCGTCGGGCACGAGGTCGGCCGAGGTGTAGATCGCCCCGAGCAGGAGCCAGTTTCCGGCCTCGCGGGAGATCAGCACCGTGTGCTTGCCCTGCCAGCCGAGGCCGGCGGCGGCGGCGAGCGGCTTCTCCATCACCGGGGCGGTATCCACGAACACCTTCACGCGCACGTCGCCCTTCGCGGAGAGGTAGCCGCCGAGTTCCTTCAGCTTGCCCTTGACCACCTCGTGATAGTCGCGCCGCTGGGCGTAGGCCGCGATGGCGCCCCGGTCGCGCTGCCCGAGCACGACCCGGGGATCGACCTCGGGTCCGTAATTCATGCCGAGCACGATGATGCTGCGGACGCCGGACCAGAGGGTGGCGGGGTCGGCACGCTGGTCGGCCCGCTCCCGCATCCAGTCCATGGAGCCGTGATGGCCCGCGTCGAGCCAGGCGGGCAGGCGCTCGCGCAGTTCCGGGACGGCATCGGGACGGGTAACGCGGATCGATTCGAAGCCGAGGTGGCGGGCCCGCGCTTCGACGGCTTGGCGCAGCGCATCGCCGGCCAGGATTTTTCGCGGGGCCTTGATGTTCTGGAGAGCCTTGGTGTTCTGGAGAGCCTTGGTGTTCTGCGATTCGTTCAGAAATCCAGATTCGCGTAGTGGTCGGCCGGGGCCATGCCCGGCACCCGGTCCGCCAGCAGGGTGCGGAAGGACGGGCGCGACTTCACGCGCGCGTACCAGTCCCTCGCCGTCTCGTCCTCGTCCCATGGCACGTCGCCGAGATAATCCACGCAGGAGAGGTGGGCCGCCGCCGCCAGATCCGCATAGGTCAGATGGTCGCCCGCCAGCCATTTCCGGCGGGACATGAGGTAGCCGATATACTTCATGTGGTAGCGCACGTTGATGCGCGCGGCGCGAATGGCATTCATGTCCGGC
Organism: Methylobacterium sp. FF17; assembly: GCF_025813715.1. Lineage (NCBI taxonomy): Bacteria > Pseudomonadati > Pseudomonadota > Alphaproteobacteria > Hyphomicrobiales > Methylobacteriaceae > Methylobacterium > Methylobacterium flocculans. The sequence goes on from NZ_CP107532.1 coordinate 1,043,806, forward strand.
GGACCGCCGCCGTTGGCGCTGTTCATGAAGCGTTTCGAGATCTTCTCGGTGACGAGGTAGTCCGTCACCTCCGCGTCGAACTTCACCAGGAACCAGTCGAGCAGGCGGCGCACCTCGACCCGCGCGGCGGTGGTCTCCGGCAGGAGGCGCCGGCCGCTCAGGCCCAGCCCCCGGGTCTCGTCGAGGTATTCCGCGATGATGCCGGCGCCCGGCACCGCCAAGCCGGTCTGCTCCACCAGCACCGGCGTGGTTCCGGCCGGGTTGATCAGCAGGAAGGCCTCGCGCCGGTCCCAGGCCCGCTCCTCCATCAGCGTCGGCTCCATGCCCATCTCGGACAGGACGAGACGGATGAAGCGGGAGTGCGGGCAGAAGGGTGAATGGTAAAGCGTCGCCATCGAGGCCGTTTCGAACGGGGGAAATACGCCGGGGACGATTCGCGTCGTCGCCCCGCTGGGATGGTCGGCAGGACAAGCCCTATCGCCCGATCATTGCCGCCTCATTAACACGAGCGCGGCGAACGCGATAACCGTCCGTCAACCTTGACGGATCAGGCTTGATCCGCGAGGTCGAAGCCGCCGGGGCGAACCACCGGCGCCGTCCGCATGGCCGGGCGAGCCTTTCGAGACGATCCCAACCGTAGAGGCGATGAGATGATGGATGCGATGAGCATCACGAAAGCGGTCGTGCTCGCGGTGGTGGAAGGGGCGACCGAGTTCATCCCGGTCTCGTCCACCGGGCACCAGCTCCTCGTCGGCCACTTCATCGGCTTTCAATCGCCCAACAACACCTTCGAGGTTCTGATCCAGCTCGGCGCGATCCTCGCCATCCTGACGGTGTATTTCCGCCGGCTGCTCGGCATCGCGCTGGCGCTCCCCAACGACCCGAAGGCCCGCCGCTTCGTGGCCGGAATCCTCCTGGCGTTCCTGCCGGCGGCGATCATCGGCGGCATCTTCTCGAAATACATCAAGTTCTATCTCTTCAACCCCTGGATCGTCTGCGCCACGCTGGTGGCGGGAGGCCTCGTCCTCCTCGTCCTCGACGACACCGAGCTCGACGTGAAGAAGCGCGACGTCTTCGACTTCACCCTGCCGATGGACCTGCGGATCGGCCTGTTCCAGTGCCTGGCGATGATCCCCGGCGTCTCGCGCTCGGGCGCCACCATCGTGGGCGCGATGCTGATGGGGGCCGACAAGCGCTCCGCCACCGAGTTCTCGTTCTACCTCGCGATTCCCACCATGGCGGGCGCCTTCGCGAAGGACCTGCTCGACAATTACAAGAACCTTTCGCCGGACGACACCGGCCTGATCGTGATCGGCTTCTTCGTGGCCTTCATCTCGGCCTTCATCGTGGTCCGCACGGTGCTCGACTACGTGGCCTCCCACGGCTTCCGGCTGTTCGCCTGGTGGCGCATCATCGTCGGCTCGCTGGGCTTTGCCGGCCTCATCATCTTCGGCTGAGCCATCCGGCCCCCCACCCCGAAGGGATATAAAATACAGCGTGGCCGGGCGATTGCCTCCGCGCGCCACGCCGTGCAAGGGCTTTGCGCAATCACCGTTGGGTCAGCCCGGCGGAAAAGTTCAATGCGGAGGCCCGCCCCGATGGAAGACCGTCCCCTCGCCGACCTGTTTCCGCCCGCGACCCGCGAGCGCTGGCTCGGCCTCGTCGAGGGCGTTCTGAAGGGCGGCGACTTCGAGAAGCGGCTGGTCTCGAAGACCGCCGACGGCATCCGCGTCGAACCCCTCTACGAGGCGGCCGCCCCCGTGGCGCAGCCGGTGCGGGCGCCGGGCCCGTGGCGGGTGTCCCAGCGGGTCGACCACCCGGAGGGCGAGACGGCGAGCGCCCTGGCCCTGGCGGACCTCCAGGGCGGCGCCGACGCGCTCACCCTGGTCTTCGCCGGCGCCCCCGCCGCACGTGGCCACGGCCTGAACCCGGCCGACGCGGCGGCGCTCGACGCGGCCCTCGGCAACGTGATGCTGCCGCTGATCGCCACCCGCCTCGATGCGGGCGCGCGCGGGATCGAGGCCGCCCAGCTCATCCGCGACGTGGTCGAGGCGCGCGGCGAGACGCTCAAGGGTCTCGACCTCGATCTCGGCCTCGACCCGATCGGCGTGCTGGCCGCCACCGGCAGCCTCGCGGAGGATCACGGCGCGCAGATCGCCCGCACCCTCGCGGCGTTCGACGCCGAGGGCTTCACCGGCCGCGCCTGCCTCGCCGATGGCCGGCCCTATCACGAGGCGGGCGCCAGCGAGGCGACCGAACTCGCCGCCGTGCTGGCTACGGCGGTCGCCTACCTGCGCGCGCTGGAGGCCGGCGGCCACGATCTCGCCCGTGCCCGCGACGCGGTGGCCGTGCTCCTCACGGCGGATGCCGACGAGTTCCTGACCATCGCCAAGTTCCGCGCCATGCGCCGGCTCTGGGCCCGGGTTGAATCGGCCTGCGGGCTTCCGCCGGCACCGCTGCGCCTCCATGCCGAGACCGCGTGGCGGATGATGACCCGGCGCGACCCCTTCGTGAATATCCTGCGGACCTCGATGGCGGCCTGCTCGGCCGGCCTCGGCGGGGCCGATTCGGTCACCGCCCTGCCCTACACGGCCGCACTCGGCCTCGCGGACGCGTTCGCCCGCCGGGTGGTGCGCAACAGCCAGATCGTCCTGATCGAGGAATCGAACCTCGCCCGCGTGGCCGATCCGGCGGCGGGGGCCGGCAGCTTCGAGACCCTGACCGAGAAGCTGACCGAGGCGGCCTGGGCCGCGTTCCAGGAGATCGAGCGCGAGGGCGGCATCGTCGCCAGCCTCCGGACGGGCGCGATCCAGGGGCGGATCGCCGCCACCCGTGCGGCGCGCGCCAGGGCCGTCGCCACCCGCCGGGAGGCACTGACCGGCGCCAGCGAGTTCCCCTACCTCGCCGAGAGGCCCGTGACGGTCCTCGACGTCCCGGCCGTGACGGCGCCCCCCTCGGCCGGCTTCGGCGCAGGCACCGCGCTGACCTGCGAGCCCCTCACCACGCTTCGCCTTGCCGAGCCCTACGAGGCGCTGCGCGACACCTCGGACGCGGTCCTGGCCGCGACGGGCCGGCGGCCGTCGGTGTTCCTCGCCAATCTCGGCCCCGTCGCGGCCTTCAACGCGCGCTCGACCTTCGCCGCCAATGCCTTTGCGGCCGGCGGCATCGAGGCCGTGAACCAGGACGGGTTCTCGGATCCCGCGGCCCTCGCCGAGGCGTTCCGGGCCTCCGGCGCCCGCATCGCCTGCCTGTGCTCATCGGACGCGATCTACGCCACCCATGCGGTGGAGGCCGCCCGGGCCCTGAAGGCTGCGGGCGTGACGACGCTCTATCTCGCCGGCAAACCCGGCGACCTCGCCGATGCCCTAGGCGCGGCGGGCGTGGATGCCTGTCTGCACGCGGGCGGCGATGTCCTCGCGCTGCTGCAGGGAGCGCTCGCGCACGCGACGGCCGCGTAGGGCTGCAACCGATCGGCCCTCCGTTCGTTCACGGCCAAGTCGAGACACAGCACGAACGGAACGCCATGCGACGCGCAGCCCTTGCGGTGACCACCTTCGTCCTTCTGACCGCCTCCCTCGGCAGCGCCGACGCCGCCAAGAAGAAGGTCCAGGTTCCGAACCGCTACGATGGCACCTGGAGCATCGAAGTGGTCACCCTCGAAGGCCCCTGCGACCGGGCCTACCGCTACGGCGTCCAGATCCGCCGGGGCGAGGCGAGCTATGCCGGGGGCGAGTTCAACATCCGTGGCCGGGTCTCGCAGGCCGGGGCGGTACGCGCCGTGATCTCGCGCGGCGACGATGCCGCCGACGTGGTCGGCAGCCTCGGGCGCCAGGGGACCGGCAACGGCACTTGGCGGACCACCGGCCTGATCGGGTGCAGCGGTCGCTGGAACGCCGAGCGCCGGAGCTGAGCCCCGCCTGTGGTGGACGTGCCACAACCCGGCACGGATCACCGCCGGGACCCGGCCTCGCGACGCTCTGCCCTTCTCCGGACGAAATCCGCAGGGAATACTGACGGCGAATCGAACTCGATTTCGCACGGGATGCCCCACGATGAAGGCTTTGCTGATCGGCGCATTCGTCATGACCTTGGGCCTCGGCGGCGTGGCGGACGCCGCCGGTCGCAACCCGGGCAAGCCGCACGCGGTGATGTCGCCCCTGGAAACAGCCGCGACGGATTGCTTCGCCGAGACCGTCCTGTCGAACCCCGCCGCTACGCGCCACGCCCGCGCGGGGCGCTGGTACGAGGCGGCCAGCGTTACGGGCTTCCTGTGTCGGCCGGAGGTCGACGCGATGGTCCAGGCCCATGACCGCCTCTATGGGCGCGGCACCGGTGTCCGCTACTTCCAGACCGCCTATACCCGCCATCTCGGCCAGCACCTCGCCGAGCGTTTGCAACCAATGCTGGAGCGCACGGCCATGGCCAGCGCCGAGCCGCCGGCGGACAAGGGCGAGATCCACGAATCGGACAAGCCGGCCGAATAGCCATTCGGCAAGCCGAACAGTTGTGTTAACCGACATCCGCTAACTATAGGGTTGCAGATCCGGCGCGGATGGAGGCGTTCCTGACGGTTTTGGCGCGTTCCCAGCCGGATCCCGCACGTTCAGGGGTGCCGGCGCCCTCGGTTGCCATGCCCGAGGCACCGGCTGGATCACGATCGCCGCAGAGCCGGCCCACCCGCCTCGGCCTGTCCCTCGCCGTCGTCGAGCTTGCCCATCGCGTCGTGCATGCCGCCGACCTTCGGCGCGTGGACGACGCTGTCACGATCGCCGCCCTACGGGCCGAGGTCGCCGCGCAGGCCGCGCAGATCCGCTCCCAGTCCAAGGCGCTCGTCCAGGCGAGGACCACCTTCGACGAAGCGATGACGGCCGCCGGGATCGGCCTCTGGGAATGCGACCTGCCCTGCGAGACCCTCCGCTGGAGCGAACCGGTCTTCGACCTGTTCGAGTTCCCGCGCGGCAAGGTTCCGGACCGGTCGGTCACCCTGGCCTGTTACCCGGAGGAGGCGCGCCGGAGACTGATCGAGATCCGGGCGGATGCCCTCGCCTGCCAGTCGACCTTCAGCCTCGACACCGAGATCGTCGGCCGCAAGGGCACCCATCGCTGGATCCGCATCACCGCCACGGTCGAACGCCGTGGCGGCGTCCCCGTGCGCCTCTTCGGCCTGAAGCAGGATATCACCGAGGAGAAGCTGCGGTCCGACCGCACCCGTTACCTGGCGGAATACGATTTCCTCACCGGCCTGGCCAATCGGGCCCATTTTCAGTCGCACCTCGCATCCCTGCCGGAAACGGGGACGCTGCTGCTCATCGATCTCGACGGCTTCAAGGCGATCAACGACGCACATGGGCATGCGGCCGGCGATGTCTGCCTGAAGGAAGCGGCGCGGCGCCTCGCCGTGGCGTGTCACGGCGCCGACCTGATCGCCCGAATCGGCGGGGATGAATTCGCCGTGCTGGTGATGAACGACCCGGATGGCAGCCGCGCCGAGACGTTCGGCCAGCGGATCGTCACCACGATGCGCGCGCCCGTGCTGGACGGGACCGCAAGCCATGGCTTCGGCGCTTCCGTGGGGATGGCGCGGGCCCGGCATTTCGCACCGGCGGACCTGGTCCTGAAGGCGGACGAAGCCCTGTATGCCGCCAAGGCCGCGGGTCGCGGCAGGGTCCGGGTTGCCGTGCCGGATCGATCCTTCGCCAGCGTTGGCGAACATCACGGCGGAATCTGACCGCCATTTGCGCAACGCAACGAAGCGCCGCGAAGACGCTCTCGATCCGCGCAGATTGACCGTGACCGGGCGACATCGTTCTCGAAGCCATGACCATCGATGTGCCGCGGTCCGCGTGAGCCGAACGACGTCGCCGAGCCTGCTTCGGCGGATACAAGGGGCGTTGTGCGGAAGACCGCCCTGCGGAGGCGTCAGACCCGATCCGTTCGATCCCTGCGGGATGGCGGCTTTGGGGGACGGCGCCAGGACATCCATGCGGGCCCGGCTCCTGGCCGCCGGCGGCGACAGCGCTCTGGCCCCGGACGAGACCTCGGCGCGCCTGCGCGACCAGAGGCACGATCTCACCGTGGCGGCGCGCCAACGCGTGGGCTCGGGCCGGTCGGCGAACCCGACCGGACGGCGGGCCGTGTCCGGTATCAAACTCCAGATCCGTTCACATAAGTGAGCACTGACTCCGGAGAACGGCTATACCGTTCAGGTTCCGGATGTTCTGCCCTCGCAGCTCGCGTCGTCCGGCCCAGACATGCGGCTCCGTTGATCCGCATTCGGACGTCATCGGAGCTCGTGAATGCTTGGCTGGTTCAAGGCCCTGATGCCGAGAGAGGATGGTTTCTTCAATCTGTTCGCACGACATTCACGAACGCTCGTGGCCGCCGCCGAAGCCCTGCAGGGTGTCCTGGAAGGCGTCGAGGCCGTACCGCGCCATTGCCAGATCATCGTCGATCGTGAGCACGAGGCCGATGCCATCACCGCCGAGGTTCTGCTCGCGGCACGCCGGACCTCCGCCGTACGTTGGAGCGTTGCCAGCAGCATCGTCGTTGCCTGGGTGTTGACACTACCGGCGGCCGGACTCGTCGCGGCGACCTGTTACGGCCTCACCACCCTGATCCGCTGAAAGGTCGAACCCCGCCCGTGCCGTCCGCCAAGATCACGCCCAAGAAGGATGCGGCCAAGAAGGATACGGCCAAGGCTCCAGGGTCCAAGGTCCATGGGACGAAGCCGCAAGGTGCCAGACCACCGAGAGCCAAACCTCACGTCTTCCTCGTCGCGGTAAAGCGCCGGCGCGAGGCGCTGCGCGTCTACGCCGTGCAGAGCCCCTCCGAGGCCGTGGCGCTCGCCATCGTGGAGGCCGCGAGCGCGGAGGATGCGAGCGTCGAGCCGGTGGGTCGGCTCTCGAAGAAGTTGGCGCGCCCGCTCAAGCTCCTGACGGGCGAGCCGCACCCGATCTGAGGCGGCTCATACTCAATCCGATTGATCCCCTCGGGATGGGGGATTTGGGCTTCGCTCAGACGCCGCGCAGGCTGATCTGCTTCGGCGTCCGCTTCGATCAAGCGGCAGCCGGATCAATCGTCCATCTTCAAGGCGGCGATGAAGGCCTCCTGCGGGATCTCGACCTTGCCGAACTGGCGCATCTTCTTCTTGCCCTCCTTCTGCTTGTCGAGGAGCTTGCGCTTGCGCGAGATGTCGCCGCCGTAGCACTTGGCCGTCACGTCCTTGGACAGGGCCTTGATGGTCTCGCGGGCGATGATCTTGCCGCCCAGGGCCGCCTGGACCGGGATCTGGAACAGGTGACGCGGGATCAGGTCCTTCAGCTTCTCGCACATGGCCCGGCCGCGATGCTCGGCGCGGGTGCGGTGGACCAGCATCGAGAGGGCGTCGACCGGCTCGGCGTTGACGAGGATCGACATCTTCACGAGGTCGCCCTCTCGGTAGTCCGAGATGTGATAGTCGAACGAGGCGTAGCCCTTGGAGATCGACTTCAGGCGGTCGTAGAAATCGAACACCACCTCGTTGAGCGGCAGGTCGTAGACCACCATGGCGCGCTTGCCGACGTAGTTCAGGTCGACCTGGGTGCCGCGCCGGTCCTGGCAGAGCTTCAGCACGCCGCCGAGATACTCGTCGGGCGTGAGGATGGTGGCGCGAATCCACGGCTCCTCGATGGCCGTGATCTTCATCACGTCCGGCATGTCGGCCGGGTTGTGCAGTTCCTTGATGGTGCCGTCCGTCATCTGCAGGCGGTAGACCACGGACGGGGCCGTTGAGATGAGGTCGAGGTTGAACTCGCGCTCCAGGCGCTCCTGGATGATCTCGAGGTGGAGCAGCCCGAGGAAGCCGCAGCGGAAGCCGAAGCCGAGCGCGGCCGACGTCTCCATTTCGTAGGAGAACGACGCGTCATTGAGCCGGAGCTTGCTCATGGCGCTGCGCAGGGTCTCGAATTCGGCCGCATCCACGGGGAAGAGCCCGCAGAACACCACCGACTGCACGTCCTTGAAGCCCGGCAGCATCTCCTTGCAGGGGCGCTTGTCCTCGGTGAGGGTGTCGCCGACGCGGGTGTCGGCGACCTCCTTGATCGAGCCGGTGAAGAAGCCGACCTCGCCGGGCCCGAGTTCGCCGATATCCGCCATCTTGGGGCGGAAGACGCCGATCTTGTCGACGCCGTGCACGGCGTCGGCCCGCATCATGCGGATGTTCATGCCCTTCTTGAGCACGCCGTCGACGATGCGCACCAGCACGACGACGCCGAGATAGACGTCGTACCAGCTGTCCACCAGCAACGCCTTGAGGGGCGCGTCGCGGTCGCCCTTGGGCGGCGGCAGGCGCGTCACGATGGCTTCCAGCACCGCCTCGATGTTGAGGCCGCTCTTGGCCGAGATCGCCACCGCCTCGGAGGCGTCGATGCCGATCACCTCCTCGATCTGGGCGCGGATGCGCTCGGGTTCGGCCGCCGGCAGGTCGATCTTGTTGAGGACGGGCACGATCTCGTGGTTGGCGTCGAGGGCCTGGTAGACGTTGGCGAGCGTCTGCGCCTCGACGCCCTGGGAGGCATCGACCACCAGCAGCGAGCCCTCGCAGGCGGCGAGCGAGCGCGACACCTCGTAGGCGAAATCGACGTGGCCGGGCGTGTCCATCAGGTTGAGGACGTAATCCTTGCCGTCCTCGGCCTTATATTCGAGGCGCACGGTCTGCGCCTTGATGGTGATGCCGCGTTCCTTCTCGATGTCCATCGAGTCGAGCATCTGCTCGCTCATGTCGCGCAGCGCCACCGTGCCGGTGGTCTGGATCAGCCGGTCGGCCAGGGTCGACTTGCCGTGGTCGATATGCGCGACGATGGAGAAGTTGCGGATGTTGTCGATGGGGGTCGTGGTCATCGAGGATGCGATCTCCGGCGCGCGCGGCCCGTCGTCTGAGGACGAACCCGGCGCACGGTCTTAAGGGGCTGAAAAACTGGAACGCCGCAGATAGCAGTGCGGCCTGTCTACGCCAAGCGTGGGACGGGACCGGCGACGCTCTGCCCCGAGCCCGATCGATCCCGGCGGATCGGGAGCGGTCGGGGTCGCGTTGCATCGTCCAGGCGAAACGCTATGTTCTCCAAAACTCAATCTTGTTGAACGCGGGACCTGCGCATGTCCAAGAGCAACGCGGTTTCGGAGTCCGGCGGTCCGGCTGGCACCGCTCCGGGCACGGCGGCCGAGCGCATCGAGGCCGTCATGCGCAAGGCAGCGGGCGAGGGACTGACGCGGGCCAAGGACGGCCGCATCACCGGGCGCGTCAGTGCAGCGTTGATCGCTGCTGCGAAGGTGCGGACCGGGCTGCAGTCGGACACCGAACTGGTGGCGTTCGCGCTGGCGAACGTGGCGCTGGAGGACAACTTCGCCCGCGCCTTTCGCGATGCGAAGGGAACCGTCGACCCCGATATCGACCTCTGCGTCTGAGATGGGTTTCAGCTTCGAGGCCGCCGAGCGGGTCCGGAGGCACGATCCACGGCGAACCCTCGGCCGGCGACCGGACAAGCTGCTGCCGTTCCTCGGTGAGGACATCTCGGCGGGGGGCGGCCTGCTGCTCGATACCTGCTGCTACATCGACCAGATGAAGGCGGCTGCACCCGAGGTGGTGGAACGCCTCTTGGATATCCGGATCGTCAACCACTCCATGGTTGCCGTTCAGGAACTCATGGTGGCCGTCGGCGCACTGCATCCCGACGATCCGCGAAGCCAGGGCGTCATCGCGTCGATCGAATGCATCGTACGGGCGATGCCCTCGCATCGCCTCTTCGAGCCCGACTCCGACGTCCTCGGCCGGGCCGCCGTCTATGCCGGGATCATCGGGCGGACGCAGGGCTATGCCCGCGACGACAGGATGAAGGCCCTGCACGACTGCGTGCTGTTCCTTCAGGCGGAAAAGCTCGGCCTGACCCTGCTCACCGCCAACGCCGCCGAGTTCGATGTCCTGCTGCAGATGCGGCCGAGCGGGCGAGTCCTCCTCTACCGCCCCGTGCTCGCGCGACGCACCGCCTGAACCTGCCCGGCCGCGCCCTCAGTCCGGCTCCGACCGCGCCCGCGCCGCCATCGCCACCAGCACCTTGCGCAGGGCACCCATCTCGCGCACCGGCTCGGGGTAGAGCACCCGCGCGGTCCGATCGCCGGTGAGCAGGTCCATGCCCTCCGGGTCGAGGCCGGTGAGACGCCAGGGGCCGGGCTCGGCCCCCGCCGCCACGGCGTAGAGCGCCAGTGCGTCGGCGTGGTCGGCGTTCATGTGCTCGACGGCGCCGGCCTCGCCCGCCACCAGGGTCTCGGCGCCGGCCAGGTCCAGGCGCAGCTCGGCGGCCGTCAGCACGGCGGCCTTGGCAAAGCCTCCGTTGAGGTGTCCAGCCGTCGGCTCCAGGGCGAAGAAACCGAAATCGGGAAAATCCGCGTAGAGCTTGGCCTTCGGATGCCGGGCGAGGAAGCGCGCGCGGGCACGCGGCTCGGTGGTCCGCGCCACGCGCCCCGTCACGGTCAGGCGCGGATGGGCCAGCGGGTCGCCCTTGCCGCCGGCGCTGAACAGCAGCGAGGCGCGCGGGTCGGCGAGCAGGTTGCGGGTGTGGGCCGAGAGCCGCGAGAGCAGCATCAGCGGCGTGCCGTCCGCGTCGGTGGCGATGGTCACCAGCGAGACGAAGGGGGTGCCGTCCTCCGGGTCGAGGGTGGCCAGCGCCCCGGAGCGGATCGTGCGCAGGAGGTGGCGCGCCAGGCCGATCGCGTCGAACGGCGCCTCCGCCGCCGGCAGCGGCACCGCCGGCCCGCGCCGCTCCGGCCCGGAATTGGTCTCGGCCTCACCCATGAACGTCTCCCCCTCGGCGCTTCCTGCGCGGCGCTCAGGCCGCGTTCAGCGAGGAGATCATAGCGAGGAAACGGGGCTCAGCACGAGGGCGCGGGAGTGCGGCCCGTTCGCCTCAGTCAAGCGCCAAACGGACAAACGCGCGACGTCGCTCGCTTTTATCGCACATTGGGATTACAGAGCCTGACTCTCCGCGCGAACGCGGCCCGTTCTCCGGCACGGCCGCCACCGCGTTTTTGCCGCTCCCCGGCCCGCCATCCCCAACGGCGAACCGGGGTGGGATGCGGAGGGGTGGGCGCCATCAGACGTCCGCCGAGCCGCCTTCCGAGCAACAGGATACGCGCATGCCGACCATCGCCCTCGTGGACGACGACCGAAACATCCTCACCTCCGTCTCGATCGCGCTGGAGACGGAAGGCTACCGCATCCAGACCTACACAGACGGCGCCTCGGCGCTGGACGGCCTGAAGCATTCCCCGCCCGATCTCGCGATCTTCGACATCAAGATGCCGCGCATGGACGGGATGGAGCTTCTCAGGCGTCTGCGGCAGAAATCCGACCTTCCGGTGATCTTCCTGACCTCGAAGGACGAGGAGATCGACGAGTTGTTCGGCCTCAAGATGGGCGCGGACGACTTCATCCATAAGCCGTTCTCGCAGCGCCTGCTGGTCGAGCGCGTGAAGGCGGTGCTGCGCCGCTTCGCCCCGAAGGACGGCCCCGGTGCGGCCGCCCGCGAGGCGGATGCCGCCGCCCGCTCTCTGGAGCGCGGCCTGCTGATGATGGACCCCGAGCGCCACACCTGCACCTGGAAGGGCGAGCCCGTGACCCTGACGGTGACGGAATTCCTGATCCTGCAGGCGCTCGCCCACCGCCCCGGCGTCGTGAAGAGCCGCAACGCCCTGATGGACGCGGCCTACGACGACCAGGTCTACGTGGACGACCGCACCATCGACAGCCACATCAAGCGGCTGCGCAAGAAGTTCAAGGTCACCGACACCAACTTCGACATGATCGAGACGCTCTACGGCGTCGGCTACCGCTTCAAGGAAGGCTAGGGCTGCGCCCCTCGCCGCCGCCTGCGTTTCCCTTCACACCCGGACGATCGTGGCCAGCACAGACCAAGCCGAGATTCCGCCGCGCGGCATGCTGAACTGGCCGCGTCAGATCTGGAATGGAATCGGCCAGCGCGCCTCGTCGAGCCTGACGCGGCGCATCGTCGTCCTCAATCTCGTCGGGCTCATCGCCCTGCTGTTCGGCTTCCTCTACCTGAACCAGTTCCGGCAGGGGCTGATCCAGGCGCGGGTGCAGAGCCTGCTGATCCAGGGCGAGATCATCGCGGGCGCCATCGCGTCCTCGGCCTCCGTCGAGACCGACGCGATCCGGATCGACCCGGACCAGCTCCTCCAGCTTCAGGCCGGCGAGGGCGAGGACAAGCCCTCCCCCCTCACCTTCTCCCTCAACCCCGAGCGGGTGGCGCCCCTCCTGCGCCGCCTGATCACGCCCACCGGCAACCGCGCCCGCATCTACGACCAGGATGGCGGCCTCCTGTTCGACACCCGCACCCTCTCGGCGCGGGGCGAGATGAACCGGAGCGACCCGGACGTCCGGCCGCGCAAGCGCACCGTCCTGGAGCAGATCTGGGATTTCGTGCAGGCGCGGTTCGGCGGACGGGCGGACGCGCCCGGCGCCGCGGAGGAGGTCGGCCCGGCGAGCGGGCACGGCCTCAAGGAAGTGCAGGTCGCGCTCGGCGGCGCACGCGGCACCATCGTACGCCGCAACCCGGCCGGTGAAACCATCGTCTCCGTGGCGGTGCCGATCCAGCGCGGCAATTCCGTGCGCGGCGCCCTGATGCTGTCGACGCAAGGGGGCGACATCGACCGGGTCATCGCCTCGGAGCGGTTCGGCCTGCTCCAGGTCTTCCTCATCGCCGCCGCCGTGATGCTGGTCCTGTCGATCCTGCTCGCCGGCGCCATCGCGGGCCCGGTGCGGCGCCTCGCGGATGCCGCCGAGAAGGTGCGGCTCGGCATCAAGTCCCGCGAGGAGATCCCGGACTTCACGGGCCGTACCGACGAGATCGGCCATCTCTCGGGAGCGCTCCGGGACATGACCCAGGCCCTCTATCGCCGCATCGACGCCATCGAGAGCTTCGCGGCCGATGTCAGTCACGAATTGAAGAACCCGCTGACGTCGCTCCGCAGCGCCGTCGAGACGCTGCCGCTGGCGAAATCCGATGATTCGCGGAGCCGGCTGCTGGCCATCATCCAGCACGACGTGAAGCGCCTCGACCGGCTGATCTCGGACATCTCCGACGCCTCGCGCCTCGACGCCGAACTCGCCCGCGCCGAGGCCCGGCGCGTCGACATGCGCAAGCTCATGACCACGGTGGTCTCGGTCGCCAACGAGCGCCGGCGCGCCAAGGATGCGCCGATCCAGTTCGACGTGGACACGGCCGCCGGCGAGGTGGACGCGCCCTTCACGATCTTCGGCCATGACAGCCGGCTCGGGCAGGTGGTGAACAACCTCCTCGACAATGCCCGCTCGTTCTCGCCCCCCGACGCCAAGGTGCGGGTCGCCCTGCGGCGGGTGCGCAACGATGTCGAACTCATCGTGGAGGACGAGGGCCCCGGCATTCCGGAGCATGCTCTGGAGCGGATCTTCGAGCGCTTCTACACCGACCGTCCGGAGCAGGGCTTCGGCCAGAATTCCGGCCTCGGGCTCTCGATCTCGCGCCAGATCGTCCAGGCCCATCGCGGCACGATCCGGGCCGAGAACCGGCCCGGCCCGGCGGACGAGGAGGGTGAGCCGACCGTGCGCGGCGCCCGCTTCATCGTGCGCCTGCCGGCGGCTCGCTAGACCGGCCCGTGTCCGCCCCGGCACGCGACGCGATCTGGATCCACGCCAGCTGCATCGCCATCGCGGGGGCCGGCATCCTGATCCGTGGGGCCTCGGGCGCCGGCAAATCGACGCTGGCGCTCCTCATCCTCGACCGGGCCGCCCTGACGGATCGTTCGGCCGGGCTCGTCGGGGACGACCGCATCGGGCTGACCCGCCTCGGCGACACCATCCTCGCTCGACCGCATCCGGCGCTGGGCGCGCGCATCGAGGTGCGGGGGGTCGGCCTCCTCGAGGCGACCGCCGCCTCCGGCTCGGCGCCCCTCCGCCTCGTGGTCGATCTGGTGGCTGCGCGGCCCCGCCTGCCCGACGCCCCGATGACGGGGATAGACCTCCTCGGGCTCCCCCTACCCGGGCTCACGCTCGATCCCGCGACCCTTCGGTCCGGCCTCGCCCCGCGCCTCGTCCTCGACGCGCTGGCGGCGTGTCAGGGCGTGACAGGCGGGACGGATGGTTCGGTCCTGAGGTTTCCGAAGCCGTCGGAACCGTAGCGCCGGGGCCACCACCGTGGCATGATCATGACGTTCGGGCATACAAAATGCCGCAATTATCTTGCGTTAGACCTTGCGGTGCACAAAATGGCGGCTCCGCTCACAGGGGCGTTGGAACCCGCGTCGATGATAGGAATGGTGCTCGTCACCCACGGCCTGCTGGCGACGGAGTTCAAGGCTGCCCTTGAACACGTCGTCGGCCCGCAGAAGCAGATCGAGACCATCACCATCGGTCCCGAGGACGATATGGAGTTGCGCCGGCTCGACATCATGACGGCGGTGGGCCGGGTCAACACCGGCAAGGGCGTCGTCGTGCTCACCGACATGTTCGGGGGCACGCCCTCGAACCTCGCCCTCTCGTGCATGACCGGGGGGCAGGTCGAGGTGGTGGCCGGCATCAACCTGCCGATGCTGATCAAGCTCGCCAGCGTGCGCGATGCCGAGCCCCTCGGCGACGCCGTGCTGCACGCGCAGGAGGCGGGACGGAAATACATCAACGTCGCGTCGCGCGTGCTCGCCGGCAAATAGTCTTCCTTCCCCTCCCGCCACGGCTTACAGGCAATCCGAGGCCCGGTTCGACGCGGGGCCGCGCGAGGCGGCGCGAACACGCCAGCGAGGGGATGGCCGACGCCCATGAGCCACGACGAGTACGACACCGACGACACCCTGCCGCCGGTGCCCGAGGGCGGGCTGATCCAGGTGCTCCCCATCATCAACCGGCGCGGCCTGCATGCGCGGGCCTCGGCGAAATTCGTCCAGACGGTGGAGCGCTTCGACGCCGCCGTCACCGTGACCCGCTCGGGGGAGACCGTCGGGGGGCGCTCGATCATGGGCCTGCTGACGCTCGGCGCGGCGCGGGGCACCTCCATCGCGGTCGTGGCCTCCGGCAGCGATGCCGAGGCCTGCATGCAGGCGATCACCGACCTCCTCGCCAACAAGTTCGGCGAGGACGAGTAGGACCGGATCAGGCCGAACGCTCGACCCGCGGCACCACCGGCTCCCTGGCCGCGTGGTGCCAGAGTACGGCCTGGGCTCCGTTGCCGAGGGTCACGGACGCGGCGACCACCGCGCCCGCGCGGCGGGTCAGCGCCACCGTGACCTGCCGGCGCTGCGCGAACAGGCGTGTCACCCGGCGCACCATCGCGACCGCCGACGGATCGCCGAGGATGGGCGCCGCCGAGACCTCGGCATCGAGGGCGAGGAACGCCTCCACGGCCTCGGGAACGCGCTGCGGGTCGCTGATCCGCTCGATCGTGGTCGCGGACGGGGCGTGGACCGGGCGCACGCCGACGAGGCTGTGCGTAGGGATGCCGCCGCGCGGGGCCACGGCCCGGAGGCGTGGGGCGGTGGTCCGGGACGTGGGCTCGGTAACGAGATCGAGGGCGAATCGCGGCCGCGCCTCTCCCAGGCGCGCGACCAGCGCCTCGCGCACGGCGGCCTCGTGGCCGGACGCGATGGTCGGAGCGACGGCCGTCCCGAAGGGCTGCCAGACCACGATCCGACCCCGGCCCCACAGGGAATGCGGCAGGGCGAGCGGCACCACGGCCTCCAGGCGCTCATGGCCACTGCCGTCGGCCCAAGCCAGGGCGAAGACGAGCTCGCGCCCGCCCGCCTGATGCTCGGCGGCCGGCAGCAGGTAGTCGGGATCGGCATGGATCGGGTCCGCGACGCCGGCGCGAACGAGGAGGGCGCGCCAAGCCGAAATCTCGCCCGCGCCGACGGCCGAGGCCGTTCGGAGGTCGACACGCCACGTCACGGGAGCGGCGGCGTCTCCGGTGCGGCCGGCCGCAGCCGTCACGCCGCCCGCGATCACCGTGAAGGGTTGTCTCATCGTTCTCGATCCGATCCCGCTTTTGTCCCGATCCGGGACGCTTGCGCGCCCTGGGGCGCCCGTTGGGGGTCGGGTCTCAAGATCGGTGCCGGCCCGGCGGTCGGCGTTCCCTCAGCCGCCCGGGATGGCGAGGGGGTTGTCGGTGAGCGCCGCCGCGTCGGGGCCGTCGACGCGCGGGCGACCGAGGAAGGCATCCCAAAGCCGCGCCACGAAGGCCGGGTCGAGGTCCCGCACGATGAGGACGAGGCGCGAGCGGTGGTCCGCGTCCGGCCAGGCATCGAGGTGAACGGGCGCGTGAACGACGTGCTGAACGCCGTGCACCACCTGCGGCCGGTCCGGCGCGTCGGCCAGCGCCACCAGCCCCTTGAGGCGCAGGAGGTTGGGGCCGTGATTGGCCCGCAGCAGATCGAGGAACATCTCGAAGGCCGCGCGCGGGACCGGTGCGTCGCTGGTCAGGCTGAACGCCCGGATCGCGGCGTCGTGCCGGTTCACATCGTGGTGGTGACCGTGGTGATGCCCATGCGCATGGTCGTGCGCATGATCATGTCCTTGCGCCGCACGCTCCTCGGCACCGAGCCAGTCGCGGACATCCGCGCCCTTGCCCGCGAGGCCGAACAGCCCGCCCAGCAGCGCGCTCGGCTCCACCGAGGCGGAATGGATCGGCGCGGCCGGGTTCAGGGCCCGAAGGCGCGCCTCCAGGCTCGTGCCGTCATCGTCGGCGAGATCCCGCTTGCCGAGGACGAGGTGGTCGGCCACGGCCACCTGCCGCACCGCCTCCGGATGGTTGTCGAGGGTGGAGACCCCGTTCACCGCATCCACCACGGTGACCACGCCCTGCAGCCGGTACCGGATGACGAGGTAGGGATGGTAGATCAGCGCGTGCAGGATCGGGGCGGGGTCGGCGAGCCCGGTGGTCTCGATCACCACCCGGCGGAACGGCTGGATGCGGCCGTTGTCGCGCTTGCGCAGGAGATCTTCCAGGGTGGCGATGAGGTCGCCGCGCACGGTGCAGCACAGGCAGCCCGCGCCGAGTAGCACCATATCCTCGTCGATGGTCTCGATGAGGAGGTGGTCGAGGCCGATCTCGCCGAACTCGTTGACGATCACCACGGTGTCGGCGAGCGCCGGATCGCGCAGCATCCGGTTCAGCAGGGTGGTCTTGCCCGCCCCGAGAAAGCCGGTGAGGACCGTGAGCGGGATCGGCTCGGGCGCGCGGGGATTGGGCGGGGAGAGGTCGGTCATGCCCCAGGCCTAGCGCGACCGGCCGCTCCGCTCAATCCATCGTCGATGTTATAACGTTACTCTATCCTGCGCCCGGCTCATTCGTCGGCCTGAGCGCGCCCGTTCGCCCGGGTGGATTTCTCGACTTTGGCGACGGGTTTCGCCGCCTTGGACTCCGTCTTCCGCGGCTCGGCCTTCGCTTCGGGCTTGGAGTTCGGCTTGGCCGAGGCCCTGGGCGCCGCCGGGGCCGGCTTCTTGACCGCTCCCACCTTGAGCTTCGGCGCCCCCTCCATCACGGGCGTGGACTCGGACGAAGCGTAGGCGCTGGCGGTGCTCGGCGCGCCGGCCCTGCCCCGGGCTTGCGCCTTCTTCGGGTCGGGCTTCGAATCGGGCTTGGCGACGACCTTCGCGGCCGGCCCCTTGGCCGGCTTGGCGGCTTCCCTGGTGGCCTGGGCCGCCTCGCGCTTGGCCGCGATCGCGTCGAGCTTGGCCTTGCGGGCCTCGGCGAGCTTGGCGGCCCGCTCGGCCTTGTCGGCCTCCTCCTGCTCGTTCAGGGCGATCGCCCCCTCGGCCGGGTCGCGGCCGATCCAGACCAGGATCGGCTGCAGGGGCGCGCGGGGCGGCAGGGCGCGGTTGCGCAGGGCCGCGCTGTTCATGGTGGCGAAGGCGAGCGCGGCGGAGGGCGGGGCGGCGGCGGCCATCAGCTGCGCGTTGGCATTGTCGGCGCTGGCGCCGGCCGCTCCGGCGCTCGCCGTGATGGCGCCCTGGCCCTCGTCGACGGGCATGGGCTTGCGCCGGTCACAGATGTAGGGGCGAAGGTCCGGCGGCGCGGAGAGGTTGGAGGTCGGCAGCGCGTCGAGGGTCTGCGCGGTCCAACCGGCGCTCTGCGAGAAACCGTAATCGAACAGGTCGGAGGCCTTGAGGTCGCGCTCGCGGGCGCTCGGCTGGCCCATCACCACGGTGATGATCCGCCGGCCGTTGCGGGTGGCGCTCGCCACCACGTTGAAGCCGCCCGAGCATATGAAGCCGGTCTTCATGCCGTCCGCCCCCGCGTAGCGGCCGAGCAGCCCGTTGTGGTTGGCCATGACGGAGCGGCCGAACTGGATCGCGCTGATCGAGAACAGGGCGCGGCTCTCGGGAAAGTCGCGGATGAGGGCGCGGCCGAGGACAGCCATGTCGCGGGCCGTCGTCCATTGCCGGGCGTCGGGCAGGCCGTTGGGGTTGGTCCAGCGGCTCTCGCGCATGCCGATGCGCTGCGCGGTCTCGTTCATGATCTGGGCGAAGCCCTCGATCGAACCGCCGAGGTTCTCGCCGATCGCCCAGGCCACGTCGTTGGCCGACTTGACCATGATGATCTTGAGGGCGTTGTCGAGGGTGAGCTTGGTGCCCGGCCGGAATCCCATCTTGGAGGGCGGCTCGGCGGCCGCAGCCGGCGAGATGGTGATCAGGGAATCGAGGGAGAGGCGGCCCTGGCGCACCATGTCGAGGGCGACGTAGGTGGTCATCAGCTTGGTGATGGAGGCCGGGAACCACGGGTCCGTGGCGGCCTGCCCGTAGATCACCTTGCCGGAATCCACTTCGACCACGAGGATCGGCGCGGTCACGGCGCCCGCCGGGGCGGCGCCCAGAACGCCCGCCGCCATCGCCAGACCCACGACGAAGCGCCTCAACAATCCGTTCGACATCAGGCCCGTCTCAAGAAGGTGTGCCCCGGCCCGGCCGAGTATCGGCCGGTGCGGGGAAGCCGGTCAACGGCCAAGCTTGAATCTGGTCGGCGGAGTGCCGACGGCAAGCGTGGTGCAGCCGGGCCGCGACGCGAAGGCCCATCATGAAGCGCCGTTCCATGGCAAGAGCATGGCGAACCGTCTCGCGGATGCGAGATCCCGGCGATTTCATGGTATGACCGCGCCCGGCGCATGGGCGCGCCATGGCACCGGCCCCGCGACGCGCCTATCTGCGGCGGAGCAGCCCGGCAGCGGGAATCTGGAGCGTGCGGCCGGACGGGGCGTTCGGGCGGCGCGGGAACGTGATGGCGTACGCGGTCAAGGAACTCTTCCACACCCTTCAGGGCGAGGGCGCGCAGGCGGGCCGCGCGGCGGTGTTCTGCCGCTTCGCCGGCTGCAATCTCTGGTCTGGCCGCGAGGAGGACCGCGCGAGCGCCGCCTGCACCTTCTGCGACACCGACTTCATCGGCATGGATGGCGAGGGCGGCGGCCGCTTCGCCACGCCGGAGGCTCTCGCCTCCGCCATCGCCGACACCTGGGCGGGAGGGCCGCGCCACCGCTACGTCGTCTTCACGGGCGGCGAGCCGCTGCTCCAGCTCGACCCGGCGCTGATCGCGGCGGTCCACGCCCTCGGATTCGAGGTCGCGGTGGAGACCAACGGCACCCTCCCCGCCCCCGAGGGCATCGACTGGATCTGCGTCAGCCCGAAGGCCGGCAACGCCATCGTGCAGCGCACCGGGCACGAACTGAAGCTGGTCTTCCCGCAGGCGGCCGTCGATCCGGACAGCTTCGCGGACCTCGATTTCCGGCATCACTGGCTCCAGCCCATGGATGGGCCCGACCGCCTCGCCAACACGGCAGAGGCCGTGGCGTATTGCCGGCGGGACGCACGCTGGCGCCTCTCGCTCCAGACGCACAAGATCATCGGGATTCCATGACTCCCGAAGCGCGATCGCGTCCCCATCACGGCCCGGCCGGGCCAGCAGGTTCCTCACCATGAAGATCACCCAGGCCTTCACCTTCGAGGCGGCGCATCGCCTGCCGAACGTGCCCGAGACCCATCGCTGCCACCGCATGCACGGGCATTCCTACCGGGTCGAACTCACCCTGTCGGGCGCCGTCGACCCGGCCACCGGCTGGGTGGTGGATTTCTTCGACGTGGAGCACGCCTTCGCCCCCGTCCTGGCGCGCCTCGACCATTACTGCCTCAACGAGATCGAGGGGCTGGAGAACCCGACCGCCGAGCACATCGCGGTCTGGATCTGGGAGCGCACCAAGGCGGCGCTGCCGGCTTTATCCTCGGTGAAGGTGTACGAGACGCCGATGTCCTGGGCCGAGTACGAAGGCGAGCGCCCGGCATGAGCGGCGGCGCCCTGGTCCTGTTCTCCGGGGGGCAGGACTCGACCACCTGCCTCGCCTGGGCCCTGGAGCGCTTCGACCGGGTGGAGACCCTCGGCTTCGATTACGGCCAGCGCCACCGGGTCGAACTCGATTGCCGCGAGACCCTGCGCACCGGGATCCGTGCCCTGAAGCCCGAATGGGCCAATCGCCTCGGCGACGACCACACCCTGGCCCTCGACGCCCTGGGCCGGGTCTCCGAGACCGCGCTGACCCGCGACACCGCCATCGCCTTCGAGGCCGGTGGGTTGCCCAACACCTTCGTGCCGGGCCGCAATCTCCTGTTCCTGACCTTCGCGGCGGCGCTGGCCTATCGCCGCGCGCTGACGCATCTGGTCGGCGGCATGTGCGAGACCGATTATTCCGGCTACCCGGATTGCCGGGACGACACCATCAAGGCGCTGCAGGTGGCGCTGAACCTCGGGATGGACCGCCGCTTCGTGCTGCACACGCCGCTGATGTGGATCGACAAGGCCGAGACCTGGGCACTCGCCAGGGACCTCGGCGGCCCGCCCCTCGTCGATCTCATCGTGGAGGAGAGCCACACCTGCTATCTTGGGGAGCGCGGCGCGCGCCATGCCTGGGGCCATGGCTGCGGCCAATGTCCGGCCTGTGAATTGCGGGCCAAGGGCTACGCCCGGTTCACCGCCGAGGCCGTGGCGGCTCCAAGGACCTGACCCTGTCGTCGGCAGCGCGCTGGCCCACGAGACCCTTCTCCGGCATCCCGGACGCGGCACGGCTCTCCACCCCGGAGACGCCTCGATCCCGGGCAAGACGTACCCAGACAAGACGTGCCCAGGCAAGACGTGGCGATCCGAGGATACGGATGAACGGTTCGGACCTCGGTCTCCCCCGATCTCCCTCCGGGCGTGGGATGCGCCCGCTGGCGATCGCCGTGGCCCTGAGCGCCATGCTCGCCGCGCCCGCAATCGTCGCCGCCCCCATGGCCGGCTCGACCGAGGAGGCGGAGCGCAACAGGCAATTGGCCAGCGAGCACCTGATGCAGCGCCTGCCGGCGATCCGCGCGGCACTGTCGGCGGCACAGCCGGGATTCGTCTTCCTGGCGGGCAACTCCCACGCCGAGCTCCTCGGCAACGTGCTCGCCCGGCGTCTCCCGGCGGTCGTCAATGGCGGGATCGGCGGCACCTCGGCACGCCGTTACGCGGCGGAACTCGACGGGTTGAGCGTCCCGGTCCGGGCCGGCGTCGCGGTGCTGTTCCTCGGCACGAACGACATTCTGCGTCACGCCGCCCCCCTGTCCGACAGAACCCTGGGCGGGTTTAAGGCGGCCGCTTCGCGCAGTCTCGAATGGCTGCGGGCCAACGCCGATCTCGTGCTGGTCGCCGCCGTCCCGCCGATCGGCCCGGAAGCGCAGGCAGACCGGGATCCCGCAGCGGTGGCGGCCTATTCGGCGGCCCTGCGCGGCTTGTGCGACCGGCACGGATGCCGGTTCTTCGATCCGTTCGCGAACCTGCGCGACGGCGAGGCGGGCCTGACCACGCAGGCGGCACCGCCGGACGGGGTGCACCTGCGCGACTACGAGGCGCTGGCTGCCGACCTGGAAACACGCCTGCGCGCGCTCGGCGACACCGTACCTCGACGGCCCCCGGAGTGATCCCGTTTCCGATCGATCCCCTCGGGGTCTTGCAAGGGCGGGCCCCCTCACGTTCGGGGGAGGGACCGCGTCGTCGGCTGCCGAGGCCGCGGGTCCCCCGCCTCAGCTCCAGGCGCGCATCCCCTCCGGTGTGGTGAAGTCCCGAGGCCGGACGTCGCGGGCGGCGCCGCGGACCGCTTCGATCCCCTTCGGAAACCCGCTTCGGTTCCGGTAATCCGCCCGGACCCGCTCCGAGGGCGCCAGCGGAGCGTCGGAGAGAGCCTGTGCGCAGAGGATGTCGGCCACGCCGACCCCCGCGAGGGCCGTCAGGGCGATGACCGTGTTGGTCCGGTGGCGCGGGTCGCCGCCGAGCCCGGGCAGCACGGTGGCGACGTCGAGGCCGTCGCCGGCGACCCGGGCCCAGATCCAGGGTGTCGGATCATGGGAGCCGAGGATGCCGGCGCCCTGGACGATCTCGCGCACGCCGTAGGCCCTCACCAGCGGGCCGGCGCGCGGCATGCCGAGCCAGCGCGCGATCGCGTCGCCGCAGGTCAGCTCCGTCACCCCGAGGACGAGGGAGAACCAGCCGAGGCCCTGCGCCAGCTGACGGGTGGCCGGATCGGGCCGGCGCCGCCGGTCCGAGGCGAGGCGGGCGGGCGGGGCGTCGCGCCCGGTGCGCCCGTGGCGGGCGGTCGGATCCTGTCGGGACGCGGATGCGGGCATGCGGACCTCCTTGAAGCGGGATCAGGGGATGATCAGGGCCTGAGCACGACCTTGATGCAGTTGTCCTTCTTGTCGCGGAACGTCTTGTAGAGCTCGGGCCCGTCCTCGAGATGGCCCCGGTGGGTGATGACGAAGGACGGGTCGATCTGGCCGTTGGCGATGCGCTGGACGAGGTCGTCGGTCCAGCGATTGACGTGGGTCTGCCCGGTGCGCAGCGTGAGTCCCTTGTTCATCAGGGCGCCCATCGGGATCTTGTCGACGAGCCCGCCATAGACGCCCGGAACCGAGAGGATGCCGGCCGGGCGGCAGACGTAGATCATCTCGCGCAGCACCGTGGCGCGGTCGCTCTCCAGCATCATCGCCTGCTTCACGCGGTCGTAGGCGTGCTCGAGGGCGCGGGGCGCGTGCGCCTCCATGCCGACCGCGTCGATGCACTTCTCCGGACCCTTGCCGGCGGTGAGCTGGTTCAGGCGCTCCACCGTGCTCTCGGTGGCATTGTCGATGGTGATCGCGCCGCCCGCGCGGGCCATCTCCAGGCGCTCGGGCACCCGGTCGATGCACACCACCTGCTTGGCGCCGAGTAGGATCGCGGAGCGGATCGCCATCTGGCCGACCGGGCCGGCGCCCCAGATCGCCACCGTGTCGGTGGGCTGGATGTCGGCCTGGACCGCGGCCTGCCAGCCGGTGGGGAAGATGTCGCCGAGGAACAGCACCTGCTCGTCGCTGAGCCCGTCCGGCACCTTGATGTGGGTCTTGTCGGCGAAGGGCACGCGGACGTACTCGGCCTGTCCGCCCTGGTAGCCCCCGGTGAGGTGGGTGTAGCCGAACAGGCCCGCGGTGGTGTGCCCGAAGGCCTTGGCGGCGAGGTGCTTGTTGCGATTCGAGCGCTCGCAGACCGAGAAGAAGCCGCGCTTGCACTGGTCGCACTCGCCGCAGATGATCGTGAACGGGATCACCACGCGCTCGCCCTTGCGCAGGGCGCCGTTGATGCCCTTGCCGGTCTCGACCACCTCGCCCATGAACTCGTGGCCCATGACGTCGCCCTTCTCCATGCCGGGCATGAAGTGGTCGTAGAGGTGCAGGTCGGAGCCGCAGATCGCGCAGGACGTGACCTTGATGATCGCGTCCCGGTCGTCCTCGATGCGAGGATCAGGCACGGATTCGCAGCGAATGTCCTGAGTGCCGTGCCAGACAAGAGCTTTCATCGCGTCCCTCCCGCATGCGGCGAATCTGTCGCCATCGCTGCGAGAACCGCGCAAGCGGGCGCGGGTTCGGTGCTCAATCGTACGGATCTGCCGCCAGGCTCGCGCACGCTCCCCGCAGCAGCTCGACCAGCCGCACCGCGTGAGGCCCCGGGGGGCGCCCCGCCGGCCGGATCAGCAGGGTCTCGATGGGCAGCGCGGGCCGGAAGGGTCTCAGCACGATGGGCAGGCCGGCGCAGGCCCGGGCCGGCACGGGATCGACGATGGCGAGCCCGAGTCCCTCGGCAACGAGCCCGCAGCGCGCCGCCGTGTACTGGGCCATCAGGGCGAAGCGCGGCGCGAGGCCGGCCGCCGCGAATCGCGCTTCGACGGCTGCCTGGAAGGGCCCGGGGCCGCCCGCGACGAGGGTTTCAGGGGCGAGATCTTCGACCCGAATCGTTCGCTCGCGTGCGAGCGCATGTCCGCGCGGCAGCGCGCAGACCGCATCGACGGTGAGGAAGGGCTCGGCCTCCACCCCCGCATAGCCGAATCGGGGCCGGACGAGGCCGAGGTCGCACTGGCCCGAGGCCGCCCAGGACCAGATCGTATCGGGACCGGGCACATGGACCGCGACGCGGATGCCGGGATGCTCTGCGACGAGCCCACGGATCGCCCGGGGCAGCAGGCCGGCCGCCAGCGACGGCTGGCAGGCGATGCGCAGGGGCCCCGTGCCCCGTTCACGGATCTGGCGGGCGGCGTGGCGCAGGTGCTCGAGCCCCGCACAGGTGTTCTCGACCTCGCGGGCGAAGGCTTCTCCCTCGGCGGTGGGCAGGGCGCTGCCGTGCCCGCGCACGAACAGGGTCAGCCCGAGCTCGGCCTCGAGCTGCGCCATCGCGCGGCTCACCTGAGGCTGGCCGAGTCCCAGCGCGGCGGCGGCCCGCGTCATGCCGCCGTGACGCAGCACCGCACGAAAGAGATCGAGATGGGCCGGGTTGATCATGCCGGATCCGCATGGACAGGCGCCGATCCGTCATTTGACGGCATGGGCCCGTGATGGTTGTCAAGGCGCGGTCACCTGCCGCGTCATGCGACGGGCGACCTCGGAGAGGTCCATGCCCCTGCTCACGCTCCTGCTTCCCGTGGTCCTGTCCGTCCTGGCGGGCGCCTGCATCGTCGTGCAGCAGGCGCTCATCGCGAACCTGCGGCTTGCCCTGAACTCCTCCGCCTGGGCCGGCTTCATCAGCTACTTCGTCGGATTGCTCTGCATGGTGGCGCTGGCGCTCGCGCTGCGCGATCCCCTGCCCCCGGCGAGTGTCGCGGCGCGCATCCCGTGGTGGGCCTGGAGCGGGGGCGCGTTCGGGGCGATCTTCATCGCGCTCGCCACCATCCTGGTGCCGCAACTCGGCGCCGCCACCTTCCTCGCCCTCCTCGTCACCGGGCAGATGCTCGCCTCGGTGGCCTTCGACCATTTCGGCTGGCTCGGCCTCGCCCAGCGCGCCCTCGACGGGCCCCGCATCATGGGGGTCGTGCTGCTGATCGCCGGGGTGATCCTGATCCGGCGCTGAACGCTCACGCCCCCAGGGCGTGCAGGACGATTTCGCGCCGGTGCGGACGGTCGCGGTGCTCGATGAGGTAGATGCCCTGCCAGGTGCCGAGCGCGAGGCGACCGCCGAGCACGGGGATGCTCAGGGCCGTATCCGTCACCATCGTGCGGATATGGGCCGGCATGTCGTCCGGCCCCTCCGCGCCGTGCACGTAGCCGGCATGGCGCGGTGCGAGGCCGTCGAGGGCGGTCAGCAGGTCCGTGCGGACGTCGGGGTCGGCATTTTCCTGGATCGTCAGGGAGGCCGAGGTGTGCCGGCAGAACACGGTGACGAGGCCGGTGGTGATCCGGACCTCGGCCAGGAACGCCGCGACCGCGCGCGTGAGATCCGTGAAGCCCTGGCCCGGCGTGGCGACCGTCAGCGTCGCGCTCGCCTGGCGCTCCACCGCGCCGCTGGAAAAACCTTGCGGCGCTCCGACCTTGCCCGCGTTCCTCATGCCTGAGCCTCACTGATGGCCTCGCCGGGCGCGACCTCGCGCTCGCCCCGCGCCAGGATGGTTTCCAGCGCCTCGATCCGGTCGGCTTCCGCCGCCGGCTTGTCCCAGCGGATGCGGGCGACGCGCGGGAAGCGCATGGCGACCCCCGACTTGTGCCGGGTCGAGCGCTGGACCCCCTCGAAGGCGATCTCCAGCACGAGGCCGTGGTCGAGCCCGTAGGCGACTTCGCGCACCGGGCCGAAGCGCTTCGTGGTGTTGTTGCGGACGTAACGGTCGAGCTTCGCGAGTTCGGCATCGGTGAAGCCGTGATAGGCCTTGCCCACCGGCACCAGTTCGGGGCTGCCGTCCTCCCGCTCGCGCCAGACCCCGAAGGTGTAGTCCGAGTAGAACGACGAGCGTTTCCCATGCCCGCGCTGGGCGTACATCATCACCGTGTCGACGCGGAACGGCTCGCGCTTCCACTTCCACCACGGGCCCTTGGGGCGGCCCGGCAGGTAGGCGCTGTCGCGGGCCTTCAGCATGACGCCCTCGATGGCGTCCGAGTCGGCGCCGCCGCCGACGGAAGCCGGGTCCGAGCGGGCCGCGGCGAGGTCGTCCCAGGTCGCGAACGGCACCAGGGGCGAGAGGTCGATGCGGGCGTGGTCCAGGGCGGCGACGAAGGCTTCCAGGCGCCGGCGCCGCTCGGTGAAGGGCAGCGGGCGCAGGTCCTCGCCCTCCGCATGCATCAGGTCGTAGGCGCGCACGTGGGCGGGGAACTCCTCGAGCAGCTTCGGCGTCACGGCCTTCCGGTTCAGGCGCTGCTGGAGCACGTTGAAGCTCTGCACGCGGGTTTCCCGCAGGATCAGGAGTTCGCCGTCGATGGCGCCGTCGAAGGTGATGGCCTCGGCGAGATCCGGAAACGCGCCCGAGATGTCCTCGCCCGTGCGCGAGTAGATCCGCGCCACCTGGGCGCCGGCTTCGTCGCGCCCGCCGACGAGCTGGACCCGGATGCCGTCCCACTTCCACTCGCCCGAGAACGCGGCCGGGTCGAGCTTCTCGAAATCCCCGTCCTCGTCGATGGGGTGGGACAGCATGGGCGGCCGGAACGGGGCCGGGTTCCGGGTGGTCGGGCGCTCGGCCCGCCCCTCCACCCAGGCGAACAGGGTGGCGTAGGGCGGCTCCAGCCCGTGCCAGACCTCCTCCACCGCATCGGCCTCGTGGCCGCCGAGCGCCCCGATGGCGGTCTTGGCCAGACGCGCCGAGACGCCGACCCGCAAGGCCCCGGTGATGAGCTTCAGGAGCGCCCAGCGCCCGGTCTCGTCGAGGGCGTCGAGCCACTCGGCGATGCGGGCCGGCAGGTCCGCCTTCTTCACGGTGCCGAGGGTTTCCACCACCTCGGCGAGGGTGGGGACGTGCGGCGGCGGGTTGTTGTGGCCGATGGGAGCGACCGCATTCGGCCCGCCCTCCGCCGCGGGGGAGGCATCCGCCGCGTGCCCGCCCGGGGCGCTCTTCGGCCGCCGTCCGGGACGAACCGCGACGGGCTCCCTCTCTTGGAATTCCCTCTCCTGGAAGGAGAGGGTTGGGGTGAGGTGTGGTCCATCTTCGGACAGGTCACGCACCTCACCCTGTCCCTCTCCTTCCAGGAGAGGGGACCCGCGATGCCGGCCGGATTCGGGAGAGCCGCCGTCATTCTCGGATGTCGGCGCGGGCGCCGGCCAGATCAGCGCCGTGGTCTCGGCGAGATCGCCGACGTAGTTGTGCGAGAGCGCGAACAGCACCGGGTCGATGCGCGCCTCCACCAGCCCCCGGATCATCGCGGGCTTGGCCTCGCGGAACGTCAGGCCGCCGGTCATCGCGGCGAGCGCGTAGCCGCGTTCCGGGTCCGGCGCATGGGCGAAGTAATCCTGCAGCAAGCGCAGCTTGGCGTTGCGGCGCGGCTCGTAGGCGAGGCGGTCGAGGAGATGAGCGAAGTCGTTCACGCAGCCTCCTCCGCCGTCGCGGCCGGCTCGGATTCCCCGTCGTCGCCGTAGCCGAGCAGGTGCAGGGGCTTGGCCTTGATGCCTTGCGTCCCGCACCAGTGCACCAGGGCGTCCTCCTGCCCGTGCGTGACCCAGACCTCGCCCGCCCCGGTCTCCCGGATCGTGCGGCAGAGGTCGGGCCAGTCGGAATGGTCGGAGATGCAGAGCGGCAGTTCGACGCCCTTCTGGCGGGCGCGGGCGCGTACCCGCATCCAGCCCGAGGCGAAGGAGGTCACGGGGTCGGGGAACTTGCGCGACCAGACGTCCTGGATCGAGGAGGGCGGGCAGAGCACGATGGCGCCGTGGAGCTGAGCCCGCTCGGCCGCCACCACCTTCGGGGTCTCGCCCAGCGGAATGCCCTCCTGCTTGTAGAGCTCGGTCAGCTTCTCCATCGCGCCGTGCAGGTAGATCGGCCGGTCGTAGCCGGCCTCCCGCAGCAGGGCCATGACCCGCTGCGCCTTGCCCAGTGCGTAGGCGCCGACGATGTGGGCGCGCTCTGGGAACAGGGCCACGGAATCGAGGAGTTTCCGCACCTCGTCGCGGGTGTCCGGCATGCGGAACACCGGCAGGCCGAAGGTCGCCTCGGTGATGAAGACGTCGCAGGGCACGACCTCGAAGGGCAGGCAGGTCGGGTCGTAGGCGCGCTTGTAGTCGCCCGACACCACCACTCGCACGCCCTGCGCTTGAATCGCGATCTGGGCCGAGCCCAGCACGTGCCCGGCCGGGGCGAAGCGCACCGTGACGTCGCCGATGCGGATCTCCTCGCCCAGCGGCGCCTCCTGCCGGCTCTCACAGAAATCGGCTCCGTAGCGCACCGCCATGATGCGCAGGGTTTCGCCCGTCGCGAGCACGCGCCCGTGCCCCGCGCGGGCATGGTCGGCGTGCCCGTGGGTGATCAGGGCGCGCGGCACCGGCCAGGTCGGGTCCACGTGGAAGCCGCCGAGGGGGCAGTACAGGCCCTCGCGGGTCAGGGTGAGAAGATCGCTGGCGCTGAAAGACATCGGCGCGGCATATAGGGCGCCCAGCGCCCCCGCGCAGCCACATCTCCCCCACCATTCGCGCATGAGATCCTCCACCTCCGGCGACCTCCTCGCCGACCGGCGCTACGCCTACGCCCAGGGCTGCCTCGACGACGGCGACCCGGACGGCGCCGCCGAGATGGCCGAGCAGGCCCTGGAGATCGCGCCCCGCTTCGCCCCGGCCTGGTTCCTCCTCGGTCGCGCCCGCGAGGCCCGGTACGCGCGGGACGGGGGGGCGGACGAGCACCGTGCCGCCCTGCGCGCCTACGCCGCCGCCCTGGAGATCGACCCCGACGACGCGCAGGGCGCCCGCCTCGCCCTGGTGCGCATCGGCGCGGGCGCGGCGGTGTCGGCGGTCTCGCCGGGCTATGTCCGCGCGCTGTTCGACGCCTACGCCCCGCGCTTCGACCGGCACCTCGTGGACGGCCTGTCCTATCGCGGCCACCAACTCGTTGCCGCCGCCCTCGACGCGGCCGGCGACGGGAGCCTCGGCCGGGTGATCGACCTCGGCTGCGGCACCGGCCTGGTGGGCGCGGCCCTCGGGAATCGTCCGGAGCACCTGACGGGCATCGATCTCTCGCCCGAGATGCTGGCGCGGGCGGAGCGCCGGGGCTGCTACCATCGCCTCGCCCTGAACGAACTCGTCGCGGCACTGGCCGAGGAGGCCCCGGCCTCGGTGGATTGCGTGACGGCGGCCGACGTCATGATCTATGTCGGCGATTTCGCGCGCGTGCTCGCCGCCGCCGCCCAGGTGCTGGGGCCGGGCGGGCGCTTCGCCTTCACGGTCCAGTCCCATCCGGGCGACGGGCTCATCCTCGGCACGGATGCGCGCTACGCCCACGGCGACGCCCTGGTGCGGCAGGCCGTGCCGGCGGCGGGCCTCGCGCTCACGCGGTTCACATCGGCCTCCCCGCGCCGCGAGAACGGCCGCGACGTGCCCGGGCGGGTGGTGGTGGCGGAGAAGCCGGGCGCTTCACGTTTGCGTTCGCACACTTGAACCGCTGCGTGCGACGCGGTTGAACCAAAACCGAGCGTGACTGTTGCCTGCCGTGCGCCCGGGAGCCATCGCCGCCGCCGGGCGGATCCCGTTCGCGTCGCAGGCCCGCCGCCCCACACGGAGAACGGAGAATCCATGGCAGAGACGCAGAACAAGTCGTTCCCGGCGAGCGCCGCGACCCGCATCCCCTTCGCACTGGCGCTCTCCGCGGTCGCAGGCTGCGCCGATTCGATCGGCTTCCTCGAATTCTCGCAGCTGTTCATGTCCTTCATGAGCGGGAACACGACGCGGTTCGGCGTCTCGGTGAGCCGGTTCGACTGGGAGAGCACGTCGCGCGTCGCCTCCGTCATCGTGCTGTTCTGCTTCGGCGCCTTCGCGGGCACGCTCATCGCCGCCTGGGTGGGGCGCTGGCGTCTCTCGGTGCTGCTCCTGCTGCAATCGGTACTGCTGACCATCGGGCTCATCATCCCGCACGGCACCTTCGCCTTCCCGCTCCACGCCTACCCCATCGTGATCGCGCTGGGCCTGCAGAACGCGACCCTGCAGGACGAGGGCGGCCGCAGCCTCGCGCTCACCTACGTCACCGGCGCTGTGGTCCGGTTCGGCACCGGGCTCGCCAACCTGATCCTCGGCACGGTGGCGCCCTCGTTCTGGATCCAGGCACCCCTGTGGGCGGCCCTCAGCACCGGCGCCGTCATCGGCGGCTTCCTGCAGATGCGCTACGGCGAGGACGCCTTCCTGTTCCCGGCCGCCGTCTCGGCGCTGCTCGCGGTCATCGCCCTGGTGCTGACGATCGTGAAGCCCGGCAGCCGCTACGTCAGCGGCGAGGTCGAGACGCATCCGCCGGACGGCACGGCTGCGGTGCGGATCTAATCGGCGCTGCTCCCGCGCAGGCGCTTGGTGGCGCTCCGCTTCGACTTGTCGTCGAGGCGGCGCTTCTTCGAGGCCAGGGTCGGGCGCGTGGCGCGCCGGGGCGTCGGCGGCACCGCCGCCTCGGCCACCAGTTCGGCCAGGCGCTCGCGGGCATCGGCCCGGTTGCGGTCTTGCGTCCGGAAGCGCTGGGCGCTGATAACGATGACGCCGTCCACCGTCAGGCGCTTGCCCGCCAGCCGCATCAGCCGCACCGCCACCGCGTCGGGCAGGGACGCCGAGCGACGGGCATCGAAGCGCAGCTGCACCGCCGTGGAGAGCTTGTTGACGTTCTGGCCGCCGGGGCCGGACGCACGCACGAAGGTCTCCTCCAGCTCCGCCTCGTCGATGGCGATGTGAGGCGTGCACTGCAGGGCCACGGCGCAGCTCCTCAGGCGGCCTCGGCGGGGGTGCGGGCGCGCACCGCCAGGGCGTGGAGACCGCGCTTGAATGCCGGTTCGAGGGCGCCGTTGACGATGCGGTGACGCTCGACCCGGCTCTTGCCCTCGAAGGCGGCGGCGACGACGTCCAGCCGGAAATGCGTCTCGCCCTCCGGGCGCGCGCCCGAATGGCCGGCATGCAGGTGTGATTCGTCGATGACCTCCAGAGCCTCGGGCGCCAGTTGCGCCCGCAGGGTCTCGTCGATCCACGCCTTCAGGGTTCCCGTCTCGCTCATCTGGTCGTCTCCTTCTGACCCGTTCGGGAGCTTCTTATCCGACCCGGCCGGGCCTGCCCCGGGTCTCCCGCGTCAACCCCCGGCGATCGCATGCGGCATCAGGCCCGCCGCTCTTGTGTCTGCGATCCGCCCCCTCATAATCGCCCCATCATGGATCTCAACTCGCCCCTGTTCGACAGCATCCGCATCAAGCCGTCCTGCGACGAGCCGAAGGCGGCTGCGACCCAGACCTGCGAGACCCCGGGCTGCAAGAATCCGGGCCTCTACCGCGCGCCCAAGGGCCGGAAGGCGGAAGGGCAGTACTGGCGCTTCTGCATGGACCACGTGCGCGCCTACAACGCCACCTACAACTACTTCGACGGCATGAACGACGCCGCCGTGCAGGCCTACCAGAAGGACGCCATCATCGGGCACCGGCCGACCTGGGCGATGGGGGTGAACCCCGCCGGCGCCGGCGAGAAGGGCAAGGCCGCGCCCAAGCGCGACTGGGCCTATGTCGACCCGCTGGACATCCTGCGCGCGGAGGGCGTCGGCGAGACGGCCCGGCGCAAGGCCGCACCCGAGCCGCGGCGGCCCCGGCACTCGGCCACCATCCTCAAGGCGCTGGACGTGCTCGGCCTCGACGAGACCGCGGATGCGGGTGCGATCAAGGCGCAGTACAAGACCCTGGTGAAGCGCTTCCACCCCGACGCCAACGGGGGCGACCGCTCCTTCGAGGAGCGCCTGCGCGACATCATCCGCGCCCACGATGCCCTGCGCGCCGCCGGGCTGTGCTGACCCGACGCGGGGGTCGCGGCACGATCGATGCACGTTTTCGGCCGCTTCTCCGCACGGGGTGGGGGAGCAATTGCCGCGCGAGGCCCTATATCCTCAGCTGTCACCCCTTGGCGTCGCCCGGCGCCGACCCTTAGATGGCGGTCGCGCACGGCTCGTGTCCCGAAGCGCGAGACTGCAGAACCCGATACAGCCCGCGCGCTGCGTGCTCGACCCCACGGCACCCGCGCCCCGACGAGGTCCTTATGCTTTCTGACGTCACGCCCGCCTCGCTGCCCGACCGGACCGTCTCCGTCCGCGAGGCCTTCGGCATCGACCTCGACCTCCAGGTGCCCGCGTTCTCCCAGACCGACGAGCACGTGCCCGCCCTCGATCCGGACTACATCTTCGACCGCGAGACCACCCTGGCGATCCTGGCGGGCTTCGCCCGCAACCGCCGCGTGATGGTCACCGGTTATCACGGCACCGGCAAATCGACCCATATCGAGCAGGTGGCCGCCCGCCTGAACTGGCCCTGCATCCGAATCAACCTCGACAGCCACGTCTCGCGCATCGACCTCGTCGGCAAGGACGCGATCGTTGTGCGCGACGGCAAGCAGGTCACGGCCTTCCAGGACGGCATCCTGCCCTGGGCGCTGCAGAACAACGTCGCGCTCGTGTTCGACGAGTACGACGCGGGCCGCCCGGACGTCATGTTCGTGATCCAGCGCGTGCTCGAGCTCTCGGGCCGCCTCACGCTCCTCGACCAGAAGCGCGTCATCAGCCCCCACCCGGCCTTCCGCCTGTTCGCCACCGCCAACACCGTCGGCCTCGGCGACACCTCGGGCCTCTATCACGGCACGCAGCAGATCAACCAGGGCCAGATGGACCGCTGGTCCATCGTCACCACGCTGAACTACCTCGCGCATGACCGCGAGGTGGACATCGTCCTCTCGAAGGCGACGCACTACCAGCGCGACGGCGGACGCGACATCGTCAACCGCATGGTGCGCGTGGCGGACCTCACCCGCAACGCCTTCATGAACGGCGACCTCTCCACCGTGATGAGCCCGCGCACGGTGATCACCTGGGCCGAGAACGCCGACATCTTCAAGGATATCGGCTTCGCCTTCCGGGTGACCTTCCTCAACAAGTGCGACGAGCTGGAGCGCACCCTGGTGGCGGAATTCTACCAGCGCGCCTTCGGCAAGGACCTGCCCGAGAGCGCGTCGAACGTCGCGCTGAGCTGAGGATCGTTTCTTCGGAGAATCGCGATGGCCGAGCCGGCCCTGAAGGATGAGACACGGGAGACATCGCCCTCCGAGCGCGCACCGAACCGTGCGCGCTACGAGGACGATTTCTACGCGTGGCTGATCCAGCAGGCCGACCTTCTGCGAGCGCGTCGCTTCGAGGATCTCGATCTCGAGCACGTGGCCGAGGAGCTTGAGGGCTTGTCGAAGAGCGAATTCAACAGACTTCGCAGCACCCTGCGCGTTCTCGTGATGCACATGCTGAAATGGGACCAGCAACCGGAGCACCGGACGCCGAACTGGATCTTCTCGATCCGCGAGCAGCGGCGGCGTTACATGCGGATCCTGGCGGACAATCCGGGGCTGAAGCCCCGCCGTGACGAGGCCCTCGGCACCGCCTATCCAGACGCTCGCGACTGGGCCGCCGATGAGACTCACCTTTCGCCAGATGAGTTTCCGCCTGAATGCCCCTACGCCTGGGACGATATCCTGGAGCGCCCCTTCGATTTCGACTCGGTGAAGACATAACCCCGTGAGCATCTCCAACCGCAAAGCCGGCGACCGGCGCGAGCCCGTCGCCGAACCGCTCAAGCGCTCGGTGGCCGGCTGCCTGCGCGCCATCGCCAAGCGTTCCGAGATCGAGGTGGTCTATGCCAGCGACCGGCCTGCGCTCACCGGCGACAAGGCGCGCCTGCCCGAACCGCCCCGCAAGCTGACGCCGGAGGATGTCGCCATCCTGCGCGGCAACGCCGACTCGATGGCGTTGCGCCTCGGCTGCCACGATGTCGCCGTCCACCGGCGGCTCGCCCCCGAGAATGCCGGGGCGCGGGCGGTGTTCGACGCCGTCGAGCAGGCCCGTGTCGAAGCGATCGGCTCCCGCCGCATGGCGGGCGTCGCCTCGAACCTCACGGCGATGCTGGAGGATCGCTATCACCGCGGCGGCAAGTACGAGGACATCACCGACCGGGCCGATGCGCCGATGGAGGATGCCGTGGCGCTGATGGTGCGTGAGCGCCTGACCGGCGCCGCTCCCCCGGCGGCGGCGCGCAAGATCGTCGACCTCTGGCGCTCGCACATCGAGGACAAGGCCGGCCCGAGCCTCGACGGGCTCATCGGCTCCATCGAGAACCAGCGTGCCTTCGCGCGCTCGGTGCGGGATCTGCTCACCTCCCTCGACATGGCGGACGAGACGCCGTTCGATCCCGAGGACGACGAGAGCGAGGACGAGAACGAGGCCCAGGACGACGAGCAGACTCCGAGCGAGGGCGAGGCCGAGGAGCAGTCGCAGGGTGACCGCTCCGAGATGGAGACCTCGCAGGAAGCCTCCGACGAGTTGCAGGAAGGCGCCACCGAGGCCGCCGACGCCCCCTCCGGCGAACTGCCGGACGAGGCCGAGGACGCCGATTCCGAGGAGGCCTCGGAGGCGTGGCGCCCCCCCTCGCCGCGCACGAACGAGCCGCGCGGCCCGGAGTACAAGGTCTTCAACCCGCGCTTCGACGAGATCATCCACGCCGAGGATCTCTGCGACGCCGACGAGCTCGCGCGCCTGCGCACCTATCTCGACAAGCAGCTCGCCCATCTCCAGGGCGTGGTCGGGCGCCTCGCCAACCGCCTGCAGCGGCGCCTGCTGGCGCAGCAGAACCGCGCCTGGGACTTCGACCTCGAGGAGGGTCAGCTCGACCCGGCCCGCCTCGTTCGGGTGGTCACCGATCCGTTCCAGCCCCTCTCGTTCAAGCGCGAGAAGGACACGAATTTCCGCGATACGGTGGTCACGCTGCTGCTCGACAACTCGGGTTCCATGCGCGGCCGGCCCATCACCGTCGCGGCCACCTGCGCCGACATCCTGGCCCGGACCCTGGAGCGCTGCGGCGTCAAGGTCGAGATCCTCGGCTTCACGACCCGGGCCTGGAAGGGCGGACAGTCGCGCGAGGCGTGGCTCGCCGCCGGCAAGCCGAACACGCCGGGGCGGCTCAACGACCTGCGCCACATCGTCTACAAGAGCGCCGACGCGCCCTGGCGGCGGGCGCGCAAGAACCTCGGCCTGATGATGCGCGAGGGCCTGCTCAAGGAAAACATCGACGGCGAGGCCCTGGACTGGGCGCACAAGCGCCTTCTGGCGCGCCCCGAGCAGCGCAAGATCCTGATGGTGATCTCCGATGGCGCGCCCGTGGACGATTCGACCCTGTCGGTGAACCCGGGCAACTACCTCGAGCGCCACCTGCGCTGGATGATCGAGGACATCGAGACCCGCTCCCCGGTGGAACTGCTCGCCATCGGCATCGGCCACGACGTGACGCGCTACTACCGTCGCGCCGTGACGATCATCGACGCCGAGGAACTCGGCGGCGCGATGACGGAGAAGCTCGCCGAGCTGTTCGAGGAGGATTCGGGCACGCCCGTATCCTCCCGGCGCTCCGCCGGCGGGCGCCGATAGCGCCCGCTCCTCAGGCGGCGCGCTGCGCCAGGGTCTCAAGGGCGGCGGCGACCTCGTGCGCGTCGAGGCGCCGGATGATCGGCCCGGAGGTCCAGACCAGCATCGGAACAACCCGGTGCGCCGGATAGATCTCGGCCAGCAGCGCGGCGTAGAGGGCGATCTGCCCGGCCTCGGCGCGCGGCAGAGCCGCGCCCTCCGCGAGAGGGCGGCCGGTCTTGAAATCCGCCACCCAGACCGTGTCGGCGGAGACCGCCAGACGGTCGACCCGTCCGAAGACCGGGCGTGAGACGCCCCCCACCCGAACCCGGCCCGAGAGCGTCACCTCGGCCCGCGCCTCGCGGGCGAAGAGCGGCGCGAGGTCGGGCTCTTCCAGAAGGCGCAGGGTAGCGGTGACGATGGCTGCCTGCTTGGCGGGCTCCAGGCCCGGCGCCCGCGCGCGCACGAAGGCCGTGGCGGCGGCCGCGCGCTGGTCCGGGTCGATCCGCGGCAGGTGTTCCACCAGGGAGTGGATCAAGGTTCCACGCTTGCGCGCCGCGTTGTCCGCCTGCCGCTGGCCGGGCTGGCGCCGGGTATCGGCGGCTCCGAGGGCGCCGGACGGGGTGACCGGGGGTGCCGCCTCGGCCTCCGGGGCCACGGGCCTCTCCAGCCAGGCCGGAAGGTTCGGCGGAGCGGCGGCGACGGCGGGCGTCGCCTCGGGCGCCGTCGCCGCGCCGCCGTCGCGCCAGAGCGTGGACGGGCCGTACGCCGTCTCGACGGACTCGCCGGCCCCGAACTCGGCCTCAAGGCCGGTGCGGATCATCTCGCACCAGGCCGCCTCGGTGGGGGCCTCGTGCCCCCGGTAGGGCGCGATCACGAGGCGGTCGGC
Organism: Methylobacterium sp. FF17; assembly: GCF_025813715.1. Classification (NCBI taxonomy): domain Bacteria; kingdom Pseudomonadati; phylum Pseudomonadota; class Alphaproteobacteria; order Hyphomicrobiales; family Methylobacteriaceae; genus Methylobacterium; species Methylobacterium flocculans. The sequence goes on from NZ_CP107532.1 coordinate 1,080,623, forward strand.
GGCGCGGGTCATGGCGACGTAGAGGAGCCGGTTGTGCTCCTCGCGGGCCCGGGCCTGCAGGGCGGCGCGAGCCTGCGTGACGGCCTCGCAATCCCCGGCCTTGGCCCCAGCCCAGACCGGCGGAAGCGGGCCGGCCCCCTGCCCGAAGCGCGACCGCGCCGGCTCGGAACCCGCCACGGAGAGCAGCGGCGGATCGTTGCGGCCCAACGCCTCGCAGCCGTCGATGACGACCACGACCGGCGCCTCCAGCCCCTTGGCCCCGTGGACGGTCATCACCCGGACCTCGTCACGACCGGATTCGAGGTCGCGCTTGACCGTGTGCCCACCCTCCCCGCGCCCCGGGACCGTGTCGTAGCGGGCGAGGAACCCGCCGAGCGAGGGCGCATCGGGCGCCTGCTCGGCCTGGGCGGCCGTCATCAGGAAGACGTCGATGGCGTCGCCGGCCTCGCCGCCGAGGCGCGAGACCAGGGCGCGGCGCCCGCCACGCGCCCCGAGCAGGGTGGCGTAGAAGCCGAACGGCCCCTCGCAGGCCGCCAGGGCGATCCAGGCGCGCAGGGCCTCATGCCCCCGGATCGCCGCCGGATCGCCGGCCGCCGCGTGCCGGGCCAGGGCATCCTCCAGGGTCTCGTGCAGGTCGCGGCAGGCGGCGATGCGCACGAGGTCGTCGTCGTCGAGGCCCACCAGCGGCGTCTTCAGGGCGCCGGCCAGGGTGAGATCGTCGGCGGGCAGGAGTCCGGCGCGGCCCACCGCCACGAGGTCGTTGACGGCGATGTGGGCGGCGATGTCGAGGCGGTCCTGGCCGGCGACCGGCACGCCGAGCGCCTTCATGGCACGGATCACCTCCTCGAAGGCGGCCGAGCGCTTGCGCACCAGGATCAGGATGTCGCCCGGGCGCCAGACGCGGCCGCTCTCGTCGCCCGTCGTGATCCAGGCGAGCGCCGCCCGCGCCACGCGGCGCGCCGTGACGATCGCGGGCGCGTTGGTTTCCGGCGCGTCCACGGGGGCCGCCCAGGCATCGGGCTCGGGCTCGTCCGCCGGCTCCTCGATCGGCCAGAGTTCGACGGTGCCCGGCGCCGCTTTCCGCGCCGTACTGTGGGTGGTGCCGATCGCCGTGTCGTCGAAGGACAAGCCCTCGTAATGCTCGGCGATCTTGAAGGTGGCGTCGACCGCGCGCAGCACGCCGCCGGCCGAGCGGAACGAGAGTTCGAGCCGCACGTCCTCGAAAGCGAGCTCGGCGCCGGTGGCGGCGCGCTGCCAGGCGCGCCGGGTGGTCTCGAACTCGCGCGGCTCGGCGCCCTGGAAGCTGTAGATCGACTGCTTCGGATCCCCCACGGCGAAGCGCGTGCGGGCGACCTCGCGCGCCCCCTCGCCGCTGGCGAACTCGGCGGTGATGCGGCGCAGGATCTCCCACTGGTGCGGGTTGGTGTCCTGGGCCTCGTCGATGAGGACGTGATCGACGCCGCGATCGAGCTTGTAGAGCACCCAGGTGGAATCGACCCGGCCGAGCAGGTCCAGGGTCTTGTGGATCAGGTCGTCGAAATCGAGCGCCCCGAGGCGTGCCTTCTGGGTCTCGACCCGCCGGTGGATCTCGGCCGCGAGCGTGAACAGGGCCTGCGTGCGTTCCAGGGCACGCACCCCGCGCAGGCTGTCCTGGAGGGGTTCCAGGCGGTCGCGCTCGTCGCGCAGGGCCTGCTTGACGTCCTCCGGAACCGCCTTGGTTCCGAGGCTCTTGTCGGCCTTCGGCTCGCCCTCCTTGGTGAAGAAGATGGCGCGATAGACCTCCAGGGCCTCGTCCCGGCGGCTGGCCTCGTCCCGTATCGCATCGACCTGCACCAGCCTGTCGGCGATGCCCTCGTCGGTGGCCTTGCCGGTGCGCAGGCGCGCGGCGGTCTCCACGAGATCGCCCAGGACCCCGTCGAGCATCCGGGTCTCGATCTCCGCCACGGTCTCGCCGGCCCGGACGCCGAGGGCGTCGGCCAAGGCGCCGAAGGCGCCGTCGAGTCCGCCGCGCGCGGCCAGGACGTCGCGCGCCCGCATCGCGTTGCGGATCGCCTTGCGCAGGGCGTCGCCCGTGGCCTCCGGCCCGACGATGGCGAGGGCATCGCCGAGATGGGGATAACCACCGCCGATGGCATCGGCGAGCACGTTGCCGGTCTCGATCTGGAAGGCGTCCGAGGCCTGGACCTCGTCCAGCACCACGAAGCGGGCGGGAACGTTCGCCTCGAAGGGAAACATGTGCAGCAGCCGCTCGCAGAGCGCGTGCAGGGTCTCGATCTTCAGGCCGCCCGGCGTCTCGACGGCTCGCGCGAACAGGCGCCGCGCCACCTGCAGGGTTTTTCGCGCGGGGCGCTCACCCGTCAATTCGGTGAGTTCGGCGCTGAGCGTGGCGTCGTCCAGGGTCACCCAGCGGCCGAGCACGCGGAACACCCGGATCGACATGTTGGCCGCCGCCGCCTTGGTGAAGGTGAGGCAGAGGATGCGCGCGGGCGGCGCCCCGTCGAGGAGCAGGCGCACCACGCGGTCGGTGAGCACCTTGGTCTTGCCCGCACCCGCATTGGCCGAAACCCAGGCCGAGGCGCGCGGATCGGCGGCCCTCCGCTGCGCGGTCTTGGTGAGGTCGTCGACGACGAAGGCTTCGCGGGTGGATACGCCACTCATCAGCTGGTCGGCCTTTCGTCGCCCGGTTCGGCGGCCACATCGGGGACCTGATCGAGCAGCACCAGGGCGGCCCCGATATCAGCACGGTCGGCCCGCGCCCGGATTTCCTTCAGGCCCCGGCGATGGCCGAGCCCCTCCGCGATGAAGGCGACGAGCAGTTGATTGACGGAGACCTTGTCCTCGTCGGCCGCGGACTTGGCCTGAGTCATGACGTGCTCGGGCAGGCGGAGTGCGAAGTTCGACATGATCCCTCCTTCGTCTGTCAGCGGGTCAGGAATGCTTGCGGGGTCATGGCCTCGATCCCGAAAGCCATGAGGACGGGTTTTCGAAAGTGCCGATCGTACGTCAGGATGGTGTCGGCTCCGGCGGCCAGGGCGCATTCCACGTAGAGATCGTCCTTCGGATCGTCGAGAAAGGGCCTGAACCGGAACCAGGGCAGGACCGGAACCGCCGTCGCGCAGACGGCGTCGAGGATCGTGTCGATCCCCTGAGGATCGATCGCCGGATTGGGCCCGAGTAATCCTGGTCGCTTCAGCACATCCTCGTATTCGAAGATCATCGCCGGTGAGACCGCGAACGCGAACCGGCGCATGAGCATCCCACGCAGGACGAAGTGGGACGCGCCGTTCCGCGATCGCAGGGCGCCGAGCACGACATTGGCATCCACGACGATCATGCCGCGAATTTGATATCGTGAGCGATATCGGTCAAGGCGCTTCGCCGATGTTACGGCACCGTCGACGCGTCATGACTCGGCTTCCCCGCCAAGCGACCATTCGAGCACCCGCGCGAGGTGATCGTAGTTCCCATAGGATTTGGCGTATTTCGGGTAGGGCCGCGAGGTGTAGGCCGCCTCGCCCGCGAGGAAGCGGGCGACGAGTCCCCGGAACCGGGTGACGTGATCGGCCACGATGGCGGCGACCTCGCGCTCGTCGCCGCGCGGCGGCTTCACGAGGAGGGGCTCGAAGGGTTTGCGGCCGCCCGAGGCGTGGACGTAGAGGAGGTCCGGCGTGGCATGGGTCGCAGCGAACCCCTCGAAGGCGCCCGCCATGAGCATCGCCGCCTCCAGGGTGAGCTGGGGCGAGAAGCCGGCGAACACCTCCTTGTTGCTCGGGGGCAGGCCGGTCTTGAAGTCGACGATGCAGGCTCCCCCGTCGCGGCGGCGCTCGATCCGGTCGGCCCGCGCCCGCAGGGTGAAGGTCTCCGCGCCCATCGGGATCGCCCAGCTGCCGGAGATCTCCGGATGGACCTTCGCGAGCCCTTCGCGCCGCTCGGTCTCCCAGTCGAGGAACCGGGCCGCCAGCCGCTCGTAGCGCGGCCACCACTCGGCGTAGAGTTCGGGATAGGTGTCGGAGATCGGCCGGAAGGCGTTGAGGGCGAGGTCGTAGAGCTGCTCCACCGCCGCCTGGGGCAGGGCCTCCGGGTACCGCTGCGCGAAGCCGCCGAGGATGTCGTGGATCAGCGTGCCGCGATCCGCCGCGCCGGGCTCGGCCGCCACCGGATCGAGGGGGTCGAGGCCGAGCACGTGGCGGGCGAAGATCACGTAGGGGTCGCGCACCAGGGTCTCGACCTCGGTGACGCTCAGGGACCGCGGGAACAGGGCGGGATCGGGCCGGGGCTTCGGCTGCTTCAGGCGGCTCTGCGCCGGGCCGGTGCCCTGGTCGAGGGCGGCGGCGTAGGCCGAGAGGCGGCGCCCGGCCTGGAGCGCGCCGTTCCAGTGGGCCTCGCCCGCGAAGGCGCGCAGGCGCTGGAGGAAGCGCGACGGCACGGTGGGGGCGCCCTCGCGCTTGGCCGCGCGGGTGATCACGGCGTCGCGGTGGCCGAGCGCCTGGACGAAGTCGTGGGCGCTCTGGCCGATGCGGCGCTCGGGAGGATTGAGGCCGATGCGCTCGCGCATGGGGCGGTTGAGGAAGGCGTCGGTGGTCGTCTTCATCGGCCAGACGCCCTCGTCGAGGCCGCCGAGCACCACCCGGTCGACCCGCATCAGGCGCGCCTCCAGGAGCCCGAGGATGCGCAGGCGCGGGTGCGGGCGCCCGTCGCTGCAGGCCACCATCCGCTCGCGGGCCAGGGCGGTGAAGAAGGCGGGGTAATCGCCGAAGCGCCCGGGCAGGAGGCCCGGCTCGGCGAGTTCGAGATCGTCGAAGAGGGCGTCGAGGACGGCGAGCGAGGCGTCGTCGATCGCCTCCCCCTCGGCCGCTTCGATCAAACGGTCGAAGGTAGCGCGATGGCAGGCCGCATAGGCGACGAGGTTTCCCACACCGCGATGATCGGTGTCGATGAAACCGCGGAACGTGAGTTCCAGGCAGTCGAGGAGTTGGGCGGCGAGATCCCAGTCCAGCTCCGTCAGGCGACGCTTGGCGCGGGGTCGACGCCCGGTGGCGGCGCGCTGGTCGGCGAGCGCCTCGCGCAAACCGTCGAAGCCCGGGGCGGGCGCGGGACCGCGCAAGGTCCCGATCTCCAGGGCGGCCGCGGCACGCACCACGTCGCTGCGTGGCATCCCGAGCCGGACGAAGGGATGCGACAGCAGGGTGATCAGGCGGGCCGGCGTCAGGTCGGCGGCGAGTTCTGCGGCCAGGCGCGCGAGCCGGCCGGCGCGGCTGCGCGAGAGGGCCTCGCCGCCGGAATCCTCAGCCACGATGCCCCAGCGGGCGAGTTCGGCGGCCACCCGGACGGCCAGGGCCCGGTCGGGCGTCACCAGGGCCGCCTCGGCGCCCGGAACCTCCAGCGTCTCGCGCAGGGCGATGGCGATGATCAGCGCCTCCTCGCGCTCGTCGGCGGCCTCGACCAGGGCGAGGCCGCGCATTCCGGATTCGGCGAGGGCGGCCCGCGCCGCCGGCGTGAGGTCGGCCCAGGCCTCGGTGGTCTCGGCCGGGCGCAGGGCCTGCGAGAGCAGGCCGGACCGGGCGACGGCGTCCGCGTCGGGCTCACCCAGGCGGGTGACCCGCGAGCGGTCGAGCCCGAGGCAGCCCGGACCGAGCAGGCGATGCAGGATCGCCTGCGGATGCCCGTGGGCGATCTCCCGCGAAAACCCCTCGCCGGTCTCGATCGCGTCCCAGCCGGCTGCGTCGAGGTCGGCATCGAGGCCCGGCAGCACCACGGCCCCGCGCGGGAGCCCCGCCACCGCGCCGATCAGCCGGGCGGTGGCGGGCACCGAGCCCGTGGAGCCCGCCACGATCACCGGATCGCCGGGGCGCTCGCGGGTCAGGCGCTCGGCCTCGGCCAGCACGAGCCGCCGCGAGCGCGAGACCGGGTCGCTCATGCCGCGCTCGGCGAGAATGCCCGGCCAGGCTTCGGCGGCGATCTTCACGAAATCCAGAGTCAGGCCGAAATAGCGCGAGTATTCGGCCTCGACCGCACCGCCGATCTCAGCCCAGGGCAGGCCCTCCACGGTGAGCGCATCCATCAGCCGCTCGAGGTCGGCCGCGAGCCCGATCGCGTCGGCGGGCGAGGACGGCACGAGGAAGGGCACGTCGTCGTCGATGGGCAGGAGCGTGCGGTCGACCGCCTCGGCCCATTTCTGCACGAGCCGGGCCAGGATCAGCCGGCGCTCCAGGGGCGGCATCGCCGGGGCGAGCACGTCCGGCCCGTTCTCGATCAGGGGGTTCGCGGCGAGATCCAGTTCGGCCTCGTCCGCCTCGCCGAGGGGGACCATGCGGGGCAGCAGCGCGGCCTGGCCGAGGCGTGCGGCCAGGATCGCCGAGAGGGCGCGCACCGCCCGCTGGGTCGGCAGGTAGAGGGTGACGCTGGCCAGCGCGAAGGGGTCGGCGCCGAGATCCCCGACGAGCCGGCCCGAGATCAGAGCATCGGCCAGCGTGGGCAGGAACGGCGCACCGGGAGGAATGGTGAAGACGTGGGAGGACGGGGATTCGCCGGAACTCATACGCGCAGCCAGTTGTCCCGTTCATGGGAAACGGTGATCGACGTCCGTCCAGCGGAGACGCTGGCCGGGTCGCGATCGACGGTCATCGGGTGATGTCGCGAGACGGTCGCGCCGGCAAGGTGAAGTCGCTGGAAGCCCGGAGATCGTACGGCATCGCGGCCGGCGTTTGGGAACAGGTTCTTGCGGCGACGCTGCGGCCGTCGACATCGATCGACGCATCGGGCCTCCGATGACCGAACGGTCTCATGCGATTCGCGGGCTCGGACGGCCCGCCCGGCGTCAGGGCCGGATGACCCCACAGAGAGACGATTCGTTCCGGGCAACGAAAACCAACATTGGTTTACGAGATCGTTCGCCGAGGCCGCGAATTCAAGTCCCGCGACGCCGTCCCGACGCCCGACGCGCCTGTCTCGGCAACACCTCCATCAGCAAACAGGCCGGCGGGCCGCGAGTTTACGCCACCGGCGCGGTCGACTTCACCCGTGCCTCGGCGGCCGTGATCGCCTCCGGCGTGCCGACATGCAGCCATTGGCCGTCGAGGCGCAGGCCGTGCAGGCGCCCGGCCGCGATGGCGCGGTCGAACAGGAGGTTCAGGGAGAAGGCGCCCTCCGGCGTCTCCGCGAACAGGCCCGGCTTCAGGATCGCGACACCCGCGTAGATGAAGGGCGCCACCTCGCGCTCGCCGCGCCGCTCCAGGGCGCCGGAGGAATTCATGACGAAGTCGCCGGCCCCCTCGTAGCCGAGGCTGGTCGCCGTGGGGGCGACGAGGAGGAGGATGTCCATCGCCTCCGGATCCCAGGCCGCGATCAGGCGCCCGAGGTTGGATTCCGGCCCTTCGAGCCAGAACGAATCGGCGTTGAACACCACGAACGGCTCCGCGCCGAGGAGCGGCAGGGCCTTCTTCACGCCGCCGCCGGTCTCCAGGAGGGCGTCGCGCTCGTCGGAGATGACGATCTCCGGTGCCGTCCGCCGCTTGCCCACATGCCCCTCGATCAGGTCGGCGAGGTAGTGAACGTTGACCACGGCCCGGGTGATGCCGCCCTCCGCCGCCCGGTCGAGGGCGTGGTCGAGGAGCGCGCGGCCGGCCACCTCCACCAGGGGTTTCGGGACCGTCGCGGTGATCGGGCGCATGCGCTTGCCGAGGCCCGCCGCGAGGACGAAGGCGTGCGTGATGGGGGAGGTGTCGGGCATGGGCCTCTCGGGTCTCGGAAGCTCTCGGATATAGGGGGCTCTCGGTGTCAGGTGGCGCCCCGCCGGGGGGGATGACTCAGGCGCCCTCGGCCGGGTCCGGTGCCTTCTTCGGCACGAGGTGAGGCAGGTGCGCCTCGTGCCAGAGGCGCAGTCGCGTCAGGGCCGGATGGTTGAGGTTGCGTGCGAGGTAGCCCTCGATGCGCGGCAGGTGGGCGAGGTAGCCCGGCTTGCCGTCGCGCCGGTCGAGGCGCGCGAAGATGCCGAGGATCTTGGTGGCGCGCTGGGCCGCCAGCACCGCGTAGGCCTGGGCGAAGGCATGCATGTCGAAATCGGGCTCGCGGGCGCGGCGCTCCCGCACGTAGAGGCCGAGCAGGCGCAGCTCGAATTCGGCAGAGGCATCGACGCGCGCATCCTGCAGGAGCGAGGCGACGTCGTAGGCCGGGTGCCCCAGCACCGCGTCCTGGAAATCGATGACGCCGATGCGCTCCAGGCCCTCGCGCTCGGGCAGCCAGATCAGGTTGGGCGAATGATAGTCCCGTAGGGTCCAGGTCGGACGATCCGGCGTGATGCTGTCGAGCACCTCGGCCCAGAGCCCGACGAACTCGGAGCGGGCCGGCCCGGGCAGGTCCGCGCCCCGGATCGCCGGGCAGTACCAGTCCGGCAGCAGTTCGGTCTCGAAGACCAGAGCCTCGAGGTCGTAGGGGGGCAGCACGTGATCGATGCCGTCGGCCACGGGGAGCACGCCGGGCAGTTCGGTGGCGTGGAGCTTGGCGAGCAGCCGCACCGCCTCCGCGTAGCGCTCGGGACGCGGCCCGGCCGCATCGACCACGGGCTCCGAGCCGAGATCCTCGATGATCAGCAGGCCCTCGGCGAGGTCCTCGCCGTAGATCCGGGGGGCGGAGAAGCCGAGGGCCCGCAGGCCCCGGTCGACGCCCACGAAGGCGTGGACGCTCTCGGCGAGCTTGACGATGGCGCTGTAGGGACGGCCGTTGCGCACCGGCGGGCCATCCGCGCGGGGGGGCGAGATCATCAGCACCGCGCTCCGCCCGTCGGCCTTCACCAGGCGCTCGTAGGCGCGCGAGGAGGCGTCGCCCTGCATGGCAATGCGGGTCGCCTCGTCCCAGCCGCTGCGGACCAGGAGCGCGCGCAGGGCACGGGCCCGCCTGAGGCGGGCGGCCATGCCGCCATGGCCGTCGATGCGGGCGAAGCGCGCGTTGTCGCCGAACTCGGCCCGGAGGGAGAGGTCGATGGCGAGGATCGGCGCGTCGCGGTCGCCGAGGCGCTCGGGCCATTCCACCAGGGTGATGGCGGTCTCGGTCATCTCGTCGAAGCCGAGCTCAACGAGCTCGTCGGGACTGCGCAGACGGTAGAGGTCGGCATGCACGATGGGGCGCCCGTCGGCCGCCTCGTAGGGCTGGATCAGCGTGAAGGTCGGGCTCGGGACATCGAGGCCCGGGTCGCCCACGAGTTCGCGGATCAGCGCGCGGGCCAGCGTGGTCTTGCCGCCGCCGAGCCCGCCGGAGAGGGCGACGATGTCGCCGGGCAGCAGGAACTCGGCGACGAAGCGACCGAGATCCTCGGTGGCGCCCTCGTCCGGGAGCATGATCTCCCAGGCCGATTTCACCGCGCGCTGGGGCGTGTCGGCACCATCCTCGTTCAACGCCCAACTCCTCCTCGGCTCGCCGCGACCGCGCGGATGCCCGCTGTCCTAGCAGAGCATCCTTAACCAAATCGCGGGCGGGCCCAAGGCTCCCGTGGTCGTGCCCGGCCTCGCGGACGGTTCCTACTCAGCGGCATCCCGACGCGCGGTCGGCTCGGAGACCGGGAAGGTGCAGGTGACGCGGGTGCCCTGGCCGGGCTCCGATTCGAGGCTGACCCGGCCGCCGTGCAGTTCCACGAAGGAGCGCACGATGGAGAGGCCGAGCCCGACGCCGCGATGGCGGGTGCCCAGCGTATGGCTCTCGAACCGGTCGAAGACCCGGGCGGCGACCTCCGCGGGCATGCCCTGGCCCTGGTCCACCACCGACAGGGTGAGCTCGGACGCGTCGCGCCGGACCTCCACGCGCACGTGCTGGCCGGGCGCGGAGAAGCCGACGGCGTTGGAGAGCAGGTTGAACAGGATCTGGCGCACGCGCTTGCCGTCGGCGACGAAGGTGCCGACATCGTCGGGCACGTCGAGATCGAGGCTGATGGCCGAATCGGCGAGGCGGTCCTCGAGGCCGCGCACGGCCGCGTCGACGGTGGCGCGGACATCCACCACCTCGCGGGTGAGCTCGAGGGAGCCGGCATCGATCGAGGCGAGGTCGAGGATGTCGTTGATCATCACCAGGAGGGCGCCGGACGAGCGCATGATGTGTCCGGAATACTCGCGCTGGCGCTCGTTGAGGGCGCCGACCGTCTCGTCGCCGAGGAGCTGGGTGAAGCCGATGATGTTCGTGAGCGGCGAGCGCAGCTCGTAGGAGACGTGGTTCACGAAGGTGTCGCGCAGCTGCGAGGTGCGCTCCAGGGCGTCGTTCTTGTCGGTGAGCGCGCGCTCCACGTTCACGCTGGCGGTGACGTCGATGAGGGTGAGCAGCGTCGCGCCCTCGGGCAGCGGCTGGGCCGCGCAGTCGAGGACCGTCCCGTCGACGATCTCCAGGCGGCAGGTCAGGCCGGCGCGGCTCTCCAGACCGGTGATGGCGCCGCGGATGTCGAGCCAGGGATCCTCGTCGGGCGAGAGGACCTGACAGGCGGCGATCACCGCGTCGACGCGGGGGCGCTCGCCCAGGGTCTCGGGGTCGAGGCGCCAGAGGGTCGCGAAGGCGCGGTTGGCGAAGGTCAGCCGGCCATCGGCGCCGAACACCGCCACGGGCTCCTTGAGGGTGTCGAGGGTCTCGGCCTGCACCCGCATCAGCGCGTTGTAGCGCGATTCGAGCTTCATGTTCTCGGAGACGTCGTCGAACAGGTAGGTCAGGCCTCCCTGCGGGTTCGGGTCCGCCACCACGCGGAGCGAGCGCCCGTCCGGCAGGTACCACCAGGCCTCGCTGGCCTCCACCGCCCGGTAGGCGGCCAGCACGTCGGACTTCCAGGACTTGAAATCGGCCTGCTCGGGCAGCTTGCGGGTGGCGCGGAGCCGGTCGAGGATCTCGCCGTCCAGGGGGCGGCCGTCGAGGAAGCCCTGGTCGAGGCCCCAGAGGTGACGATAGGCGGCGTTGTGGAAGATCAGGCGCTGGCTGGCGTCGAAGATCGCGACGGCGGTCGGCAGCTGGTCGAGGGTGCGCACGTTGGCGTCCATCTGGCGGTGCAGGTCCGCCCGCACGCTCTCCAGCTCCGAGACGTCGACCGCGATGCCGACCCGGCCCGTCTCGATCGCCGTCTCGCTGACGTCGAGGGTGCGGCGCCCGCCGGCCACCACGGCGGAGAGCCGGTGGGCGGCGCGCACCCCGGAGGCCGGACGCCTGGTTTCGTCGCGTACGATGAGGTCGCGCGCATGCCGGTCGAGGAGTTCGATGCCGCCCTCCAGGGCCGCCTCTCGGCTGCCCGCCTCCACCGCCGCCACGTAGGCGAGGTTGACCCAGGCGAGCGCGCCGTCGCGGTTGCGACGCCAGACCGGCTGCGGGATCGAGTCGAGGAGGCTCGACAGCGCGGAGAGGCTGCGCCGGGCCTCGTAGAGGGTCATCCGCTGGTCGATGAGTTCGCGCTTCTCGTCCGTGGTCTCGCGCAGGCGCAGGATCGCGCGGCCCGACAGGGCCTGGCCATGCGCGTCGACGAAGCGTCCGGATTGCGTGCGCAGGCTGAGGCGGAACCCGGTCCCGCGCGCCCGGAGCGCCTCCACGGCCGTGTTCACGGCATCGGCGTCGACGGCATGCAGCCAGGTCTCGAAATCCGGCAGCGCGGCCTGTCCGCTCCCCGGGGCCTGCTTGCCGTCGATGAGGCTCAGGTCGCCCTCGAGGGTGGGCGCGCCGCGCCCGGACCAGGTCACGAGCACCTGCCGTTCGGCGTTCAGCAGCATCTCGGCCCGGTCATGGGCGCCCCGCAGGGCCGACAGCTCGTCCACGAGGTCGCGCTCGCGCCGGGCCCAGCCGCCGCGCTCGCGCATGTAGAGCAGCGCGACGATGGTCGCGAAGACCGTGAGCCCGATCAGGATCGCGAGGCCCGCGGCGTTGTGCGTGTGCTGCCCGAAACCCGCCGCGACGGCGCTGGCATCCATCCCCGGTTCGACCGCCCGCGCCGGTGTCCCGGCTATGGCGACGACGAGGGAGCCGGCGCACACGACGATGCGCGCCGCTTTTTCGACCCTCATGATCCGTCCCGCCTCCACGAATCTTCGATGAGGCGCCAAGCTGCGCCCTTCCCGCAACCGGCCTGAAGCCGGGTGCGGGGCACTCCATCTGAGGAATCCACCCACCTTAGCGCGAGGCGGAATCCTCCCGGAAGGGGTTTAAGCTTAACTTTAGCCTTTCGTGTCGCGATCGCCTCCCGGGGGCGTAGAAAAGCAACACCGCGCCCGTGGCGGGGGTCGGACGTGGCGAGGGCCAAACGCGACGAAGCCCGGCTCGCGTCGGGCCGGGCTTCGCGGGTCGTTTCGGGTGTGAGGCGGCGCCCCGGGCGGGGGCGCCGGCCGTCTCAGTAGCGGTAGTGGTCGGGCTTGAACGGGCCGGTCTCGGACACGCCGATATAGGCCGCCTGATCGGGACGGAGCTTGGAGAGCTTCACGCCGATCTTCTCGAGGTGGAGGAGGGCCACCTTCTCGTCCAGGGCCTTGGGCAGGGTGTAGACCTGCTTCTCGTACTTGCCCGGGTTGGTCCAGAGCTCGATCTGGGCCAGGGTCTGGTTCGTGAACGAGGCCGACATCACGAAGGACGGGTGTCCGGTCGCGTTGCCGAGGTTCACCAGGCGTCCCTCCGAGAGGAGGATGATGCGGTGGCCGTCCGCGAAGGTGATCTCGTCCACCTGCGGCTTGATGTTCGACCACTTGAGGTTCTTCAGGCCGGCGACCTGAATCTCGTTGTCGAAGTGGCCGATGTTGCACACGATGGCCCGGTCCTTCATCGCCCGCATGTGGTCGAGGGTGATGATGTCCTTGTTGCCCGTGGCGGTGACGAAGATGTCGGCGCGGGGGGCCGCGTCTTCCATCGTCACGACCTCGTAGCCTTCCATGGCGGCCTGAAGCGCGCAGATCGGGTCGATCTCGGAGATCAGGACGCGGCAGCCGGCATTGCGCAGCGAGGCGGCCGAACCCTTGCCGACATCGCCGAAGCCGGCGACCATGGCGACCTTGCCGGCCATCATCACGTCGGTGCCGCGACGGATGCCGTCGACCAGCGACTCCTTACAGCCGTAGAGGTTGTCGAACTTCGACTTGGTGACGGCGTCGTTCACGTTGATGGCCGGGAAGAGCAGCTTGCCTTCCTTGGCGAGGTTGTAGAGGCGGTGCACGCCCGTGGTGGTCTCTTCCGAGACGCCCTTGATCGAGTCGGCGAGACCGGCGAACCAGCCCTTCGGCTTCTCGGCGAGCTTCTTCTTCAGGAGCGCGAAGAAGATCTCCTCCTCCTCGGACTCCGGCTTGTCGAGGAAGGCGGTGTCGCCGTTCTCGGCGCGCAGGCCCAGGTGCACGAACATGGTGGCGTCGCCGCCGTCGTCGAGGATCATGTTCGGCAGGCCGCCGTCATGCCAGTCGAACAGCTTCGAGGTGTAGTCCCAGTACTCTTCGAGGGTCTCGCCCTTGATGGCGAAGACCGGGATGCCGGCGGCCGCGATGGCGGCGGCGGCGTGGTCCTGGGTCGAGTAGATGTTGCACGAAACCCAGCGGATGTCGGCGCCGAGCGCCTTCAGGGTCTCGATCAACACGGCCGTCTGGATCGTCATGTGCAGCGAGCCGGCGATCTTCGCGCCCTTGAGCGGCTGCGACGCACCGTACTCCGCGCGCGTGGCCATCAGGCCCGGCATCTCGGTCTCGGCGATCGAGATCTCCTTGCGGCCGTACTCGGCCAGTCCGATGTCCTTGACGATATAATCCTGGGCCATGGAATTTCTGTCTCCGCACTCACTGTGTCGCCGGGGGCTATAGCAGCGCGCGGAGGCGGAAGCAATCAAGATATAAAGATGTCTTTATACGTGTTCCAGACTTGCCGGCTCGATTCCGACCGGTAGCTCGGCGCCGCCGGCCGCGCTCACCCTTCGTCCCGCAGCTGTCTCCGGATGATCTTGCCCGTGGTGGTCATCGGCAGGCGCTCCCGGAACGCGATCTCGCGCGGATATTCGTGCGCCGACAGCCGGGTGCGCACGAAGGCCTGGATCTCGGCGGCGAGCGCGTCCGAGGCCGTGAAGCCGTCGCGCAGGACGATGTACGCCTTCACGATCTCGGTGCGCAGCGGGTCCGGCTTGCCCACCGCCGCGGCGAGCGCCACGGCCGGGTGCGATCCGAGGCAATCCTCGATCTCGGTGGGACCGATCCGGTAAGCCGCCGAGGTGATGAGGTCGTCCTCGCGCCCGACGAAGTGGATGTAGCCGTCAGCGTCGCGCCGGGCGGTATCGCCGGTGAGCAACCAGTCGCCGGAGAACTTCCGCGCCGTCGCCTCGGGCTGGTTCCAGTAGCGCAGGAACATCACGGGATCGGGCCGCGCGATGGCGATCTCGCCTGGCTCGTCGGTCCCGGCCTCGCGGCCGTCGGGTCGCAGGATCGCGACCCGGTGACCGGGGACGGGACGGCCGGTGGAGCCGGCCCGCGCCACGCCGGCGGCCGAGCAGGCGGCCAGCACGAGATTGCACTCGGTCTGGCCGTAGGCCTCGCCGATGGTCAGGCCGAGTTCGCGCCTCGCCCATTCGAAGGTCTCGGGGCCCAGGGCCTCGCCGGCCGAGGCGATGCTGCGCAGGGCCGCGAGGTCGAAGCGGCCGCGCGGGTCGGGCACGCCGCGCAGCATCCGCAGGGCGGTGGGCGGCAGGAACGCGGTGGTGATCGCCCGCTCGGCGATGAGGCGGAAGGCGGCCTCGGGCTCGAACCGGAAGCTCGGGCAGGCCACCACCGGCACGCCGAGGCGCAGGCTCGGCAGCGTCGCGTTGAGGAGGCCGCCGGCCCAGGCCCAGTCCGAGGGCGTCCACATCCGGTCGCCGGCCTTCGGGGGAAAGTCGTGCATCATCAGGAAGCCCGGCAGGTGCCCGAGGAGCACCCGGTGGGCGTGCAGGGCGCCCTTGGCGGGCCCGGTGGTGCCGGAGGTGTAGATCATCAGGGCCGGATCGTCGGCCCGGGTGTCGACGGCCGTGAAGCCTTCCGAGGCTTCCGCCATCAGGTCGCCGACACCGACCGCCTCCCCCGACGACCCGTCGACGCTGACCACGAGTTCGAGGTCGGGGAGGTCGGCGCGGATCGCCTCGAGCTTGGCCAGCCCCGCCGCGTCGGTGACGAGCACCCGCGCGCCTGCATCGCGGAGCCGGTAGCGCAGGGCGTCGGGGCCGAACAGGCCGGCGAGCGGAAGCGCGATCGCCGCGAGCTTGTAGGCCGCCGCGTGGGCGACCACCACGGCGGCGGATTGCGGCAGCAGCACGCCGATCCGGTCGCCGGGGCCGATGCCGCGCCCGCGCAGGCCGGCGGCGAGACGGTCGGAGCGCTGCCGCAGCGCCCCGAAGGTCGTCGGCGTCACCGTCGCGCCGACAACCTCCTGGATCGCGACCCGGTCGGGCTCGCGGATCGCCCAGGCATCGCAGACATCGACGCCGATATTGTAGCGCTCCGGGATGTCCCAGCTGAAGCCGGCGACGAGCCCGGCATAGTCGGCAGCAGGTCTCAGCACGGGGGCGGGCTCAGGCTTCGCGGGCCTTGAAGCTCCCGGCGAAGGCGAAGTCCGTGATCGGCCGGCGGCCGTTCGGCACCTCCTTGGCGCGCTGCTCCTCGCTGAGGTCGGCCGGGTCCGCCACCCGCCCGACCCCGTAGGCGGCCTCGACCTGATGGTCGTCCGGAACGTTGAGCACGCTCACGGAGCGCTCCTTGTCGAACCCGCCCATGCCATGCACGTGCCAGCCCTGGCGGATGGCCTGGAGCTGGAAGTTGGCGGAGGCCGCCCCGGTATCGAGGGAGTGGCTCGCCGAGGGCTTGAGGCCGTCGCCGGTCTTCATGAGCTTGCTGGAGACGAGGATCACCAGGGCGCCGCAGCCTTCCGCCCACTTGCGGTTGCCCGGCACCAGGAGGTCGAGGAAGGTCTCCCAATCCGGCGTGTCCCGCAGGGCGTAGACGAAGCGCCAGGGCTGGGAATTGTAGGAGGACGGCGCCCAGCGCGCGGCCTCGAACATCCGCAGCAGTTCCGATTCCGGCACGGCCTCGCCGGTGAAGGCGCGCGGCGACCACCGCTCCGTGAACAGCGGGTCGATGGCGTGGTCGGGCTGGCGGGGATTCGGGACGGTCACGGGCGGGCTCCAGGCAGACGGCATCGCGGGCGGGAAGCAGACGGCCGAACGCGTGGCGCAAGACCCGAAGCCGGACTCACGCCCTCACGACAGCCGTGCCCATACCCGAGAAGGGGGCACGCCGCGAACCCGCGCAGCCTTGCACGAGGTCGGGCTGGCGGCGCAATTGGCCATTGAGCCCCAGGGCATCTCCCGACTTGATGCCATGTCCCGACTTCATGCCGTGTCCCGACTTCACGGCATGTCCCGCCCCGGCGGCGTCGCGGCCGTCGGGGCGGGACGGCGCCGGTGCTACTCGACCACCTTGGCGGTGGGACGATCGTTGCCCTGCGCGGTCTCGTCGTGCCAGGCGCCCTTGCCGTCCTGGTAGCGGATGCCCTCGGTGGAGCCCGGCACCTGCTGCTCGGCGGCGGCCGCCTGCGCGGCCTGGAGGGCCTCGTCGTGGCTCGGGTAGGTTTCGGAGAACACGTCGCCGACCTTGTAGGCGTAGCCGCCGTCATGCTCGACGATACGATAGGTGACCTCGGACATCGTGCCTTCCTTCCTCGACGCTGTTCGTCTGTGGGAGGGCGAACCCGGTGCGGTTCGAGAGGTTCCGCCGCATCCCCCCGGGGCGGGTCGACGCCTCGCCCCGGGGGGAGGGTTGGGGTAAGGCCGGGTCAGCCCCGATCCCGCGAGCACCGCGATCACGCCAGGAACCGCATGCGCCCGATCCTCCTCGCCCTGTTCCTGATCCTGCCGCTCGCGGCCGGCGCGGCCCGTGCCGAGTTCAGCCTGTTCGGCAGCGCCGGACGCACGCCCGCCAACCCCTTCGCCTCGAACTATGCCTCGCCGCCCGTGCGCGGGGCGGTGGAGCGGCCGCGTCGGGCGCGGCGCCCGTCGCCGGACGCACCGAGGCCGCCGCGCGACATTCCCCGCTGACGCCTCAGGCGGTGGGCAACGCGTTGGCGATGGCGGTGACGAGGCGCGGGTCGCTCGGCTCGACGGAGGACGGGAAGGCCCCGATCAGGGCGCCGTCACGGTCCACCAGGTACTTGTGGAAGTTCCAGTTCGGGGCGGTGCCGGGCTTCTCGGCGGCGGCCCAGCGATAGAACGGATGGGCGGCAGGCCCGCGCACGTGGGTCTTGGCGGTGACCGGGAAGGTCACGCCGTGATTCCGGCGCGCGGCCTCCGCGATGGCGACTCCGTCCAGGGGCTCCTGGTTGCCGAAATCCGGGGACGGCACCGCGATGACGGTGAGCCCCCGGTCGCCGAAGCGCGTCCAGAGTCCCTGGAGCCCGGAGAACTGCCCGGCATAGCCGCAGGCGGTGGCCGTGTTGACGACGAGGATGGGCCGGCCCGCATAGGCGTCGAGGGGCAGGGTTCCGCCCTCCGGCTTCTCGAAGGCGAAGGCCCCGGCCCGGATCTCCCCGGCGTGAGCGGGCCGCAGGCCCCAGGCGATGCCGGCGCCGATCAGGGCGAGGGCCCCACGGCGGGCGGGATTCGGAGATCGGAAACTCGACATGGCGCCACGCTCCACCCGGCCGGCGCGCGGGATCCGCCGACCTCTCTCCGGCAAACTAACGCGACGGCGCCCATCGTCCATCATCCCCGTCGTTTCGCGGGAACCTTTGGCAGGCCCTGAGCTTGAGCGTGTGCCATCACGACCCCCCGTTCGATCCACGGAAAGACCATCGCCCATGCGCAGCCTGATGCTCGGCACCGCCCTCCTGGTCGCGGGCTCCACCCTCGCCCTCGCCCAGACCACGGAGACCACGGCACCGGCCCAGACGGCACCGGCCCAGGCCGCGCCGGCGACCCTCGCCAACGACCTGCGCCCGACCTTCGTCGTTCAGAACAAGAGCGACATGGTCACCTCGAAGCTCGTCGGCCTCACCATCCAGAACGGCGCCAACGAGACCATCGGCGAGATCGCCGACGTGGTCCTCGACGAGAAGAACACCGTGAAGTCCTGGGTGGTCGGCGTCGGCGGCTTCCTCGGCATCGGCACGAAGTACGTCGCCATCGACCCGAGCGCCCTCAAGCTCGCCCGCGTGGACGACACCACCCTGAAGGCGACGATCGACACCAACAAGGACCAGCTCCGCGCCGCGCCGGAATACGTCTATCTCGGCAAGGCCAAGTCGAACGCGGATGCCAAGCCGGCGGATACCAAGCCTGTTGAGTCCAAGCCTGTTGAATCCAAGCCTGCCGAGGCCCCCAAAGCCCAGTAAGGAGGCGATCGTCCAGGCGGCCCGGCGACAGATCGCCTCTGAAGCGAGATCGCCGGGCGTCTTCGACCGCGCGTCGGAGGCGCCCTTCGTTCAGTGGCTGGGGCTGCGCTTCCGTCCGACTGTCAAACGCCTGTCACGCACGAAGCCTAGACCGCCCCGCACCGAAGCGGCGCAGATCAGTCGGTGCCGCGCAGGGCGTCCTTGACCGTGCTCACCACGTGGTCCAGGCGCCGGATCGCAATCAGGCCGTCGCGCCCATCGTAGAGGTCACCTTCGAAGAGATCATCCAGCCCCGGCCTCGCATGGGCTCCGGGTTCCGGGGGCTCGATGTCGTTGGCGAAGACGATGCGCAGATCGGGGCGCAGGGCGCGTGCTTCCCGCGCCAGCTTCTGGCAGCACAGGGTGCCCTGCAGGCCGACATCGGTCACGAGGACATCGACCGGGAGGCCGAGCGCGAGCACCGTCATCGCGTCGACGCCGCAATCCACCGTCGTGGCCGCGTAGCCGGCTCGGCGGATCTGGGACGAGATCTCGTCGCGCCAATGTTTCTGGCGTCCCGCGATGAGGACCTGGACGCCGTAGGCGCCGCCCGGCGCGGTTAGTCGTTCCATAGTCGAAACTCCCCGCTCCCGCCCGGACATGCGTGCCGACCACCCGTCTCATCTGTGCGTCGCAGCATGCTACGTCACGTCTGCTTGGGCAGACAAGCCCCCACCGTCACGAGAGCCGAAACTGACCGCGAATCGGGAGACCGGGCTCGGGGCCTGGTCTCGAACACGACGATCGCATGACGCGCTCCACGGTTGACGCGGGCCGCGCGGGCGGGGCAACACCGCCCTCGCCGCGCGACCGACGCTGCGGCGGACAGCCGGAGC
This sequence comes from Methylobacterium sp. FF17, assembly GCF_025813715.1. Lineage (NCBI taxonomy): Bacteria > Pseudomonadati > Pseudomonadota > Alphaproteobacteria > Hyphomicrobiales > Methylobacteriaceae > Methylobacterium > Methylobacterium flocculans. The sequence goes on from NZ_CP107532.1 coordinate 1,099,819, forward strand.
CTTGAACCCCATGTCATCCGCCAAGAGCCCGCCCGTCTCGCCGCTCGCGCCCCGGACCCGGCCGGACCTCCCGCCGATCCGCGGCGTCGGCCTCGCCACCGCGCAGGCGGGCATCCGCTATTCCGGCCGGACGGACGTTCTCTACGTGGCGCTGGCCGAGGGCACCCAGGCGGCCGGCGTCTTCACCCGCTCGAAATGCCCCTCCGCCCCGGTGGATTGGTGCCGGGCGGCGCTGGGCAGCGCGGGCGCCCGCGCCCTGGTGGTGAATTCCGGCAATGCCAACGCCTTCACGGGCCAGCGCGGGCGCGAGGCCGTGGAACGCACCGCCGCGATCGCGGCCGAGGCCGCCGGTGGCCGCCCGGAGGAGATCTTCATCGCCTCCACGGGCGTGATCGGCGAGCCCCTCGACGCCACGAAGTTCCAGGGCGTGCTGGCCGACTGCGCCGGACGCACCGAGCCGGGCCCGGAGGCCTGGGCCGCGGCCGCGCAGGCGATCATGACCACCGACACCTTCCCGAAGCTCGCCACCCGCCGGGCCGCGATCGACGGCGTCCCGGTGACCCTCAACGGCATCGCCAAGGGCGCCGGCATGATCGCCCCCGACATGGCGACGATGCTGAGCTTCGTGTTCACCGACGCCGCCCTGCCCAAGGACGTGCTCCAGACGCTGCTCAGCGCCGGCACGGCCACGAGCTTCAACTGCGTCACGGTCGACGGCGACACCTCCACCTCCGACACGCTGATGCTGTTCGCCACGGGGGCGGCCGGCAACGCCGCGGTCTCCGAAGCCGATGATCCCCGCCTGTCGGACTTCCGCGCCGCCCTCGACGACCTCCTGGTCGAACTGGCTCAACTCGTGGCCAAGGACGGCGAGGGCGCGCGCAAGTTCGTCACCGTCTCGGTGACGGGCGCCACCAGCGATGCGTCGGCCCACCGCATCGCCATGTCCATCGCCAACTCGCCCCTGGTGAAGACCGCGATCGCCGGCGAGGACGCCAATTGGGGCCGTGTGGTCATGGCGGTGGGCAAGGCCGGCGAGCCGGCCGACCGGGACCGCCTCGCGATCTGGTTCGGCGACGTGCGCGTGGCCCGCGAGGGCGCCCGCGACCCCGATTACAGCGAGGACGCGGCGAGCGCCGTGATGCGCGAATCGGACGTGACCGTCCGCGTCGACCTCGGCCTCGGGGACGGCAGCGCGCGCGTCTGGACCTGCGACCTGACCAAGCTCTACATCGAGATCAACGGGGATTACCGCTCGTGAGGCGTCCGGGCGCGGCCGCCCTCCTCGCGCTGTCGCTGCTCGGCGCCGGCGCCGAGGCCCGCGCCGACGAGAAGGCGGCACCGGCCGAGGGCCGGATCAGCGTCGTCGGGCGGGCCCGCTCCGAGGTGGCGCCGGACTTCGCCACGGTGGAGATCGGCGTCGAGGCCAGGGGCGCGACCCCGGCCGCCGCCCTCGACGCGGCCAGCGCCGTGGTCAAGGCGATCCTCGCCCTGGCGGGCGAGTTCAAGGTGCCGGAGGCGGATCTCGGCACCTCGGCGGTGACCCTGCAGCCGGTCACGCGCTCGGTCCGGCAGGCGGATGGCAGCGTCACCGAGAAGGCGGACGGCTACCGCGCGAGCAACACGGTGCGGGTGCGCCTGTCCGACATGGGCCGTCTCGGCGACCTGATGCGCCGGGCCCTCGATGGCGGCGCGAACCGCATCGACGGCGTCAGCTTCGGCCTGCGCGACCCCGACGCGGCCGAGTCCGCCATGCGGGCCGCTGCGACGAAGGATGCCAGGGCCCAGGCCGAACGGCTCGCGGAGGCCGCCGGCATCACCCTCGGGCGGGTCCTGTCCCTCCAGTCGCCGCCGGCCGGCAACGGATCGCCGATGGCCTACCCGGCACCGGCGCCGATGCGGCTGAAGCGCGGCGGCACGCCGGTCCCCCTGGTGGCCGGCACCATCGAGACCGCCGCCGAGGTCGCGGCCACCTTCGCGATCGCCCCGTGAGGACGCTCACCACCGGTGCGGCCCCCGCGCCCCTGCGCATCCTGCTCGTGGTCGCCGTCGCCCTGGTGGATGCGGACGGGCGCGTGCTCCTCGCGCAGCGTCCGCCGGGCAAGCAGCTCGCCGGGCTGTGGGAGTTCCCCGGCGGCAAGGTCGATCCGGGCGAGCGGCCGGAGGAGACCCTGATCCGCGAGCTCGCCGAGGAGCTCGGGATCACGGTGAAGGAGGACTGCCTCGCCCCCCTCACCTTCGCGAGCCACGCCTACCCGGATTTCCACCTGCTGATGCCGCTCTACGTCTGCCGTCGCTGGGAGGGCCTGCCCCGCGCCCTGGAGGGCCAGGTCCTGAAATGGGTGCGCCCGCGCGACCTCAAGGACCAGCCCATGCCGCCGGCCGACGCGCCGCTGATTCCGTTCCTGTTGGATCTGCTCGGCCCCTGATACACTGGAACACCGGACATCCTGGCCGGCCGAAGGCGCCGCGCCGAAGGGGAGAGCGGAGCATGGCGCGCAGGGCAGCGGCGATCCCGGGACAGGCCGCCCCTCGGGCGAAGTCCCGCCGCGCGGCCCCGGTGGAGGGCGGATCGTCCCGGGCGACGGACTCCGAACTCGCCCCCGCCAAGCCGAAGCGGGCCTCGCGGCGGACGACGCCGAGCCCGGAGACCCTGACCGAACTCGGGCTGGAGCGGCTGATCGGGCTCGTGCTGGACGAGGTCGGGCGCAACACCGCCTTCAAGAAGCTGGTGACGGCGGCGGTGGCGAGCCTCCAGGGGTCGGACGCCGTCGCGGCCCTGATCGACCGGCGTCTGACTGCCCTCGAACGGGCCGGGGGCTTCATCGACTGGCAGAAGCGACGGGCCTTCGGGGCCGACCTCGACGCCATGGTCACCACCGTCGTGAACGAGCTCGCCCCCCTCGATGCACGCGGAGCGCTGGACCGGCTGATCCGCTTCCTCGCGGGGGCCGGCGGCGTGCTCGGCCGGACCGACGATTCCACCGGACGCATCCAGGGGATCTACGAGCGCGCGGCCGCGGCCGCCGCCACGCTGATCCTCGACCTCACCGACGCGGATGCCACGGCGGTGGCCTTGAGCCTCGTGAAGCGCCTGGAAACCGACCCGCACGGGCTGGTGGAGCGCCTGCTGAACGACCTCAGCGCCAGGCTCCCCTTGGCCGCCCTGGGCCCCCTCGGTGCCGCCCTGGCGGAGGCCACGCCGCCGGCCCCCACCGGCACGGGACGCGACCGGGACTGGATCGCGGAAGCGGAGCGTGGCCGCCTGCTGCGGATGCGCCAGGCGCTCGCCGACCGCGCGGGCGACGTCGACGCCTTCATCGCCCTCGAAACCGAACGCGACCCCAAGCGCCCGGACCAGGTGCTCATCGCCGAGCGCCTGCTCGCGGCCGGACGCGAACGCGAGGCCCTGAAGTGGATCCGCCGCTCGCAGAAGCGCGTCTTCACCGTCACGAGCGAGTGCCCGGAGACCGCGCGGATGACGGTGAGCGATTCCGAGCGGGTGCGGATCGCCCTCGAGATCCGCATCCAGGAGGCGGTGGGCAACACCGAAGCCGCGCAAGACCTGCGCTGGCAGGAATTCGTGGACTATCTCAACCGGGACATGCTGCGCGCCTACCTCGCCAAGCTGCCCGATTTCGAGGACGATGCGGCGCTGGAGCGGGCCTTCGGGGCGGTCGAGGCCAACGACGACCCCTACGCGGCGCTCGACTTCTACACGCACTGGCCCGCCCCTGCCCGGGCCGCCCGCCTCGTCGCGGCGCATCCCGACCTCTGGGAGGGGTTTCGCTACGAGTTCCTGGTGGCCGCGGCGGAGGTCCTGGAGCAGGCCCATCCCCGGGAAGCCACCATCCTCTACCGTCACGTTCTCGACGACATCCTGTCCGCGGGCCGCAGCAACGCCTACGGCCACGCCGCGCGCTACCTCGCCACCCTCGACCACCTCGCGTGCCGGCTCGAACCGGGCGCGATCGAACCCGCGCCGGAAGAGTACCGCGCCGGCCTGCGCCGCCAGCACGGTCGCAAGGCCGCGTTCTGGAGCCAGGTGCGGGGCTGACTCGGACGGCATCGGCTGGTCCCGCTCCACGACGCGGAGCTCAAGGGTTCGCGTCTCCGGCTTTCCGCTCGGTGGTACCGAGGGCATCGGCGAGGCGCGCACGGGCGGTCCCGGGCTTGAGCGGCTTCTGCTGGCTCTCGTGCGGGGCCCAGCCCGACAGCCAGAGGATCTCGAAGCTGGCCCGCAGGCGCCCGTCGGCATCGGCGAATCGCTCGGCATAGAGGGCGGCGGCGCGCATCAGGGTCGCCCGGCGCAGGGGGGTGCGCCGGCGCTCCACCAGGACGTTGGTGAGGCCCATGGCGCGCAGGTCGCGCATCAGCGCGAAGGGGTCGGGATAGCGCACGGTCAGCGTCTCGACATCCGTCACCGGCAGGGCGAAGCCCGCGCGCTGGAGCAGGCTTCCCATCTCGCGCACCTCGGCGAAGGGCGCCACGCGCGGGCTGATCCCCCCCTCGATCTCGCTCTCAGCCTGCCCGAACACCTGGCGCAGTTCCGTGAGGGTCCGCCCGCCGAGGAGGCAGCCGATGAACAGGCCGTCCGGGCGCAGGGACCGGCGCAGCTGCGCCAGGGTGCCCGGGAGGTCGTTGACGTGCTGCAGGGCCAGGAGCGACACCGCGAGGTCGAAGCCCTGGGCGGCGAGGGGCAGCACCTCGGAATCGCCGACGACGGCGCCGGGCTCCGGCACCGGGGCGAGGCGCAGCACCCGCTCCGCCCGTCCGCTCGCGCGCAGGGTCTGCGCCGCCAGGGGCGACGGCGTCGCGAGGTCGAGGGCCGTCGGGAACGTCCGCAGCACCGCGCCCAGGCGATCGTCGAGGTCCTCCACCACCCGGCGCAGCAGGAAATCGGCGTAGCCGATCCGGTGAGCGCGGGCGAGGCGGCGGCGGGCGAGGCCCGTATCGAAGAGCGGCGGTGGCGTCATGCGCATCAGATGGCGCGCAGGGCTGGCCCGCGCCAGCGTCCGGAACGGGAAACCGCCGCTGCGGGTTGAGGCCAGCGATTCGATAGGGGATCGGGAGATCGATGCCATGAAAGCCATTCTGTTCGGCGCGGCCCTCACCCTCGCGGGCGTCTCGCTCGCCACCAGCGGCGCGGAGGCCAAGGGCTGCCTCAAGGGTGCGGCCGTCGGCGGCGTCGCCGGTCACGTCGCCGGCCACGGGGTCCTCGGCGCGGCGGCGGGCTGCGCGGTGGGCCGGCACAAGGCGAACAAGCGCGACCGCGAGCAGAACCAGGCCCAGCCGGCGCGCTGAGCCGCCCGACGGATCGTCATCCGGTGCGGCGGGCGCTAGGATCGCCGTCATGGCTCCCGCCGTCCGCCCCGCCCTGACGGGCCTGCGCCTCGCCCTGAAGGGCGCGCTGGCCCTGGTCTATCCGCCCACCTGCCCCGGCTGCGGTGGAGCGGTCGCCGATGCCCATGCCCTGTGCCCCGCCTGCTGGTCGAGCCTGCGCCTGATCGCGCCGCCCCATTGCCAGCGGCTCGGCACCCCGTTCGCCGTGGATCACGGCACCGGTCCCCTGCTCTCGCCCCGTGCCCTCGCCGATCCCCCGGTCTTCGGACGCGCGCGGGCGGTGGCACTCTACGAGGGCGGGGCCCGTGACCTCGTGCATCGCCTGAAATACGACGACCGCCTCGATCTGGCGGCGGTGCTCGCGCGGATGATGGCGGGGGCGGGCTCGGAGCTCCTGGCGGAGGCCGATTGCCTCGTGCCCGTGCCGCTTCACCGCCTGCGCCTGTGGCGGCGACGCTTCAATCAGGCGGCGCTATTGTCCCACCGTATCGGTCGGATCGCGGGACGGCCGAGCGACCCCGGCCTCCTCGGCCGCGTGCGGGCGACGCGCTCGCAGGTGGGCCTGAGCCGTACCGCCCGCGCGACCAATCTCCAGGGCGCCTTCCGGGTGCGCGACGCGGCGCGGGCGCGCCTCCAGGGACGCCGCATCCTCCTCGTCGACGACGTGATGACCACCGGCGCCACCGCCAACGCGGCGTCGCGCATCCTCCTGCGGGCCGGTGCCGCCTCCGTCGACGTGCTCACCTTCGCGGTCGTGTCGGGCGAGACCGGCTGACGCGTGCGGGGCCCGCGAAGGCCCCGACCGATCCAGGAGGCCCGATCCGTCAGGCGGTGACGGGACCGAGCCGTCCGGCGCCCTCGGAGGCGGGTGCGGCCGGCGCCAGTACCTTGCCGCGCGGCCCGACCCAGGTGCCGACCCATTTGCGCTGCCAGACCAGAAGGCAGACCAGCACCACCGCCGCGAAGACCGCGTAGCCGACGAAGCCGTAGGCGAAGGAGCCGGTATACTGCTTCGAGAGGCCCATGACGTTGGGCAGGATCGCGCCGCCGAGCGCCCCGACCTCGCCGATCATGGAGCCGGCCACCGCCGTGTTGGCCGGCCAGCGCAGCGGAACGAGCTGGAAGAGCGCCCCGTTGCCGGCGCCGAGCGCCGCGAAGCAGAGCATGAACAGGGCCGTCGTCAGAGCGAGCGACGGGGTCGCCGTGAGGAGCAGGAACGATCCCACCGCCGCCAGCAGCACCACCGACAGGACCAGGATGCCGCCCAGGCGATCGGCGAAGTAGCCGCCGACGACGCGGATGCCGGAGCCCATCAGGGCGGCGAGCATGGTCAGGCGCCCGGCCTCGACCTTGGTCACGCCGAACTGCTCGTAGAAAAAGGTCGGCAGGAAGTTCGACAGCCCGATGAAGCCGCCGAAGGTGATGATGTAGATCAGGTTGAACGACCAGCCGTCCTTCTGGAACAGGCACGAGACGTGCTCCTTGAACGACTGGTGCTCGGCATCCGGCGGCTCCTTGGCGAACAGGATCATGACGATGAGCGGGAGCGCCATCACGCAGCCGGCGAAGCCGTAGACGGTCTGCCAGCCATAGGCCTGGGCCAGCGGCGGCGCGAACAGCACGGCGAGCACGGTGCCCGAATTGCCGGCCCCCGCGATGCCCATCGCCAGGCCCTTGTGCTCTTTAGGGAACCAGCCCGAGCCCAGGGAAAGGGCGACGCCGAAGGAGGCGCCGGCGATGCCGAGCAGCACGCCCATGGCGAGCACCTCGTCATAGGTGTTCACCGCGAAGAACCCGTAGGCCATCGCCATCATGATGACGACCATCTCGGTGATCGCGGCGTTCTTGCGCCCGATGTACTGGGCGAGCACGCCGAGCGGAAAGCGCATGATCGCGCCCGCCAGGATCGGCAGTGAGATCATGAACCCGGTCTGGGCCGGGGAGAGCCCGTAGGTCTCGGTGATGAACGGGCCCATCGCGCCGTTGAGCACCCAGATCGCGAAGCAGAAGTCGAAGTAGAGGAACGCGGCGAAGAGGGTCGGGGGATGACCGGATTTCATCACGGTCTTGAAGCTGGCCATGGAGGGCGTCTCGAGGTTCGCGGCCGCGCGGGCGGCCGTTCATGCCAAGGGATCCGGACTCACGCCGTCCGCCTTGCGAAGCGCCATTGCTTCGCGCGTCGCTCGAGAGCGACGTCCATCCCGAAGCACCGACCGTGCCAAGCCTGCCCTCCCGGTGATGCCCGGCCACCGGAAGGGGCGCGGCCCGTCCCCGCTCAGGCGCCGGCCGGCTCGGCCCTCGGCTCCACTCGCGCCTTACCAGCGTTCACGAAAGTGTCGTGGGCGACGAAGGAAGCCGGGCCTTCAGCGGCACACCGTGACGGTGCGCACGACCCAGCCCTCCCCCGCCTGCCAGAGCTTGCGCCGGCTGCGCTGGCAGGCGGCGTTCTCCGGCTCGCCGGAGGTCCAGGCGGTGCTGGGGACGGCCGGATCCACGGGACGCGCCGTCGGGCTGCGGCCCGCGAGCGCCTCCCCGGGAACGAGGGCGAGGAGCAGCAGCGCCGCGAGCACCGGTCGGGGTGCGCGGGGGCAGGGACGCGGAGAGACCGGCACGGGTCGCGTTCCATCATGGGGGGTGTGGGGAGCCCTTGCGAGCCCGTCCTTATGTCGGCGGCGGCGTGCGATTTGCAATCGCCTCGCGGGCCGGTCCGCATCTTTCCCCAGACATGGTGAAGGCCGGTTCGCCGGAGACCCCGCCGCCCACGGTCTCGACCCGCGAAGTTGTGCTCGCCATGCATCGCAGACGACCTTTGGCGCCAACGCAGGGCTGATCAATCATCAACGTGGCGTGACGCGCGGAGATTGACTTGCTAGGCCCGCCTCACGTCACCGAATTCCACGACGACTGCCCGAGCGACCTTTCCATGCCCCAGACGACCCGCCGTACGCTACTCACCGGGGCGGCGACGAGCCTCGCGCTCCTCACGCCCATCGGATCCGCCCTCGCGCAGGGGCGCGGCCTCTTCAACGACGGCATCGACGGCGACCTGCCCTACGACGACGAGCGCCTCTACCGCGACGAGATGGGCCGGCTCTACCGGCGCCGCGGCGGTGAATACGTGCCGTATTCCGAGCGGGACGCCGCGCGCGACCCGGACCGCATGGGCGGCCGGCGCGGGCGGGCGGCGGTGTCGGACGACCCGGATGCCGACCTCTACGCACCCCGCCAGGTGCCGCCGGCCTCGCCCCAGCAGGCGGCGCCCGCCCGGCCCGTCGACAACGGCCCGATCGACCACGCCCGCGCCTACGCGGCGATCACCGACGAGCCGTTCCCGGTCTATGCCTTCAATTGGCGCAAGGCGAACCCGTCCTTCCTGCGCCAGGAAGTCGCCTATACGGGCGCGGAGCCCCCGGGCACGATCGTGATCGACCCGCGCGCCCACCACCTTCTCCTGGTCCAGCCGAACGGGCGGGCGCGGCGCTACGGCGTCGGCGTGGGCAAGCAGGGCTTCTCCTGGTCCGGCGCCTCGACGGTGAACTCGAAGCAGATGTGGCCGGACTGGTATCCCCCGAAGGAGATGATCGCCCGCACGCCGAAGCTGGCGAAATCCGTCTCGCAGCTCCAGAGCGGCCTCGGCGTCCCGGGTGGGGCGAGCAATCCGCTCGGGGCCCGCGCGCATTACCTCTGGCAGGGCAAGAAGGACACGCTCTACCGGATCCACGGCACCCTGGAGCCGGATTCGATCGGCAAGAGCGTCTCGTCGGGCTGCATCCGGATGATCAACCAGGACGTGATCGACCTCTACGGTCGCGTCGAGATCGGCAGCCGCGTCGTGGTGCTCGGCTAAAAAAATCCCTCCCTCGCCCGGTCAGGGGCGAGGGAGGGATTTGGTCCTCGGACCGGATCCGGTCGATCCTTTCGGGATCATGGATCTGGGAGCCGACGGATCTGGGCTTCGCTCAGGCGCCGCGCGGGTCGTTCCGATCCGGCGCCCGCTTTGAACCCAGCGGAGGCCGTATCAGACCTCGCTGATCTCACCCTCGCGCACGGCGCGTTCGGTGGAGCCGGACTTGATGCGATAGAACGGCTCGCCGGTCTGGTCCTCGGGCACGAGACGGACGATCTCGAAGACATCCGAGACATCGGCCTTGATCGCCGCGTAACCGGACTGGGTCCGGCGCACGCGCTGGCCGAGCTTGAACTTGTGGGACATGATGTGTCTCCGCGCAGAGGTCCGGCGCCGGGGGCGCCGTGACGGAAGGGCCGGATTGCGACCGGCCCGGGATACCAGCGACGCCGAGACGTGCGGCCCCGAGACGGAGCCGGCACGGCGTCAGCGACGCAGCGGGCGATGGATCAGCGACGTGCCGGGATTCAGCGACGGGCCTTGGCCTTGCGGGCGGCGTAGCGCGCGTCGCGCTGGGCTTTCTGCTCGAGGCGCGCGGCGGCGGCCTGGGCGACCTTCTCCTCGCTGGCGCGAATCTCCTCGGCGGCGGCCCGCTCACGCTCGGCCTCGGCCTCGGCTGCAGCCTGAGCTTCCGCCTCGAGCCGGGCCTGCTCGCGGGCGGCGACGCGGATCTCGCGCTCCCGCGCGATCTGGGCCCGCTCTTCCTTGCGGGCGAGGACCGCCGGGTCGTCCGCCGGGGGACGATCGCGGAAACGCGCCAGCGCAGCCGCACGGGCTTCGGTGGCGGCCTTGAGACGGTCGGTCATCGAGTTCGGATTGAATTGGCTCACACAGGATCCTGTCAGGCGGAAGGCCGCACGGTGGGTGCGCTCCCCAGGGAAATGAAGGTTCGGAAACACAAGTGAGCCGCCTCCCTTTCGGGGGCGGCTCACAGGATACGTCGTGGGCTCCCGATTCGGGAGGCCCGACCGAATCAGACGGTCTGGAGGCTGCCGGCGGACTGCTTGCCGCTGCGCTTGTCGGTTTCCATCTCGTAGGAGACCTTCTGGCCTTCGGCGAGGCCACGCAGGCCTGCGCGCTCGACAGCCGAGATGTGCACGAACACGTCGTTGCCACCGTTATCCGGCTGGATGAAACCGAAACCCTTGGTCTCGTTGAACCACTTTACAGTACCGACAGCCATTCTATTCCTTCGCCCTTGCGGGCTTCGTATCTGGAGGTCCACGCGATCATGCGCGACCATCTCCGTGATCGAGCCGAGGTGCATAATCTGGAGCCCGATTTCATCGCGAAATCGGGACGAGAGAAATGCACCGCTGGCTTGATGTCCCATCTGTACGCCCTTTCCGACGTTTTAGCAAACTGATCTTCGCATCATCAAACATGACCACCCGCTCACGACGCGTTGATCGATCGATTTCGTCTCGTTTCAACCTTATTTCCGACGCCGCGCCGGCCGGCGCGAGCCATCGCCACACCGATGATCCGTGGCGCATGCGGAGTGCCGCGATCGCCATACCCGTCGAAGATCGAACAGAGGTTCGTAGTTTTCGCCCCTAGTTCCTCCGCCAGCCGCGCTTATCTTGTCGCAGGCCTCGAAAGCGGAAGCGGCGCGCATCTCCGGCTCGGACTGCAACCACCCTGGAACGACTCGGACAAGAACCTTGCAGCCGAACGCGTCAGATCCACCGGAAGGCGTTTTCCCGATTCGGAAAGCTCATTTCTCAAGTCACGAATACCCGCAGGAGGATGCGGCCAGCGTCTATCAACTCATGTTTGCGAGTTCCGCGCTGGTCACGCCCCTCGTCGCGCCGTTCCACGTGGAGATCACGAGCTACTGGTCCGAGCACATGCGCTTCCATTTCCTGGAGGGCGTGCCGTTCATCTTCCACCGGCCGGCACAGAAGATTGCCTATGACGGGCTCGACGTCGTCATCGTCCAGCACGTGGAGACGGGCGGGATGGTCGGCAATTTCGACGGGGAGGAGGTCCGGGCGGAGGCGGGCTCGCTCTACGTCATCGACTTCTCGCGGCCGGCCCTGATCCGGGACGCGTCGGATATCCCGCGCCAGAGGCGCAACTTCGTCACCCTGCCCCGCGCCTTCGCCAAGCGCTGGTTCGGCCCCCTCGACCGGCTCCACGGCTTCGTGATCCCGCCCGAGATCGCCGGTGCCTATACGGCGCACCTCCTGCGCCTGCGCGAGCGGCTGCCCCACCTCGGCAGCCTCGACGCCGCGACCCTCGGCGGCACCGCGACCCTGCTGGCCCAGGCCCTGACCCAGGCCGCCGGCCACGGCACCTCCCGCTCCGATCCGGCGCGGCTGTTCCAGAAGGCCTGCCTCCATATCGAGGCCTCCCTGAGCAACGCGGAGCTCAGCGCCACCGAGATCGCCCGCGCCATCGGCACCTCGCGCACCCGCCTGTTCGCGGCGTTCCAGGGTGTGGGCGGGGTCGAGCGCTACATCCGCTCCGCCCGGCTCGAACGGGTCAAGGCTGCGCTGGGCGCCCCCGCCCAGCCGCACCCCATCGCGGTGCTGGCCGAGCAATTCGGCTTTCGCAGCGCCGGCCAGCTCAGTCGCCAGTTCCGGCAGCATTTCGGGGTGACGCCCTCGCAGTTCAGCGCCGGCGCCGATCCCGGCGGGGTCCGGCGCTACCCGGCGCTGGATTGAGACCGGACCCCGGCGCGCCCGACGGAATCCCGGTCCGCCGGACCTCGGGGTTCCGACCGGCCGGGGTCAGGGAGAGGTCGAATCCGGTCCGGAATCGGGCATCAGGGCGAGCGACACCTTCACGAGGCCCGGATCCTCCCGGTCCGGCCGCTTGGTGAAGCCGAGCTGCCGGCACACGGCGAGCATCGGGCGGTTCTCCCGCAGCACCGTGCCGTCCACCCGCGCCAGTCCCTCGACCCGGGCCCAGTCGATCATCAGGCTCATCAGGGCGTGGCCGAGGCCGGTGCCCTTGCGGTCGCCGTGGATCAGGATGGCGTATTCGCCGCTCGCGTGGTTGGCGTCGGCATGCAGGCGCACGGCGCCGAGCATCAGGCCGCTCGCCGCGTCGATGGCCACGAAGGCGATGGCGCGGGCGTAGTCGAGCTGCGTGAGCTTGGCGAGGAAGGCATGGTTGAAGTCGCGCACGGGCGCGAAGAAGCGCAGGCGCAGGTCCTCGGCGCTGACGGACTGGAAGAAGGTCAGGAACAGGGCCTCGTCCTCGGGCCGCACCGGGCGCACCCGCACCGTCTCGCCCTTCAGGGTCAGGGTGCGCTCCCACTCCACCGGATAGGGCCGGATCGCGAAGCGCGGATGCGAGGCGCCGCGCGGGCGCGGCCCCGCCACCGCCTCCGGCGCCACCATCACGCGGGCATCGAGGGCGAGCGCCCCCGTCTCGTCGGCCAGCAGCGGGTTGATGTCGAGTTCGCGCACCTCCGGGCAATCGGCGGCGAGCTGCGCGAGCTTGACCAGCACCAGGGCCACCGCGTGCCGGTCCACCGCCGGCACGTCGCGATAGGCCGCCAGACGCCGCGCGACCCGGGTGCGGTCGATGAGGTCCGAGGCGAGGCGCAGGTCCAGGGGCGGCAGGCCGAGGGCCCGGTCGTCGATGACCTCCACCGCCGTGCCGCCGCGCCCGAACACCACGACGGGCCCGAAGGTCGGGTCCTCGGCGAGACCCGCGATGAGTTCGCGCTGCTTGCCGCGCCGGATCATCGGCTGCACGGCGAACCCCGTGATCCGCGCCTCCGGCGCCAGTCGGCGGGCCCGCAGGATGATGTCGGCCGCCGCCGCCCGCACGTCGGCCTCGCTGGTGAGGTCGAGGCGCACGCCGCCGACGTCGGACTTGTGCACGATGTCGGGCGAGACGACCTTCAACGCCACCGCCCCGCCCCCGGCGATGATGGCCCAGGCGGCGGTGGCGGCCGCATCGATGTCGGGGGCGAGCGTCAGGGGTACGCTGTCGATGCGGTAGGCGGCCAGCAGGTCGGACACCGCCACGGGGTCGAGCCAGGTCTGGCCCTGTTCCAGGGCGCGGGCCACGATGGCGCGGGCGGCGGCGACGTCGGGGGAGAAGTCCCGGGGCAGCGAATCCGGCGTGCGCATGAGGTCGTCCTGCGCCTCGCGGTAGCGCACGAGGTGCAGGAAGCCTTCGACCGCATCGGAATCGGTGGGAAAGCGCGGGATCCCGGCCTCCGCCAGCCGGCTCGCGGCGCCGGCCTCCTCGCCGATGGTGACGGCGAAGACCGGCTTCTTGCGCCCGCCTCCCCGGCGCAGCCGCGTCACCGTCTCGGCGATCGCGGCGGCGACCTCGGTGCTGTCCGAGCGCGCGGTAGGCACGTGCACCGCCAGCACCGCATCGTTGCCGGGATCGGCGAGCAGCGGCGCCAGCGCCTCCGCATAGGCTTCGGGCCCGGCGGCGACGCCGAGATCCACGGGGTTGCCGAGCGCCCCGGCCGCCGCCAGCGTCCCACCCCGGTCCGCCAGGCGGTCGGCGGCGAGGGCGGCGATGCCGCGACCGTTGCCGAGAATCGCCAGCCGGTGGCCCGGAAAGGGGCGTTGCCGGCCGAGCGTCTCCACGGCGGAGAACATCGCGTCGAGGCTGTCCACCGAGAGAAGGCCGGCCCGGCGGAAGGCCGCCTCGTAGACGGCGTCCGGCCGCGCCAGGGCGCCCGTATGGGTGGTGGCGTGGCGGGCCGGCGCCCGGTGCCGACCGGCGCGCAGGATCACGACCGGCTTGGCGCGGGCCGCCGCCCGGGCCGCCGACATGAACTTGCGCGCATCCACCACCACGTCGAGCGAGAGCAGGATCGCGCGGGTCCGGATGTCGGCGGCGAAGTGGTCGAGGCAGTCGGCCACATCGATGTCGCAGGCGATGCCCAGCGACATCACGGCCGAGAAGCCGACCTCGCGCCGGGCCGCCCAGGCCACGATCCCCGCCGCCACGGTGCCCGATTGCGAGACCAGCGCCAGGTCGCCGGCCTTCGGCGGGTGGGCGAGCAGGCTGGCGTCGAGATGCGCGCCCGGTACCGCCAGCCCGACGCTGCCGGGGCCCAGGAGGCGCAACCCGTGCCGGCGCGCCTCGGCCCGCGCCGCCTCGCACAGGTCCTCGCTGACATCCGGCGTGAGGATGATCGCGGCGGCGGCCCCGCGACGTCCGGCTTCGGCGATCCGGCCGGGAATCGCCTCCGGGGCCGTGGCCAGGATCACGAGGTCGGGCACCTCCGGCAGGTCGTCCAAGGTCGGGACCTCGTCCGCCTCAGGCGCGGAGCCGACGCAGCGGATGGGCCCCGGGAACCCGGCGCGCCGCAGGTTGGCGAGCGCCGCCGCCGCGAGGCCGTCGGGACCGGCCTCGAACCCCACCAGGGCGATGGCGCGCGGCGCCACCAGCGCCTCGAAGCGGTAGGTGCTCATCGACCAGACTGCCTCATGTCGGACGACCTCTCGCAGCGTGCATCGACAGGGAGCGAGCCGGGTGGATCAGGACATCCCGGGCCGGTGGCGGACGGGGATGTCCGGCGCGCGGTGTTATAGACCGGCCGCGCCCGCGATGCAGGGCCCTGCCCCGGAGATCCGCATGCAAAACTCCATTCCGCCGCTGGGTTCGCCCGGCACGCCCGCCGAGGCGAAGGTCCGCGCCGACATCATCGCCGCGATGCGCGACCTCCTGCGTCTCGGATTGAGCCAGGGAACGTCGGGCAACGTGTCCGTGCGCTTCGGCGACGGCTTCCTGGTCACGCCCTCGGGCATTCCCGCCGAAACCCTGCGCCCGGAGAACATCGTGGCGATGACCTGGGAGGGCGAGCACAGCCATCCGCTGAGCCCCTCCTCGGAATGGCGCTTCCACCGCGACATCCTGGCGGCACGGCCCGAGATCGGGGCCGTGGTCCATGCCCATCCGACCTACTGCACCGCCTTCGCGATCTGCGGCCGCGAGATCCCGGCGGTGCATTACATGATCGCCGCCGTGGGCGGACCGACCATCCGCTGCGCGCCCTACGCACCCTATGGCACGCAGGAGTTGTCCACCTCCGCCCTCGCCGCCCTCGAAGGACGGACCGGATGCCTGCTTGCCAATCACGGAATGATCGCCTGCGCAATTGACCTGCAAAAGGCGCTCTGGATCGCCGTGGAGATGGAAGCCCTCTGCCGTCAATATGCGGTCGCCCTGCAAGTCGGCGCTCCGGTCATCCTGTCCGACGCCGAGATCTGGCGAACCGTCGAGCGCTTCAGATCCTATGGGCCGCGCCCACAGGCAAACAACTCAGAATATCTGTCACCCTCCTGACGCCTCAATCGCAAGCGGTGTCGCGTGCGAAGACGCACGGATGCCGGCATCTCAGTGGTTTTCCAGCGACACAGCCTTTGAAATCCCGTGGATACCCCCGGAATTTCACAATCTCGTCGCGGGGGCAGAAAACGTACTTTGTATTTTTGGACTGATACAGGCCAGAAATCACGGCGTGGATTTCTGCGCTGGATTTCCGTCCGCGCGTCGGGGCCATGAACACGAACGGTTCTTTTCTGAACCATTTGCGCCATCCAACGGGCTTTCATACCTAAACTTTTGATAGCCGTCCTATTTTCAGGGCAGGGCGTGATGAGCCCCGTGGCGAGAAATCGCACTATCCTGACAAAAACAGCCCGGATTCCCAGAACAAAACTGTTTCATTTGAGACATTCTAGTTCATTTCAGGTGGAACTTCTCGGTCTTCACGAACACATCCCGCTCCTCTTGCGCTTTTGTTTGCGCCATCTTAGTAGGCGGTAAGTCACAACCATGAACTCACCGAGCGACTGCTTCAGGAGCCCAGCTCCAACAGAGCGGCCGCGCAGCGCATCGACAACCAGGAGTGTGGGATGAGAGCAGACGAAGAGTTTCAGCCGGACTACATCGAACTCGCCGCAGACATCGTTTCGGCGTTCGTCAGCAACAATTCGGTTCCCATCGCGGATCTACCGGCCCTGATCGGCTCCGTTCACGCGACGCTGGGCAAGCTGACGCAATCCTCGGTTGAGGAAAAGCCCGAGCCGCTGACGCCGGCCGTGTCGATCAAGCGTTCGATCACGCCCGACTACATCGTCTGCCTGGAAGACGGTAAGAAGTTCAAATCGCTCAAGCGCCACCTGCGGACGCGCTACGACATGACGCCCGATCAGTACCGCGCCAAGTGGAACCTCGCGAGCGACTACCCCATGGTGGCGCCGAACTACGCGGCCGCCCGTTCCGAGCTTGCGAAGAACATGGGCCTGGGCCAGCAGCGCCGGAAGCAGGACAGCGTCCCGACCGAGGTCGAGACCGATGCCAAGGCGGCCCCGGCGCCGCGCGGCCGCCGTCCGAAGGTCGCCGCGCAGGCCTGATCGGGCCTGCGCGCACGGCATCCTCCGCGACGGGGCGTCCTCCGCTTTGCAGACCCGACCGGCGACCGCGGCTCAGGCCCCGGTCGCCGCTCCCGTTGTCCACAGCTTGTGCACCCGGCGGGCCGCGCAAGCATCGAGATCGCCGACCGGGCCGCGCGGCAAGGTCAGCGCGCCCTCCCGCTTGCGCGGATACAGTTCTGTGAGGCTCGGCCGAGGCCACGGCCGCGGAATCACGCGGGTCCTCCCCGGGGACCGTGTCCGCGCCGGGCGTCGGCGTTAGAGATCGTGCAACGCCTCGCTGGCAGGGTCCCGGACATCGACGCCGCCCTTCGCCCCGATCCCGGTGAAGGCCCGGCTCCCTGGACCCGGGCCACCACATGACGGACCGTTCGCGCCTCGTGGCGCGCCTGTTCTGGACCACCGTCGCCGGGGGCTGCCTCGCCTTCTGGCTCGGCCCCCCGGCCGCGGCGGCCACCGGCCTCGCGCTCGCCGCCCTCCTCCTCCACCGGCTCGACCGGCCACGGCGCGTCCGGCGGCTGATCCGGCGGGTCACGCGCCGTCACGCCGCGACCCTCGCCCTGCGACGCCGGCAGGAAAGCTACACCGACGCCTACGGGAACCTGATCCGGGACGGCTGGGAGCGCGAGCGCGCCTATTTCGCCGAGCGCAACGTGGTGCCGGCCCTCGAGGCGCGGGGCCTGCCCGAGATCGACGACGCCCTGTGGGCGGACATTCTCGCGATCATCGAGGAGGTGGCGGAGGCCGTCGACCTCCCCGACGAGGACGAGGCCCCCGAGGACGGCATCGCCTACGAGCGCTACTGCGCCGCGCAGTTGCGGGAGGCGGGCTGGGAGGCCCGGGCGACCCGCGCCAGCGGCGACCAGGGCGCCGACATCGTCGCCGAGCAGGCGGGGATCCGCCTCGTGGTCCAGTGCAAGCGCTACGCGAAACCGGTCGGGAACGGCGCCGTCCAGGAGATCGTGGCCGCGACCCATTACTGGTCGGGCGACATGGCGGCGGTCGTCTCCAATGCCGGCTTCACGCCCGCCGCGCGCAAGCTCGCGGCCGCGACGGGCATCCTGCTCCTGCACCACGACGATCTGCCGGAACTGCGGCCCGCACGCCGGGCCGAAACCCGGCGGCGGCCGGGCGGCCAGAGGGACTCAACCCGCGCCGAGCGGTGACCAGCGGTGGCCCTCGCGGGCGAGCAGCGCCTCGGCACCGGCCGGCCCGTCGCTGCCGGCGGGGTAGGCCTCGACCCCGGCCTCGGCCCAGGCCCTGAGCAGCGGCTCGACGGCGGCCCAGGCCGCCTCGATGCTGTCGGCGCGCTGGAAGAGCGTCGCGTCACCGATCATGCAATCGTAGAGCAGGGTCTCGTAGCCGACGCTCGGCGTCTCCTGGAAGAAGTCGCCGTAATCGAACGCGGCGGTGACGCGACCGAGATCCATGCGCGGGCCGGGGCGCTTGGCGTTGAGGACGAGGTCGAGCCCCTGCTCGGGGTCGATCCGGAAGCGCAGGACGTCCGGCGCGACCGCGCCGTCCGGCCCGGCGAAGGGCGAGGCGGCCGGCGCCCTGACATGCAGCGCGATCTCGGTGACCCGGCCCGCCATCCGCTTGCCGGTGCGCAGGTAGAACGGCACGCCGGCCCAGCGCGCGTTGTCGATGCCGAGCTTCAGGGCGACGTAGGTCTCGGTGTGCGAATCACCGGCCACGTTCGGCTCTTCCCGGTAACCCGGGACGGAGTGGCCGTGCTCCTGGCCGGCCGCGTACTGGCCACGCACCGCATCCGTGAGCGGGATCGGCCGCACCGCCTGGATCAGGCGGGCCTTCTCGTCGCGCACGGCCTCGGCATCGAGGGTGGCGGGCGCCTCCATCGCCACCATGCAGAGGAGCTGGAACAGGTGGTTCGGCACCATGTCGCGCAGCGCGCCGGTCGGCTCGTAGAAGGCGCCGCGCGCCTCGACGCCGATGGTCTCGGCCGCCGTGATCTCCACATGATCGATGTGGTCGCGGTGCCAGACGGGGCCGAGCAGGCCGTTGGCGAAGCGGATCGCCAGGATGCTCTGCACGGTCTCCTTGCCGAGGAAGTGGTCGATGCGGAAGAACTGGCTCTCGGCGCCCCGCTTCAGGATGCGGGTGTTGAGGGCGCGGGCGGATTCGAGGTCGCTGCCGAACGGCTTCTCGATGACCACGCGGCGGAAGGCGCCTTCCGCTTCCTTGAGGAGACCGGCCTCGCCGAGCGCGTCCACGATCGGCCCGAAGAAGCGGGCCGAGACCGCCAGATAGAAGATCACGTTGCCGGTCAGCGCCCCGGCCAGCCCCGAGAAGGTCTCGGGCGCCGTGAAGTCGCTCTGCCGGAAGGTCAGGCGCTCCCGCACGAAGCCCCAGGCCCGCGGGTCGATGTGCTCGGGGTGGAACTCGGAGGTGCGGTCCGTGGTGAAGGACTGCATCGTGTCGGAGAGGCTCTGGCGCCAGCCCTCGTCGGTGTTCGGGTTGTGATCGACCCCGATGATGCGGATGGCGTCGTCGAGGAGGCCGCCCTCGGCGAGATTGTAGAGGGCCGGCATCAGCAGGCGCTTCGTCAGGTCGCCGGCGGCCCCGAAGATCACCAGGGTGCAGGGCGGCGCCTTGGCGATGGCCTCGCCGGCATCGGGGGCCTTCGGAGCGGGGTTCGGGTCCATGGCGCTCGGTCTCCACGCGCGGGTGCCGCACGGCGCATCGGCGAAATCGCTCGTCAACCTCCGGCGCCCGGCGACGTTCCTGCCGGCCCCGTGAGAGATCGCACGCGCCGAGACTTATGCCGCGAGGCTCATTCGTCGGGGCGCACCGCCTGACCGGAATCGATGGGCAGGCGAACCTCCTTCAGTTCCTCGCCCGTGGGCAGGCTGCGCGCGTCCCAGCCGCCGCCGAGCGCGCGGATCAGCGCCACGGCGGTGGTGAAGCGGTTGAGGCGCACCTGGAGGGACGTGACCTCGTTGTTGAGGGCGAGCGCCTGGGCCGTGACCACGGTGGTGAAGTTCTGGGTGCCGGCCCGGTACTCGTTGAGGGTGATCTCCACCGCGCGGCGGGCGGAGGCCACGGCCGCGTCCTGGGCGGCCTGCTGGCGGGCGAGGATGCGCACGCCGGCCAGCCCGTTCTCCACCTCCGCGAAGGCGGTGAGCACGGTCTGGCGATAATTCGCCACGCTGGCGTCGTAGGCCGCGCGGGTGATGCGCAGGGCCGCCGCGAGGGCGCCGCCGTCGTAGAGCACCTGCGAGCCGGAGGCCGCCACCGCCCAGACCTGATTGGCCGCCGAGAACAGGCCCCCCGCCGGGCTTCCCGAGATGCCGCCGGAGGCCGAGAGGGTCACGGTGGGGTAGAAGGCTGCCACGGCGACGCCGATCTGCTCGCTCTGCGCCTGGACGTTGCGCTCGGCCTGGGCCACGTCGGGCCGCCGCTCGAGGAGCGCCGAGGGGATGCCGACGGGCACCGCCGGGGGCCGGGCCGCGAGCGGCGCCACGGGCAGGCTCAGTTCCGAGGGCGGGCGGCCGACGAGGAGCGCGATAGCGTGCTCGAAGGTAGCGCGCTGGAGGCCGACCGCGATGGCCTGGGCCTGGGTGGTCTGGAGCTGGGTCTGGGCCGTGATCACGTCCGACCGGGCCGCGACACCGGCATTGTACTGGTTCTCGGTGATCGCGAGGCTGCGCTTGAAGCCCTCGATGTTCTCGTTGAGCACGCGCTGCAGCGAATCCTGGTAACGCAGGGTGAGGTAGTTGGTGGCGACCTCGGATTGCAGCGTCAGGCGCACCAGGGCGAGATCCGCGGCGCTCGCCTGCGCGGTGGCCACCTCGCTCTCGATGTTGCGGCGGATGCGCCCGAACAGGTCGAGCTCCCAGGTCGCCTGGCCCTGGAGCGAGACGTTGGTGCGCTCGATCCCGAGGGCGCGCGAGCGGGTGATGCTGGGCGCCCCGATCACCGTGGGGAACAGGGCCGCGCGGGCCTGGGCCACGAAGCCGCGCGCCTGCTCGTAGGCCGCGACCTGGGCCCGCAGGCTCTGGTTGTCGACATCGACCAGCCGGATCAGCCGGTCGAGGGTGGGATCGCGGAACACCCGCCACCAGTCACCGCGCTCGGCCCCGTCGTTGGGGGCGGCCTGGCGCCAGCCCTTGCGGCTCGCAACATAGCCCGCGCTGTCCTCCCGGGTGCCGCCTTCCTTGAAGGCGAGCGGCGTCTCCACGGAGGGCCGGGAATAATCGGGGCCGACCATGCAGCCGGAGAGGCCCGCCGTGAGCAGGAGCATCGTCGCCGAAAGCCGCGCGCAGCCGAACAGGCTGCCCGGTGGATTGAGGCGCGACAGGCGCCCCCTCCCGGACGGAGAGGGTTGGGGTGAGGTGTGGTCCATCTGAGAGGTCACGCCCCTCACCCAGTCCCTCTCCTGCCAGGAGAGGGGACGGCAGAGGGTCGCCTGTCCCGAGAACACGCCCCTGCTCATTCGGCCGGGCTCAGCGAAGCGCCGGCCGCCGGCTTCCGACGCCGGAGACGGTCGAGGTACAGGTAGACGACGGGGGTGGTGTAGAGGGTCAGGATCTGACTCACGATGAGGCCGCCGACGATGGCGATGCCGAGGGGCCGGCGCAGTTCGGAGCCCTCCCCGCCGGCGAGGATGAGGGGCAGGGCGCCGAGCATCGCGGCGAGCGTTGTCATCATGATCGGACGGAAGCGCAAGAGGCAGGCCTCGAAGATCGCGTCGCGGGGCGAGGCACCGTGGCTGCGCTCCGCGTCGAGGGCGAAGTCGATCATCATGATCGCGTTCTTCTTCACGATGCCGATGAGCAGGAACACCGCGATCAGCGCGATCACGGTGAACTCCGTGTCCGAGACGAGGAGCGCCAGCAGGGCGCCGATGCCGGCGGACGGCAGGGTCGAGAGGATCGTCACCGGGTGGATGAAGCTCTCGTAGAGGATTCCGAGGATCGTGTAGACGGCGATGAGCGCGGCCAGGATCAGCAGCGGCTGGCGCGAGGACGATTCCTGGAAGCTCTTGGCCGAGCCCGCGAACTCGCCGTGGATGGTGGCCGGCAGGCGCAGGTCCGTGATGGCCGCCTCGATGGCCGCGGTGGCATCCGACAGGCTCTTGCCCGGCACGAGGTTGAACGAGATCGTGGTGGCCACGAACAGGCCCTGGTGGCTGACCTGCACGGGGGCGTTGCCGGTCTCCAGGCGGGCGAAGGCCGAGAGCGGGACCATCGTCTCCCGGGAACTCGAGACCGGTGCGCTCGAACTCGCGCCGCTCCTGCCGCCCGCGATGGCGTTGGAGGCGGCGTTGCGGGCCGAATCCGTGGCGATGGAGGCGGCCGTGGCCTCCGCGGTCGTGCTCGTGCTGCTCGCCGCCACGGTGCCCGCCACCGCGTTGGTGGTGGCCGAGCCCCGCGCCTTGCCCCCCGAGGTCGAGACGAAGATCGTCTTCAGGGTGTCGGGGCTCTGGAGGTAGCGCGGCGCGATCTCCATCACGACGTGGTACTGGTTGAGCGGGTTGTAGATGGTCGAGACCTGGCGCTGGCCGAAGGCGTCGTAGAGCGTGTTGTCGATCTTGTCCGGGGTGAGCCCGTAGCGGTAGGCGCTGGCCCGGTCGATGACGAGGCGGCTCTCCAGCCCGCCCTCCTGCTGGTCCGAGGTGACGTCGGCGAAGATCGGGTTCTTCTGCAGCGCCTGAACCAGCTTCGGGGCGGCCTGGTAGAGTTCCTCCGCCGTGTCGCCCTGGAGGGTGTACTGGTACTGGGCGAAGCTCTGGCGGCCCCCCATGCGCAGGTCCTGGCGCGGGAACAGGAAGAGCCGGGCGCCGGCGACGCGGGAGAGCTTCGGGCGCAGCCGCGCCATCACCGCCGTGATCGGATCGCGCTCGCCCCGGGGCTTGAGGCCCACGAAGACGTTGGCCGAGTTGGTGCCGCGCCCGCCCGTGAAGCCGACCACGCTGTCCACCGCCGGATCGGCCTGGACGATGGCGGTGGCCTGTTCGAGCTTCTGCTTCATCGACTGGAAGGAGATGCGCTGGTCGGCCTGGATGCCGCCCATCATCTGCCCCGTATCCTGCTCGGGGAAGAAGCCCTTCGGCACGATGATGTAGAGGTAGACGTTGAGCCCGACGGTCGCCAGCAGCGAGAGCGCCACCAGCCGGCGGTGGCGCATGGCGATGCGCAGGGTGCGCTCGTAGCCCGCCAGCATGGCGTCGAACCCGGCCTCCAGGCCGCGCACGAGCAGGTTCGGGCGCGCGTGGCCGTGGGCGGCTTCCGGACGCAGGAACAGCGCGCACATCATCGGCGTCGTGGTGAGCGAGAGCACCAGCGAGATCAGGATCGCCAGCGAGAGCGTGACGGCGAATTCCTGGAACAGGCGCCCGACGATGCCGCCCATCAGCAGGATCGGCAGGAACACCGCCACCAGGGACAGGCTCATGGAGATGACGGTGAAACCGACCTCGCGCGAGCCCAGCAGCGCGGCCTCCACGCGCGACCGGCCCTTCTCGATGTGGCGCTGGATGTTCTCCAGCACCACGATGGCGTCGTCGACCACGAAGCCCGTGGCGATGATGAGCGCCATCAGCGAGAGGATGTTGAGGCTGTAATCGAGCAGGTACATCGCCGAGTAGGTGCCGACGATGGAGATCGGCACCGCCACGGCCGGGATCAGCGTGGCCCGCCCCGAGCGCAGGAACAGGAACACCACGCAGACCACGAGGACGACCGCGATGAGCAAGGTCTCCTCGGTCTCGGCCAGCGAGGCCCGGATGGTGGCGCTGCGGTCGCCGGTGATCGTGAGTTCGATGTCGCCGGGAAGCGCGGCCTTTACCTGCGGGATCGCGGCCTTCAGGCCCCTGATCGTGTCGACGACGTTGGAGCCCGGTTCCTTGTAGATGAACAGGATCACGCCCGGCTTGCCGTTGACGAGGCCGAGGTTGCGGCGGTCCTCGACGGAATCCTCGATGGTGCCGACATCGGTGAGGCGCACGGCGGCGCCGTTGCGGTAGGCCACGACGATGTCGCGGTAATCGGCCGCCACGCGGCCCTGGTCGTTGGCGTAGAGCTGGTAGCGGCGCGTGTCGGTCTCGATGGCGCCCTTGGGCGAGTTCGCGTTGGCCGAGGCGAGCGCCGCGCGGATGCCCTCCAGGCCGATGCCGTAGTTGAACAGCGCGGTCGGATCGAGGGCCACCCGCACCGCCGGGAGCGAGGATCCGCCGATGTCGACGTTCCCGACGCCGGGCAGCTGGGCCATCTTCTGCTGCACCACCGTGGCGGCGGAATCGTAGAGCTGGCCCGGCGTCAGGGTGTCGGAGGTAAGCCCGAGGATGAGGATCGGCGCGTCGGCCGGGTTGAACTTGCGGTAGGTCGGATTCGAGCGCAGCGCCGTGGGCAGGTCGGCCCGCGCGGCGTTGATGGCGGCCTGCACGTCGCGGGCCGCACCGTCGATGTTCCGGTTCAGGCCGAACATCAGCACGAGGCGCACCGAGCCGAGCGAACTCGTCGAGGTCATCTCGGTGACGTCGGCGATGGCGCCGAGGCGCCGCTCCAGGGGGGCCGCCACGGTGGTGGCCATGGTCTCCGGCGAGGCGCCGGCCATCTGCGCCTGGACCAGGATGACGGGGAAATCCACCTGCGGCAGCGGCGCCACCGGCAGCTTCAGGAAGGCGAAGATGCCGGCCAGCAGCACGCCGATGGTGAGCAGCGTGGTGGCAACGGGCCGCCGGATGAACGGCTCGGAGATGTTCACGGCAGCGCCTCGACGCTGCCCGCGCCGCCGGTCCGGCGGCCCGAGAATCGCCGCTCCAGCCGGTCGAAGGCGAGGTAGATCACCGGGGTGGTGAACAGGGTCAGCACCTGGCTGACGATGAGGCCGCCCGCGATGACGATGCCGAGTGGCTGGCGCAGCTCCGACCCCACGCCGGTGCCGACGATGAGCGGCACCGCCGCGAACAGGGCGGCCAGCGTCGTCATCAGGATCGGCCGGAAGCGCAGGATGCAGGCCTCGTAGATGGCGTCGCGGGGGCTCATGCCCTGCTCGCGCTCGGCCTGGAGCGCGAAGTCGATCATCATGATCGCGTTCTTCTTCACGATGCCGATGAGGAGCACGATGCCGATGATCGCGATGATGTCGAGGGAGAGCCCGAAGATCATCAGGCCGATCAGCGCTCCGATGCCGGCGGACGGCAGGGTCGACAGGATGGTGATCGGGTGGATGAAGCTCTCGTAGAGGACGCCGAGGACGATGTAGACGGTGACGATGGCCGCCAGCACCAGGAAGAGCTGGTTCGAGAGCGCCGACTGGAACGCGAAGACCGAGCCCTGCGGGACGATGCGGAAGCTCGGGGGCAGGTCGATGGCCTTGCCCGCCGCCGTCACCGCCGCCACGGCGTCGCCGAGCGCCGCGCCGGGGGCGAGGTTGAACGAGACGGTGGTGGCCGGGAACTGGCCGAGATGGCTGATGAGGAGCGGCGCGCGGCGCTCGCTGACGCGGGCCACCGCCGAGAGGGGCACCTGGCCGGAAGCCACGGTGGAGGACGGCAGGTAGATGTGGTCCAGGCTCTCGATGGTCTTGTGGAGGTCCGGGTCGGCCTCGAGGATGACCCGGTACTGGTTCGACTGGGTGAAGATCGTCGAGATGATGCGCTGGCCGAAGGCGTCGTAGAGGGCGTTGTCGACGGTGGCGGGCGTGATGCCGTAGCGCCCGGCGGTGGGCCGGTCGATGGTGATGTAGGCCGCCAGCCCGCTCGCCTGCAGGTCGCTCGCCACGTCCATCAGCAGGGGCGAGGCCTGGAGCGCCTGCACGAAGCGCGGAACCCAGGTCTCGAACTCCGTCAGGTTCGGGCTCTCCAGGATGACCTGATACTGCGTGGCGCTCACCGCCGTGTCGATGGTCAGGTCCTGCACCGATTGCAGGTAGAGGCGGATGCCCGCCACCCCCGTGGTGGCGGCCTTGAGCCGCTCGATGATCTCGGGCGCGCGGGCGCTGCGCTGATCGTGCGGCTTCAGGTTGATGAGGAAGCGCCCGGAATTCAGGGTGACGTTCTGGCCGTCCACCCCGATGAACGAGGACAGGCTGGCGACGTCCGGGTCCTTCAGCACGACGGCGGCGAGCTTCTGCTGGCGCTCGGCCATGGCGGCGTAGGACACGGTCTGGTCCGCCTGGGTGATGCCCTGGATCACGCCGCTGTCCTGCACGGGGAAGAACCCCTTCGGGATCACCACGAACAGGTAGGCGGTGAGCGCGATCGTCCCGAGGGTGACGAGGAGCGTCAGCCCCTGGTGGCGCAGCACCACCCGCAGCATCCGGCCGTAGCCCGCGATGACGCCGTCCATGGAGCGGCGCGCGCTTCGGGCGATGAAGCCCTCGCGACGGTCCTGGACGCCGGGCACGTGGGCCTTCAGCAGGCGCGCGCACAGCATCGGCACCAGCGTCAGCGAGACCACCGCCGAGATCACGATGGTGGCCGCCAGGGTGATCGCGAATTCGTGGAACAGGCGCCCGACCACGTCGCCCATGAACAGGAGCGGGATCAGGACCGCGATCAGCGAGACGGTGAGCGAGATGATGGTGAAGCCGATCTCGCGGCTGCCCTTCAGCGCGGCCTCCAGGGGCGAATCCCCCTCCTCCACGTGCCGGGCGATGTTCTCGATGACCACGATGGCGTCGTCGACCACGAAGCCGGTGGCGATGGTCAGGGCCATCAGCGACAGGTTGTCCAGCGAGAAGCCGTAGAGGTCCATGATCGCCAGGGAGCCGATCAGCGACAGCGGCACCGACAGGCTCGGGATCACGGTCGCGGAGACGCTGCGCAGAAAGAGGAAGATCACCAGCACCACGAGGCCGATGGCCAGCGCCAGCTCCACCTGCACGTCGTGGACCGAGGCCCGGATGGTGGTGGTGCGGTCGGTCAGCACGGTGACGCCGATAGCGGCCGGCAAGGTCGCCTGGAGCTGGGGCAGCAGCGCCTTGATCTTGTCGACGGTGGCGATGACGTTGGCGCCGGGCTGGCGCTGGATGTTCAGGATGACGGCCGGCGTCTCGTCCATCCAGGCGCCGAGCTTGGTGTTCTCGGGGCCGTTGACCACCTCGGCCACGTCCGACAGGCGCACCGGGGCGCCGCTCTTGTAGGCGATGATCGCCTCGTCATAGGCCTTCGGGTCGCGGATCTGGTCGTTGGCGTTGATCGAGTAGGATTGCGTCGGCCCGTCGATGGTGCCTTTGGGCGTATTGACGTTGAGGTTGGTGATCGTGGTGCGCAGGTCGTCGATGTTGAGGCCGTAGGCCGCGAGCGCCCGGGCGTTGAAGCGGATACGCACGGCGGGACGCTGCCCGCCACCGGTGCTGACGAGGCCCACGCCCGCCACCTGGGAGATCTTCTGCGCCAGCCGCGTCTCGGCGAGGTCGCGCACCTCGGTGAGCGGCAGGGTCTTCGAGGTGAGCGCCAGCGTCAGGATCGGCGCGTCGGCGGGGTTCACCTTGGCGTAGATCGGCGGTGCGGGCAGGTCGGAGGGCAGCAGGTTGCCCGCCGCATTGATCGCCGCCTGGACCTGCTGCTCGGCGATGTCGAGGGCGAGATTCAGGCTGAACTGCAGGGTGATGACGGAGGCGCCGGCCGACGATTGCGACGTCATCTGGTTGAGGTTGGCGAGCTGCCCGAACTGCCGCTCCAGGGGCGCCGTCACCGCCGAGGTCATCACCTCGGGGCTGGCGCCGGGATAGAAGGTCTGGATCTGGATCGTCGGGTAATCGACCGACGGCAGGGCCGAGACCGGCAGGTTCAGGTACGACACCATCCCGACGAGCAGGATCGCCAGCATGAACAGCGTGGTGGCGACGGGCCGCAGGATGAAGAGGCGGGACGGGTTCATGGCCGGAACCCGATCCCCTCGAACCGCAAGCCCCGGCGCTTGCCCGAATGCTCATGGCATGGCGAAAACGCGCTCCGACCGTCGATGGAGACGGCCACAGGGCGCCCTCGCGTGGACGAAGCGGGGTGGGATGAGCCGTACCGGAACGCCCTCTCCGCGACGGAAAGGGTTGGGGTGAGGTGTGGTCCATCTCCGGACAGGTCACGCACCTCACCCTGTCCCTCTCCTTCCAGGAGAGGGGACCCGCGGGATTCCTCGAAAGTCTGGCGACGAAAGCCTTCCGGGAGAACGACGGGATGCAGGCCATCCCGGTTCGCTCGTGAAGCACCACCGCGCTCCCTCTCCTGGAAGGAGAGGGCTGGGGTGAGGTGTGGTCCATCTCCGAAGAGGTCACGCCCCGCGCCCGACCCCTGCCACGCCGGGGCGGTCATGATGCCGGTATC
Source organism: Methylobacterium sp. FF17 (assembly GCF_025813715.1). NCBI lineage: Bacteria > Pseudomonadati > Pseudomonadota > Alphaproteobacteria > Hyphomicrobiales > Methylobacteriaceae > Methylobacterium > Methylobacterium flocculans. The sequence goes on from NZ_CP107532.1 coordinate 1,127,723, forward strand.
GCCCATCACTCGGCGGGCCTCTGGCGGCGGCGCTCGCGCTTCTGGCCCTCGGGAGCGACGGCGTCCGCCTTGGTGGCGTCGGGCTTGGCGCCCTCCGTCACCGGCGCGGCGGCGGGCATCGCCTGGGCCTCGGCCGGGGCGCCGTCCCGACGCGGGGCCGGGACGGCCTTGCCGCCGGCCTCGGTGACGCGCACGCTGGCACCGTCCCGAAGCCGGTCGGTGCCGTCCACGACCACGCGGTCACCCGGCTGCAGGCCCTCGAGCACCACCGTCCGGGCGCCGTCGGCCTCCCCGAGCTTGATCGGGCGAACCACCACCTTGTCGTCGCCCTGCATCAAGTAGACGTAGGTGCCGGGCGTGCCGCGCAGGATCGCCGCCGTCGGGACGATCGGCGCATCGCGCACCGTGTCGACGGTGAGCTTGGCGTTGACGAACTGGTTCGGGAACAGGGCGTCGTCCTGGTTCTGGAAGATCGCCCGCAGCTTCACGGTGCCGGTGGTGGTGTCGATCTGGTTGTCCACCGTGTCGAGGGTGCCGGTGGCGATGGCGTTGACGTCGCCCCGGTCGTAGGCCGTCACCGCGAGCTTGGCGCCCGAGCGCACCCGCCGCATCACCCGGGCGACGTCGTCCTCCGGCAGGGTGAACACCACCGAGATCGGATGGAGCTGCGTCACCACCACGATGCTGGTGGTGGCGGCGGTGACGTAGTTGCCCTGGTCGATCTGGCGTAAACCCACGCGGCCCTCCACCGGCGAGACGATGCGGGTGTAGGTGATGTTGAGGCGCTGCTGGTCGACGAGGGCCTGGTCGGCCGCCACCGTCCCCTCGTTCTGCTTCACCAGGGCGCCTTGCGTGTCGACGTTCTGCTTCGAGATCGAATCCTGCTGGGCGAGGCGCTGGAAGCGGGCGAGGTCGAGCTTCGAGTTCTGCAGGAGCGCCTGATCGCGCATGAGCTGGCCCTGGTACTGGGCGAGCTGCGCTTCGTAGGGGCGGGAATCGATCTGGGCGAGGAAGTCGCCCTTCTTCACGGTCTGGCCCTCGCGAAAGCCGATCTCGGTGAGGTAGCCGCTGATCTGCGAGCGCACCGTGACGGTGGCGAGCGGCGTCACCGTACCGAGGCCGGCGAGCACGATCGGCACGTCGCCGGGCGTGATCGTGGCGATGCCCACCGCCTGGGGCGGCTCCGCATGCTGTCCGCCGCGCGCGCCCCTGCCCCGGCCCTGCGAGGCGGCGGTCTGGGTGTCGGCCTTCGGTGCGAGGTAGAACCGGTATCCGGCATAGCCCGCCCCCGCCAGGATCAGGAGCAGCACGAGCCACAGCCAGCCCCGGCGGCGCCGGCGGACGGGCGGCGCGCTTCGCGTCTCGGCCGGCATCGCGTCGGGATATTCCCGCGCGGTCTCGGTTCGGATGGGCGAGGTTTCGTTCATGGCCTGACGATCTTGTCGTTCCGGATCATGGCGTTCGCGAACTTGGCATTCGGGATCTTGGCAATCGGGATCTTGGCGTGTCGGGAACGGCGTGACGAGCCGGCGGTCAGCGGGCAAGCCCCGGCGTTCCACCTTCGAGACATTCCAGATAAGGCCGTTGGCGACGGAGCGACAGCGTCGAACGGGGTCGCACCCCCAGATCTCGACAGGTCCGTATGCCCGATCCCGCCCGTTCAGGGTTTGCAGGATCAGAACTTGTAGGTTCGAAGCTTGCCAAACCCGGCCTTGCCGGGCCTGGGCTCCGCGTCGCCGTTGCGGCGCGGCAAGACCTCGTCAGGCAAAGGCTCACGCGGTTGAGGATTGGCAGCATGGGCGCTTCCTGAAGGACCAATGCGTCTCCAGTGGGGCCTTCGGGTTTCCCCCGTGTTGCTGGCCCGCGCGCCTGCGGAAACCTTGGACCGCCGGGCGAAATCCTGTGGAGCGGGCACGAAAAAGGCCGCCGCCTGGGGGGGAGCGACGGCCTTTTCAGGAACGGACCGGAGCGGTGACACGTCGAGTACGGAACGAGGGGGCGAAGTCCCGCGCTGGCAATCACCGCTCCAGCCGTGAGATGACCGTGCCGTGATGGCTGATGATTGTCAATAATCGTCAGTCGACATCGCCGCCCGACTGGGAAGCCGCGTGCGGGGACGCACATTTCGTTGCCGGATGGGGCCGTGCTAGGCCACGCCGTCAGGAGCCTCGGCGTCCTCCCCACCTCCATCGCTTCCCCGTCACGCCCTTCCGCGTCATGAATTCTGTCCCAGCATGAATCCTGTCCTCGCCGACCTGCCGACGACCATCTTCACGGTGATGTCGGGCCTCGCCCGAGAACTCGGTGCGATCAATCTCGGCCAGGGCTTCCCCGACGATCCGGGACCGGAGGACGTGCGCCGTCGGGCCGCCGAGGCGGTGCTGCACGGCGACAACCAGTACCCGCCGATGATGGGGCTGCCGACCCTGCGCTCGGCAATCGCGGCGCATTACGCGCATCACCAGGGCCTCGACCTCGACCCGATGGCGGAGGTGATGGTCACCTCGGGCGCCACCGAAGCCATCGCGGCAGCCCTGTTCGCCCTGATCGCGCCGGGGGACGAGGTGGTGCTGTTCGCCCCCCTCTACGACGCCTACCTCCCGCTGGTGCGTCGCGCCGGGGGCGTGGCCCGCATCGTGCCCCTGCAGCCCCCGCATTTCCGCCTCGACGCGTCGGCGCTTGCCGAGGCCTTCTCCGACCGGACGAAGCTCGTCGTCCTCAACAACCCGCTCAATCCCAGCGCCACGGTGTTCGGGCGGGAGGACCTGGCCCTACTGGCGGGGTTCTGCACCCGACACGACGTGGTGGCGGTCTGCGACGAGGTCTGGGAGCACATCGTGTTCGACGGCGCGCGGCACTGCCCGCTGATGGCCCTGCCGGGCATGCGCGCCCGCACCGTCAAGATCGGCTCGGCCGGCAAGATCTTCGGGCTGACGGGCTGGAAGGTCGGCTTCGTGATGGCGGCCCCGCCCCTGCTGCGGGTGGTGGCCAACGCGCACCAGTTCCTCACCTTCACGACGCCGCCCGCCCTGCAGGAGGCGGTGGCCTACGGTCTCGCAAAGGAGGACGGCTACTTCGACGGGATGCGGGCGCGTCTGGCCGCCTCCCGAGACCGCCTGACGGCGGGCCTGAGCGAGCGGGGCTTCCGGGTGCTGCCCTCCCATGGCACCTACTTCCTCAACGTCGACCTCGCGCCGCTCGGCTGGACCGACGACGTCGCCTTCTGCGACGCGCTGGTGCGCCGGCACGGAGTCGCGGCGATTCCCGTCAGCGCATTCTATCCCGACGCCGCGGTGCGCCACATCGTCCGGCTGTGCTTCGCCAAGGCCGATCCCGTCCTCGATGCGGCCCTCGACCGGCTTGCCTCCGTCGCCGGGGAGCGGGCCTGATGCGCGGGATCCAGCAGGTCGCGCCTGCGCGCGGCACGGTCGAACAGGTCGCGCTTGCGCGCAGTTGGGGCCGGGGCCACATCCTCGCCCATGACAACGCCGCGCATCCCCCGGAGCCCGCAGATGGACTTCACCCAATCCGCCGGTGCCACGACCCGCTTCAAGCCGAAGGCGGACGACCGGGAGGCGACGCTGCTGCGCCTGGAGGCGTTCGCGCACCTCATGGATTCGGCCTTCGTGATCCCGGGGATCAACCGCCGGGTGGGCCTCGACGCCCTGGTCGGCCTCGTGCCGGTGGTGGGGGATGTCGCCGGCATGCTGCTGGCCTCCTACATCGTGGTGGAGGCGCGCCGGCTCGGGGCCCCGCGCTGGCTGATCGCCCGGATGGCGATGAACATCGCCGCCGACGGGGCGCTCGGCGCCGTCCCCCTGGCGGGCGACCTGTTCGATGCGGCCTTCAAGGCCAACCGCCGCAACGTGCGCCTGCTGCGGCGCCACCTCGAGCGCCATGGCGGCCTGCGGCCCAACGAGATCGAAGGAACGGCCACCCGCATCGACGGCTGACATGCGGGATGGGGGGCGCCCGGTGAACGAGGTCGTGCGCCCCGACGCCACGCCGGCCGTCGCCCTGCCCCCGCCCACGCGCGGGCTCTCGCCGCTGAACCGGCGGCGGCTCGCCAATTTCCGGCGCAACCGCCTCGGCTACTGGTCCTTCCTGATCTTCACCGGGCTCTTCGTCACGAGCCTGTTCGCCGAATTCATCGCCAACGACCGGCCCCTCGTGGTCTCGTACAAGGGCGAGATCCTGTTTCCGGTCGTCATCGACTATCCGGACGAGAAGTTCGGCGGCTTCTACGCGCGTCCGGACTACCGCTCGGCGGAGACGCGCAAGGAGATCGCCGAGCACGGCTGGGCGATCTGGCCGCCGATCCCCTATTCCTACGCCACCATCATCCAGGGCCTGCCGACCCCCTCCCCCTCCCCGCCGACCTGGATGCTGACCGAGGCGCAGTGCCAGTCCGTCGGAAAGCCGTGCTCCGAACTCGAGACGCACTGGCTCGGCACCGACAACACCACCCGCGACGTGCTCGCCCGCATCATCTACGGCTTTCGCATCTCGGTGCTATTCGGGCTGATCCTCGCCCTGGTCTCCTCGGTGATCGGGGTGATCGCGGGGGCGGTCCAGGGCTATTTCGGCGGCTGGGTCGACCTCGCGCTGCAGCGCTTCATCGAGGTCTGGAGCGGGATCCCGACCCTCTACCTCATCATCATCATCTCGGCCTTCATCGAGCCGGGCTTCTTCGTCCTGCTGGGAATCCTGCTGCTGTTCTCGTGGGTGTCGCTGGTGGGCGTGGTGCGGGCCGAGTTCCTGCGGGCGCGCAACTTCGAATACGTGCGGGCCGCCCGCGCCCTCGGGCTGTCGAACATCCGCATCATGAGCCGCCACCTCCTGCCCAACGCGATGGTGGCGACGCTGACCTTCCTGCCCTTCATCCTGAACGGCTCGATCGGGACGCTGACCTCCCTCGACTTCCTCGGCTTCGGCCTGCCCCCCGGATCCGCGTCCCTCGGCGAGCTGCTGGCCCAGGGCAAGGACAACATCCAGGCGCCCTGGCTCGGGCTCACGGGCTTCTTCGTGGTCGCCGTGATGCTGAGCCTGCTGGTGTTTTCCGGAGAAGCGGTGCGCGACGCCTTCGATCCGCGCAAATCCTTCCGCTGACGGGCGCCGTCACCTCACGGACCCCGATTCTCAGAGCGGGCGCGGGCCGCCCTCGAGGAGCCAGCCCTTCGCCCGCAGCAGCAGGGCCGGCCGGACGCGGGCGACATCCTCGTCGTCCACGAGCGGCGAGGTCGAGAGCGCGGCGAGATAGGCCTGCTCGCTGGGACGGCAGGTCCGCAGCGCCGCATCCGCCGCGATCACCCGGCTGGACAGGGCGGCCTGCAGGGCGAAGTTGCGATGCAGGCAGGCGCGCCAGGCGCCATGGCGATCGGCCACGCCGGGCCGGTCCTCGGCCTGGGCGAGGGGGGCGGACAGGATCACGCAGAGCAGGGTGAGCGCCGGCAGGGCGCGGTCGCGGATCGTCATGGCGAGGCTTTCCCGAACCCGGCCACCCTCGCGCCGCCACGCTTAACCCATGATGAAAGGCTTGGATTGTCCCCAGTCCCGTTTCGGGACGCTTTTCCACGCAGCGCTCTCAACCCACCCTCGTGAGCGGTCAGTCGGGCCGAACGGCTTCAGCGGTTCGCGGTGGTGGCCGGCGAGGCGGCCCGGCCGAGGGAGACCCAGCCGACGGCGTTCTGGCTCTCGCGCTTGATGAAGGTGTAGCCGGTCTGGCGCCAGGGCAGGACGGCACTGGTCTTGTTGTCGAGGATGATGTCGCCGCGATCGGTGATCAGGGTAAGCACCGCATGGCCTTCGCCCTTCTCGTCGATCACGACCGTCATCCGCATGGCCCGGCGCGACAGGCCGGCCTCGGCCAGGAGCTTGCGCTTCACGAGCTGGAAGTCCTCGCAATCGCCCGAGCCGTCCTCGGCGAGGTCCCAGCGGTCCGGCACGTGCAGGTGATCCATGTCGGTCACCGCCTGGATGGACCGGTTCACCCGCCGGTTGACCGAGACGATGGTGGCCCAGGTCGCCGCGGTCAGGGTGATCTGGGCGGGCGCCGCCACATCCACCGCGCATTCCGCCGCGTAGCCCTGGCAGAAATCCACCCAGGCGGCGATCGGCCGGGCCGGGGCACCGGTGCTGACGGCGCTCGACACGGTCGGCAGCGCGGCGAGGGTCTGTGCCTGCGCCGAAGGGGCGAGGACGAGCCCGGCGACCAGGGCGACGCCCATCAGGGTCTTCGCTGTCAGGGCCTGGAGACGCCGGGAAAACACGTACCGCATGACCGCCTCGGGCCTCGTTAAGCTTCTGTTAACGAATGTCCCACGGCCGGCGTTGCACGACAATCGGCGGGTTAAGAAAAGGTTAACACTGTGGATGGCGGCGGCCCACGACGTGGGCGGGGCCGAATCCCGAGAGGACCAGAGCCGGCACGGCGGGGCGGCGGGCGTGCCGGGCGGCACGGGGCCGAGCCGGCGGACCAGCGGTTGCGCTTGCCGCATTTCGGCGCGGCCCCATCTCTCCCCGCGAGGGTGCAACAGACCAGGAGGACCAGGATCTTGATGCTTGCAATCGCTCGACCTTCGCGGACCGCCCGGCTGCGCCTTGGGCCGTCGCGTCTTAGACAGCCGCTTCTGGCGGGCCTGCTCGCCGCCGCGAGCCTCTCGGCCGCGCTGGCCGTCCCGGCCCGAGCCCAGGAGATGCCCTTCATCGATGCCGAGCGCGGCACCCTGCTGATCCACGGCAACTATTGCGGCCCGGGCAACCGCAGCCCGCGCCCTCCGGTGGACGCCCTCGACGTCGCCTGCATGCACCACGACCAGTGCTCGCCGCCGCGCGGGCAGATCCCCACCTGCGCCTGCAATGACCGCCTGCACCGGGAGGCGGAGGCGGTCTCCCTAGATCCGACGCAGGCCGAGACCCTGCGCGACACGGCGGGCTTCGTCGCCGACACCGCCACGGCGCTGCCCTGCCGGTAGCGGCCGTGGGGGTGGGACGTCGCGCCGGGCGTGACGTCCCACGCCGGATCAGGCCTGCGGCAGGTCCGGCGTGATGCCGAGGTTGGACAGCCCCTCGTCGAGCAGGTCGCCCGCGTTGGGAATGCCGAGGATCTCGCGGGCCGCACCCTCGCCGGCGGCTTCGCGCTCCCGGGCGAAGCGCACCGCGTCCGCCCATTCCTCCGGCTCCATGTCCCCGCGCCCGATATAGAGGAGCGCGAGCAGGTCGGCCCGCTCGTCGTCGTTGAGCGCGCCGATCATGTCGCGCAGTTCCTCCTCGGTGGCGTCGTCCGTTCCCGACATCAGCACGTCGGTGGCGCCGTCATCGATGGGGTTGGAGCCGGAATCGGGGTCGGTCGGCCCTTCCTTCACATCGACGGCGCGCACGCGCAGGATGATCTCGGTGACCTTGTCGACGGCGATGTCCATGAACGCATTCCCGGTTCGGCGGGCGCCCGCAGCGGCAGCCCTGAGCAGCGACAACGAGCGAGGTCCGATCCGGTTCGCGTCGTGCGCCCGGAGGCTGCGGTGACGCGCTGGGTCGGCGGCCTCGACGGCTGTCGCGGTGCCTGGGCCGGCGTCCTCCTCGACCTCGACGACCCGACGCGCTACCGCGCCGCGCGCTTTGCCCGGGTGGCCGATTTCCTCGACGCCGCCGAAGCGCCGCTGCGCGTCGGCATCGACATCCCCATCGGCCTCGACACGCATGTCACGGCGGGCGGCCGCGTGGCCGACCGTGCGGCGCGGGCCCGGCTCGGGGCGGGGCGCGCCAGCGTGTTTCCGGTGCCCGCCCGCGCGGCGGTCTATGCGGAGACCTACGCGGAAGCGAAGGTGCTCTCGCGGGCGAACAGCACGCCGCCCTTCGCGCCCTCGATCCAGTGCTGGAACATCCTGGCCTACATCCGGGAGGTGGACGGGCTGCTCCGCGCGCGGCCGGAACTCGGCGCGCGTCTGCACGAGGTGCATCCCGAGATCGCCTTCCGTCGCCTCAACGGCGACCGGCCCCTCGCGGCGGGCAAGAAAGGCCCGGCACGCGGGGCCGGACTCGCCGAACGCCGGGCGCTCCTGACCGCCGCCGGCCTGCCCGAGGGGCTGATCGCGGCCCGCCCGCGCGGGGTCGGAGCCGACGACCACCTCGACGCCCTGGCCGGCCTCGTCGTCGCCCGCGACCTCCTGGGAGGGACCGCCCGGCCGCTGCCCGATCCCCCCGGCCGCGACACGCACGGGTTGCCGATCGTGATCTGGATGCCGGACGGGCCGCCCCTGGCCCCGCACGAATTCCCTGCTAAAGCGGGGGCCTGAAGCGAAACCGCAGGAGGCACGCGTGACCCAGGATCTACCGGTTCGCGACATCGCACGGGCGCTGGTGTTCGACCCGGACCAGCGCCTCCTCCTCATCGCCTACGAGGCGGTGCGCCCCATCGATCCGGCGACCCCTGAGGCCCGCACCTTCTGGTTCATGCCCGGCGGCGGGCTGGAGGCGGGCGAGACCCACGTGGAGGCCTGCCGGCGCGAATTGTCGGAGGAGATCGGCGTGCACGATGCCGAGATCGGACCGCAGGTCGCCGCCTGCGACGGTCCCTTCCACCTGTTCCGCGCGCCGCGCTTCGCCCGCGAGCGCTACTTCGTGGTCCGGCTCCCCGACGCCACCGTCGACACCAGCCGGCTCGCCGAGACCGAGGACAACCCGGTGCTCGGAACCCGCTGGTGGACGCTCGATGAACTCGACGCGACGGCGGAACGGATCGAGCCGGCCGGGCTTGCCCGGGTGGCGCGTGCTGTCGCCGAGGGTCGGCTCCCGGACTCGCCTTTCGCCCTCAGCTGGCAGCCGCGCTGATCCGGCATGCCGCAGGACGGCACGCTTTCATCCCTCTACCCTGGCCTCCACCCTGCCCTCCAACCTGAAACGAGGATCCCCGTATGTTTCCTGAGAAGCTCAAAGCCGGCTATCGCTCGTTCATCGACGGACGGCTGACCGACGAGGCCAAGCGCTATGCGAAGCTGGCCGAGAGCCAGAGCCCGGAAGTGCTGATGATCAGCTGTTGCGACAGCCGGGTCTCGCCCGAGGTCATCTTCAATACCGGACCGGGCGAACTCTTCGTCATCCGCAACGTCGCCAACATCGTTCCGCCCCATGAGACGGGCGGCGACTTCCACGGCACCTCGGCGGCGATCGAGTTCGCGGTGGAGGGTCTGGAGGTCAAGCACATCGTCGTGCTCGGGCATGCCACCTGCGGCGGTATCAAGGCTTACGCGAATCCCGCCAAGCCCCTCTCGAACAGCGACTTCATCGGAAGCTGGGTCTCGCTGGTCGAGCCCGCCGCCGCCATGGCGGGCAACCCGAGCGATCCGGATTACCTCACGCGGCTCGAATACTCGATGGTCGCGCAGAGCCTCAAGAACCTGATGACCTTCCCCTTCGTGCGCACGCGCGTCGAGAGCGGACGCCTCGCCCTGCACGGGGCCCATTTCGGCATCGCACGCGGGGAACTCCTCCTGCGCGACCCGGAGACCGGCGAGTTCAAGCCGGCCGTCGATCAGGCCGGCCGGAGCCTGAGCCCCGCCTCGCTGATCGGCTGCGTCGAGCAGTAAGGCACCCCCGAACGAAAAGGACGTCGAGCCCCGGGCTCGACGTCCTTCTCGTCTCGAACCATGCCGGGCGACGCGCCCGGCATGTCATTTCACGCGATCAGCGAGCGCCGGGCAGGCGCTGGGCCATCTGGTAGTGCGACTGCAGCACCGGCAGGGCCTGCTCCGCATGGGCGCGCAGGGCCGGGTTCGGGCCGGACGCCGCGTAGGCGCGGAACATGCCGATCGTCATCTCGTGGGACTGCACCTGCATGCGGCCGTAGAGGCTGTCGAAGCGCGGGCCGGCCGGGGTCTGCGACAGCTCGGCCAGCATCGCCTGCTGCTGCGGGTTCGGCGGGATGATCGTGGTGCCGGCGGTGGTGTCCACGTCGCCCCGGAAGGCACGGCTCCCGGCCTCGGCGCCGCGCGCCGCACCGCTGCCGATGCCCTCGACGCCGCCCACCGGGCCGCCGCTCAGGGTGCCGCCGACGACACCGGTGGCGATCCCCGTGGCGGCGCCGACCGCGCCACCGGCCACCGCGAGGGGTGCCGTGATCAGGCCGCCCACACCTTCGCCGCCGCGCACGGCCGCGTAATTGTTCTCGCCGCCGGCCAGCGCCACGTTGGCGGCGCGGTGGTCGCGGACGGCCTCGCGGGCGAAGCGCAGAACCTGCGGGTTACGGCTCTTGCTGAGGGCGATCTGGCTCGACTGGATCTCGAAGGCGTTGGCCTGCATCGCCTCCATGCGGAAATCGCCCTGCATGCCCTGTGCGAAGGCCGGGGTGGCGAGGGCGGCGAGAACGGCGGTGGCGGCGAAAGTCGTCTTGATCATGAGAACCTCGAAAAGAGTTGGAGTCCGTGACAGGCGCCGGCCCGAAGCAGTACAGCCTCTGGGCGGCATCGATCCGTCGCGGTTGTGGGGCCAACGAACCCCGAACGATACGGTTCCCCATAAAGAACATCTCTTCCTTGTGCCGAACGCAAACGCATCCGGTCTTTCCAAGGCCAAGCTTCGTGCATTCTATAGCCTCGTGGTGGCTCCCGGATCTGGTCCTCGTCCCGGTGGACAGGCTCGCGTCGACGCTCTCAAAAAACCTCTGGGGGCCGGTGGCGTGCCGCAGTTTGCCGCCGGGCCGTTTGGCTCTAGCCTGTCGGGGTTTCGTGCCGCTTCGTAGGAAGCCACTCCGATGCAGACCTTGCTCGTTCCCGTCGCGTCGCATGACGCGCTCCCCTCGGTCTTCGAGACCGCGATCCTCGCCGCCCGGCGCTTCGGCAGCCTCATCGAAGGCGTGTCCCTGCGCCCGGCGCTCGCCGAGTACGTCCCCGTCGACATGGTGGGCGGCATGACCTGGCTGCGTGACGAGGAGGCCGACAAGGCCGAGGCCGAGACGGCGGGCCAGGCGTTCGTCGCCTTCATGGAGCAGGCCGGGCTGCCGCTGGCGGCGCAGGGCCCCTGCACGCCGGAGACGGTCGCGGCCGCTGGAGCCCGCTACCGCTGGCGGGCCGACGTGCCGGCGGGGGATGCCTTCCTCGGGCAATATGCCCGCCTGTTCACCGCCACCGTCGTGGGCCGGCCCGGCGGTTCGGATGGCACGCCGCGCATGACCACCTTCGAGACCGCGCTGTTCGAGAGCGGCCGGCCCATCCTGCTCGCCCCCCCGATCGCCCCGGCGACGCTCGGCGAGGCGATCCTGATCGCCTGGAACGGCTCCACGGAGACCGCCCGGGCCGTGGCCTTCGCGATGCCGTTCCTGCGTCAGGCCCGGCGCATCCGGGTGATCAGCGTCGAGGGCGGCACGGTGCCGGGGCCGAGCGCGGAGGATCTGGCCCAGGCGCTCGCCTGCGAGGGCATCGCGGCCGATTTCCGGGCCTATTCGGCCGGCCGGCGCACCCCGGGGGAAGTCTTCCTGACGGAGGCCGAAACCTTCGGCTGCGACCTGCTGATCAAGGGGGCCTACACCCAGAGCCGCCTGCGCCAGATGATCTTCGGCGGGCCGACGAGCCACCTCCTGGCCCATGCCGGCATCCCGATGCTGATGGCGCATTAGGGCGTCGGTTCCGGCTAGCGCAGGCCGTCCCATCGTCAACGTTTCAACGGGCCGCAGGCCCGGGCATCCGGGTCGCGCGCAATTGACTTGCGCATGCATCCCGATTGGGCGCAGCCTGCGGGAGGCCGGCAGGGATCGGTCGCCAGGAACTTGCGCATGACGTCGTCGACCGTTGCCCTCGCCCTCTCCGGCCTGACCTTGAGCCTCGGACTCACCCTGGGCCTGACTGCCCCGGCCCGCGCCGAGGCCCCCGTGGTCCGCATCCGGGGTACGATCGAGGCGGTGGACGGGACGAACGTCACGATCAAGCCGCGCCTCGGCGCACCCGTGCAGGTCAGGCTCGGCGAGGCCGTGCGCGTGGCCACCGCCAACACCGCCAAGATCAGCGACATCCAGTCCGACAGCTACATCGGCACCGCCGCGACCCCGCAGGCGGACGGCACCCTCAAGGCCCTCGAGGTCGCGGTCTTCGCGCCGAGCATGCGCGGCACCGGCGACGGCCACTACCCGTGGGACCTCGAGAAGGAGAACACCATGACCAACGGTGCGGTGGGCGCCCTCTCGGGCACCGCCGGCCGCACGATCACGGTGACCTACAAGGGCGGCGAGAAGACCATCACGGTGCCGGAGGACGTGCCGGTGGTTTCCATCGCCCCCGGCGACGTCGGCAAGATCCGGCCGGGCGCCCGGGTCGTGGCCTTCACCCGGGCCGATGCCGGCGGCACCGCCGTGGCCGACCGCATGATCGTGGGCGAGAACGGCACCGTCCCGCCCATGTGATCGTCGGGATCCCGATGAGAACCGCCCGATGAGAATCGCGCGGGCCTCCGTGCCCGGTCGACGCGCAAGGAAGAACGCCATGATGAAGACGCTGCTCACCGGCCTGACCCTCGGCCTCGTCGTCGCGACGGCCCCGGCCCGCGCCGACGACATCGTGCGCTACCGGGGCACCATCGAGGCCATCGACGGCTCGACCCTGACGATCAAGCCCCGCACCGGCGAGGCGAAGACCGTGACCTTCGGGAGCGACACCAAGATCCTGGCCGCCAGCAGCGGCCAGATCTCGGACATCAAGTCCGAGAGCTACATCGGCACCGCCGCGATCCCGCAGCCCGACGGCACCCAGAAGGCCCTGCAGGTGACGGTGTTCGCCTCCTCCCTGCGCGGCACCGCCGACGGGCACTACCCGTGGGATCTCGGCGCGAACTCCACCATGACCAACGGCGCCATCGGCAGCCTGTCGGGCACGGAGGGCCGCACCCTCCTGGTCAAGTACAACGGCGGCGAGAAGAAGGTGTTGGTGCCCGAGGACGTGCCGGTGACCCTGGTCGATCCCGGCGAGAAGAGCATCGTGGTGGCCGGCGCCAAGGTCGTGGCCTTCACCAAGGCCGGTCCCGACGGCAAGCTCAACGCCGCAATCCTCATCGTCGGCCGCAACGGCACCGTCCCGTCGATGTGAGCGCATCCCGCCCCGCCGGCACCCGCCGGCGGGACGGAGGACAGCATTCCGAGGTCCGGAGATTTCCCGTTGACGATCGTGCCCGAAACGCCCGCGCGCCTCACGGTGATCCACCCCCTCGTGGTGCGGATCACCCACTGGATCAACGCGGTGGCGGTGTTCTGCATGCTGTTCAGCGGCTGGGCGATCTACAACGCCTCGCCGCTGTTCCCCTTCGTGTTCCCGAAATGGGCGATCCTCGGCGGCTGGCTCGGCGGCGCACTCGCCTGGCACTTCGCCGCGATGTGGCTGTTCGCCCTGAACGGTCTCGCCTACGTGCTCTACGGCCTGCTCGCCCGGCACTTCGCCACCGCCTTCCTGCCCCTGAGCCCGCGCGCCGTCTGGCGCGATGCCGGGGCGGCCCTGCGCCTGTCCCTCGCCCACCGGGTCGGGCGCTACAACGCCGTGCAGCGCCTCGCCTACGTGGTCGCGGTCGTCCTCGGCCTCCTGCTCGTCGCCTCGGGCTGCGCCCTGTGGAAGCCGGTGCAGTGGCAGGGGCTCACGAACCTGTTCGGCGGCTACGAGTGGGCGCGCCGGGTCCACTTCTTCGCCATGGCGGGCCTGGGCGCCTTCATCGTCCTGCACCTCGCCCTCGTCCTCGTCGTGCCGCGCACGCTCGTGGCGATGATCACCGGCCGCGCCCGCGTCGCCGAGGAGCCCGTTCGCTGATGCCCCGCAATCCCGACGACGCCGCCCGCCTGCGGGCCCTGCGCCGCGACATCGCCCCGGAACTGGCCGGCCTCGAACGCCGCATGGTCCTGCGCGGCGGCCTCTCGCTCGGCGCCCTGACCCTTCTCTCCGGCTGCGACCTCTCCACGGGGAGCAACGGCACCCTGGCCGACCGGGTGCTCTGGACGATGTCGCGGGCCAACGACCGGGTGCAGCAGTGGCTGTTCGACCCGGCGACCCTGGCCCCGACCTACCCGGCCTCGATGATCGACACGCCGTTCCGCTTCAACGCCTATTACCCGCCGGACAACATCCCGGAGATCGACACGGCGACCTGGAAGCTCGACGTCGGCGGCCGCGTCGCCGACAAGGCGTCCTGGACGCTCGCGAAGCTGCGCGCCCTGCCGCAGGAGAGCCAGATCACCCGGCACATCTGCATCGAGGGCTGGAGCCAGATCGGTCAGTGGAGCGGCGTGCCCCTGCGGACCTTCCTGGAGCGCACCGGCGCGGACCTGACCGCGAAGTATGTCGGCTTCAAATGCACCGACCGCTATTACGGCAGCCTCGACATGCCGAGCGCGCTCCACCCGCAGACCATCCTGGCCCTCGACTTCGCCGGCCAGACGCTGGCTCCCGAATACGGCTATCCCGTGCGGGTGCGGGTGCCGACCAAGCTCGGCTTCAAGAGCCCCAAGCACATCGCGGAGATCTTCGTGACCAACGATTATCCGGGCGGCTACTGGGAGGACCAGGGCTACAACTGGTTCAGCGGGATCTGAGCGGGGCGCCCCTCGCATCGGCCACGGTTCCGCTCTACATCGCTGCGCGATGAGCACCGACTTCACCCTCGACCCGCGGCTTGCCGCCGACACCGTGCATGTGGGCGACCTCGCCCTGTGCAGCGTCCTCCTCATGGACGATGCCCGCTTCCCCTGGCTGATCCTGGTGCCGCGCCGGGCCGGCGCCAGCGAGATCACCGATCTCGGGCCGGACGACGCCCACGCCCTCATGGACGAGATGCGCCTCGCCACCGGGGTGATGCTGGAACTGGCCAAGCCCGACAAGGTCAACGTCGCGGCCCTCGGCAACATGGTGCCCCAGCTCCACGTCCACGTGATCGGGCGCTTCCGCTCCGATCCCGCCTGGCCGAAGCCGATCTGGGGCGTCGGCACCGCGACCCCCTACCCGCACCACGCGCGCGCCCAGATGATCGAGCGCATCGGCGCCCTGTTCGCGGCGGCCTGAGGCGATGCCCGATTCCGCGAACCGGCTCGGCTACGTCCACAGCCGCCTCGTGCGTCACTCCGCCGAGAGCGCGGCGGCGATCCCGGATTTCGGCGCGGAGGGCGACCGGATCGTGATCCTGGCCGGCGACCGGGTCCTGCTGTCCGGCGACACCGCCCTCCTCACCCCCGCCGAGGCGTCACGGGCGGGGGTGCCCGGCCTGACCCTGTTCCTCGGCCGCCTCGACGGGGCCCCGGTCTTCGCCGCCGCCTTGCCGGCGGAGGTGGCGGAGGCGTACGACGCCGAGCCGCCGTTCCGCAGCAACGACCTGCGCAGCCTCGCCGGCGAGGGCCGGATCGCAGCCCACGAACTCGGGCTGCTCGCCACCGCGAAGTCGCTGCTCGGCTGGCACGCGCGCCACGGCTTCTGCGCCAATTGCGGAACCCCGACGACGCTGGCGGCCGGCGGCTACCGCCGCGAATGCGCGGCCTGCGGGACGCACCACTTCCCCCGCACCGATCCCGTGGTGATCATGCTCATCACCCGGGGCGAGGCCTGCCTGCTCGGCCGCTCGCCGCGCTTCAACGAGGGCATGTATTCCTGCCTCGCCGGCTTCCTCGAACCCGGCGAGACCATCGAGGACGCCGTGCGGCGCGAGACCTTCGAGGAGGTCGGCCTGACCATCGGCGCGGTGCGCTACCACGCCTCGCAGCCCTGGCCGTTTCCCGCCTCGCTGATGATCGGCTGCGTCGCGGAGGCGCTCGACGACGCCATCACGATCGACCCCGTGGAACTCGCCGATGCGCGCTGGTTCACGCGGGCGGAGGCCGCGGCGATGCTGGAGGCCCGCCACCCGGAGGGCTTCACCGCTCCGCCCCCCCTGGCGATCGCCAACCTGCTGGTGCGGGCCTTCGTGGACGGGCGGGTGTGAGGCCCGATCTCAGGTGAGAACCCGGATCGGCGCCCCGTCGAGGAAGGCGCCGATATCCTCCACGATCTCGGGGAAGTAGGTGCGGTAGTTGCGCTCGGTGACATAGCCGAGATGCGGCGTCGCCAGCACGTTGGGCAGGGTGCGCCAGGGCGAATCCGGCGGCAGCGGCTCGGTTTCGAAGACGTCGAGGCCGGCGCCCGCGATGGCGCCCGCCCGGAGCGCGGCGAGCAGGGCCGCTTCGTCGACGATCGCGGCGCGCGACGTGTTGATGAGGAGGGCATCGGGCCGCATCCGGCTCAAGGCACGCGCATCGATCAGGCCCCGCGTGCGGTCGCCGAGGACGAGGTGGATCGAGACGACGTCGCTCGCCTCCAGCAGCGCCTCCAGGGAGGGCGCCAGGGCGACGCCCTCCGCCTCCGCGCGCTCGGTCGTGAGGTTCCGGCTCCAGGCGCTGACCTGCATGCCGAAGGCCTGCGCGATCCGGGCGACGCGGGCGCCGGTCTTGCCGAGGCCGAGGAGGCCGAGGCGGCGGCCGGCGAGGTCCGTGCCGACGCTGCCCTGCCAGGGCCCGCCGGACCGCAGGGCCTGGACCTCGGGCACGAGGTGGCGGGCAAGCCCGAGGATCAGCGCGAAGGTGAGTTCCACCGGCGGCTCGGGGTGGCTCGCGGTGCCGCAGACCGTGACGCCGTGCGCCTTCGCGGCGGCGAGGTCGATCGACGCGTTGCGCATGCCGCTGGTGAGGAGGAGCTTCAGCCGCGGCAGGCGCGCGAACAACGCGGCCGGGAACGGCGTGCGCTCGCGCATCATCACCACGATCTCGCAATCCCGGATCGCGTCGACCAGCGCGTCCTGCGTCGCGAAGGTGGTGCGCAGGTCCCGCAGCACGAGGCGGTCCGTCAGCCCCGACCAGTCCGCCATCGTCGGACCGACGCCCTGGTAGTCGTCGAGGATCGCGCAGGTCAGCATGGGACATCCTGTCTGGGGAGGACCGGGCTAGCGCACGGCGAACCGGTTGGCCAGCGGCCCCGAAGCTTTGACTCCCGCGCACGAAACCGGCACCCCGGGATCCAATATGATCACGGTTCGTTCTCTATCCTGAGACGGGTTCCGGAAGCGGGAGCGAGGGAGATGGCACTGACGTCCGAGCCGCCCGCCTATGCCGAACTCGTCGTCACCACGAACTTCTCGTTCCTGCGGGGAGCCTCGCATCCCGGCGAGATGGTGGGCCAGGCCGCCGAACTCGGGCTGCACGCCATCGGCATCGCCGACCGCAACACCCTGGCGGGCATCGTGCGGGGCCATGCCGAGGTCAAGCGCCGCAAGGCGGCGGGCGAGCCGGGCATCCGCTTCCTGCCGGGCGTGCGGCTCGTGACCGAGGCCGGCTTCGAGGCCGTGGCCTACCCGATGGACCGGGTTGCCTACGGGCGCCTGTGCCGGCTCCTCACCCGGGGCAACCGCCGGTCCGAGAAGGGCCAGTGCCGGTTCGACTTTTCGGAGCTGCTGGAGGCCAGCGAGGGGCAGATGCTGATCGCGGTCCCGCCCGAGCATCTCGGCGACGACGACCCCTTCCTGTCTCACCTCGCGGACCTCGCCGCCCACGCCCCCGGCCGGGTCACCCTGGCGGGGAGCCATCGCCGGCGCGGCGACGAGCGCCGCCGCCTCGGGCGTCTCGCGGAACTCGGCGCGCGCCTCGGCGCCCCCCTGGTGGCGGTCTCGGACGCGCTCTACCACCACCCGGACCGGCGCCCCCTGCAGGACATCGTCGCCTGCATCCGCGAGGGCTGCACCCTGGCGTCGGCGGGCTACCGCCTGGAGGCCAATGCCGAGCGCCACCTGAAGCCGGCCGCCGAGATGGCGCGCCTGTTCGCCGACCACCCGGAGGCCCTGGCCCGCACCATCGAGATCGTGCAGGCCTGCGACTTCTCCCTCGATGAACTCAAGTACGAGTATCCCGACGAGCCGGTGCCGCCGGGATCGACCGCGCAGGGTTACCTGACCGACCAAGTCCTGCACCGGGCCCGCTGGCGTTATCCGGAGGGTATACCAGAACAAATCATGAACACGATCCACGAGGAACTGCGTCTCATCGAGAAGATGGACTATGCGCGCTACTTCCTGACTCTGTTCGACATCGTCGAATTCGCCCGCAAGCGCGGCATCCTCTGCCAGGGGCGCGGCTCGGCGGCCAATTCGGTGGTCTGCTACTGCCTCGGCATCACGGCGGTCGACCCCACCGAGATCCGGCTGCTGTTCGCGCGCTTCATCTCGGAGAACCGGGCCGAGCCCCCCGACATCGACGTGGATTTCGAGCACGAGCGCCGCGAGGAGGTGATCCAGTACCTCTACGACCGCTACGGCCGCGACCGCGCCGCGATCTGCGCCACGGTGATCCACTACCGCCCGCGCAGCGCCATCCGGGAGGTCGGCAAGGTCTTGGGGTTGCCCCCCGACATCACCGGCGTGATGGCCGACACGGTCTGGGGCTCCTGGGGCAAGGACCTGCCGGACGCGCATATCCGGCAGGCCGGCCTCGACCCGGACAACCCGTCGATCCGGCAGGCGCTGGAGCTCGCCCATGCGCTGATCGGCTTCCCGCGCCACCTCTCGCAGCATGTGGGCGGGTTCGTGCTGACGCGCGGGCGCCTCGACGAGACCGTGCCGGTGGGCAACGCCGCCATGGCGGACCGCACCTTCATCGAGTGGGACAAGGACGACATCGACGTGCTCGGCCTGATGAAGGTCGACGTGCTGGCGCTCGGCATGCTGAGCTGCCTGCGCCGGGGCGTCGATTTCCTCCAGCGCGACTATGGGCACGACTACCCGACCCTGGCCGACCTGCCGCGCGAGGACCCCGCCACCTACGCGATGCTGGCGAAGGCCGATTCGGTCGGCGTGTTCCAGGTCGAGAGCCGGGCCCAGATGTCGATGCTGCCGCGCCTGAAGCCGCGGGAATTCTACGACCTCGTGGTGCAGGTGGCGATCGTCCGGCCCGGGCCGATCCAGGGCGACATGGTCCATCCCTACCTGCGCCGCCGCCAGGGGCTGGAGCCCGTCAGCTACCCCTCCCCCCATCCCGATCACGGGCCGAAGGACGAGCTGGAGAGCGTGCTGAAGCGGACCTACGGCGTGCCCCTGTTCCAGGAGCACGCCATGCAGATCGCGATCACGGCCGCCGGCTTCGCGCCGTCCGAGGCCGACGGCCTGCGCCGGGCCATGGCGACCTTCCGGCACAACGGCCAGATCGTGAACTTCCGCACCAAGTTCGTGGAGGGCATGGTGGCACGCGGCTACCCGCGCGACTTCACCGAGCGCTGCTTCAAGCAGATCGAGGGGTTCTCGACCTACGGCTTCCCCGAGAGCCACGCGGCGAGCTTCGCGCTGCTGGTCTACGCCTCGGCCTGGATGAAGTGTCGGCACCCGGACGTCTTCCTCGCCGCCATCCTGAACTCCCAGCCCATGGGGTTCTACCAGCCGGCGCAGCTCGTGCGCGATGCCCGCGCCCACGGGGTCGAGGTGCGGAGCGTCGACGTCAATGCCAGCGACTGGGACTGCACCCTGGAGCCGGCCTCCGAGCCCCCGCCCCCCGGCGTGGCGCGGCGCCTCGCCGTGCGCCTCGGCCTGCGCCAGGTCAGCGGGGTGCCGCAGGCCGCCATGCACCGCCTCGTGGCGCTGCGCGGCAACGGCTACGCCAGCATCGAGGGGTTGCAGGCGGCCCTGGCGCTGCCCCGCAACGCCCTGGAGCGGCTGGCCGAGGCGGATGCGTTCCGCTCCCTCGACCTCGACCGGCGGGCCGCCCTCTGGGCGGTGCGGACCCTGGAAGGCACCTCCGCCCGCAAGGCCGCCCTGCGGGCCGCCGGCGACCGGCGGGCCCATCTCCTCGACACGCCGATGCCGCTCTTCGCCTTCCACGCCGATGACGGGCTGTTTCGCCACGAGCCTGCGGTGAGCCTCCCCGCCATGGCGGCCTCCGAGCACGTGGCGGAAGATTACGCCGCCACCGGCCTCTCCCTGAAGGGCCACCCGGTGGCGTTCTTCCGGACCCGGCTCGCCCGGATCGGCGCGATCCCCGCCCGCGACCACCATGACGGGGCCAAGGTGGCCAACAACGCCCGGATCATGGTGGCGGGCCTCGTCCTCACCCGGCAGCGGCCGGGCACGGCGCGCGGCACCGTGTTCCTGACCCTGGAGGACGAGACCGGCATCGCCAACGTCATCGTCTGGCGCGACGTGTTCGAGGCCAACCGCGCCGTGGCCATGGGTGCCCGCTTCCTCGCGGTGCGGGGCCGGGTGCAGCGCCAGGGCCTCGTCGTGCACCTGCTGGCCGAGCGGTTCCGCGACCTCTCGCCGGCCCTGCGCGACCTGCGCGCCGGGGGCCTGCGCCTGCCGCCCGAGACCACGGATTTCGGCGCCCCCGAGGATCGGCGGATTTACCGCAGCCGCGATTTCCATTGAGGCCGAAACGCGACCGGGCACGATCCGAGCTGGTCAGCCGTTGCCGCCGCCCGTAAATCTGGTGCGATTCCAAAGAGACGACGACGCTGCCCCGATCTTCGACGCGTACCTCCGAGATTCCGGCCTCCAAGATTCCGGCCTCCAAGATTTCTGCTTCGTGGTGGAAGGGCTGGCAGGCCGTCCACGCGACCGAACGCCTGCGCGCGCGCATCTGGCTCGGCGAGGCCGCCGCCGTGGCCGCCTCGGCCCTGGCCCTGGCCCTGCGCTTCGCCCTCGACGACGTGCTGCCGCCGGGCTTTCCCTACCTGACCTTCTTCCCGGCCGTGATCCTCACGACCTTCTTCTTCGGCCTGCGCCCCGGCATCACCTGCGCGATTCTGAGCGGGCTCGCCGCCTGGTACTTCTTCATCCCGCCGGCCAGCGCCTTCCTCATCGACGGGCCGACCGCGCTGGCCCTGGCCTTCTACGCCTTCATCGTCACGGTCGACATCGCGCTGATCCACATCATGCACCGGGCGGGCGAGCGCCTGCGCACCGAGCAGGCGGTGACGGCGGGGCTCTACGAGCAGCAGCGCACCATGTTCCAGGAGCTGCAGCACCGGGTCGCCAACAACATGCAGTTCGTGGCCGCCCTGCTCACCCTGCAGAAGCGCAAGGTCGGGGACGACCCGAAGGCGGCGCTGACCGCCCTCGACGAGGCGCGGGTGCGGCTGGAGACGATCTCCCGCATCCACCGCCGCCTCTACGACCCGAGCAGCATCGAGGCCCCCGTCGGCCAGTACCTGAAGGAACTCTGCGCCGACCTCCTCGACGCCACGGGCGCGCAGAACATCGTCTGCCTCGTGGACATGCCCCCGGTGCGCCTCGACCTCACCCGACTGACCACCCTGTCGCTCCTCGTGGTCGAGGTGGTCACCAACGCCCTCAAGCACGCCTTCCCGGCGGGTGGGCGGGGCACCATCACGATCCAGATCGAACGGATCGACGCGGAGCGGCTCCGGCTCACCATCGCGGATGACGGACGCGGCATGCCGGTGGATTTCGACCCCGGCACCACGCGCAGCCTCGGCTTTCGCATCGCGCAGGGGCTGGCCGGACAGTTGGGCGGGCAGCTCGCCTACAGCAACGAGGGCGGTACCGTGGTCCGCCTCGCCTTCCAGGCCTGAAGCACTCCGCCCCTCGGCGGCGCGGACCGTCGTTGTCACACCCGCCAGCTTGCAAATTCGACCGGCTTATCTGACGAAGACAGCCGGCGAAGCTGCGCCGTACTGGCCCGTGAGCGGGAGCGAAGCATGGAAACCATCGGCCGTGACCTGCGCGAGATGCAGCGCGTCCCCCTCGCGGCCTCGCATATCGCGGCGCTGCGGGCCGCCGGCACCGAGCGGCTTTATCCGGCCGGGACCTTCCTCGCGCGGGCCGGCCAGCCGGCCGACCGCTTCGTCTACGTCCTCACGGGCGAGATCGAGGTGGTGGACCCCTTCACGGACGAGCGGCACCTCCCGTCCACCCTCGGGCCGACGCAGTTCATGGGGGAGATCGCCTTCCTGAACGGCGGCAACTGGTCGATGCCGATGCGGGCGGTGACGGAGACCCGCGTCATCGAGGTGCCGCGCCCGGAGATGCTGCGGCTGATGTCCGAGATCCCGGAGATGTCGGACATCGTGATCACGGTGCTGGCGGCCCGGCGGCGACGGCAGCTCGATTCGCGCGACGGCACCCTGGTGCTGATCGGCGAGGACGACGACCGCGCCGTTCGGCGGATCGCGGAGTTCGCCAGCCGCAACCGCCTCCCCTACCAATCCTATGCCCTGGGCAGCCCGGAGGCGGCCCGCGTCGCGACGAGCTGCGCCATCGGGGCCGACCGGCCCGCGGTGATCTTCGGCCGCGACGTGGTCCTGACCGATCCGACCCCCGACAAGGTCGCCCACCTGCTCGGCCTCAACCACGACCTCGTGGACGACGAGGTCTTCGACGTGCTCATCGTCGGCGGCGGCCCGGCCGGCGTGGCGGCCGGCGTCTATGCGGGCGCGGAGGGCCTGCGCGCCCTGGTGGTGGAGGACGTCGCCATCGGCGGGCAAGCCGGCACGTCGAGCCGGATCGAGAACTACATGGGATTCCCGACCGGGATCTCCGGGGCCGACCTCGTCTGGCGGGGCGAGGTCCAGGCGATGAAGTTCGGGACGCGGTTCGCGATGCCGCGGCGGGTGGCCAAGCTGGAGCGGCTCGCGGATGGGGGCTTCTGCGCGACCTTCGAGACCGGCCAGCGCGTGCGCGGGCAGGCCGTCGTCGTGGCGACCGGGGTGCAGTACCGGCGCCTGCCGATCGAGCGCCTCGAGGCGTTCGAGGGCGCGGGCGTCTACTACGCGGCGACGGAAATCGAGGCGCGCTACTGCCGGAACGCCGAGGTGGTCATCATCGGCGGCGGCAATTCCGCCGGGCAGGCGGCGATGTTCCTCAGCCGCGCGGCCCGTCACGTCCGCCTCCTGGTGCGGGGGCCGTCGCTCGCGACCTCGATGTCGCGCTACCTTTCGAGCCGCCTGGAGGCCGATCCGGCGATCACGATCGAGTACGGGGCCGAGGTCGCCGCCCTCCACGGGGCGGATCGCCTGGAGGCGGTGACGATCCGCAGCGTCGGCGACGGCGGCTCCCGCCGCCTCGCGACCTGCGCGGTCTTCATCATGGTGGGGGCCGCGCCCAACACCCGCTGGCTCTCGGGCCTCGTCGAACTCGACAGCCACGGCTTCGTGCTGACCGGGGACATCGACGGCGCGGGCTCGCCCTACGCCACGTCGCATCCGGGCATCTTCGCGGTGGGCGACGTGCGGGCCGGCTCCGTCAAGCGCGTCGCCTCGTCGGTCGGCGAGGGCTCGGTGGTGATCTCCAAGGTCTGGGAGCACGTCCGCGCCCGGACCTGAGCCCGGCGGGCTCGCGCGCATACGGACCCAGCGCGAACGGTTCGCGCCGGGTCCGGATCGTACACGATCAGTACTCGATCACGTCCTCCAGGGCGTAGTGCTTCACCGTCTTCCGATTGGCGATGAGCTCGTCGATGGTCGGCTCGCCCCGCATGGCGCGCCCGATGGCGAGCTTCGTCGCCTCGTAGTTGGTGCGGTAGAGGTCCTTCTGGTCGAGGTTGGCGTCTTCGGCGCAGCGCGGGTCGAGCCAGATCATGATGATCATGCACAGGTCGTCGAGGCCGTCCTTCGGCAGCACGCCCTCGATCACGCAGTCGATGATCGCGTCGCCGGTGGCGGCCTGGACCACGCCGCCGAGGAGCTCGACGTAGGCCGCCGTGTGAATCGTCGCCTTCGTGGTCATCATCGTGGCCGGGCGCACGAGCTGGTTGAGGTCGCGCACCACGAACATCCGGGTGTGGCCCTGGACCTGCCCCATCATGCCGGCGAAGGCCTGGCCCGCCGGGCCCCGGGTGGAGCCGATCAGCACTTCGGGCATGGCGTCGGTGTACTGTCCGTCCGCCGCGAGCACGGTCGCCTCGCCGGTACGGAACCAGATCTCGGACATGGGGTCTTCCTCCAACGCTGTTTCGATGGCCCCGGCGGGCCGGGGACGGGTCGGGCGGACAAACACCACCGGGCCGGGGGCCGTCAATCGCGGCGCGGCGCGCCGTCGGCCACCCCCTGGCCTCGCGCCCCGGGATCGGTCATGCAGGGCCGCCGGGATCGACGGCACGGTAAGAGGCGCGTGACCCGATGAGCACGGAACGGGACTGGAGCTTGGCGGTGGCGGCGGAGGCCGGGGGCGTACGGGTCGAGATCGACCTGCCCGACCTGGAGGGCCGGCCCGTCACGGCGATCCTGGCGCTGAGCCGGGAGGAGGCCCGCACCCTCGCCCGGGCGCTGCTGGCCGCCTCGGGCGACGCGATGGAGCGGACGTTCCCCCACGTGCCCGGCGGGGCCTAGGCCAGGCGCGCCCTAGAGCCCGACGCGGTTGCTGCGGCCGGGCAGGCGCGGCACCTTGGCGTCGCGGGGCTCGATCGGCGCGGCGCAGGTATAGGTGAACTCGGTCTGCAGGTCGGTGAACACGGTCTCGCCGCTGATCCGGCAATCCTCGCGCACAGTCTCGTTCAGGTAGGTGCGCGCCGCCTCGCGGAAACGCTTGACCCGGGTCAGGGCCGGGTCGCCCCCGGCCAGCGCGTCGTCGATGCCGCAGCCCGTGGTCTCCCGCAGGGCGTTCGAGACGATCAGCATCCGGCGCACCCGGCGCTGGTCGTAGACCTCGTAGGGGTCCTTGCAGCCGATGGTCACGACCTGGGGCGTCAGGCTGACATAGGTCTTCGAGATGTAGGCAAAGCCCGTGCAGCCCGAGGCGACGAGCCCGAGCGCGACGGTGGCGACGAGGGAGCCGGTGAGCCGGTACACGTTTCGGACGCCCTTCGCTGATCTCGGGCCATGGTTGAGCCGGACCGGCATTGAAGCGCAGGCACGCCCACGGTCAAGCCTCGCCGGGACACATGCCTGGGGTTTTCGGTCCCGCCTCCACCCCGGCCATGGAGAGGAGGCGGGCAGCGAAGACCTACTCGGCGGCCGCCGCGAGGTAGCGGGCCGGATCGTAGTTGAGGATCGGGCCGAGCCAGCGCTCGACCTCCCGCAGATCCATCCCCTTGCGGATCGCGTAATCCTCGACCTGATCGCGCTCCACCTTCGCCACGCCGAAGTAATGCGCCTCCGGGTGGGCGATGTAGAGGCCCGAGACCGAGGAGCCCGGCCACATGGCGTAGCTCTCGGTGAGCTTCACGCCGATGCGGGACTCGGCCTTGAGCAGGTCGAACAGCGTGACCTTCTCGGTGTGGTCGGGCTGGGACGGGTAGCCGGGGGCCGGACGGATGCCGGCGTATTCCTCGCGCACGAGGTCCTCCGGCGCATAGGTCTCGTCGGCGGCGTAACCCCAGAATTCCTTGCGCACCCGCTCGTGCATGCGCTCGGCGAGCGCCTCGGCGATGCGGTCGGCGAGCGCCTTGACCAGGATCGAGCGGTAATCGTCGTTGGCCCGCTCGAAGCGCTCGGCGATGCGCACCTCCTCCAGGCCCGCCGTGACCACGAAGCCGCCGACGTAATCGGCGATCCCCGTCTCGGCCGGCGCCACGAAGTCGGACAGGCAGGTGTTGGCGCGCCCGTCCCGCTTCGACAATTGCTGGCGCAGGCCGAAGAAGGTCGCGAGCTTGTCCGAGCGGCTCTCGCCGGTGAAGAGCGCGATGTCGTCGCCGACGCTGTTGGCCGGCCAGAAGCCGATGATCGCCTTCGGGTTGAACCAGCGCTCGTCGACGATCTGCTTCAGCATCTCCTGCGCGTCGTCGAACAGGGCCTTCGCGGCCGCCCCCTGGTTCGGGTCCTCGAAGATCGCGGGATAGCGGCCCTTGAACTCGTAGGTCTGCAGGAACGGCGTCCAGTCGATATAGGGCACGAGGTCGGCGACCTCGTAGGAGGAATAGACCCGCACGCCGGTGAAGCTCGGCTTCTTCGGCTGGTAGCCGGACCAGTCGATCTTGAACGGGTTGGCGCGGGCTTTGGCCAGCGGCAGGCGCTGCTTGTCGAGTTCCGAGCGGGCATGCGCGTCCGAGACCTTTTTGTACTCGGCCCGGATGTTGGCGATGGTGGTGTCCCGCGTCTCCCGCGAGAGCAGGCTCGAGACCACGCCGACGGCGCGGCTCGCATCGGTGACGTAGACGGTCTGGCCCCGGTTGTACGAGGGGTGGATCTTCACGGCGGTGTGGACGCGGCTGGTGGTGGCCCCGCCGATGAGGAGCGGCACGTCGAAGCCCTCGCGCTCCATCTCGGCGGCCACGTGCACCATCTCGTCCAGCGACGGGGTGATGAGGCCGGACAGGCCGACGATGTCGACGTTCTCGCGCTTGGCCACGTCGAGGATCTTGGCCGCCGGCACCATCACGCCGAGATCGATGATCTCGTAGTTGTTGCAGGCGAGCACGACGCCGACGATGTTCTTGCCGATGTCGTGCACATCGCCCTTCACCGTCGCCATCAGGATCTTGCCGGCGGCCTGGCGCTTGCCGTCGCCGCCATTGGCGCGCTTCTCCTCCTCCATGAAGGGTTCGAGATAGGCCACCGCCTGCTTCATCACGCGGGCGGATTTCACCACCTGCGGCAGGAACATCTTGCCCGAGCCGAACAGGTCGCCGACCACGTTCATGCCGGCCATGAGCGGCCCCTCGATGACGTGGAGCGGGCGCTCCACGCCGAGGCGGGCCTCCTCGGTGTCGGCCACGATGTACTCGGTGATGCCGTTGACCAGGGCATGCTCGATGCGCTTGGCCACCGGGGCCTCGCGCCAGGTGAGGTCGGCGGTCTTGGCCTGGGTGGAGGCCCCGCTCTTGAAGCGCGCGGCCGCCTCCAGCAGGCGGTCGGTGGCATCCTCGCGGCGGTTGAGGACGACGTCCTCGCAGAGTTCGCGGAGCTCGGGCGGCAGCTCGTCGTAGATCGCGAGCTGGCCCGCGTTGACGATGCCCATGTCCATGCCGACCTGGATCGCGTGGTACAGGAACACCGCGTGCATGGCCTCGCGCACGGGCTCGTTGCCCCGGAAGGCGAAGCTGAGGTTCGAGATGCCGCCCGAGATGTGGGCGTGGGGCAGGGTCTCGCGGATGGTCTTGGTCGCCTCGATGAAGGCGACGCCGTAGCCGTTATGCTCCTCGATGCCGGTGGCGACCGCGAACACGTTCGGATCGAAGATGATGTCCTCGGGCGGGAAGCCGACCTCCTCGGTCAGCACCCGGTACGCCTTGGCGCAGATCTCGACCTTGCGCTCGTAGCTGTCGGCCTGGCCCTGCTCGTCGAAGGCCATGACCACGATCGCCGCGCCGTAGGAGCGGCACACCCGCGCGTCGGCGATGAACTTCTCGATGCCCTCCTTCATGGAGATGGAGTTCACGATGGCCTTGCCCTGGACGCACTTGAGGCCGGCCTCGATGACGTGGAACTTGGACGAGTCGATCATCACCGGCACGCGGGCGATGTCGGGCTCGGCCGCCACGAGGTTGAGGAACTCGACCATGGCCTTCTCGGAATCGAGCAGGCCCTCGTCCATGTTGATGTCGATGATGCTGGCGCCCGCCGCGACCTGGTCGCGCGCCACGTCCAGCGCCGCCGCGTAGTCGCCCGCCGTGACGAGCTTCCTGAACTTGGCCGAGCCGGTGACGTTGGTGCGCTCGCCGACGTTCACGAAGGGGATCTCCTTCGTCAGCGTGAAGGGCTCGAGGCCCGACAGGCGCATCAGGCGGGGCACCTCAGGGATGGCGCGGGGCTTCACGCCCTCGACAGCCTGCGCGATGGCGCGGATGTGGTCCGGCGTGGTGCCGCAGCAGCCGCCCACCATGTTGACGAGGCCGGCGGTGGCGAACTCGCCCACCAGCTTGCCCATGGCCTCGGGGCTCTCGTCATAGAGGCCGAACTCGTTGGGCAGGCCCGCATTCGGATAGGCACAGACCAGGGTGTCGGCGATGCGCGACAGCTCCGAGATGTGGCCGCGCATCTCCCGGGCGCCCAGCGCGCAGTTGAGGCCGATGGTCAGCGGGCTGGCGTGGCGCAGCGCGTTCCAGAACGCCTCCGGGGTCTGGCCCGACAGGGTGCGGCCGGAGAGATCGGTGATCGTGCCCGAGATCATGATCGGCAGGACCATGCCCCGCTCCTCGAACACCGCCCAGGCGGCGGCGACCGCCGCTTTGGCGTTGAGGGTGTCGAAGATGGTCTCGATCAGGATGAGTTCGGCGCCGCCATCCATCAGGCCGCGCACCTGCTCGATATAAGCCTGCTTGACCTCGTCGAAGGTCACGGCCCGGTAGCCGGGATTGTTCACGTCCGGCGAGATCGAGAGGGTGCGGTTCGTCGGGCCGATGGCGCCGGCCACGAAGCGGCGGCGGCCGTCCTGCGCCTCGGCCAGGGCCGCCGCCTCGCGGGCCAGTCGGGCGCCCTGCGCGTTCAGCTCGTGGATGATCGATTCCATGCCGTAATCGGCCTGGGCGATGGTGGTGCCGGAGAAGGTGTTGGTCTCGCAGACGTCGGCGCCCGCGAGGAAGTAGTCGAGGTGGATCTGCCGGATCGCGTCCGCTTGCGTCAGGATCAGGAGGTCGTTGTTGCCCTTCTGGTCGTGGCCGTGATCGACGAAGCGCTCCCCGCGGAAATCCGCCTCGCCGTAGCCGAGGCGCTGGATCACGGTCCCCATCGCCCCGTCGAGGACGAGGATTTTTTCCGCCGCCCGCTGGCGCAGGGCGGCTTCGATCTCTTTTCCGTCGACGGGGCGCAGGTCGGTCATGTGTGTCTCGGATTCCGTCGCTGATGAGTCCCCTCCCCCTTGCGGGGAGGAGTTAGGGGTTGAAGCGAAGGTGCCGCGCCGTATCCGACACCGCCCCCACCTCCGGCTCCTCCCCGCAAGGGGGGAGGAGAGGTCCCGTGCCCCGGGATGATTGGCTTCAGGCTGCCTTGGCAGCCGCCACCTTCGGCGCCTGGGCCCGCAGGCCGAGCACGTGGCAGATGGCGTAGACGAGGTCGGAGCGGTTCATCGAGTAGAAGTGGAAGTCGTTGACGCCGTGGTCGACGAGGTCGAGCACCTGCTCGGCCGCCACCGCCGCCGCCACGAGGCGCCGGGTCTCGACGTCGTTGTCCAGGCCCTCGAACCGGGCCGCGAGCCAGTACGGAACCGAGGCGCCGGTGCGGCGGGCGAAGTTCGCCGCCTGCTTGAAGTTCTGCACCGGCAGGATGCCGGGGATGATCGGGATGTCGATGCCGGCGGCGCGCACCTTGTCGACGTAGCGCAGATAGATGTCGTTCTCGAAGAAGAACTGGGTGATCGCCTGGTCGGCGCCGGCATCGACCTTGGCCTTCAGGGCATCGATGTCCGCGTCCAGCGAGGAGGCTTCCGGGTGCTTCTCCGGATAGGCCGAGACCGAGACCTTGAAGTCGCCGATGCGCTTGATGCCGGCGACGAGATCGGCGGTCTGGGCATAGCCGCCGGGATGGGGCCGGTAGGCGGTGCCGACGCCGTCCTGCGGGTCGCCGCGCAGGGCCACGATGTGGCGCACGCCGGCATCCCAGTAGGATTGCACGACGGCGTCGATCTCCTCGCGGGTGGCGTCGACGCAGGTGAGGTGGGCGGCCGGCTGGAGGCTCGTCTCCTTCACCATCCGGGCGACGGTGTTGTGCGTGCGCTCGCGGGTGGAGCCGCCGGCGCCGTAGGTCACCGAGACGAATTTCGGCTGGAGCGGCGCGAGGCGCTCGATCGAGGACCAGAGGATCTTCTCCATCTCCTCGGTCTTGGGGGGGAAGAACTCGATGGAGACCCGGATCGGACGGTAGCCGTCGCGGCTGGCGCGATGGTGGGAGGCGGATGGCATCGGGGTCGTCCTCTATGTCGGTCGGTTCAGACGGTCGGCGGAAGGGGTGTTCGAGGTGGCGGCCGCCCTCAGGCGACGGCCCGCTCCTCGTGGCGAAGCGGCGGCCGGGCCTGCGCCTCGGCGGCGTCGGTGGCGAGCCAGAGGGTCACGGTCAGCTGATCCTCCACCTCTCCGGTGGGGGCGAGGTCCCGGACCGTGACGCTCGGCAGGCCCGCATCGGCGAGCCAGCCCGTCACCTGTTCGGGCGCGAAGCCGAGGCGGCGATGCGCCTGGGCTTCGCGCAGGAATTCGAGGTCGTGGGGCGCGAAATCCACCACGAGCAGGCGCCCGCCCGGGGCGACGAGGCGGGCGGCTTCGCGCAGGGCGCGCGCCGGGTCGTCGAGGTAGTGCAGCACCTGATGTACCACGACGAGGTCGAAGGCGCCGCGTCCGAAGGGCGGCGCGTGGATGTCGCCCTGGCGCAGGTCGACCCGCGCGAGGCCCGCGCGCTCAAGGTTCGCCCGCGCCACGGACAGCATGGCGTGGCTCGAATCGAGACCGACCGCCCGCGCGGCCCGGGCGGCGAGCAGCCCGAGCATGCGCCCGGTGCCGGTGCCGAGGTCGACGAGGTTCTGGATCGGCCGGTCGCCGAGGGCGTCGAGCACCGCCGCCTCGACGGTGGCCTCCGGCACGTGCAGCGAGCGCAGGTGGTCCCATTTCGGCGCGAGGCGCGCGAAGAACGCCTGGGCCGCCTCGGCCCGCTGGCCCCGCACCGCGCCGAGGCGGGCGAGATCCTCGGAGAGCGGCGGCCGCGCGGCGTCGAGCCCGGCGATCAGCGGCTGGACGAGGGCGGCGCGCTCCTCCACGAGGCGGAAGAAGGCCCAGGCCCCCTCGCGGTGCCGCTCCACCAGACCGGCCTCGACCAGCAGCTTGAGGTGGCGCGAGATGCGCGGCTGCGACTGCCCCAGGATGTCCGTGAGGTCCGAGACCGACAATTCCCCGGCGGCCAGCAGCGCGAGGACGCGCAGGCGCGTCTCCTCGGCCGCCGCGCGCAGGATGGCGAGGGCGTCGGTGAACGGCAGGGTCGACGTGAAGGCAGGGCCCGCGTGAGACATAAAGATATCTTTATGTGAAAACACCGTCCCTGACAAGCGCCTCTCGCACGGCTCCCGGTGGGATCGTGGCGGATCCTCGGAGCTGCCGACGTCGACAGCCCTGGCGCGCGGGGCCTCGGGCCCATGCTGAGCGCGCGGACGTCGACGGTCCGCGATCAGCCGCGCGGCGGGTTCCAGAGCCAGGCCGCGCCCCGGACCCCCGAGGCGTCGCCGTGGCGGCTCGGGAGGATCGGCGTGTCGAAGCCGTCCGAGAAGACGTGCGGCGCGATCGCATCGGGCAGGCCCGCGAGGATCTCGGGCACACGGGAGAGCCCGCCGCCGATGACGATGACGTCCGGGTCGATGAGGTTGACCACGTGGGCGATGCCCCGCCCGAGCCGGTCGCGGTAACGGGCGAGCGTCGCCCCGGCCGCGTCGTCCCCGGCCCGCAGGGCGGCGATCACCCCCTCCCCGACCAGGGCGCCCCCGCCGTGCCGGGCGTGGTCGGCGGCGAGCGCGGGGCCCGAGAGCCAGGTCTCCAGGCAGCCGTGGCGCCCGCAATAGCAGGCGGGGCCGGGGCGCTCGTCGTCGCGGGGGCGGGGCAGCGGGTTGTGGCCCCATTCTCCGGCGATGCGCCCGCGCCCCGACAGCGCCCGGCCCTGGATCGCGATCCCGGAGCCGACGCCGGTGCCGAGGATGATGGCCCAGACGAGGCCGAGCCCGGCCCCCGCGCCGTCGACCGCCTCGGAGACCGCGAGGCAATTGGCGTCGTTCTCCACCCGAACGAGGCGGCCGAGCGCACGCTCCATATCCGCGGCGAAGGGGCGTCCGTTCAGCCAGACCGAGTTGGCGTTCATGACGCGGCCGCTGCGGGGCGAGACGGCCCCGGGCATCCCGACGCCCACCGTGCCGGGCGCCCCGGCCTCGGCCTCCAGGGCCGCGACGAGGCCCGCGATGGCCCCGAGCGTCCCGTCGTAATCACCGCGTGGGGTCGCGACGCGGCGCTCCCCCCGCGTCGCCCCGGTTTCGTCGAGGGCGATCCCGGCGATCTTGGTGCCGCCGAGATCGATGCCGATGCGCAGGGGACCGGTCAGCGCGGACCCCTCAGCGCGCCGGGGCCGGGATCGGCGCCGCCGCGCTCGACGGGGTCGTCGTGTCCATGTTCGGCGCGTGATCCGAGATGTCGGTGCCGATGGAGACCGGATGCGCCATGACCTGGTTCAGCTTCTCCTGGTCGAGCTCGCCCTCCCAGCGGCTGACCACGACGGTGGCGACGCCGTTGCCGATCAGGTTGGTGATGGCGCGGCACTCCGACATGAACTTGTCGACGCCGAGGATCAGGGTCATGGCCGCAACGGGGACCGGGTTGTTGGGGATCGCCGAGAGCGTGGCCGCGAGCGTGATGAACCCGGCGCCGGTGACGCCGGAGGCGCCCTTCGAAGTCAGCATCGCGACCAGGATGATGGTGGCGTACTGGGCGAACGAGAGGTCCGCTCCCACCGCCTGCGCCAGGAACAGCGAGGCCAGCGTCATGTAGATGTTGGTGCCGTCGAGGTTGAACGAGTAGCCCGTCGGGATCACGAGGCCGACCACGGAGTCGGAGGCGCCGAGCCGGCGCATCTTCGTCATCATGTGCGGCAGCACCGTCTCGGAGGAGGAGGTGCCGAGCACGATGAGGAGCTCGTCCTTGATGTAGGCCAGGAACTTGAAGATCGAGAAGCCGGCGACGCGGGCGATGCCGCCGAGCACCAGGACCACGAACAGGAAGGCGGTGACGTAGAAGGTGCCCACCAGCCAGGCGAGGTCGACCACCTTGCCGATGCCGTATTGGCCGATGGTGAAGGCCATGGCGCCGAAGGCGCCGATGGGCGCGAGCTTCACCACGAGGCCGATGATGCGGAAGAAGACCTGGCCCGCCGTGTCGATGGCGTGGGTGATGGCCTGGCCGCGCTCGCCCATGCCGGTGACGACGACGCCGGTGAGGATCGAGATCAGCAGCACCTGCAGCAGGTCGCCGGTGGCGAAGGCGTCGAAGAAGCTCTTCGGGATCAGCGCCATGATGTGGCCGGTCACCGAATCGTCGGCCGCCATCTTGGCGTACTTCTCCACCGCCTTGGCGTCGAGCTTGGTCACGTCGGCGTTGAAGCCGGCGCCCGGCTTGACCACCTCGCCCACGAGGACGCCGATGAGGAGCGCGATGGTGGAGACCACCTCGAAGTAGATCAGCGCCTTCAGGCCGACGCGGCCGACCTTCTTCAGGTCGCCGATCGAGGCGATGCCGTGCACGATGGTACAGAAGATGATCGGCGCGATCATCATCTTGATCAGTGCGATGAAGGCGTCGCCGAGCCACTTGACCGACTTGCCCCATTCCGGGTGCAGGTAGCCGAGCAGGATGCCGAGCGCGATGGCGATCAGCACCTGGATGTAGAGCACCTTGTACCAGGCTTCCTTCTGGGGAGGAGCGGAGGGCGCATGAACCGCTCCGTGTGTCGTTGCCTGAGCCATGATGCCTCCCGCCGCGCTCTGCGCGTCCCGTCGATTGTTAATCCCGACGCTAGCCACTTTATTCTCATGGCTCAATCGCGCGCGCCCGCCACCGGTGACAAACGGCGGGGCGTCCCACCCCCTCCGCGCGGAAGGCGGCGGCGCGTCGGCGCGGGGTCGGGCGGGGGTTCAGACGGCAAGGGCGTGGGCAGGCGGGCCGATGCCGGCCGATGCCGGCGCGACCGCGTCGCGGGAAACGCGCGATCCCCCGATGCCGGGGGCCCGCCCCGGCAGGGGTTCGTCAGGCGGGCTCCGCAGCTCGACGCCGGGAGCGCCCTCCGGTCCGGAGGGCGACGGCGCTCAGGTCTGCTGGGTGCGCCGGGGGCGGACGGTCCAGCGCTCGAACTCGGCCGCGATGTCCTCCTCGCCCCGGGAGGGGCCCTGGGGCTGCGGGTTGCCCAGCGCCTGGGACAGGCTCTCGATGACGTCGTCGATCCGGGAATCGATGGGCTGGCCCGCATCCGGGGCCGGCTCGGACTCCGCGGCCGCGGCATGCGCGGGCTCCGGGTGCGGCTCCGCCGGCACGGCTTCGGCGGGCGGGGTTTCGACTGGCGGGGTTTCGGCGTGCTGGGCTTCGGCGGGCGCGCTCGCTTCCGCCGGGGCGGGCGCGGTGGCCCCGGCCACCACCGGAGCGGCGACGGCGGCGCCCCCGGCCACGCGGCGCAGGGCCTTCATCATCCCGTCGCCGTCGCCGGTCTTGGCGGTGCCGCCGAAGCGGCCGAAGCCGAAGCGCGGCTCCACGAGGTCGAGGACCGCCTCGAGGGCGGCGTTGCTCAGAGCGATCTCGCCGGGCTGGGGCGGGCCCTGCAGGGCGACGGCGTGCCGGTCATAGGCGGCATCGCCCGTGACCTCGGGTCCGAACCAGGCCGGCACCGGGAAGGCGCCCGCCTCGTCGGGGCCCTCGAAGGCGACGCTGACGAGGTCGAGCTCGCCCGGCACCACGTAGCGGTCGACCAGGGCCTCCCGCCCGCCGCCGAGGGCGAGGCTGGTCCGGTCATAGGCGGCCTTGCCCGAGCACACATCCATGAGCGCGTCGCCATGGGCGCGCGGCACGTCGGTGCGCTCCTCGCTCGTGGCGCCGTCCGGCGCGGAGGTGACGAGGACGAGGTGGCAGGTCTGGCCGTCCACCCGCACGTAGGAGACGCGCCCGGCCTGGGGCGCGAAGTAGCCCTCGCTGATCCGGGCGGCCCCCCGCTCCTTGCGGACGAGGCGGACCAGGGACGGGGCCACGAGAAACCGGCGTACGAGGCTCATCGACATTCTCCGCGCGAGGGCAGGTCGTCCGGGCATGCGGAGCCGGGCGGACCCTGAGGTCAGGACCGCCGACCTCCCGCAAGGCGAGGCGGACCGCCGGCTCTTCGAGGTGGCGTCACGGACCGGAGAGGACGAACCGACCCGTCAAGCCATTGACAAAGGTTATCTTCTGCGCTCGCCCCAAGCGTTGCGAGGCAGAAGGTCAATAATACGTCGTTCCGGACTAAGCAAAACCGCGGCGAAATCAAGACCATCGCGCCCGCACGGGCCGGATCATCCCCATCCCAATGTGCCGCCCCCGTCGATCAGGCGTTCGGCTCGAACCGCAGCGCGATGCCGTTCATGCAGTAGCGCAGGCCGGTGGGCGCGGGGCCGTCGTCGAAGACGTGGCCGAGATGGCCCTTGCAGCGGGCGCAATGGGCCTCCGTGCGGGTCATCCAGTGGCTGCGGTCCACCTGGGTCTCCACGGCGCCGTCGATCGGATCGAAGAAGCTCGGCCAGCCGGTGCCGGATTCGAACTTGGTGCCGTTCACGAAGAGCGGCGCGTCGCAACCGGCGCAGTGGAAGGTGCCGGCCCGCTTCTCGGCGTTGAGGCAGCTCGTGCCCGCCCGCTCGGTGCCGTGCTCGCGCAGCACCCGGTACTGCTCCGGGGTGAGGAGGGCGCGCCACTCCGCCTCGGTGCGGGCCGCGATCGCGTCGTCGGCGGGGGCGTGAGGGGTTGAGGATTGGCTCATGGGGCACGGATTCCAGGCGGGGTGGCGGGTTCGTGAAACGCTTCCCCCCACATAGGTGCCCGGCCCCCGAAAGGGGAGCCCGCCGTCAGGCCACGGCCCCGAGAGTGTCGGCCATGCGGGCGCGGCGGGCGCCCATCGGCCGCTCCGGCCCGGTGGTGGTGTCGCGGGCGGTCTGGTGCTCCATCTCGGCGTTGATCTCGCCCCCGAGCAGGACGATCGTCACGGAGATCCAGATCCAGGTCATGAAGCCGATCGCGGCGCCGAGCGAGCCGTAGGTCTCGTTGTAGTTGCCGAAGCTCGAGACGTACCAGGAGAACAGGATCGAGGCGACGAGCCAGAGCAGGCCCGCCACCGCGCCGCCGATGCCCACCCAGCGCCAGCGCGGACGCTCGCGGCTCGGACCGTAGCGGTAGAGCAGCGACAGGCCGCCGAGCAGCACCACGAGGAGCGCCGGCCAGCGCAGGAGGGCGATCAGCCAGGCCGTGTCGCTCAGCCCCACGAATTTGAACACCACCGGCAGCACCACGATGCCGGTGAGCGCCAGGATGATGAAGCCCAGCGCCCCGATGGTGAAGGTGAGCGCGCGCAGGTTCAGCATGACGAAGGAGCGCTTCTCCTCCTCCTCGTAGACGACGTTGAGGGCGTCGAACATCGCCTTCATGGCGGCGTTGGCGCTCCAGAGCGAGAGCACGAGGCTGGTGAAGAAGGTCAGCCCCAGGGTGCCGTTGCCCTTGGCGGCGATGCGCTTGACCTGATCGCCGATGATCTCGATGGCGCCGGACGGCAGCACGCCCTGCATGCTGGCCAGGTGCTCGTTGATGGAGTTCACATCCGCCACGAGGCCGTAGCAGGAGACGAGCGCGGCCACTGCCGGGAACAGCGATAGCAGGGAGTAGAAGGTCACGCCCGCCGCGACCGAGAGCACCCGGTCCTGGTTGAACTCGAGGTAGACCCGGTAGAGGATGTCCTTCCAGCCCGAGGCGGTGATCTCGGTCGGCGAGCGCGCGGCGCGGCCCCGCGCCACCTGCGTCGCCGCCACGTGCTCGGCCGCCGCCCCCGTATGCGAGCGCGCGCCCTCCCCCGCGTCCGGTCCGGAGACCCGGACCGGGGGGCGGGAGCCGCCCGTCCGTCGCGGCCCCGCCGCCAGCACGATCAGCGTGGTTCCGAGCAGCAGCGTCCAGAGGACCGGGCTCGCCGCTTCGCCGGCGCGCGCGGGGTTGGGGCGGGGTGAGGCGGGCATGGCAGGACCGGAAGGAAGCTGGACGGCGTGGGGCCGCGCGATGTTTCAGCGCATGGCATCAACGTCACGCAGGCTTGACCGTTCCGGAGCGCGCAGCCGCATCCGACCGGTCCCGGCGGAGCCAGACGCCCCATCGGGCCGCAGGTCGAACTGGGGACGAACCCGAGTCATCAGGATCTCCCCGCAAAGTCTCCCGACCGGGTTCGAAGGTTCCTTCCGACGCCGGGCGTCCCTCCGTGCCGCCGTCTTGTTCCCAGACCTGCGCGTGCGCACCGATCCCGCTCAAGACGTCTTGAACAATCGCCGATAGCCGCCCCGACAATCTTATCGGAATCGTCTTCAGTCGATCAGATACACGCGATGAATTTAGAACAATCTTTCACGCGCACGACAAGAATACACAACAGAGACGCGGCCAACTGAATAAAGATTTTTTCAACACTCTCAATCACTGACTGTCTCGATGGTGGCCGAGACTACGGCCGATGCACTGTCGCGCCGTAGGAGTTGAGAGCATGAAAATCGTCAATGGAGCCAGCGTTCTGGCCAAGATCGCCGTCCCCCTCGTGACCCTGGGTATCCTGACGATCGGGCTCATCCTCTACGCGCGGATCAAGCTGGAGACCGTCGCGGACCAGACGCGGAACGTGGTCGAAGTCCTCAGCGTGCGCCAGGAGGCGTATCTCAGGCTTCAGATGAACATCTCCGAGGCCGGCCTGATGTCGCGGAACATCGTCCTGGAAACGGGGCCGGCCGAGATGGCGCGGTACAGAGTTTGTATCAGACCGCCTCCTAGAGAGCCTATGAATCGGTCGACAAGCTGAGCACGCTGGCCGGGACGGTCGAGCGCCGCAAGATCGCCGACGAGGTGCGTGTGTTGGCGGATGGCTACTTCGCGGCGCTGAACCGCGGCATCGAGCAGGGGCTTCGAAACAACAATGTCGTCGCGACCGAGATCATCCTGCGGGAAGCCCCGCCCGCCCGCGCCAAGTTGAACGCCCTGGTGGATGCGCGCACGCGCGCCATCGCGGAGCAGATGCAGGCCGGGAAGCAGTCCCTCCAGGCGGAGGTGTCCGGCACGATCGAGCGCCTGATCGCGTTCACGGTGATCGGGCTCGGTCTCGCCGCCATCCTGTGCGGGAGCATCGTCGTGTTCGGGATCACCCGGCCGCTCGCCCGCCTCGTGGCGGTCCTGCGCCGGATGGCGGAGGGCGAGGTCAACGCCGACATCGCGGAAGCCCGGCGCGGCGACGAGATCGGCGCGGTCGGCAAGGCCGTGGACGGCATCAAGGCCATGGTCGCCCGCAAGGCCGCCGAGGAGGCCGAGGTCCGGCGGATCGCCGACACGGCCGCCGTGGCGGAGCGCCGCCGCACCATGATCGAACTGGCCGACAGCTTCGAGGGTGCCGTCGGGGGCATCATCGGCATGGTCTCCTCCTCGTCGACCGAGCTGCAGGCGACGGCGCAGACCATGACCGCGACCGCCACCCAGACCGCCTCGCAATCCACCACCGTGGCGGCGGCCGCCGAGGAGGCTGCGACCAACGTCCAGACCGTCGCGGCGGCCGCCGAGGAACTCGGCTCCTCCGTGCAGGAGATCGGCCGTCAGGTCGCGAACTCGGCCCATCTCGCGCAGTCCGCCGTCACCGAGTCGGACACCACCTCGGCCTTGATCCAGGATCTCAGCGCTGCCGTGAGCCGGATCGGCGACGTGGTCAGCCTGATCTCGACGATCGCCAGTCAGACCAACCTGCTGGCCCTGAACGCCACGATCGAGGCGGCCCGGGCCGGCGAAGCGGGTCGCGGGTTCGCGGTGGTCGCCGCCGAGGTGAAGGAACTCGCCAACCAGACCGCCCGGGCCACCGAGGAGATCAGCGGACAGATCGGGCATATCCAGGGGGCGACCGGCCAGGCGGTCGCGGCGATCGGTTCGATCACGACACGGATCCGCGACATCAACACGGTGGCGGCGGCGATCGCGGCGGCGGTCGAGCAGCAGGGCGCGGCGACGCAGGAGATCGTGCGCAACGTCGCCCAGGCGTCCGCGGGCACGAACGAGGTGACGGGCAACATCACGGGCGTCGCGCAGGCGGCCGAGGAGACGGGCGCGGCCGCGAGCCAGGTGCTCGGCGCCGCCGGCGAGCTCTCGCGTCAGTCGGAGCACCTCAGCGCCGAGGTGCAGCGCTTCCTCGGCACCGTCCGGGCGGCGTAGCGGGCGGGCCGCCGGGCGTCGGAGACGAGGCCCGGCGGCGCGAAGCCGCCGGACGCCTCAGGCCCGCCCGGCGGCGTAGAGCCCCGCATGGGTGTCCCGCAGGAGGTTCTTCTGAACCTTGCCCATGGCGTTGCGGGGCAATTCCTCCACGAAGAGCACCCGCTTGGGGCACTTGTAGCGGGCGAGGCGCGCCTCCAGGGTCCGCAGGATCGTGGCCTCGTCGGGAACGCCGGCGCCGCCCACGACCACGGCCGTGACGCCCTCGCCGAAATCCGGATGGGCGATCCCGATCACGGCGGATTCGACCACGCCCGGCAGCGCGTCGATCTCGTTCTCGACCTCCTTCGGGTAGACGTTGTAGCCCCCCGTGATGATGAGGTCCTTGCCGCGCCCGACGATGTGGACGTAGCCCTGGGCGTCGATCTTGCCGAGATCCCCGGTGATGAAGAAGCCGTCGGCCTTGAACTCGGCGGCCGTCTTCTCCGGCATCCGCCAGTAGCCCTGGAACACGTTCGGGCCCTTCACCTCCACCATCCCCACGGCGTCGGTGCCGAGGGCGGCGCCGGTCTCGGGGTCGACCACCCGCACGCTGACCCCGGGCAGCGCCGGCCCGACCGTGCCCGCCACCCGCGCCCCCGCATAGGGGTTGGAGGTGTTCATGTTGGTCTCGGTCATGCCGTAGCGTTCGAGGATGGCGTGGCCGGTGCGGGCCTCCCAGTCGCGGTGCGTCTCGGCGAGGAGCGGCGCGGAGCCCGAGACGAACAGGCGGATGCCGGCGGCGACCTCGCGCGTCAGGCCCGGCTCCCTCAGGAGGCGGGTGTAGAAGGTCGGCACGCCCATCATCGCGGTGGCGCGCGGCATCAGGGCCAGCACCCGGGCGGGCTCGAAGCGGGGCAGGAACAGCATCGTGGCGCCGGTGGCGAGCACCGTGTTGGTGGCCACGAACAGGCCGTGGGTGTGGAACACCGGCAGGGCGTGGATGAGCACGTCGTCGGCGGTGAAGCGCCAGGACTCGACGAGGGTGCGGGCGTTCGAGGCGAGGTTCTCGTGGCTGAGCATGGCGCCCTTCGAGCGCCCGGTGGTGCCCGAGGTGTAGAGGATGGCCGCGAGGTCCTCAGGGCCCCGCGCCACGTCGGCGAAGGCCTGCGCGGCGGCGGTGGCGGCCTCCGCCAGGGTGCCGCGCCCCTCGGCGTCGAGGGTGTGCACGAGGGCCACGCCCGCGCCCTCGGCCACGGGCTCCAGCAGCGCGCGCCTGCCCGGATCGCAGACGAACACGGCCGGCTCGGCATCCCCGAGGAAATAGGCGACCTCGGGGGCGGTGTAGGCGGTGTTGAGCGGCAGGAAGACCGCGCCGGCCCGCACCGCGCCGAGGTAGAGGAACAGCACCTCCGGGCTCTTCTCGACCTGCACCGCGACCCGGTCCCCGGGCGTCACTCCCGCCGCCACCAGGGCCGCCGCGTAGGCGCCCGAGCGCACGATGAGGTCGGCGTAGGTGTAGCGCGCGCCGTCCGCCGTCTCCAGGAAGAGCTTGGCGGCCGGGTCGGCGGGCAGGTTGGCGCGGACGAGATCGAAGAGGTGATTGGACATGATCGGACGGGATACGCTTTCGAACTTCGGGTAGAGGGGCGCGGCGGCCGGGGTGCCGTCAGGCTTCGGCCAGGGCCACCGCGCGCATCGGCGGCAGGTTGGTGCGCAGTTCGCGGCTCACCGCGCCGGAGGCGGCGACGGTGCCGAGATTGGCATAGGTCTCGTGGTTCTTCTCGATGGCGGACAGGTCGTAGAGGTAGTTGACCATCAGCCCGCGCGACTGGGCGAGCCCCTTGCCCGAGACGTCGCCGAGGAAGTTCAGGCGCTCCAGACGGGCGCCGTTGCCGAGGTGGAAGCGGGCCACCGGATCGAGGGGCCGTCCGCGCTCGTTCTTGGCGCGCAGGAAATAGGCCGCCGCCGCCGGGATCATCGCCTTGCGCACGGCCTCGCACCGGGCCTTGTCGGCGTGCCAGTCCGGCTCGTCGATGGCGCGCAGCGCCTCGACATCCTCGCGGGTCAATCCCTGCGGCGCGTCGGAGCGGCGCTCGCGGTCGAGCCAGGCCGAGAAGCCTGGCACCGGCGAGAGGGTGACGAAGGTCTTCAGGCTCGGGATCTCGCGGGCGAGATCCTCCACCACCTGCTTGATCAGGAAGTTGCCGAAGGTGACGCCGGCCAGGCCCTTCTGGCAGTTCGAGATCGAGTAGAAGATCGCCGTGGTGGCGGCCTTCAGGGGCAGCGGCTGGCGCTCGTGGGCCAGGATCGGCGCGATGGCCGGGGCGATGCCGTCGGTGAGCGCCACCTCCACGAAGATCAGCGGCTCGTCCACCAGGGCGGGGTGGAAGAAGGCGAAGCAGCGCCGGTCGGTGGGTTCGATGCGCCGGCGCAGGTCGTCCCAGCCCGTGATCGCGTGCACCGCCTCGTAGCGGATGATCTTCTCGAGGATATGGGCCGGCGTCGTCCAGTCGATGTGGCGCAGCACCAGGAAGCCCCGGTTGAACCAGGAGGCGAACAGGTGCTCGAAATCGCTGTCCAGGCTGTCGGCGGCGTCGATGAGGTCGGGGTCGGCCTCCTCGCGGCGCAGGTCCCGGCGCAGGGTGAACAGGTCCTCGCGCATCCGCACTAGGGCGCGGGTGCCGTCGCGGGCGAGGTTCAGGCGGCGGATGAGTTCCTGGCTGCGCGGCTCGGCGGCGTCGTGGAGCGCGCTCAGGGCCGCCCGGGTCGGGTCGGCCCGGTAGGCCGCGATGGCCTCGTCCACGGCGGCATGGTCGGCGGAGAACTCGGTGGCCACGAGGCGCAGGAAGCCGCCGCGCTCGGCCGGGCCGAGGGTGGCGTAGCGTTCGAGGATCAGGCGGGCCAGGGCGACGCCGGAGGCCTCGCCGCGCCGGGAGATCAGGTCCTCGCAGAGCTTGACGAGTTCCGGCGCGGTGGCACGGGCGCCGAGTTCGCCCCGCCCGATCCCGATGAGGTCCCGGCCCCGGTCGCTGATGGTCTGGAGCAGATCGCCGAAGAAAGAGATCGCCGCCATGTCACGCCGCCTGACCCTTCACTGACGCCCGGCTCGGGCGGACCCAAACCCTCCGCCCGGCTCGGGCGAATCCAAACGCCGCGCATGCGCGCCCGGCTGGGCCATTCGTTGGCTTGGCCGTCACTTTAGGGCGGGAGCGCCCTGAGGGCCAGAGCCGGAACCGAAGAGCCGAACCGCCGGGTCGCGGGAAAGGGATCAGCCCGGCTCGCTGGTTGGGGTGAAAGGGGTCAGCTCGGCTCGCCGGGCCGCACGAAAGGGATCAGCCCAATTCGCCGGGCCCGGACGCGATCTCGGCCCGGTCCGCCCGTTCGCGCCAATCCTCGACGCCGTGCAGGCGGGCGAAGCGCAGTTCGGCCGCGCGCAGCGCCCGCATGGGGTCGCGGGCGCGGGTGATGTCCACCGACCCGACCGTGAACGGGACGCCGAGGATCTGCTTGGCAAAGTTGACGCGATAGGTCGCCATCCGAAACTCCCTGGCCGATGCGGCGGGCTTCGCGCAGGAGGGCCCGTCACGCCCCGCGAATCCGGCGACTCATCGGTGCCGGCCGCGATCAAAGCGCAGAATGCGAAGAATTCCAAGCACCGTCGCTGTGAAAGCCGGCCAACTCCGTAGTCGCCGCTAACACGCGGTATATGGCGACCTTGAAATCGCTCGCAATGGCCGCCGCGACGACATGCCCGCACGGGTCGAGCCAAGACAAACCTCGCCCCTGAGCAAGATGAGCACGGCAATCGACGGGCCGGGAACGCCGGTGCGGCGTCCTGCCCGGCCATCGCGAAGGTCGTATCCGGGTTGCCGAAGCCGCCGCACGCGCTTAACCGACCGGGTCATGCCGTCCAGTCCCTCCTATTCTCTCGCGGCGCCCGCGCCGCAGACGTGCGAGCTCCCTCCGATGACCGTCGCATCCGATCCGGAATTCCTTCCGTCCCCGCGTCCCGCCCCGGCGGGCCGCCGCGCATGAGCGGCGTGGACGGGACGGCCGCCCCGGCGCACGGCTTCACCCCCAGGGCGCGCTTCGGCCTCACCCTGATCGCGGGCGGCGCGGTCGCCAACATCTACTACAACCAGCCCCTGCTGGCGCTGCTGGTGGGCGAGTTCGGCGAGCGGGCGGCGCTCTGGGTGCCGACTGCCTCCCTCATCGGCTACGGCCTCGGCATCCTCGGCCTGGTGCCGCTCGGCGACAGCCTGTCCCGCCGCAGCCTGATCATCGGCCAGACCCTGGGTCTCGCGGTGGCGCTCCTGGCGGCGGCGCTGAGCCCGACGCTGACGACGCTGGTGCTCGCCAGCCTCGTCATCGGCGTCCTGGCCTCGGCGGCGCAGCAGGCGGTGCCCTTCGCCGCCGAACTCGCGCCCGATGCCAGCCGGGGCAGCATGGTCGGCCAGGTCATGACCGGGCTCCTCACCGGCATCCTGCTGGCGCGGACGGCCAGCGGCCTCGTCGGCGCGCAGTACGGCTGGCGCGCCGTGTTCTTCGCCGCCAGCGCCGTGGCGGTCGGCATGGCGGCCGTCGCCGCCGCCACCCTACCGGGCCCGGCGCAGACGCGGCCCCTGCGCTACCGCGCGCTGATGCTGTCGATCCTCCACCTCGTTCGCACGCAGCCCGCCCTGCGCCGCGCCAGCCTCTCGCAGGGCCTGCTGTTCGGCAGCTTCAACGCCTTCTGGGCGACCCTCGCGCTGCTGGTGGAGGCGCCGCCCTTCGACCTCACCGCCGCCGGCGCCGGGCTCTTCGGGGTGATCGGCGTCGCGGGCGCCTGCGTCGCGCCGCTGTCCGGGCGCTTCACCGACCGCCACGGCGCCCGCCCGATGGTGGTGATCGGCGCCGGGCTGGTGGTCGCCTCCTTCGCGGTGCTCTGGATCGGCGGCACCTGGTCCCTGGTGGCGGTGGGTCTCGGCGTCCTGCTCATCGATATCGGGCTGAACGCCGCCCTCATCGCCAACCAGACCCGGGTCTACGCCCTGGTGCCGAGCGCGCGGGGGCGGATCAACACGGTGCTGTTCACGGTGATGTTCGTGTTCGGGGCGCTCGGGGCCTTCGCGGGTTCGCAGGCCTTCCTGGTCGCGGGCTGGTCCGGGGTCTGCGCGGTGGGCATCGCGCTCGCGGGCGCGGGCTTCCTCGTCAACGTGCTGGAGCCCCGCGCGGCCTGACGCCCCTCACTTCAGGACGCGCGACAGGCGGCACCATTCGCCCCGGTCCGCCGGCAGGCCGAAGCGCAGGCGCCGGGGTGCGTCCGAAAAGCGGCGGACATAGATCCCGGCCCCGCCGAGGCGCGCGAACAGGTCCGGCCCGTCCGGGAAATCGGCGGTGCGGAACAGGCGGGTGCCGCCGACCACCGCGCCGCCGGCCCGGACGATCATCCGGTCGAGGCGCGCGGCGTCCCGCCCCCGCGCGGCGACGGCCGATCGGCGCCAGGCGTCGTCCGAGAGGGCGGCGCGGCCGATCGCCAGGGCCGGGCCGGACACCGCCCAGGGCCCCAGCGCCCGCGCGATCGCGGCGACGAGACCGGGCTCGCCGAGGGCGAAGCCGAGCCGGATGCCCGCGAGCCCGTAGGTCTTGCCGAAGGAGCGCAGGACCACGAGGCCGGGGCGCGGGCTGCCGGCCAGCGT
The DNA here is from genome assembly GCF_025813715.1 of Methylobacterium sp. FF17. Classification (NCBI taxonomy): domain Bacteria; kingdom Pseudomonadati; phylum Pseudomonadota; class Alphaproteobacteria; order Hyphomicrobiales; family Methylobacteriaceae; genus Methylobacterium; species Methylobacterium flocculans. The sequence goes on from NZ_CP107532.1 coordinate 1,172,186, forward strand.
CGCGACGGGTTCGAGGTCGGCGAAGGCCTCGTCCACCACGAGGAGCCCGCCCCGCCCCGCGAGTTCGGCGGCGAGCGCCAGCAGGGTCGCGGCCTCCCAGCTCCGCCCGTCCGGGTTGTTGGGGTTCACCACCACGGCGACATCGGCGCCCCCGATCCGGGCCATCTCCGGCACGGTCTCGACGGCGTGGCCCGCGCGGGCCCAGGCCGCCGCGTGCTCGGCATAGGTCGGCCCCAGCACGGCGACGCGGCCCGGCGGCCTCAGGCGCGGCAGGGTCTCGATCAGGATCTGGGTTCCGGGCGCCGCCGCGATGCCGTCCGGGTCGGGCGCGCCGTAGGCCCCGGCCGCCGCCCGCCGCAGCGCCGCGAGGTCGGCCGCCGAGGGCAGGCGACGCAAGGCGCTGGCCTCCAGGGCCGGACACGGATAGGGCACCGGGTTGATCCCCGTGGAGAGATCGACCCAGGGCTCGGGCGCCCCGGGGAACAGGCGCCGCGCGGCATCGAGGTCGCCCCCGTGGTCGATGGCCCCGCCCGTCGCCGGTTCCCCCGGGCCCCGCGCCCTCACCGAGACGTCATGTATCAAGACGCCATGTACCGAGACGTCATGCCCTGGACCGCCCTCACCCATCCGCCCGATACGCTCATCGTCCTGGTGCTGGCCCTCGCCGCAGAGGCGGCGGCCGGCTATCCGGACCGGCTCTACAGGGCGCTCGGCCACCCTGTCACCTGGATCGGCGCGCTGACCGGCGGGCTCGACCGGCGCCTGAACCGGGGGAACGACGCGCAGCGCCGGATCGCCGGGCTCCTCGGCCTCGGGATCCTGCTCGCTTGCGTCGGCGGCGTCGCCCTGGCGCTCACCGCGCTCGCGGGCGCGGCCGGGGCGGTCCCGGCCCTCGGCCTCCTCGCCCTGCTCTGCGCCAGCCTGCCGGCCCAGCGCAGCCTGCACGACCACGTCGCCCGCGTCGCCACGGACCTGCGCCGCGACGGGCTGGCGGGCGGACGGATCGCGGTCTCGATGATCGTCGGGCGCGACCCCGAGAGCCTGGACGAGGCCGGGATCTGCCGCGCCGCCATCGAGAGCCTCTCCGAGAACTTCTCCGACGGGATCGTGGCGCCGGCCTTCTGGATCGGGGCCGGCGGGCTGCCCGGCGGCGCGCTCTACAAGGCGATCAACACCGCCGACAGCATGATCGGCCACCGCACGCCGCGCCACGAAGCCTATGGCTGGGCCGCCGCCCGCCTCGACGACCTTGTGAACCTGCCGGCCTCGCGGCTGACCGCCCTCCTCCTCGTGGCGGCCGCCGCGCTCCATCGCGGGGCCTCGCCCGGGGCGGCGTGGCGGGCGGTCCGGCGCGATGCGCGCCACCACCGCTCGCCCAATGCGGGCTGGCCGGAGGCCGCCATAGCCGGGGCGCTGGGCCTGCGGCTCGCCGGTCCGCGCGTCTATGGCGCCACCCGCGTCGCGGATGGCTGGATGGGCGACGGCCGCGCCGAGGCGACGCCCGCCGACGTGGAGCGGGCGCTGGCGCTCTACCGGACGGCCTGCGCGCTCCTGTTCGGCCTCGCCCTCGCGCTCCTGGCCCTCCTCACCCTGGTGTTCGCATGATCCCGGTTCGCATGATCCGTCTTCCCCTGCTCGCCGCCCTCGGAGGCGCCCTCTCGGCCGCGAGCCCGGGATGGGCCGAGGCCCCGGGGCCCGGCCCGACCCCCTACGCCCTGGCCCGGGATTTCGACGGGGAGACCGAGGACGGCGCGATACGCCCGGCCTACGACATCAGCGGCGCGGCCTGCCGGCCGGCCGGGCCGGACGGCACCCGGACCTGCATCGCGGTGAACGACGAGAATTCCGGCGCGCAGGTCTTCCGCCTCGCCGGCACCACGGTCTCGCCCGGCCCCACCGCCTTCGACCAGGGCCGGGCACCCTCGCCCGAGACGCGGGGCACGGCCCCTCGGGCCTGGTCCTGCAGCGGCGGCAAGGGCGGGTTCAACCAACTCGACGGGGAGGCCGTGGCCTATGCCGAACCCTACTTCTACGTCACCGGCTCGCACGGCTGCACGCGCGGCAAGCGCAAGTACAAGCGCTCGTCGATGATCCTGACGCGCCTGCGGCTGGATGCGGCCGGAACGGCCTCGGAGATCGTGAGCACCTACCGGCTGACCGACGCGCTGAACGCGGCCGCGCCGGTGCGGGACGTCGTCCTGCGCGACCTCGAATTCGACCGCAACGACCCGCCCCCCGCCGGCACGCCCCAGCCGAACGGCCTCAACGTCGAGGGCCTCGCGGTGGTGGGCGCGCGGCTCTATGCGGGCCTGCGGGCCCCGAGCCGGGACGGCATCGCCTACCTCGTCTCGGTGCCGGTGGAGCCGCTGTTCGCGCCGGGCGAGGCGCCCCTGCGGGCCGAGATCGAGGCGATCCCCCTGCGGGTCGGGACCGATGCGGGCATCCGCGATCTGGCGGCCCTGGAGGACGGCCGCCTCCTCGTGCTCGCCGGGCCGGCCCGCAACGGGCTCTCCGCCCCCTACACCCTGTCCATCGCCGAACTGCCCTCGGGCCGGCTGACCCCGGTCGGAACCCTGGAGCCGGTGCGCGGCCAGGACGAGGACGGCAAGACGGTCAGCGGCAAGCCCGAGGCCATCGTCCGGCTCGGGCCGGGCCGCGTGCTGGTGCTGTTCGACAGCCTGCGCAACGGCGCGCCGCACGAATACGCGCTGCCGATCCCGTAGGGCCCAAGCGCTCGGGCCGGCATGCCGTCAGGCCACTCGGCGGTCAGGCCACTCGGCGGTCAGGCTACTCGGCGGTCAGGCCACTCGGCGGTCAGGCCACCTTCAGGCCGGGGGCGACCGCGCCGCGGCGGGCGGCGTCCCGGCGCAGCGCCGAGAGCACCACGAACATCAGGCTCGCGCCGAGCCCGAGGCAGGCGGCCAGGAAGTACATGGGCGCGAGGTTGCTGCCGGTCTGGTCGCGGATGAACGGCACGGCGTTCTGCGCGATGAAGCCGCCGAGGTTGCCCACCGCGTTGATGGCCGCGATGCCGGCGGCCGCGCTCGCGCCCGTCAGGAAGGTCGCGGGCAGGGACCAGAACACGGGCTGGGCCGAGAAGACGCCGGCCGCCGCCACGCAGAGGCAGGCGAATTTCAGCGCCGCCCCGGGCAGCACCACGCTGAGCACCAGGGCGAGCGCCGCGACGAGGCCCGGCACCACCACGTGCCAGACCTGATCGCCCGAGCGCGCCGCCCGCCGGGGCACCCACCAGAGCGCGAACGCGGTGATCAGCCACGGGATGACGTTGATGAAGCCGTTGAGCGTGTTCGAGACCTCGAAGCTCCGCACCACCGTGGGAAGCCAGTAGCTCAGCCCGTAGGCCGCCAGCGGAAACGCGATGTAGACGGAGGCCAGCATCCAGACGCGCCGGTCGAGGAGCGCCGCGAAGGGGTTGGCGTGCTCCACCTGCCCGCCCGCCGCGCGCTCGGCGGCCAGCGTCCGGCTCAGCCAGTCGCGCCCCTCCGGGCTGAGCCAGGGCGCCTGCTCGGGCCCGTCCGGCAGGATGCGCAGCACCACGACCGCCAGCGCCAGGGCGGGCAGGCCGGTGGCCACGAACACCCATTGCCAGCCCTTGAGGCCGAGCAGCCCGTCGAGGTCGAGGAGCGCCCCGCCGATGGCGGCCCCGACCGCGTTGGCGAGCGCGCTCGCGATCATGAACCAGCCGATCATCCGGGCCCGGTGCGATTGCGGGAACCACAGGGTCAGCGCGAACAGCACGCCGGGGAAGAAGCCGGCCTCCGCCACCCCGAGGAGGAAGCGCAGGGCGTAGAACATCGTCGTGTTCTGGGTGAAGCCGAGCAGGATGGTGATGACACCCCAGGTCAGCATGATCCGGGCGAACCAGCGCCGGGCCCCGACCCGCTCCAGGATCACGTTGCTCGGCACCTCGAACAGGAAGTAGCCGAGGAAGAACAGCGACGCCCCGAGGCCGTAGACGCTCTCGCTGAGGCCGAGGTCCCCCACCATCTGCAGCTTGGCGTAGGAGATGTTCTGCCGGTCGATATAGGCGATCAGGTACATCAGCCCGAGGAGCGGCATCAGCCGCAGGGTCACGGTGCGGATGGTGGCGTGCGCGAGCGGCGCATCCACGGGGGCCGGGGGCGTCGTCATCGGGGGCTTCCTCGCGGGGCCCGTTCGGCGCGGGCCTTTCGCGACGACCCTAAGCCCAGGGCGGCCTACAACGCCAGCGCGAGCAGGCGCTCGCAATCCACGTGCGCTTCGAGGTGTTCGGCCAGGCGGTCCAGCACCGCCTCGATGCCGGCCTCGTAGGCGAGCCCGCTCGGGGCGGCCCCGAGGCGGGCGAGCCAGGCGCCCCGCTGCCGGTCGTCGGCGAACAGGCCGTGCACGTAGGTGCCGGTGACGAGGCCGTCCGCCGAGACCGCGCCGTCGCGGCGCCCGTCGCGCAGCCGGAGCGCGGGACGGTCCGTGTCGGGGCCGGTGGTGTTGCCCACATGCATCTCGTAGCCGGAGAACGGCACCGCGTCGGGCAGGCTGGTGCCGGTGACGGCGGCGAGGTGCTTGAGCGGCGTCATCACGGTCTCGATGTCGAGGAGGCCGAGGCCCGGCACGGAGCGCGGCGCCCCCTCGATGCCGTGCGGATCGTCGATGCGCCGCCCCAGCATCTGGTAGCCGCCGCAGAGCCCGAGCACCCGCCCGCCCCGGCGGACATGGGCGCGGATGTCGATGTCCCAGCCCTGCGCGACGAGGAAGTCGAGGTCGTCGATGGTGGTCTTCGAGCCCGGCAGCAGCACGAGGTCGGCCACCGGGATCGCTTCGCCGGAGCGCACCAGCACCACCGCCAGGTCGGGCTCGGCCCGGAGCGGGTCGAGGTCGTCGAAATTGGCGATGCGCGGCAGCACGGGCACCGCCACGACCCGGCGCCGCCCCGCCCCGGCGCCCGAGCCCACGAGCCCGAGCACGTCCTCGGCCGGCAGCCGGGCGGCATCGGGAAAGTGCGGGATCAGGCCGAGGGCGGGCCAGCCGGTGGCGTCCGCGATGGTGGCCATGCCGTCGGCGAACAGGCTCGGGTCGCCCCGGAAGCGGTTGACCAGGAACCCCCGGATCATCGCGGCGTCCTCCGCCGCGATCACCGCCTTGGTGCCGACGAGGCTGGCGATGACGCCGCCCCGGTCGATGTCGCCGAGCAGCACCACCGGCGTGTTCGCGGCGCGGGCGAATCCCATGTTGGCGATGTCGCCGGCCCGCAGGTTGACCTCGGAGGCCGAGCCCGCGCCCTCCACGATCACGAGGTCGGCCTCGGCCTTCAGGTGCGAAAAGCTCTCCAGCACCGAGGCGAGGAGGCGCGGCTTCCAGGCCTGGTAGTCCCGCGCCCTGGCGGTGCCGACCATGCGGCCCTGGACCACGACCTGGCTCCCGGTCTCGCTCTGGGGCTTCAGCAGCACCGGGTTCATGTGCACGGAGGGCGCGATTCCGGCCGCTCGCGCCTGCAGCGCCTGCGCCCGCCCGATCTCGCCGCCCTCCGCCGTGACGGCGGCGTTGTTCGACATGTTCTGCGGCTTGAACGGCCGCACCGCGAGGCCGCGCCGGGCGAAGACCCGGCAGAGCCCGGCGACGATCAGCGACTTGCCGACATCCGAGCCGGTGCCCTGGATCATGATGGCGCGGGTCATGCGGCGGGATCCGCTCATGTCAGGGCCGCGACGGCGGGGATGCCGAGCAGGCGGGATCGGCGGCGCGCGCAGCGCGACGGAAATCCAGGATGGCGGCCCCGTAGGTCTCGACGACTTCCGAGAACGGCGCCCGCTCCGCCGTGAACAGGACGGCGCGATGCTGGAAGAGCTGGCCGGGAATCGCGAGGTCGCCGCAGGAGGAGGCCGAGGGGGAAGCCTGGTCCCAGCCCTTCGGCAGCGGATGCCAGAGAAACCGGGCATCGATAGTCTGGCGCGTCGTGCCGAGGGCCTGCACGGCCCGGCCGAACGGCGTGTCCGTCGTCTCGAGGAGGCGGTTCATCTCGGGCGTCAGACGCTCGGGGACATACCAGTTCTCCGCCTCCGACAGCACGTGATCGCCGCAGGCGAGCCGGACCTGCCTGTACTTCAGGATCGCGTCGGGGCCGACGCTCAGGCGCTGGCGCGTCTCCTGGGAGGCCGGCTTGTCCACCGCGCGCTGCAGGTGTGCCGCGAGGCGGGGCGTCGCCGCCATGCCGTGGTCGGCGCACCACGCCTCCAGCGTCGCCGTGGCGGAACGGCTGGCGAGCAGCCGGGCATTCAGCCCCTCCATCACCGCCAGCACCTCCACCCGGCCGAGATAGGTGTCGGGCCAAGGCGCTGCGGTTTGGGCACGCGCGGACGGGTTTCCCATCAGGGCCAGGAGGGTCACGGCCAGGATCGCGACCGCCCGCATCAGAACTCGATCCCCACCTGCGCCTTCACCCCGGCGGCGAAGTGGTGCTTCACCGATGCCATCTCGGTGACGAGGTCGGCGGCCTCGATCAGCGCCGGCTTGGCGTTGCGGCCGGTGACGATGACGTGGAGGTCGGGGCGCCGGGCCCGGAACGCCGCCACCACCGCGTCGATGGCGAGGTAATCGTAGCGCAGGGCGATGTTGAGCTCGTCCAGCACCACGAGGCGGATCGTCGGATCGGCCATGAGGTCGAGGGCTTTCGCCCAGGCGTGCTCGGCGGCGGCGATGTCGCGGGCCTTGTCCTGGGTCTCCCAGGTGAAGCCCTCGCCCAGGGTATGCCAGTCGATCCGGTCGCCGAAAGCCTGGAGCGCATGCTTCTCGCCGGTGTCCCAGGCGCCCTTGATGAACTGGACCACCCCGACGCGCCAGCCATGGCCGAGCGCCCGCAGCATCAGCCCGAGGGCCGCCGTGGTCTTGCCCTTGCCGGGGCCGGTGTTGACGATGAGGAGGCCCTTCTCGATGGTCTTGCCCGCCACCTCGGCGTCCTGCACGGCCTTGCGCTTCTCCATCTTCTCCCGGTGACGGTCGGCCTCGGCATCGCTCATGGGGTGGCTCCGGGTTGGGGTTTCACGAACATCGGCAGGCCCGCCACCATGAAGACCACGCGGTCGGCGCGGGCCGCGAGGCGCTGGTGCAGACGCCCGGCGGCATCGCGAAAACGGCGGGCGAGGGCATTCTCCGGCACGATGCCGAGGCCGACCTCGCTGCCCACCAGCACCACCGGGCCGGGGGCCGCCGCACAGGCCGCGATCAGCGCGTCGGTGGCGGCGTCCACTGCGGCCTCGGACAGAATGAGGTTGGTCAGCCACAGGGTCAGGCAATCGACCAGCACCGGGCCGGACGCGGAGGCGACGGCCTCCGGCAGGTCGATGGGCACGTCCCGGGTGATCCAGTCGCCGGAGCGGCGCTCCCGGTGAAGGGCGATGCGCGCGCGCATCTCGTCGTCCCAGGCCTGCGCCGTGGCGAGATAGAGCCAGGGCGCAGGGCAGGCCTCGATCAGCCCCTCGGCGTGGACGCTCTTGCCCGAGCGCGCGCCGCCGAGCACCAGGGTCAGTCGGGGAGGCAGTTGCGGCATGCGCCTCCTGTGCCCGAGATCGCCCCCTCCGGTCAAAGGCGGGAAACCCCGCATCGCCGCGTTGTCAGCGAACCGGCAACCGCGTAGAAGCACAGGCTGGACGGTGCCCCGGCGACGGGGTGAAAAGGGAATGCGGTGAGGGGGCGACCCTGAAACCGCGGCTGCCCCCGCAACTGTGAGCGGAGACGGGACTGCCATCGGCCACTGGAGCGATCCGGGAAGGCGGCAGGACCAGCGACCCGCGAGCCAGGAGACCTGCCGTCCAGAGGGGACTTGTCGTCCCTCCCGCTCGATCGCGGCCGCCGGCGGGGCGGCCAGGAGATAAACCGATGTCGACCAACACCCTCGTCCTCACCGGCACCCGCACCAACGAGCGCCTCGGCGCCGTGCTCGTGGCCGCCTTCCTCGGCCTCGGCCTCGTGTTCATGGCGGGCTTCGCCCCCGCGATGGCGCTGCACAACGCGGCCCACGATTTCCGGCACAGCCAGAACTTCCCCTGCCACTGAGCGCCTCCGCTTAAGGCAGACACCCCCATGATCATCCGGCTCGTGTCGGCGGCCCTGGTCGCCGGCTTCCTCGCGGCCGTCGTCGCGACGGGCCTGCAGCTCGCGCTCACCTCGCCGCTCATCATCGCGGCCGAGCGCTTCGAGACGCAGGCGTCCCTCGCGCCCGACCAGACCTTCGGCGCGCCCGACCAGACCTTCGGTGCGCCCGAACTCGTGTCGCCCACCGCCCTGATCGTGCGCGTCCATGGCGGTCACGATCACGGCACCCGGGACCCCGCGGTCAGCGGCGGCGAGACGGCGCCCGACTGGCAGCCCGGCCCCGGCCTGCCGCGCATGGCCTTCACCGGGCTCTCCACCCTGGTGGGGGGCGTCGGCTACGCGCTGCTGCTCGGTGCCGTCCTGCTCGCGTGCAACCGCGAGCCCAGCCCGGAGACGGGCCTGCGCTTCGCCATCGGGGGCTTTCTCGCGGTCGCGCTGGCGCCCGCCCTCGGCCTCGCGCCGGAGCTTCCCGGCATGGAGGCCGCGCCGCTGGCCGACCGCCAGTTCTGGTGGGTGATGACGGCCGCCGCCACCGCCATGGGGCTCTACCTCATCGCGATCCGCCGGGCGCCGATCGCCATCGCGGGCGGCCTCGTGCTCCTCGTGGCGCCGCACCTCGCCGGCGCGCCGGAGACGAGCCACGCCGCCTCGAACCTGCCGGCGGCCTATGCGGCGCAGTTCGCCGCCCGCTCGCTCGGCATCGCCTTCGTGTTCTGGGCCGTGATCGGGCTGGCCTATGGCTGGGCCTGGGGGCTGTTCGGGCGGGACAGGCCGGCGCATGGCTGAGCCTGCACCCGAGCCCGTCACCCTCTACGTCTGCGCCACCTGCCGGGCCGCCGGCGACACCGCGGAGCCGCGTGCCGGCGCCCGCCTGCTCGCCGCCCTCCAGGACGCCGTCGGCGCGGGCGGCCATGCCGGCATCACGGTCGCGGGCGTCGAATGCCTCTCGGTCTGCAAGCGGCCCTGCACCGTGGCGGTCGCCTCGCAAGGCCGCTGGACCTACGTCTACGGCGACCTCGACGCCGCCGAGTCGGCCCGCACCATCCTGGAGGGCGTCGGCCTCTATGCCAGCACGCCGGACGGGATCGTGCCCTGGAAGGCGAGGCCGCAGGAATTCCGCAAGGGCGTCGTCGCCCGCATCCCGCCCTTTCCGCCGCTCGCGGCGCCCTGCCTCCCGGACGCCGCCGAATGACCCTCGTCGCGAAGATCCCCTGCACCATCGTCACCGGCTTCCTCGGGGCCGGCAAGACCACGCTGGTGCGCCACCTCGTCGAGAACGCGAACGGCCGGCGCCTCGCCATCATCGTCAACGAGTTCGGCGATATCGGCTTCGACGGCTCGTTCCTGGCCGCCTGCGGCATCGAGGGCTGCGGCGACGAGGACATCGTCGAACTCGCCAACGGCTGCATCTGCTGCACGGTGGCCGACGATTTCGTGCCGGCCCTGAACAAGCTCCTCGACCGGGCCGACCCGCCCGAGCACATCCTCATCGAGACCTCGGGCCTCGCGCTCCCGAAGCCCCTGGTCCAGGCCTTCCAGTGGCCGGCGATTCGCTCGCGGGTGACGGTGGACGGTGTGGTCGCCGTCATCGACGGCCCCGCCGTGGCGGCCGGCTTCTTCGCCGACGACCCGGCCGCCTCGGCTGCCCAGCGCGCGGAGGATACGAGCGTCGACCACGACAACCCGCTGGAGGAGGTCTTCGAGGACCAGCTCCTCTGCGCCGACCTCGTGGTCATGAACAAGGCCGACCTCCTCGACGCGGCCGGCCGCGCCAAGGTCCGGGCCGAGGTGACGGAGCACCTGCCCCGCGCGGTGAAGATGGTGGAGGCCGAGCACGGCCGCCTCGACCCCCGCGTGATCCTCGGGCTCGGCGCGGCGGCCGAGGACGACCTCGACGCCCGCCCCTCCCATCACGGTGAGGGCGAGGACCACGACCACGACGATTTCGACTCGGTGGCGCTCCCCGTGCGCGCCACGGCCAGCGCCGAGGATCTGGCGATCCGCGTGGCGCGGGCCGCCGAGACGGCGGGCGTGCTGCGCATCAAGGGCTTCGCGGAAGTCACGGGCAAGCCCATGCGCCTCGTGGTCCAGGGCGTCGGCGCCCGCATCGCGCATCATTACGACCGCCCCTGGAAGGCCTCCGAGCCCCGCGACGGCCGCCTCGTCGTGATCGGCCTCAAGGGCTTCGACCAGGGGGCGGTCGCCGCCGCCCTGGCGGGATAAGCCCCGCCCATGCACCTGATCCGCATCGATACGGTCTCCCTCGACGAGGGCGAAGCCGCGGTCGATCTCGGTCAGGCGCCGGGCGACATCGTCTTCCTGTCGTTCACCGATTCCGACCTGTTCGGCATGGCCGGCGCCTATGCGGCGGCCTTCCCGGCGGGCTCGGCCGACACGCCGACCCTGCGTCTGGCCAAGCTGGCGAAGCTGCGCCACCCGATGTCGGTGGACCTCTACGTCGACGGGGTGATCGCCAAGGCCCGGATCGTCGTCATCCGCTGCCTCGGCGGCCTCGATTACTGGCGCTACGGCATCGAGCGGGCCGCGGCCGCCGCCCGCGCCCACGGCGTGGTCCTCGTGGTGCTGCCGGGCGACGACCGGCCCGACCCGCGCCTCGACGGCTTCTCCACCCGGCCGGGCCTGGCCCCGGAATGCGACGCCTATTTCCGGGCCGGGGGCACCGCCAACCTGCGACGCCTGATCGGGCGGCTCGCCGCCGAGATCGGGCTCGCCGGGACGGTCGAGCCGCCCCAGCCCCTGCCGCGCGGCTTCATCGCCTGCCCGGGCTGCGGCCCCGTCGATCTCGCCCAGGCCCGCGCCGCCGGACGGCCGTTCCAGACCGGCCGCGGTGCCATCGAACGCTCGGACCGGAAGAGTCGCGACGGGCGCCCTCTCCAAGAAGGAGAGGGTTGGGGTGAGGTGTCGTGCATCTCCGCAGAGGCCACACACCTCACCCTGTCCCTCTCCGCGCGGGAGAGGGAACCCGAGCCGGAAAGCCCGACGCAGGGGCATGGCCGGAGGCTGGAGCCAGCGGACGGACGCCATGGCGAAGCACCGCTGGCGCTCCTCGTGGTCTACCGCTCCAGCGTCCTCTCCGGCGACACCGCCCCGATCGCCGCGCTCGCCGACGCGCTCCAGGCGCGCGGCCTCGCCGTGCTCGCGGTGGCGGTCTCGAGCCTGAAGGACCCGGCCGCGATCGCCCCGCTTCGGGAGGCCATCGCGGCGCACGGTCCCGCCATCGTGGTGGCCGCCACCGCCTTCTCGGCGCGGGACGATGCCGGCTTCGTCCTCGACGCGGCCGATTGCCCGGTGATCCAGGCCTTCAGCATCGGCGCGGCCCGCGATGCCTGGACCGCCTCGGCCCGGGGCATGGGCGCGGCGGACCTCGCCATGCAGGTCGCCCTGCCGGAATTCGACGGCCGGCTCTCCGGCTTTCCGATCTCCTTCAAGGAGGACGGCCCGGAGGTCGAGGGCTTCGCCGAGCGCCGGGCGGTGCCCTACGCCGAGGGCATCGCGGCGCTGGCCGACCGGGCCGCCGCCTGGGTGCGTCTCGCCCGCACGCCCCGCGCCGCCCGCCGCCTCGCCCTGGTGCTGTCCGACTACCCGGCGCGGGGCGGCCGGGCCGGCTTCGCCGTGGGCCTCGACACGCCGGAGAGCGCCCGGGCCATCGCGGCGGACCTGCGCGCGGCGGGCTACGCGGTTGGCGCCCTGCCGGAGGCGGACCCGCTGATGCGGACGCTCACGCAGGGGGATGCGCACGTGGCGGTGTCGCTCGCGGCCTATCGCGCCTGGGCGGACACGCTGCCGGACGCATCCCGCGCGGCGCTGGATGCCGAATGGGGGCCGCCCGAGGCCGACCCGGCCTGCCGGGACGGGGCCTTCCGCTTCCGGAGCGTGACCACCGGGCGCCTCGCGCTGTTCCTGCAGCCCGATCGCGGCCGGGCGGCGGATCGCAAGGCCGGCTACCACGACCCCGACGCGGTGCCGACCCACGCCTACCTCGCCTTCCACCTCGGCCTGCGCCGGGACTTCGACGCGCTGATCCATCTCGGCACCCACGGCACCACCGAGTGGCTGCCCGGCAAGGCGGTGGCCCTCTCGCCGGAATGCTGGCCGGCCCGCGCCATCGGCGCCCTGCCGGTGATCTATCCCTTCATCGTGGACGATCCCGGCGAAGCCGCGCCCCTGAAGCGGCGCCTGGGGGGCGTCGCGCTGGGGCACCTGACCCCGCAGACGATGGCGTCCGGCCTCGACCCGGATGCGGCGCGCCTGCGCGAACTCGTGGAGGAGTATTCGGCCGCCAGCGTGCTCGACCCGCGCCGCGCGACGATCCTCGCCCGATCCATCCTCGACGAGGCCGCCGCTGCCGGACTCCTGGGGAACGCGGGCATCGATGCCGGGACGCCGATGCCCGACGCCCTGGCGGCCCTCGACGCGCATCTCTGCGACCTCGGCGAGGTCACGACCCGCGACGGGCTGCACGTCTTCGGCCGCGCCGCCCCGGATGCCCCCGCGGCGGTCGCGGCCTGCGCGGGGGCCGAGCGCGACGGGCTGCTCGCCGCCCTCGACGGGCGCTTCGTGCCGCCCGGCCCCGCCGGCTCGCCCTCGCGCGGGCGCACCGACGTGATGCCCACGGGCCGTAACCTCGCCACCCTGGACCCGCGCGCCCTGCCGACCCGGGCCGCCGCCACCCTGGGGGCCAAGGCCGCCGAGGCGGTGGTGCTGCGCTACCTCCAGGACGAGGGCGAGTACCCCGCCCGCATCGTCATGGACCTCTGGGCCTCGCCGACCCTGCGCACCGGCGGCGAGGACGTGGCGCACGCCCTCGCGCTGATGGGGGTCCGGCCGGTCTGGGACCACGCCTCCACCCGCGTCACCGGCTTCGAGGTGCTGCCGCTCGCCCTCCTCGACCGGCCGCGCATCGACGTGACGGTGCGGGTCTCCGGCGCCTTTCGCGATACCTTCCCGGAGACCCTGTCGCTGCTGGCCCGCGCCGCCGAGGCCGTAGCCCTCCGCAACGAGGAGGACGACGAGAACCCCCTCGCCGCCGCCCGGCGCCGGGGCGAATCGCCCGCCCGCGTCTACGGCGCGGCGCCCGGACGCTACGGCGCCGGGGCGGGCGGCCTCGCCCTCGACGGGGCCTGGGAGGGCCGCGACGACCTCGGCCGCGCCTATCTCGACGCCACCTCGCACGCCTATGGCGGCGCGGCGGACGCGGCGGATGCGGGCTTCGCCGCCCGGGTCGCTGGGGCCGACGCCTACGTGCACGCCTTCGACGTCGCCGAACGCGACCTCCTCGACGGGGACGCCGCCGTAGAGGCGATGGGCGGGTTCGCCGCCGCCGCCGCGCTGACGGGGGCGCGCCCGGCCCTCTACAGCCTCGACGTGGCCATTCCCGAGACCCCGAAGGCCCGCACCGCCCGCGAGGATGCCGCCCGCCTGATCCGGGGCCGCCTCGCCCATCCGCGCTGGATCGCGGCCCAGCTGCGCCACGGCTATCGCGGTGCCCAGGAACTGGCCCAGGGAGTCGACGCCGTCTTCGTGCTCGCCGCCACCACCGACGCGGTCTCGGACGCCGACCTCGACCGGCTCTACGGCGCGATGATCGCCGATCCCGACACCTTCGAGGCCCTGCGCGCCGCGAACCCGGAGGCCGCCCGCGCCATCCTGGAGCGCTTCGACGACGCCCGGCGGCGCGGCCTCTGGACGACCCGGCGCAACGCCATGGCGGCCGACGAACTGCTGCCCGAGGCGGCCGCGTGAGCGCGCCCCGCCGCGTCTCGCCGGAGGCGCCGGCCCGGCGCGGCTGGTGCCCGAGCCTCGCCCGCCCGATGCCGACCGGGGACGGGCTGCTCGCGCGCATCCACCCGCCGCTCGGGCGCCTCAGCCCCGCCCAGGCGCGCGCGGTCGCGGACGGCGCCCGCTGCTTCGGCAACGGGCATGTGGATGTCACGGCGCGGGCCAACCTGCAGGTCCGGGGCGTCACCGAGGCGACCCGCTGCGGCCTCGCCGAAGCCCTCGACGCGGTCGGCCTCGGCGACGTGCGCGGGGATGGCGGGCCGCAGCGCCTGACCCTGACCACGCCGCTCGCCGGGCTCGAAGCGGACGCGATCCCGGCCCTCGCCGACGCCATCGAGGCGATCGGACGGGCGATTCCCGGGCTGCCGCCGAAGACGCTGGTCGCCGTCGAGTCGGCCACCCGAGGCCTCGCCCTCGGCGCGTCGGAGGCCGATCTTCACCTCGTCGCCGGCCCGGACGGCCTCGCCCTGCATCTGGCGGGCGAGACGACGTGGTGGGGAATCCCCGGTGCCGATCCACGGCCGGCGGTGGACGCGGCCCTGCGCCTGCTCGCCGCGAGCGGGCAACGCCGGATGCGGGATGTTTCGGCCGAGGCGCGGACGGGCTGCCTGAAGAGTCTGGGCCTACGCCACGTGCCGGGTCCCTCGGGGATCTCGACCCTGAGTCCGGGCCTGCTCGCCCTGGGCGGTGGTTCGCCGATCGGGCGTGGGCAGCTCGGGTCCCCTCTCCTGGAAGGAGAGGGACAGGGTGAGGTGCGTGGCTTCTCCGGAGATGGACCACACCTCACCCCAACCCTCTCCTTCCAGGAGAGGGAGCGCGGTGGTGCTTCACGCGCGAACCGGCATGATCCGCACGACGACGTTCTCCCGGAAGGCTCTCGCCGCTCCACCTCTCGAGACACCCGCGGGTCCCCTCTCCTGGCAGGAGAGGGACAGGGTGAGGTGCGTGACCTCCCCGGAGACGGACCACACCTCACCCCAGCCCTCTCCTTCCAGGAGAGGGAGCGCGGTGGTGCTTCACGCGCGAACCGGCATGATCCGCACGACGACGTTCTCATGGAAGGCTCGCGCCGCTCCACCTCTGGAGACACCCGCGGGTCCCCTCTCCTGGAAGGAGAGGGACAGGGTGAGGTGCGTGACCTCCCCGGAGATGGACCACACCTCGCCCCCGCTCTCTCCTTCCAGGAAAGGGAGTTCCGTCGCGTTTCGGATCTGCCGTCAGATCCTGCCCGGACCACGATCTCCGGACGACACCGACCGCCGGCGCCGGCGGACGGTCCCCGCGCCCTTCTCGTGGACGCCCCCTTCGGCCGCTGCACGGCCGACGCCCTCGCGCGCCTCGCCGACGCGGCGGACGCCGCCGGGGCGAACGACCTGCGCCTCTCGCCGACCCGCGGGTTCCTGCTCGTCTGCTCCGACCCCGGAGCCGCCGAGACCGCGCGAAAGACCCTGGCCGCGGCCGGCTTCCTGACCGAGGCCGACGATCCGCGCGGGGCGGTGGCCGCCTGCCCCGGCGCGCCGGCCTGCGCGTCCGGCTCGACGCCGACGCTGGCGGATGCCGCCCGCCTCGCGGAGGCGTTCCGGCCGTTCGCCGCGCGAGGCCTGCGCGCCCATGTCTCGGGCTGCGCCAAGGGCTGTGCCCATCCCGGGGCGGCCGACCTCACCCTCGTGGGGCGGGACGGCCGCTACGACGTGGTGCTGTCCGGGCGACCCGATGCGTTGCCGGCGACGCGCCTCCCTTTCGAGGCCGCGCTGGAGCGCGTAAGGAGGGCGGATTCGGCACGATCCCTCGCTGAGATCCTCCCAGAACACACGCCAGGACCAGGACCGTCATGAGTTCCCGCCTCGACTACCTGCGCGACGGAGGGGCGATCTATGCCCGCTCCTTCGCGATGATCCGGGCGGAGGCCGACCTCAGCCGCTTTCACGGCACCGCCGAGCGGGTCGTGGTGCGCATGATCCATGCCTGCGGCATGACGGACCTGCCCCGCGACGTGGAGGCCTCGGAGGATTTCGCCGCCGCCGGCGAGGCCGCCCTGAAGGCGGGCGCGCCGATCCTGTGCGATGTCCGCATGGTGGCCGACGGCGTCACCCGGGCGCGCCTGCCCGCCGACAACCGGGTGATCTGCACCCTCAGCGACCCGCGCGTGCCCGGGATGGCCGGGGCCATGGGCACCACCCGCTCGGCCGCCGCCATGGAATTGTGGCGCGAGCACCTGCCCGGCAGCGTGGTCGCGGTCGGCAACGCCCCCACCTCCCTGTTCCGGCTCCTCGAGCTGCTGGACGAAGGCGTGCCGCCCCCGGCCGCCGTGATCGGCATCCCCGTGGGCTTCGTCGGCGCCGCCGAATCGAAGGAGGCCCTCGCCCGCGACGGCCGGGTGCCCTTCATCGTGGTGCACGGACGGCGCGGCGGCAGCGCCATGACGGCGGCGGCGATCAACGCGCTCGCCCAAGAGATCGAGTGATGGAATCCGGCGAGCGGCTTCCCCCCGGGCCGGCGGAGCGCACCGACGCGCCCCGCGCGGTGACCACCGGCACCCTGTACGGCGTCGGCATGGGGCCGGGCGAACCGGACTACCTCACCGTCCGCGCCATGCGGGTGCTGGAGCGCGCCCCCGTGCTCGTGCATTTCTGCAAGAAGGGCCGGCGCGGCAACGCCCGCACCATCGCGGACGCGGTGCTGGCGCCCGAGCCCGCGCGCGAACACCCGCTGGTCTATCCCTACACCACCGAGCTGCACCCCGAGCATCCCGACTACGTCGCGGCGCTGGCCGCCTTCTACGACGACGCGGCGGGGCACCTCGCCGACCACCTCGGCGCGGGGCGCGACGTCGCCATCCTGTCGGAGGGCGACCCGTTCTTCTACGGCTCGTTCATGCACCTGTGGCGGCGCCTCAAGGACCGCTTCCCCGTGGAGGTGGTGCCCGGCGTCACCGGCATGTCCGGCTGCTGGACCCGGGCCGGCACCCCGATCACCTGGGGCGACGACGTGCTCACCGTGCTGCCCGCCACCCTGCCCCAGGCCGACCTCGCGCAGCGCCTCGCCCGCACCGACGCGGCCGTGATCATGAAGCTGGGGCGCCACCTGCCCAAGGTCCGCGCGGCGCTGGCGGAAGCCGGCGTGCTGGAGCGCGCCGTCTACGTGGAGCGCGGCACCATGGCGGGCGAGCGGGTGATCCCGCTCATCGACAAGCCCGACGACGTGGCGCCCTACTTCTCCATGGTGCTCCTGCCCGGCGAGGGGCGCCGGCCGTGACCGGGTCGCTCACGGTCATCGGCCTGGGGCCGGGCGACCCGCGCCTGCTCACCGGCGCGGCGGAGGACGCCCTCGCCCGCGCGCAGGACCTGATCGGCTACATCCCCTACGTCGCCCGCGTGCCCGAGCGGCCGGGGCTGATCCGCCACGCCAGCGACAACCGGGTCGAAGTGGACCGGGCCCGCCACGCCCTCGAGCTCGCGGCCTCCGGCCGGCACGTGGCGGTGGTGTCGGGGGGCGATCCCGGCGTCTTCGCCATGGCGGCGGCGGTGTTCGAGGCGGTGGAGGCCGGCGACCCGGCCTGGGCGCACCTGCCCATCACCGTCGAGCCCGGCATCACCGCCATGCTGGCCGCCGCCGCCCGCCTCGGCGCGCCGCTCGGGGGCGACTTCTGCGCGATGTCGCTCTCGGACAACCTCAAGCCGTGGGAGGTCATCACGGCCCGGCTGGAGGCGGTGCTGCGGGCGGATTTCGTGGTCTCGCTCTACAATCCGATTTCCTCGGCACGCCCCTGGCAGCTCGGCCGGGCGCTCGAACTCGCGGCCGGAATCCGGCGCGGCGACACCCCCGTGATCTTCGCCCGCGCGGTCTCGCGCCCCGACGAGGCGATCCGGGTGCTCACCCTCGACGAGGCGCGCGCCACCACCGCCGACATGGCCACCGTGGTCATCATCGGCGCCTCGGCGACGCGCCTCATCCCGCGCGGCGAGGCGACGCCCTTCGTCTACACGCCCCGCAGCGTGCCGGCGGCGTGAGGGGCGCGGCCGCCCCGACCCGCCCCGCAGGGTCAGCGGCCCTCGGGTCGGAGCGCCACGATCCGGGCGAGGGCCGCCGCCGCGTCCGGCACACTCGGCACTGCGGGCTTCTCCGGGCGGGACACCATCACCACCGGCAGCCCGAGCGCCCGCGCGGCGGCGATCTTGCCGTAGGTGGCGCCGCCCCCGGAATTCTTGCTGACCAGGATGTCGATGCCGCGCGCCACCAGGAACGCCGCCTCGGCGGCGTCGTCGAAGGGCCCCCGCGCCCGGATCGCGGTGAAGCGCGGCACGGCGAGCGCCAGGTCCTCGATGGCCCGCGCCACGTAGTCGTGCTGCGGGGCGGCGGCGAAGGCCGCGACCTCCTGCCGGCCGACCGTGAGGAAGACCCGGCGGGGGACGGGCCCGAGCGCCGCCGCCGCCGCCGCCATGTCGGGGACGCCGATCCAGCGGTCGCCGGCCTCCGGCGTCCAGGCGGGGCGGCGGATCGCCAGGAGGGGAACGCCGGTCAGGGCGCAGGCCCGCGCCGCGTTGGCGCCGATGCGCGCCGCGAAGGGATGCGTCGCGTCGACGACGAGGTTCGTGCCCTCCCGCGCGATCCAGGCCGCCAGACCCTCGGGCCCGCCGAACCCGCCGGTCCGGACCGGGACGGGCTCCGCCTTCGGCTGGCTGGTGCGGCCGGCGAGCGACAGGGTCGGGGCGAAGCCCGCGTCCAGCGCCAGCAACCCGCGCACCAGCGCGCTCGCCTCGCCGGTGCCCCCCAGGATCAGGATCCGCATGCCGCCCTCACTCGCTGGCGCCCTTCTCCATGAGCGTTGAGTCGGAGTCCACGCCCTGGCTCACCATCGTGGGCATCGGCGAGGACGGCCGCGCGGGCCTGAGCCCCGCCGCCGCCGCCGCCCTCGACGGGGCGTCCCGCGTCTATGGCGGGCGCCGCCACCTCGCCCTGGCCGCGCCCCTGGGCGCCGAGACGCGGGTCTGGCCGAGCCCGATCGCGGACGCCTATCCGGACCTGCTGGCGCGGCGCGGGACACCGACCTGCATCCTCGCCACGGGAGACCCGTTCCACTACGGCATCGGCGCCGAGATCGCCCGGCTCGTCCCGGCCGGGGAGATGCGGGTGTTCCCCCATGCCTCCGCCTTCAGCCTCGCCTGCGCCCGCCTCGGCTGGCCCCTGGCCGAGACCGCCTGCCTGACCCTGCACGGGCGCAGCCTGCCCCGCCTGATCCCCCATCTCCAGCCCGGGGGCCGCCTCCTCGTCCTGTCCTGGGACGGGTCGACGCCGGGGCGGGTCGCCGAACTCCTGCGCGCGCGGGGCCTCGGGGCCTCGCGCCTCACCGTGCTGGAGGCCATGGGCGGCCCGCGCGAGCGCCGCCGCAGCGCGACGGCCGACGATTTCGGCCGGGGCGACGTCGATCCCGGCGACATCGACCCGCTGAACACCCTCGGCATCGCGGTCGCCGACGCGCCCGAGGCCGAGATCGTCCCCCTGAGCCCCGGCCTCGAGGACGCCTGGTTCGAGAATGACGGGCAGCTCACCAAGGCCGACATCCGCGCCGTGACCCTCGCCGCCCTGCGCCCGCGCGGCGGCCAGGTGCTGTGGGACGTCGGGGCGGGGGCGGGCTCCATCTCCATCGAGTGGATGCTGCGCCACCCGAGCCTGCGCGCCGTCGCGGTCGAGGCGAATCCGGGCCGCGCCGCCCGCATCGCCCGCAACGCGGAGCGCCTCGGCGTGCCGGACCTGCGGGTGGTCGAGGGGCCGGCGCCGCAGGCCCTGGCGGGCCTCCCCTCCCCCGACGCCGTCTTCATCGGCGGCGGGATCACCCGGCCGGGGCTGCTCGACGCGGCGCTGACGGCCCTGCGCCCCGGCGGGCGGCTGGTCGCCAACGTGGTGACCCTGGAGGGCGAGGCGGTGCTGCTCGGGGCCTTCGCGCAGCGGGGCGGCAGCCTCAAGCGCCTCGGCGTGGCCCATGCCGACCCGGTCGGCCCCCTCCATGGCTGGCGCGCCGCGATGCCGGTGACGCAATGGGCCTGGGTCAAGCGATGAGCACCGCCCCCGACATCGTCGCCGGGCTCGGGTTCCGCCACGCGACCCCGGCGGCGGAAATCGTCGCCCTGGTGGAGCGCGCCTTCCGCGAGGCGGCCCTGCCGCTCGCGCGCCTGCGCCACCTGGCCACCGCCGCCGACCGGGCCGGCGAGCCCGCGATCCGCGCGGCCGCCGCGCAGTTCGGCCGCGCCCTGGTCCCGGTCCCGCCCGAGGCCCTGGAGGCGGCGGATGAGGGGGTGGTCACCCGCTCCGCGCGGATCGTCGCCGCCCGCGGGGTCGGCTCGGTGGCCGAGGCGGCGGCGCTGGCCGCCGCCGGCCCGGGTGCGACCCTGCGGACCCCCCGAATCGCCAGCGCCGGGGCGACCTGCGCCCTTGCGCTTCGCGCGCAATCCGTCACGCAGGCGCCATGACCGTTCACTTCATCGGCGCCGGCCCGGGTGCCGCCGACCTCATCACGGTGCGCGGGCGCGACCTCATCGCCCGCTGCCCCGTCTGCCTGCATGCGGGCTCCCTGGTGGCGCCCGAGATCCTGGGCTGGTGCCCACCGGGCGCCCGCATCGTCGATACCGCGCCCCTCGACCTCGACGCCATCGTCGCCGAATGCGCCGCCGCCCACGCAGCCGGGCAGGAGGTCGCCCGCCTGCATTCGGGCGACCTCTCGATCTGGAGCGCGCTGGCCGAGCAGACCCGCCGGCTGACCGAGGCCGGCATTCCCTTCACGGTGACGCCGGGCGTGCCGTCCTTCGCCGCCGCCGCCGCCCTCCTGCGGCGCGAACTCACGGTGCCGGGCCTCGCGCAATCCGTCGTCCTCACCCGCACCACGGGCCGCGCCAGCGCCATGCCGGAGCGCGAGACCCTGGCCGCCTTCGCGGCCACGGGGGCGACCCTGGCGCTGCATCTCTCGATCCACGTCATCGACGCGGTGGTGGCCGAGCTGACGCCGTTCTACGGGGCGGAGTGCCCGGCGGCGGTGGTGTTCCGCGCCACCTGGCCCGACGAGCGCGTGCTCACCGGAACGCTGGCGACCATCGCCGGCGAGGTCGCGCGCGCCGGGCTGGAGCGCACCGCCCTGATCCTGGTCGGCCCCGCCCTGGACCCGTCGGGGTTTCGCGAGAGCGCCCTCTATTCGACCGACTACGACCGGCGCTTCCGCCCGACCCGCGAGACCGTTCTGGCCGCGCGCGCGGACAGAGACCGGCGTTGAGCGTCCCCGGCCTCCTCGTCGCCGCGCCCCGGTCGAGTTCCGGCAAGACCACGGTGACGCTGGCCCTGATGCGGGCGCTCAGCCGGCGCGGCCTCGCCGTGCGCGGCGCCAAGTGCGGGCCGGACTACATCGATCCGGCCTTCCACTGGGCGGCCACAGGCCATCCGAGCTTCAACCTCGACAGCTTCGCGATGCCGGAGGCCATGCTCGACGCGGTGGCGGCGCGGGCCGCCGTCGGGGCCGACCTCGTGGTGGCGGAGGGCTCCATGGGGCTGTTCGACGGCATCGTCGCCTCGGAAGGCCGCACGGGCGCCAACGCCGACATCGCGGCCCGCTACGGCTGGCCGGTGATCCTCGTCCTCGACGTCTCCGGCGCGGCGCAATCCGCCGCCGCCCTCGCGCTGGGCTGCCGGGCCTACGACCCCCGCATCCGCATCGCCGGCGTCATCCTCAACAAGGTCGCGAGCCCCCGCCACCGCCGCCTGGTGGAGGCGGGCCTGAGCCGCATCGGCATGCCGGTGCTCGGCGCCCTGATGCGCGACGCCAGCCTCGTCCTGCCCGAGCGCCATCTCGGCCTCGTCCAGGCGCGGGAGACCGGCGACCTCGAGGCCCGCCTCGACCGGCTGGCGGACCTCGCCGAGGCGGGGCTCGACCTCGACGCGATCCGGGCCGCCGCCGCCGGGGCCGCGCCGCCCCCCGGCGCGGGCATCCTGCCCCGGCCGCCGGGCCAGCGCATCGCCATCGCGTCGGATGAGGCCTTCTCGTTCCTCTACCCGCACATGGCGGCGGGCTGGCGGGCGGCGGGCGCCGAACTCGTCCCGTTCTCGCCGCTGGCCGACGAGGCCCCGCCGGCCGGATGCGACGCCTGCTGGCTGCCCGGCGGCTACCCCGAACTGCATGCGGGGCGCCTCGCGCAGGCGCAGCGGTTCCTCGGTGGCCTGCGGGCTTTCGCGGCGACCGGGCCGGTGCACGGCGAGTGCGGCGGCTACATGGTGCTGGGCGAGAGCCTGGAGGACGCCGCCGGGGAGACCCACGCCATGGCGGGCCTGCTGCCCGTGGCGACCTCCTACAAGGCGCGCCGCCTGCACCTCGGCTACCGGGTCGCGACCCTCATCGCCGACGGCCCCCTCGGCCGGGCCGGGGATCGCCTCGTCGGGCACGAGTTCCACTATGCCAGCGAGCGGAGCGACGCGCCGACGCCGGAGACCGCCCTCGCCGCCGTCACCGACGCGGAGGGCGTCGCCCTCGGACTCGCCGGCCACCGCCGGGACCGGACCACGGGGAGCTTCTTCCACCTCATCGGCTGACGGCGCGACCGCCGGGTTTTCCGGAGGCTCGTACCGGATCCCGTTGACGGCTTGAGGGCCCCTCCCGAGGCCCCATGGGTTCCCTCTGCTTCCAGGCAGGGCGATCAGGTTGTCTGCCCCGGGCGCGGTGGTGACGGCTGGCGCTATCCGGCGTTCGAACCACGACGGCGTCCCCTCCCCCTTGCGGGGAGGGTCAGGGTGGGGGTGCCGGCACGCCGGTTCTGAGTTTCCGCGAACCGGATCGCCAGGAGTGCTTCAGCTTCCGAAGTAAGGCGCCGGCACCCCCACCTCCGGCTCCTCCCCGCAAGGGGGAGGAGAGCGGTGCTGGACCTTTGTAGGCTTGCGCTCGTGCGATCGGTTTCCCTGCCCCGAAGGCGGACGTGAAGGCCGGCGAGATCCGGCGTTCGAACCGCAACGGCCTCCCCTCCCCCTTGCGGGGAGGGTCAGGGTGGGGGTGCCGGCACGCCGCTCCTGAGTTCCCGCAACCCGGATCGTCAAGAGCGCGCTAGCCTTCGAAGCGAGGCGCCGGCACCCCCACCTCCGGCTCCTCCCCGCAAGGGGGAGGAGAGCGGTGCCAGGTCGATGCAGATTAACGCTCGTGCTATCGGCCTCTTCTGCCCGAGCACAGTGGTGAGGGCCGGCGAGATCCGGCGTTCGAACCGCAACGGCCTCCCCTCCCCCTTGCGGGGAGGGTCAGGGTGGGGGTGCCGGCACGCCGCTCCTGAGGTCCCGCAAACCGGATCGCCAAAAGCGCCTCAACGTCCGAAGTAAGGCGCCGGCACCCCCACCTCCGGCTCCTCCCCGCAAGGGGGAGGAGAGCGGCGGTCGACGGACTCGGGTTCGTACTGGGGCGATCAGTCTTTTCTGCCCGAGCGGGGACCTGAAAGCTGGCGAGATCCAGCGTTCGAAACGCAACGGCCTCCCCCTTGCGGCAGGTCGACCGCATAGGGCGTCCGGCGGCGTCGAAAGCCCCGCCACACTGTGTCGTCCCAGAGCGACGCAGCAGAACCCGAGCGCCGGAAACACAGGTTCGGCGAGGTCCCGCTCTGGCAGCGGCTCTAAACTCCGGGCTCAGCTGCGGTCCCCCCGGAATGACACCGCTTGCCATCTCCGATCGCCCTGCCTGAAAGTCTCGACGTTGCAGACCGACGGAATCGGAATCCGTAAGACTCCTCGAAAACCTCGCGCGCCAGGACATCGCGGCGGGCGTTTCCCACGCGAAAACGGCCCGCGCTCCGGCGGGTCATGCCGCGCGGCTCTGCGCGTCGGCCTCCTCCCCGGGGCGCGCTCCCGGGCAAGCGGCGCCACCGGAACCGCGCGGGCGCGGGTGCCGGCCCGGTGTGGACGCCTACTCGGCGGCCGCTGCCGGAGCCGCCGGGGCGGCCGGAGCCGCCGGGGCCTGCTTGCCCATCTTCGAAGCCGTGCGCACGATGGCGAGGACGTCGCGCCGCAGCTGGTCGTCCTCGATCAACGCGTAGGCGCGCAGCAGCTCGATGGCGCCCTGCGCACTCAGGAAGCCGAAGACGTCGGACTGCGTCCCGCCGACCTCGTCCTCCTCGAAGAAGGCCGAGACCGGCACCTCGAGGAGACGGGCGATCTCGCGCAGACGGCCGGCACCGACCCGGTTCTGGCCCTTCTCGTATTTCTGGACCTGCTGGAAGGTCACACCCACGGCAGTGCCGAGGGCGGTCTGACTCAATCCGCGCGCCTTGCGCAGGGCGGTGATCCTCAATCCGACGAGGCGATCGACGTCGGTGGTCTGCTTAGGCATCATCTCTCGGTTCAGTCCCTATAGAAAAGCTTGGCCCCGGCCCGGACCTGTCACCAGGGCAACCAGCTTTGAACGCTTTCGTACGAACTCGTGCAGGATTCCGTAAGTTCACTCGCCAGGAAATCATGGCCTCCTCCCGTCGATTGGGCAAGCGGTCACAAACTATCCTTGACAGCAATCGAGTGCCGCCGGGTGTTTTACTCCGCGTCAGCATCAAAAATGCCCGTTCTGACAGCTTGACCACACCGTCGGCCCCCAACGCAAGCCAGATGCTGCGGTTTCCCGGACCGGCGCCCGGTCCGGCCCCTTTGCGCGGCCGATGCGCCCCGGCCGTGGCCTTTGGCGTGCGCCCGCCCCAGGTTAGACCGTCGGGCGGGACGTCCCGGACAGCACAAAACCCCAGGTGGATCATGTATATCGCGATGAACCGGTTCAAAGTCGTCAAGGACGCGACGCAAGATTTCGAGCAGGTCTGGCTGGGCCGGGACTCGCATCTCGGCGAGATGCCGGGCTTCGTCGAGTTCCACCTGCTGCGGGGTCCGGAGCACGAGGACCACGTCCTCTACGCCTCTCACACGATCTGGTCGTCGAAGGCCGACTTCGAGGCCTGGACCCGCTCGGAACAGTTCCGCAAGGCCCATGGCCGGGCCCCCTCCACCAAGCCGCTCTATCTCGGTCATCCACAGTTCGAAGGGTTCGAGACCATCCAGACCGTGGCGCGGCCCGCCTCGGAAGCGGTGGCCTGACGGACCAGGCACCCGGCGGCCGGCCTCGGGTCGGCCGCCATCGGACCTGCGAACGCATCGACCGGCCCCGGAAACCGGTGATTCCGCGCCGAATAAACCGTTTCGTTCAGTTAACGTTCGGTTACGGCACGCTATCGGACAGTCCACGGCAAGGCACAGCCTCAAGGATTGGACGCTTCCCCCACGGGCCTCGCACCGGTCCCGCGCGATCTCGCGTGGGGACGGCACGGGGCCGGGCGGCGTCTTCGAGGCTGGGAAGAACCGGCGTGTTTGCGTGTCGGGGGGTCCGAACCTTGCGGATATCCCCCGGAAACCGGGTCGGGCGGGCGCTTCCGTTCCAACCCGGGACAGTCACCGCATCAGGCTGGGACATGGCGCTCCAGATGTTTCACGATCGCATTCCCGACGTCTTCGAGAAGCTTCCGGTGCCCCGGTCGCGGCGCGAAGTCTGGGCCGCGCTGCTGCCGCGCCGCCGGCGCGCCGCGTTCCGTGCCGGCCTGTCGGCGGCGACGGCGCTCGCCGACCTCGTCGGGATCCTGGGCATCGCCGCGCTGGTCGACGTCGCCTATTACCTCTCTCTGCACGGCGGGCTGCCGGCGGTGAGCACCAGCGGCAGCTTCGAGCTCGCCGCGCTCGTCGCCCTGTTCGTCCTGCTGACCAACCTCGTGCGCGAGGATTACAGCGTCGAGACGCTGCTCACGGACCGGCCGCACCTGACCCGGGTGGCGGCGGTCTGGGTCGGCGCCTGGGCCATCGCCCTGGTGATCGGCTTCGCGACGAAGACGACGCAGGATTATTCCCGCCTCGTCTCCCTCGGGATCTTCGTCACCGGCCTGCCCGGCCTGATCCTCGTGCGCGCGGCCATGCTGGGCGTGGTGCGCCGGGCGGTGACGCCGGCCTCCGCCTCGATCAACCGGGTCCACCTCGTCGGCTACGAGGAGGATATCACCCGCTTCTACGCCAACAACGACGCCGAGGCCCTCGGCCTGCGGGTGATCGGGACGAGCTACCTGCGCCGGATCGATCCGTTGGGCGACGACACCTCGCGCCGGGCCCAGCTGTCGGAGGACCTCGATCTGGCCGTCTCGGTGGTCCGCTTCCTGCGCCCCGACGACGTCTTCGTGCTGGTGCCGTGGTCGGAGGCCTCCGACATCGAGCGCTGCATCGACGCGTTCCTGCGCGTGCCCGCCGCCCTGCACCTGCGCCCCGGATCGGTGATGGACCGCTTCCCCGACCTCAAGCTCGCCCGGGTCGGCCGCCTCTCCGGCATCAATATCGGCCGCCGCCCGCTCTCGATCGGCGAATTGTTCCTGAAGCGCTGCCTCGACGTGAGCCTGGCCCTGGTGGCCCTGGTGCTGCTCGCGCCGCTGTTCCTCGTGGTGGCCGTGCTGATCCGGCTCGACAGCCCCGGCCCGGTCTTCTTCCGGCAGAAGCGCTACGGCTTCAACCAGCAGCCCTTCGGCGTGTTCAAGTTCCGCAGCATGCGCACCGACGGCGACACCGTGTTCCGGCAGGCCACCCGCAACGACAACCGCATCACGCCCATCGGGGCGCTGCTGCGCCGCTCGAACATCGACGAACTGCCCCAGCTCCTCAACGTGCTGCGCGGTGAGATGTCCCTGGTCGGGCCCCGCCCCCATGCGCTCGCCCACGACCGCAGCTTCGAGAACCGCATCGCCCTCTATGCCCGCCGCCACAACGTGATGCCGGGCATCACGGGCTGGGCCCAGGTCAACGGCCTGCGCGGCGAGACGCTGACCGATCTCGACATGGAGCGCCGCGTCCAGCACGACCTGCACTACATCGACAACTGGTCGGTCTGGCTCGACATCCGGATCATGGTCATGACCGTGTTCTCGCCCCGCGCCTACCGGAACGCCCGCTGAGGCCCGGCCGCACGGACGAATCCGCGGCGATGAACGCAACCGAAGCGTACGGCTTCCTGCGGCGAGGATGACGGTCGTGGCGAACTGGCTCTCAGGCAGCAGTGCGATGGCGCGGGACATGCGCGCCCGCGATTGGTCGGCCACCCCGTTCGGACCCATGGCGCAGTGGCCGCTGCCGCTGCGCGTCGCGCTGAGCCTGGTCCTCGACCACCCGCTCCCGATGGTGCTGTGCTGGGGGCGGGACCTCATCATGTTCCACAACGACGCCTACCGCCCCCTGCTCGGCCGAAAGCCCGACGCGCTCGGTCGTCCCTTCCTGGAGGTCTGGGACGAGGCGTCCGCAACCGTCGCCCCGCAGATGCACCGCGCCCTCGCGGGCGAGGCGACCCGGCTGGAGGACGCGGCCTTCACGCTGCAGCGGCTCGGCCATCCGGAGGACGCCTACTTCAACTACACCTTCAGCCCGGTCCGGGACGAGGCGGGGTCCGTGGTCGGCGTGCTCAACACCGCCTTCGAGACGACGGAGCATGTGCTCGCCCGGCGGCGGGGCGCCGCCGAGCAGGACGCCCTCCGCGAGAGCGAGGAACGCCAGGCCTTCCTGCTCACCCTCAGCGACGCGCTGCAACCGCTCTCGGATGCCACCGACATCCAGCAGGCGGCATCGGACCTGCTCGGCGAACACCTGGACGTCAGCCGGATCATGTACGCCGAGGTGTACGGGGTGGGCGACGATGCGGAGGTCATCATCCGCAGCCAGCACATCCGCGAGGGAGACCGCTTCCCGGAGCGCTTTCCCTACAAGATGGTCAGCGAGGGGTTCGCCGACGAGACGTTCCAGGCCAACGGGCGCGTGGTCGTCGCCGACGTCGCCTCCGACCCGCGGCTCCGTGAGGATGTGCGGCAGGTCTGGCTGGCGGGCGGCATCGCCGCGCAGGCCGCGGTGCCGCTGCTGAAGAACGGGCGGGTGGTCTGCGCGATCGGCGTGCATTCCAGCCGCCCCCGGGACTGGTCGTCCGCCGAGGTCACGCTCATCGCGGAGGTGGCCGAGCGCACCTGGGCGGCCTCCGCGCGCGCGCGCGCGGAGGCCGCCCAGCGCGAGACCAAGGCCCGCTTCGCGCAGTTTGCCGCCTCGGCCTCGGACGCGCTCTGGATGCGGAACGCCAGGACGCTCGCCATGGAGTACGGCAGCCCCGCGATCCAGGCGATCTACGGCGTGCCCCCCGAGGCGATCCTCGGCCCGCCCCGGCGCTGGGCCGCCCTCATCGTGCCCGAGGATCGCGCCGCCGCCCTGGAACGCCTGGAGCAGGCCCGGAACGGCCAGTCCGTCACGCACGCGTTCCGCATCGTGCGCGGCTCCGACGGAGCCTTCCGCTGGATCCAGGCCACGAACTTCCCCCTCTACGACGAGCAGGGCCGGATCGCGCGCGTCGGCGGCATCGAGCAGGACATCACGGACGCCCGGCAATCGGCCGAACACCAGGCGATCCTGCTGGCCGAACTGCAGCACCGGGTCCGCAACCTCCTGGCCATGATCCGCTCGGTGGTCGCCCGGACGGGCAACACCGTGGACAGCGTCGCGGAGTACCGCGACCGCCTGGAGGGCCGCCTGCGCGCCCTGGCCCGGACCCAGACCCTGCTGACCCGGACGGCCAATGCCGGCGTGGACCTCGCCACCCTGGTCCGCGAGGAGGTCGAGGTCCAGGCGGAGCACGACGGGCAGTTCCGCCTGTCAGGCCCCCCGCTCCTGCTGGCGCCGAAGGCCGCGGAGGTGCTGACCCTGGCCGTCCACGAACTCGCGACGAATGCGCTGAAGTACGGGGGCCTGGCCGAACCGAACGGCCGTGTCACGGTTGCGTGGAAGGTGGTCTACGAGAGCGGGGAGCCATGGCTGCGCTTCGACTGGATCGAGGACGGCGGCACCGCCGTCGCGCCTCCGCGGCGCCAGGGATTCGGCACGGAGCTCATCACGCGGCGCGTGCCCTACGAACTGCACGGGCGGGGCCGGCTGGATGTCGAACCGGCCGGCGTGCGCTGCCGCCTGGACTTCCCGCTGGTGTGGGGCGACAGCATCCTGGAAACCGATGCCGCGACCTTGCAGACCACGATTTCGGGAGGCGAACTGGACATGACCGGTGAAGCGAACCTTTCCGGCGCGCGGGTGCTCGTCGTCGAAGACGACTACTACCTGGCCCTCGATACCCAGCGGGCCCTGCAGCAGGCCGGCGCGGTCGTGCTCGGCCCCTGCCCGGACGAGCGCACCGCCCTGCAGGTGATCGAGCATGACAGCCCCGGCTACGCCGTGGTCGACATCAACCTGGGACAGGGCCCCGCCTTCACGGTGGCAACGGCCCTGCAGGGCCGGGGGGTCCCGTTCGTGTTCGTCACCGGCTACGACGACGTGGTGATCCCGGCCGCCTTCTCGGAGGTGGCGCGACTTCGCAAGCCCGTGGAGCTCCGCCAGGTCGTCCGCGCCATCGCCCAGAAAGCCGCCGACGCCCCGTCCTGAGACCGCTCATCGGCTGCAGGGCCCGGACCCGCTGCGGCGCCCCGGAACGACAGCGTGGTGCCATCTGCAGGCGCCCTGCCGGGAAGGAAGCGGGGACCCGCGGGTTTTTCCAGAGGTGGGGCGGCGAGAGCCTTCCGAGAGAACGTCGTCGTGCGGATCATCCCGGTTCGCTCGTGAAGCACCACCGCGCTCCCTCTCCTGGAAGGAGAGGGTTGGGGTGAGGTGTAGTCCATCTCCGAAGAGGTCACGCACCTCACCCTGTCCCTCTCCTTCCAGGAGAGGGAACCCGCGGGTGTCTCCAGAGCTGGAGCGGCGAGAGCCTTCCGGGAGAACGACGGGATGCATGCCATCCCAGTTCGCGCGTGAAGCACCACCGCGCTCCCTCTCCTTCGGGAGAGGGTTGGGGTGAGGTGTGGTCCATCTCCGAAGAGGTCACGCACCTCACCCTGTCCCTCTCCTGCCAGGAGAGGGGACCCGGGGGTGTCTCCAGAGCTGGAGCGGCGAGAGCCTTCCGGGAGAACGACGGGATGCATGCCATCCCAGTTCGCGCGTGAAGCACCACCGCGCTCCCTCTCCTGGAAGGAGAGGGTTGGGGTGAGGTGTGGTCCATCTCCGAAGAGGTCACGCACCTCACCCTGTCCCTCTCCTGCCAGGAGAGGGGACCCGCGGGTGTCTCCAGAGGTGGAGCGGCGAGAGCTTTCCGGGAGAACGACGGGATACACGCCATTCCTGTTCGCTCGTGAAGCACCACCGCGCTCCCTCTCCTTCGAGAGAGGGC
This sequence comes from Methylobacterium sp. FF17, assembly GCF_025813715.1. Taxonomy (NCBI): domain Bacteria; kingdom Pseudomonadati; phylum Pseudomonadota; class Alphaproteobacteria; order Hyphomicrobiales; family Methylobacteriaceae; genus Methylobacterium; species Methylobacterium flocculans. Next base: position 1,202,325 of record NZ_CP107532.1, read on the forward strand.
ACCCGCGGGTGTCTCCAGAAGTCTGGCAACGAGAGCCTTCCGGGAGAACGAGGGAAGACGCCATCCCGGTTCGGTCGTGACACGCTACAGGGCCCCCTCTCCGAGGAGAGGGAACGCGTTGCGGGCGCGGCCCCGAAGCCACGAGCCGGATCCGATCTGAGCTCCCCGCAAGCTCGGCACCGAGGCGCAGCAGGACCACGTCATCGAGGCCGCCTGCGGAGGCTGGGTGCAGCGACGATGAAGCGGCTTTGACGGCAGCGATCAAACACATCACGCGGCTCGATAAGCCGGATAGATCCTAGGATTGATCTATTCTGCTCTTCTCGGAGACAGGTCGTACGGGAGACATGACGACACTGAAATCAAGCCGGATCATCACGAGGCCTTGATCATCCGCGACCTCGAGACGCCACTCCGCACATGAACAGATATGCTCGAAGTTTTCCGAGATCATCCGCCCGGCCAGCCAGATAGCCTCAAGCTTGGCCTCGTTCAAGTTATTCAGATCCGTCCCGACCTGATCAATCGTCGTTCTTCCGTCGTAAACATTGAAATGGAAGCGCGGCATGTCCCGCCTCATCTGTGTGGAGGCGGGAGCTCTTGCGCTCTCACTCGCGAGCATGCCTTGGATGGGGCGCGCGATTGCCTGCACCATGAGCAGGTATTCTTTATGCTGCTACTTCATGCGTTGGTTCGATGGCGGGGTCGACGCTGTGTCGCACCTGGGGAGGCGAACGATATCGTCATTTGAGAAGCGTTGGTCTCACGGCGAACAGTTCGGATACGTCGCTTCGACGTCATGACCCCATTCGACCTCCGATGCGGAGGCCTCGATGATGCTCTCGCCGCTACCCACGAATCCGATAAAAGCACGGGCTATTATCAGCCGTACATCGCCTTCAGGGCCGCCATTTTCCAATCATATCGCATTCACTTCGCAGGATTGTCCTGATTTTCGACAGCTGCGCAAACCTATGAGGGTCTTTCCCAAACGAGGGTGATGACACTCATCTTCCCGTCGACATTGAATTTGAACGGCGGTGTCTTCAGAATGAGTTTTTTGTCGCTGTATTCGACCTCACGAACCTGAGACGTCCCGGTCCACACCTCGTTCCACGACGTGTCGATCTTGTGGACGACCTTCTTTCCGTCGAACGCATATTCGCCGGCATACGCGAAGAAGGTCTTGTGCAGCTTCACCCGGTCTTCGTCGGTCATCTTGTCATTCGCGACCGGCTTCTCACGCCCTTCAAAGGCGCAAACGACCATCATTCGCCCGTCCTGGCCGTAATGCAGCCAGCCGGTCGGACGAGGACCGCCGTAGGCATCGATGACCTCGTTCGTATCCACCAGTTTTCGCGTCGCCGAAGCCAGTCGCCACGTGCCGTGTATCTCTTGCGCATCGATGGCGAACGAGGGTGCCGCCGTGAGGAAAGTGGCAGCCACCGCAATGAATCGTTTCATGGAGCCCTCCCATATCGTGTGATTCGCCGACGGCGATCAACGCGATGGTATGCGCGGGGGCCGTGGCCCGCTATCGGGAACCCGATTTCGCCCGGGGTGCGGGGGGCCTCGCCGTCGCGCCCCAGGCATGCCGCGCGTGACCGCGGGCGGCCGCCTCAATCCCCGGCGGGGCGGCTCAGGCAGGCGCCGCACTCGCCCTCCACCTCGAGGATGCGGCTGATCGGCCGGAAGCCCGCCTTGGCCAGGGTCCGCCCGAGCTGGTCCTCGACCTCGGGGGCGGTGGTCTCGTCGATGGTGCCGCAGTTGCGGCAGATCAGGAAGACGAGGCCCGCCCCGTCCGTATGGGAATGCCCGCAGGACACGAACGCGTTGCGGCTGGCGATGCGGTGGACGAGGCCGTGCTCGGTGAGGAAGTCGAGCGCCCGGTAGACCGAGACCGCCGCCACCCGGCGCCCGGGCTCGCTCAGGGCCTCGGCGATGTCGTAGGCGCCCATCGGCCGGGTCTGGCCCGCCACCGCCGCCAGCACGTCCCGGCGCAGGCGCGTGAACTGCAGGTCGCGCTCCCGGCACAGGCGCTCGGCCCGCGCGAGCGCCGCCTGCGCGCCGCCGCAACCGTGGTCATGCGTCGCCGCATGGTCGTGCATGATCTGCCCCGCGAACCATCTGCCCCGCGAACCCGGCCCGTTGAACTGCCCGAGTGTTACGATGTATCATCACCAACATAGGCCGGCGCATCCGTTCGGGCAAATGATCCATCCGTGACCCGGCTCCGACGCATGCCCGCTCCCCCGCGCCCCTCGCTGTTCCAGGCCGGCGCCGCCCTGCGCTTCGCGGCGGCCCTCCTCCTGGTCCTCCTGCTCTGGGCCGCCATCCTGTGGGCCTCCCGATGAGCTGCGACCCCCCCGGTGCGATCGCCCTGCGCGGCCTGACCTTGGGCTACGACCGCCATCCGGCCGTACACCACCTCGACGGGACGATTCCGCGCGGCGCCCTCCTCGCCCTGGTGGGCCCGAACGGCGCCGGCAAGTCGACGCTGCTCAAGGGGATCGTCGGCGAGATCCCCTGCCTGGAAGGACGCATCGAGCGCCCGGGCCTGGCCGACGGCATCGCCTACCTGCCCCAGGCCGCCGAGATCGACCGGAGCTTCCCCCTGAGCGTCCTCGACCTCGTCGCCATGGGCCTCTGGCGCCGCCTCGGCCCCTGGCGCAGCGCCCGGCCCTACCGGCCCCTGCTCCTGGACGCCCTCGCCAAGGTCGGCCTCGGCGGCTTCGAGAACCGGCTGACCGGCACGCTCTCGGGCGGACAGTTCCAGCGCGCGCTGTTCGCCCGCCTCATCGTGCAGGACGCCCGCGTCCTCCTCCTCGACGAGCCCTTCACCGGCGTCGACGGGCGCACCACCGCCGACCTCCTGGCGCTGATCCACGCCTGGCACGGCCAGGGCCGGACCATCGTGGCGGCCCTCCACGACATGGCGCAGGTCCGCCGGCACTTCCCGCAGACCCTGCTCATCGCCCGCGAGCCGGTGGCCTGGGGCGCGACCGAACGGGTGCTCACGCCGCACAACCTCGCCCGCGCCCAGAGCCTGTCGGAGGCCTGGGACGAGGATGCGGCCGTCTGCGGGGGCCATGCATCGTCCGATGCGGCGCCGGGGCATGCCCACGCGCATCACGATCATGCCCACGCGCAGCATGATGCACCGTCCCATCCGGCCCGCGACCACGGACACGCCGCGTGATCGACCTCCTGTTCGGCCCCTTCATCGAGTTCGGCTTCATGCGCCGGGCCCTGGTCGGCTGCCTCGCGCTCTCGCTCTCGGCGCCCCCCGTCGGCGTCTTCCTGATGCTGCGGCGCATGAGCCTGATGAGCGACGCCATGAGCCACGCCATCCTGCCGGGCGCGGCGATCGGCTTCCTGGTGGCCGGACTCTCGCTGCCCGCGATGACCCTCGGGGGCCTCGCGGCCGGCCTCGCGGTGGCGCTGCTGGCCGGGCTCGTCACCCGCTCGACGATCATCAAGGAGGACGCAAGTCTCGCTGCCTTCTACCTGATTTCCCTGGCGGGCGGGGTGCTGCTGGTGTCCCTGCGCGGGTCGCAGGTCGACCTCCTGCACATCCTGTTCGGCAGCGTGCTGGCCCTCGACGATCCGGCCCTGTGGCTGCTCGGCGGCATCGGCACCGTCACCCTGTTCGGGCTCGCCGCCCTCTACCGGCCCCTCGTGATGGAATGCGTCGACCCGCTCTTCCTGCGCACGGTGAGCCGCGCCGGCGGACCGGTCCACTACGCCTTCCTCGGCCTCGTGGTGATGAACCTGGTGGGCGGGTTCCAGGCGCTCGGCACCCTGCTCGCCGTAGGGCTGATGCTGCTGCCGGCCATCGCCGCCCGCTTCTGGGCGTCCGACCTCTCCGGCATGATCCCGGTCTCGATGGGCATCGCGATGCTGTCGAGCGTGATCGGGCTGAGCGTCTCGTACCGGGCCGACGTGCCGACCGGTCCGGCCATCGTGCTGGCCGCCGGCGGGCTCTACCTCGCCTCGATGCTGGTGGGCCGCCGCGGCGGCCTCGTCCACCGGCTGTTCCGCGCCCGCCACCTGGAAGCCTGATCCTCCAGGAAGCCTGATCCCGCTCGGGAGCCTCCGGCGGGAATTCTACAGGTTGAACAGGCTCATGAGGCCGGAGATGATGGCGTAGACGAAGCCGGCGTTGAGGAGGACGCCGATCGCCCCGATGGCGAGGCCGCCCAGCACCACGACACCGTCACGCTCGACCAGACCGAGGCCGACGAGGCAGATCGCCAGCCCGAGGGGGATCTGCCCGACGATCGGCGCAGCCACGATCAGGGCGAGCGACAGGGTCAGCAGCAGCAGGCCCACGCCCCGCATGCCGATCCCGGTCTCGAACAGGCTCATGCGCGGGCGCGACCAATGCTCGAGGCGACGCAGCAGGGGCACGGCGCGGCTGGCTGCGCGCTCGACATCCCGGCGGGCCACCGAGCGCCGCAGCAGCGCGCGCGGAAGCCAGGGCGAGGCCATGCCCGCCGTGATCTGGATCGCGACGAGCAGGAGCAGCAGGCCGCAGACCAGCGGAATCGGCGGCGGCATCGGCAGGCAGTTCGGCAATCCGAGGATCACGATGAGGAGCGCGAAGGCGCGATCCTTCAGGACGGCGACGATGTCACCGACTGTCAGGCGCTCTCCCTCCTGCTCGGCGAGCACGGTGAGAACCTCGGAAGTTCTGGCAGCAGGTGACAAGAAAGCTCGGCCATTGGCGACTGTCCTGAGGCGGGCTGTAGCCGAGTTGACCACTCAGGCCAAGCGGCGCGTCCGCGCGTGCAGCGTCTGAACCCGCTGCGATTCCCGTGGACGATCCCCGAGGCTGGCCACGATGGCCCATCACAGAGAACGATCTGAGGCTGCACTCATATTTCCCCGACAATCCGTGAGGTTTGAATATTTGTGGAGATCGAGACACGGTCCTCGTTTATAGTTGATATATCCATAACTTAGCCTCGTTTCGACCGATCCTTGGTTGCTTATCAAGCAAAAAACCCGGACAAAAAACCATCGCATCCGCATCGATTCGGATAGGCCATGGTATCGATCGCGGCCTGGAGGTCCGGCCGGGCTTTCCGGATCGGCCTCCTCGCGGGCCTGACGAGCCTCCTCGCACCGGCCTCTCCCGGACTGGCCGGTGCGTCCTCGCCGGCCTCGCTCCTCCTATTCGGCAGCCTGGAGGCGAGCCCGTCCGTCTTCGTCACCACCGGTGCGAAGGTGGCACTGGACCGGATCGACCGGGAGGGCTTCGTCGCCCTCGGCAGCATCGGCGCCAGCCGGCGGCAGGAGGGTACGCTCAATCGCGAGATCGCGACCGGCGCCCTCGTCTTCGGCTATCAATGGTTCCAGGACTGGGGGGTCGTGTCCGCCTATGCGGGGCCGGAAGGCATGGCGGAGGCAGTGACGGGCTGCAGCTGTGCCCGCATCCTGCCGCCGCGGTTCGGACTGCGCCTTCACGGTGAGGTCTGGGCCCGGCCGAGCGACGAAACCCTCCTGACCGCCACCCTCATCCTCGGCTCAACGCGCGCCAGCGCCTGGGGTCGTCTCGCCTGGGGGTATCGGATCGGGGGCGCCTATCTCGGGCCCGAAGCGGCGCTCTACCTCGACGGCACCGGCTACACGAAATGGAACCTCGGGCTGCACGCGACCGATTTCGCCCTCGGCCGATTCAGCCTGCGTGTCTCCGCCGGGCTGCAGCAAGCCAGCGCGCGGGAGGATACCAGCCCTTACGTCGGACTTACGCTCTGGACCCCCTGGTAGGGGTACGCGAACGGCGGGGTGGCGCCTGGAGTTCGAACGTGCCCTGGCGGGGGGCGACGGGGCGGCTCAGCCCATTCAGGAAATCTTCCGCCTGCGCCCGGATCTCCGCCCGCCGCGACCGCTCCATGCGTTCGAGAGTCCGGTAGGGCATCGCCAGGCGGGGGTTTCCCGAGAGCCGGTCGGCATGCGTGATCAGGAAATTCCAATAGAGATAGTTGAATGGGCAGGCCCCCGGACCGGTCTTCTTCGCGACGTCGTGGACGCAGGACCGGCAGTAATCCGACATCCGATTGATGTAGGCGCCCGAGGCCGCGTAGGGCTTCGAGCCCATCACGCCCCCGTCCGCCCAGAGCACCATGCCGTGGACGTTGGGCAACTCCACCCACTCGTAGGCGTCGGCGTAGACGACGAGGTACCATTCCTCCACCTGAGCGGGGGCGATCCCGGCGAGCAGGGCGAAGTTGCCGGTCACCATCAGGCGCTGGATATGATGGGCATAGGCGTGGGTGCGGGTGTCGCCAATGCACTGCGCCAAGCAGTTCAGGTCGGTCTCGCCGGACCAGTAGAACCACGGCAGATCGCGGGTCGCCTCCAGCGCGTTCGAGGCCGCGTAGTCCGGCATACGCGCCCAGTAGAGCCCCCGCACGTATTCGCGCCAGCCCAGGATCTGGCGGATGAATCCCTCGACGCAGTGGAGCGGCGCCCTCCCCTCCCGGTAGGCGCGCTCCGCTGCCCGACACACCTCTTCAGGGGTGAGCAGCCCGGAATTGAGGGCCGGGGCGATCAGCGCGTGGTAGAGGAACGGAGCGCCCGCGCGCATGGCGTCCTGGTAGTCGCCGAAGCGGGGCAAGCCGACGGCAAGAAAGTGCTTGAAGGCATCGAGCGCCTCGGTGCGGGTCACCGGCCAGGCGAAGGCGTCCGTATCGCCGAAATGATCCGCGAACGTGGCCTCCACCAGGGCGATGACCTCCCGCGTGACGGCATCCGGCGGGAAGCCGATCCGCTCCGGCGGGACATGCCCCTTCGGCAGGGGCTTGCGGTTCTCGAGGTCGAAGTTCCACTGGCCGCCGGTCGGCTCCGCCCCATCCATGAGGAGGCCGGTGCGTCGGCGCATGCCGCGATAGAACGTCTCCATGCGCAGCGAGCGGCGGTCCCCGGCCCAGGCCGCGAAGTCGGCGCGTGGGCAGAGGAAACGGTTATCATCGCGGATCTCCACGGATACGGCGGCATCGGCGCGCCAATCCTGCATCATCGCCCAGACCCGCCATTCGCCGGGCTCGGTCACGACGACGCGGTCGGGCTCATGACGCGCGATGGCCCGCATCAGCTCGCCGGTGAAGGTGCCGGTATTGCCGGGCGCATCGAGGCGGACGTAATCGACGGCGATGCCTTCCGCCTCCAGCTCGGCCGCGAAGTGGCGCATGGCGGAGAACAGGAAGGCGATCTTCTGCTTGTGATGCCGGACGTAGGTCGCCTCCGCCCGGACCTCGACCATCAGGACGACGTCGTGCTCCGGGTCGAGGTCCGTGAGGCTGGCGATGCGGCAGGTGAGCTGGTCGCCGAGCACGAAGCGAAGGGTGCGGATGGGGGTCAGCCCTTGGTGCGCAGGGCCGAGCGGCCGCCGTCGACCCCGATGATCTGTCCGGTGATCCAGCCGGCCTCGTCCGAGACGAGGAATGCGGCCAGATTTGCGATGTCCTCCGGCGTTCCAAGGCGTTGAAGTGCGTGCATCGCCGCGATTCCAGAGGCGAGCGTCTCGCTCGCGGTGAGCGCGGCGGCCAGGGGCGTCCGGGTCAGAGAGGGCGCCACCACGTTCACGCGGACCTGCGGGCTGAGTTCAGCCGCGAGCGAGAGGGCAAGCCCCTCCACGGCGCCCTTGGCCATGGCGACGGAGGCGTGATGGGCGAAGCCCTGCGCCACAGCCACGGTGGAGAACAGGACGATCCCGGCGCCCGCCTCACCCGCGCCGGCCTTGAGGGGCCGCGCCGCCGCCTGGATCGCCAGGAACGCGCCGAGCGCATTGATGCGGAAATCGGTCTCGGCATCCGCGACCGTGAGCTTGGCCAGCGGACGCAGGTTGATGGTGCCCACCGCGTAGACGAGGCCGCCGATCGTCTCGCCTGCCTCGGCGGTCACGCGCGAGAAGAAATCGGGATCGCAGACGTTGCCGGCCGTGAACGTGGTCTCACCGAGGTCGGATGCCAGCGACCGGAGGCGTCCCTCGTCACGCGCCGCAAGGTGCAGAGCGTATCCACGCCGCCGCAACGCCCGCGCCGTCGCCGCACCGATCCCGCCGGTTCCCCCGTAGACGATGACCCGCTTCATGCCCGCTCCCAATCCGCTCGCGATCGACTAAGTAAGGCGCGAGCCGCAGGCGGGGACCCGTCATGGCGCGGGTTCGGTCGAGCCCTGGGGTCGCAGGCTGGTCAGGAGCGTGATGAAGTTCGCCTTTGCGGGTATCGACTTCCTCGGCGGCGTGTTCGACGCTCTGATCGGGGCGGGTTGGACACCGATCAAGCTGTTCACCCGGCCCTGCGACGGCCTCTACGATCACAACGAGTCCGTCGTCGCGCGGGCGCGTTCGCACCGCATCCCCATGCAGATCTCGCGCCTGAAGGCACCGGACCTCGCGGCCCTGGCCGAGGCGCACGGTACCGATTGGGCCCTCGTCGTGGCGGGCTATCCCTGGCTCGTGAGAGGCTGGGCCGGGAAGGCCGCCTACGGGCTCAACTTCCACCCGTCCCCGCTGCCGGTCGGCCGCGGGCCCTATCCGCTGTTCAAGGCGATCAGCGACGGGCAGGCCGAATGGGGCGTGACCGCCCATGTCCTAGCCGAGGAGGGTTTCGACACCGGTGACATCCTTGTCCAGGAGCGGTTCGCGCTCTCGCCCCTCGAAACGCACGAGACCCTGCTCGCCAAGTGCCAGATCGCCGCCCATCGCATCGCCTCCGGCCCGGTCGCGCGCACGCTGCCGGCCCTGTGGAAGGCGGCCGCGCCGCAGGGTACCGGCTCCTACTGGCCCCGCGTGACGGATGCGGACCGCACGCTGGATTTCCGGACCGAGGTCGAGGCCATCCTGCGCCGGGTGCGGGCCTTCGGCTCTATCGAGACGTTGGCAAGGGTCGGCGAGACCCGTGTCTTCGTCGCGCAGGCCGAGGGATGGCGCGAAGCGCACCGCCATACACCGGGCGCCGTCGTGCACCGGTACCGCCGCCATATCGTCATCGCGGCCCGCGACGGCTACATCCAGCTCAACCGGTGGAGCCCGGTGCCGGCGACGGAAGTAGAGCATCTCGGGCGATAGGCGCTGAGGTCCCGTGAGCAACGTCGTGGCGTTTGCGGACGATCACTTTCGAACGGCGGGCTCTGACCGCTGTCAGGAGTGACGGCAACGCGTCATCATCCTGAGCCTCCTCCGGGCTGGACGCGACTTCGTACGCGACGATGTTTCCGGCTGAGGCCGGTCAGGTTCACCGGGTTTGGAACACCATCGTCATGGCGCGGATGCGTAAGAAGGCCGACCTGCCGACAAAGACCTGCGTCCAGTGCGGCAAACCGTTCGCGTGGCGCAAGAAGTGGGAACGCGTCTGGGACGAGGTGCGCTATTGCTCCGATCGGTGCCGGGCGGAATCCAAGCGCGGCGCACCGGACGCCACGCGGCGGGATTGAGCCTCAGGCCAGTGCGGCAAGGCCAGCGGGCGTGTCGACGTCCTGCGTGACGGCGGCATCCATCGCGAGTTCGAGTACGTCGCTGCGTTCGGCGAGGAGGCGTCCGGCGCCTTGGTCCCCCTGAAGCGCGGCAAGGGCAGAGGCGAGCAGGCGCCGGTTGAGGAGAACGGGATTGCCGCGCTGACCGGCATGGACCGGAACCACCGCCGACGGGGCCGGGTCCGCCCGCCGAAACGCGTCGGCGAGTTGGTTTAGGTGGTAAGGCGTGATGCGCGGCATGTCGCCCAGGAGGACGAGGACAGCGTCCACCCGGTCCGGCAGGGCCGCGAGCCCGACCTGCAGGGAGGTCGAGAGCCCGTCGCCGTGAGCCGGGTTGGTGACCCGAGCGAGATCCAGACCGTCGAGGGCGGGCCCGACCACGTCGGCATGGGCACCGAGCACGGCCACCACCGGCCCGAGCCCGGAGTCGAAGGCGGCCTCCGCCGCGTGGCGCACGAGGGGCTTGCCCCGCCAGGACTGGAGCAGCTTCGGGCTTGCGCCGAACCGGGTCCCACGTCCGGCCGCGAGGACGACAATGCCGATGTCAGGCATCGTCGTCGGCCGTATCGCCGCCGGAGCGCGGCTGAGGGCGCGAGACGATCTCCATGAGGAGGCCACCGACACCGAGCGCAACAATGTCGGCCCGGGTGACCGCGAGCCCCGCGAGCAGCCGGTGCAGCACCCAGTCGAAGCCGTTCTCCTTGGGCGAGCGGGCGCAGCCCGGCGCGCCGATGACCGGTACCCCGGCCACCGCGCCCACGAGCAGCAGGTTGCCCGGGTCGACCGGCATGCCAAGGTGCTCCACGTGGCCGCCCGCCGCCTCAATCCCAACGGGGATCACGTCGCGTCGGTCGGCGATGGCCGAGGCGCCGAACACCACCACGAGGTCCGCGCGATCCGCCTCCACCGAGGCACGGATCGCCGCCGCCACGTCCTCGGCGCGATGAGCCACGCGCGCATCGGTGACGAGGTCCGCCCCCGTCGGGGCGAGGCGACGGCGCAGGTTGGCCAGGGTCTTGTCGATGGTCGCAGGCTTCAAGCCGGACAGGAGCGTCGAGACCACGCCGACCCGCTGCAGGCGGTAGGGTGCCACACTGAGCGACGCCGCGGGCGCGGCGCGGCAGGCCCGCTCCAGGGCCTCGCCCGGGACCGCATAGGGGATGATCTTGACGGTGGCGACCATCTCGCCGGTCACCACGGGCTTGTAGGCGGGAAGCGTAGCCACCGTGATCGCCTCGTCGACGCCGTTCACGGCGTCGATCGCTGTCCGGTCGACCTGCAGGAGGCCGGCGCGCGCCGCGTGGAGATTGCACCGGCCCGTGAAGGGCGGCGCGCGATGCAGGTGGGAGCCGGCGAGGTGCGCGGCGAGGCCCTCGGCCGCCGCATCCTCGGTGACGTCGCCGGGTTCGAGCGTGACGGCGACGAGTTCGGACAGACCCGCCGCATCGAGGCGCAGGGCATCCGCGTGAGGGATGGCTTGGCCCTTCCTCAGAACGACGTCGTGTGCCCGCACCGTATGGGCGGCGATCAGGCCGGCGGCCTCCCGGGTCGGCACGGCACCGAACTTCAAGGCGTCGCCCCGGCGCGGGGGCCGCGCAGGGCGGCGATCACCTGGGCCAGGATCGACACCGCGATTTCGGCTGGGCTGACGGCACCGATATCGAGGCCGATCGGTGCGGCGATCCTGCCGATCTGCGCCTCCGAGAAGCCCCCCTGCGCGAGCCGCGCCACCCGCGCCGCGTGGGTTTTGCGCGAGCCGAGGGCGCCCACGTAGAAGCAGTCTGCATTCAGGGCGGCCACCAGGGCGGGGTCGTCGATCTTCGGGTCGTGGGTCAGGGCCGCCACCGCACAGTAGCGGTCCAACGGCGGGATCGGCCCCTTGAGGGCATCGTCGGGCCATTGCGCCACGAGGTCGATGCCGGGGAAGCGCTCCGGAGTGGCGAAGGCGGTGCGCGGATCGATGACGCTGACCGAGAGGTCGAGGGCGCGGGCCATGGGGGCCAGGGACTGGCTGATGTGAACCGCGCCGATTACCACGAGGCGCACCGGGGGCGCTTGCACGGTCAGGAAGAGATCGCGCCCCTCGACCGAGACGCGGCCGCTCCGGCCCGTGGCGAGGTGCTTGGCCAGAAGATCGGCCAGGGGATCGGACGCGATCTCGGCCTCGGGCACCACGCGCTGCGCGCCGCCATCGAGGTCGGTCACCAGGATCGCGGCCCGGCGTGCCGCACGCTCGGCATTGAGGCGTGAGAGGGTGTCGAGTTGCATGCCGGCGCCCTCAGGTCACGGGCTCGACGAAGACGCGGATGCGCCCGCCGCAGGACAGGCCGACGCGCCACGCCGTCTCATCGGCGACCCCGAATTCGATGACCCGCGCGCGCCCCTCGGCGATCGCCTCGACGCCTTCCGTGATCACCGCCCCTTCGACGCATCCGCCGGAGACCGAGCCGAGAAAATTGCCGCCGCCGTCGACCACGAGGTGGCTTCCCACGGGACGCGGCGCCGAGCCCCAGGTTTCGATGACCGTGGCGAGCGCCACGCCGCGTCCCTCTCGGCGCCAAGTCTCCGCGGCGGCGAGGATGTCGTGATCGGTCGAGAGTATGGACATGATGAACCCTGGATCCCCACGACGCCCCGCGCGGGCACGCGTTCCGGCAAACCCCTGCCAAAGACCTAAGCTCCCCTGCGGCCGCGACAATGCCGCGTCGCGAAACGCTGGATCAGAGCGTGACTTCCCGCACCGACCAGGCAGCCCTATCCTGAGTGCTTCTCAGCGAAGACCGATGGACCTGCATCCCATGACCGCCCGCAGCGCTTCGATCTTCGTCACGGTCCTGACCCTCGCCGCATGGCTCGGCATCGGCGGTGCGCAGGCGCAGATCCGGATCGGGCTCTCGGCGCCGCTGACGGGTCCGGATGCTGCTTTCGGCCTGGGCCTGCGCCTCGGTGCGGAGCAGGCGGTGGCCGACCTCAACAGGGCCGGCGGCGTCGAGGGGCAACGCCTCGTTCTGGTGGTGGCGGACGATGCCGGCGACGGCAAGCAGGGGCTCGCGGTGGCGCGACTGTTCGCGGCCGAGCGTGTCGGGCTCGTGGTCGGTCCCTTCAACGCGGGCGTGGCGGGTCTCGTCCTGCCGGCCTACGAGGAGGCCGGCATCGTCGCGGTGCTGCCGGGGACCAGCGTCACGAGCCTGACAGCGAAGGGCCTCTGGAACGTGTTCCGCACGGGCCCGAACGATGCAGAGCAGGGCGCGCGGGCCGGTGCCTACCTCACCGAGCGCCATGCCGGCCAGCGCATCGGCCTCGTGCACGACAAGAGTCCCTATGGGCGCGGCCTCGCCGAGGCGGTCTCCCGTAGTCTCAAGGGAAAGGGCCAGCCCGAAGTCGCCTTCGAGCCTCTGGCACGCGGCGAGCGGGACGCTTCGGGACTAGCGGCCCGGCTGAAGCGAGCGCGGGTGGACGCGGTGTATTTCGGAGGGCTCGCCCCGGAAGCGATCGTGCTGCTGCGCGGCCTGCGTGAGGCCGGGATGAGCGTGGCCCTGGTGGGCAGCGATGGGCTCCGCGATCCAGCCTTCGCACAGGCAGGGCCGATGGCCGAGGGCACGGTGATGACCGTGGCGCCCGATCCGCGCCGGCTCCCCGAGACGAAGGGCGCGCGTCCCCTCCGGACACCGGAGGCAGACATGGTCGCGCCCCTCGCCTACGCGGCGGTGGAGGTCCTGCGCCAGGGCCTTGCGGGTGCGCCACCCATCACGGGCGGGGTACCGGATGGAAAAGCGGTCGCGCAGTACCTGCACCAGGGCCAACCGATCCGGACGGTGCTCGGCGAATTGGCCTACGACGCGAAGGGCGACCTCAAATCCGACCCGCGCCGCCCCGCCGCCATCCTGCAGGTTTGGAAGCGGACGCCGGACGGACGCCTCGACTACGCGGGGAACGAGGTCGCGTACTGACCAAGCGACCCGACGCGCGCATTTGGATCGGAAGGTCTCCTGCGCACGCGCGAACCAAGTTGCGATCGTTCCGCATGGATCGGGGCTGGATTCCGGAAAAGCTTGCTTCCGAACCACATGAACCTTATGTCGGGGCAACGCTCGCCGGTGTTGCGCATCCGATGGGATCGGACCCGCCGCCCGCCGCGTTTTGCCGAACGGCTTCGTTTTGTGTCCCGGGTCGCCCCTTTTCAGGCCGTCCGGCTGGAGAGTGTGGATGGCGAAAGAAGAGTTGATGCAGTTCGACGGTCTCGTGATCGAGATCCTGCCGGACGCGCGCTACCGCGTGCAGCTCGACCAGGGCCACGAGATCGTGGCCTACACGGCCGGCAAGATGAAGAAGAACCGCATCAAGACTCTGGCGGGTGACCGCGTCACCGTCGAGATGTCACCCTACGACCTGGAGAAGGGACGCCTCGTGTTCCGTCACAAGGACGAGCGTTCCTCGGGTCCCCGCCCGCCGATGCGTGGACAGTTCCGCCGCCGCTGACGCTTCCGGCGCGACACCCGCTCCGAGGACGCAGCTCTAGGACGCCACTAGGAAGGTGCGGCAAGACCGGTTTTCCCGCGTCTTGCCGTTCGTGTCTGGTCTCGGCGACGATCTCCGCATGCTGGCAACTCGGAACGTGGCCGATTGATCCCAGCATGCGTTCGCACGTCTGATCGGCGTCGCGGTCGGCATATTCCGAAGCTGCGAACCGCCTCGGCCAGCCGGAAGCGCCAGACCGGGCGCTGGCGGCGCTTCTCCAGCGAAATTTTCAGATCGCCGAGGAGACGCTTGGCCGACCGGCCTGATGTCCTCGCCCCGGCAACCTCGACACTGTCCCTATTTCCCGAATCGCTCGAATTTCGGGAAGCTGCGCGTCATCAGTGCGCCCGCATCCGAGCGGTGCCCCATCCACTTCTCCAGGATGCTCGCATTCGCGAGCCGCGCCTCGCCGCCGGTCTCGCGCCAGGGCAAGCCCTCGGCCAGAGTGAAGACGTGGGCATCGGTGAGGGTGGTCTGGCGGCAGCGCTGCAAGCGCACGCCCTTGCCGCGCACCATCTCGGGCAATTCACTGAGCGGGAAAACCAGCATCAGCCGGTCGGCGCTGCACACGGCCACGTGGTCGCCGGCAGCCGGTACCAGCACCGCAGCGGTGGCGGGTTCGTCGAGGCCCATGATGCCCTTGCCCTTGCGGGTGTTGGCCACCAGCGCGTCCGCCGGGGCCAGGAAGCCACGCCCGTCGGAGGCCGCAACCAGGAGCTTCGTGCCCGGCTGGTAGGGCAAGGCCGCGACGATCTCGGTACCGTCGTCGAAATCCACCATCAGGCGGATCGGATCGCCGAAGCCGCGCCCGCCGGGCAGCTTGGCCGCCTCCAGGGTGAAGACCTTACCGTTCGAGGCCAGCACAAGGATCTTGGCCGTGGTCTCGCTCGGAAAGGCCAGCTTCAGGCCGTCGTCGCCCTTGAAGGCGACGCCCGAGAGGTCGGCGACATGGCCCTTGAGCGCGCGGATCCAGCCCTTGTTCGAGACGATCACTGTGATCGGCTCGCGCTCGACCATGGCGGCGGCGAAATCGATGCCGGCGGTATCGGGCGGGTTCTCCAGGGTGGTGCGCCGCGCGCCGATCTTGGTCTCGGGGCCGAAGGTCTTCTTCACCGCGCGGATCTGCTTGGTGATGTCGGCCCATTGCAGCTTGTCGGAACCGAGCAGGCCCTCGATCCCCTCCTTCTCCTGCGTCAGCGCGGCGAGTTCGCGCTTCATCTCCATCTCTTCCAGCTTGCGCAACGAGCGCAGGCGCGTGTCGAGGATGGCGTTGGCCTGGATCTCAGTAAGCTCAAACCGCTTCATGAGGGAGGGCTTCGGCTCGTCCTCCTCGCGGATGATGCGGATGACCTCGTCGAGGTCGAGATAGACGATGAGGAGGCCGCCGAGGATCTCGAGGCGCCGGTCGATCTGGCCGAGGCGGTGGCGCGAGCGGCGCTGGAGCACGACACGACGGTGATCGAGCCACTCGCGCAGGGCTTCGGCGAGCCCGATGACGCGGGGGACGAGCCCACCCACCAGTACGTTCATGTTGAGGGAGATGCGCGATTCGAGCTCGGTCAGCCGGAACAGCGATTCCATCAGGATGACGGGATCGACGTTGCGGGCGCGGGGCTCGAGCACGATGCGAACGTCCTCGGCCGATTCGTCGCGCACATCGGCCAGCAGGGGCAACTTTCGCTCCTGCAGGAGCTCGGCGAGCTTCTCGATGAGGCGCGCCTTCTGCACACCGTAAGGGATCTCGGTGACCACAATAGTCCAGGTACCGCGACCCAGATCCTCCTTGGCCCAGCGCGCACGCACGCGAAATCCCCCACGTCCGGTGCGATAGGCCTCGGTAATGGATTCCGCGCTGTCGATGAGGATGCCACCGGTGGGGAAGTCCGGCCCCTTCACGAAGGTGAGGAGCTGGGCCGAGGTCGCCTCCGGATGGCCGATCAGGTAGAGCGCCGCGTCGCAGAGTTCGGCCGCGTTATGAGGCGGGATCGAGGTCGCCATGCCGACCGCAATGCCCTGGCTGCCGTTGGCGAGCAGGTTCGGGAAGGCGGCGGGAAGCACCACCGGCTCCTCCTCCTGCCCATCGTAGTTCGGGCGAAAATCCACCGAATCATCGTCGAGGCCTTCGAGCAGGAGGCGCGCGACCTCCGTCATCCGGGCCTCGGTGTAGCGCTGGGCGGCAGCGTTATCGCCGTCAATGTTGCCGAAATTGCCCTGGCCGTCGACCAGCGGATAGCGCTGCGCGAAGTCCTGGGCCATGCGCACCAGCGCGTCGTAGGCCGCGGTGTCGCCGTGCGGATGATACTTGCCGATGACGTCGCCGACGATGCGGGCGCATTTCTTGAAGGCCGAGGTCGGGTCGAGCTTCAGGAGGCGCATCGCGAACAGGATGCGGCGATGGACCGGCTTCAGGCCGTCGCGCGCATCGGGCAGCGCCCGGTGCATGATGGTCGAGAGCGCATAGGCGAGGTAGCGGTCCTCCAGCGCGGATTTCAGCTCGACGCTCTCGATGCCGTCGGACCCCGATGGCGGCTCGAAGGGCTGGCCCATGGCGAACTCCCGGGCCGTGTCCGACCCAAATCAGAACAAAACGCGAACGCAATCTAGGCGTTCCGCGTGCTCAATGCAACGAAGCGCGCACGCTCCTCCGGGGCCGGGATGGCGCGCGGCACCCAGATGTGCTGATCGAGGAAATACCCCGTCAAGGTAAACCCCTCGGTAACGGCCCGGATGTCCGGCGTCATGGGAAGCGGTGCACCGGATTCGCGCGCGCGCAGGAAATCCGGGAGAGCCAGCAGTCGGTCACGATAGGGCTCGCCGGCCGAGGCGCTGACGGCTCGACCGCTGCGGGGCGAGACGTAGATGAGCGCGTCGTTGCCCCCCGTGGCGGCGCAGACGCCGAGATCGAGTCCGAAGCCGAGCTCGGCCAGGATTGCGAGTTCGAAGCGCACCATCAGGGGTGGGGCGATGTCGGGATCGTGCAGGTGGTCGATGAGCAGGCAGGCCGCCGCGAAGAGTTCGGGATGCGGCTCGCGCTCGGAGAGCAGGCGGAGCAACCCGGAGAGATGGCTCATGCCGTAGAGTGCCAGTCCCGAGCCCATCAGCCGGGCCGCCACCGACTCGATGGGCTCCACCACGAACGCCCCAAGGCTCTCATCGAGGCGGGCCCGCCAAGTGGCGCGAACCCGGTTCCCGGGTTGCAGCACCGGCTGCATCCGCCGCGAGCGCCCGCCATGCACGAGCCCGAGGTGGCGGCCATGATCGCGGGTCATGAGTTCCAGGATGACGCTGGTCTCGCCCTGTCGGCGCAGACCGAGCACCAGCCCGTCGTCGGTCCATTGCATGAGCGTGTCTTACGGAACGCGACACGCGTTGCAAACGCGGCGGAATGGCTGCGATTGCAACAGCCTTGGTATTCCCGCTCAGGATGAAAACGGCTTAGCTCGGCGGGTTCCGATTCGAGAGCGGCCCGTGCGATGTTCCACCTCCGTCCCCGACACGTCCCGCTGCGCGCTCGTCCCGTGGCCATCGCGGGGCTTCTGGCGCTTACCGCCTGTACACCGCGGGTTTCGGTCCCCAGCCCCGCCCCGCCTGGAGCGACGGCTCCCTTGCGCGAGCGCATCGCCGCCCTCGCCCTACGGCAGGTCGCGTTCGGCGCCGTCTCGCTGATCCCGGTGCGGTTCGAGCGCAGTCGGATCTCGCAGCCCTTCCAGGACGGCGGCCGTACCCTCCACTGCATCTCCACTCGGATGAGGGGACGGAATCTCGGCGAGCCCGAGCGGCCGAAGATCGTCGTCCAGGAGCGTGGCGGCGTCCTGAGTGTCGTCAACGAGGACGACGAGGTCTGCCAGGGCCATCGCACCGAGCCCTTCCCCGAACTCGACACCCCCGTTCCCGGCAAGACCTGACGAAGGCCCGGCTTGCACCGCCCGCAACGCAATGGTTCCGTGACGGGATGCCGGACACCCCCCTCGCCCTCAGCCTCGACCTCATCGCCCGCGCGCATCCCAGCCCGGTGGCCGACGACGCCACGGCGCTGGCCCTGATGACCGATGCCGAACTGGCCCCTGGCCTCGCCGCCGCCCTGGCGGCACGGCCGATGCCGGCGGAGGGGCTCTGGGTGTTCGGCTACGGGTCCCTGATCTGGCAGCCCGAATTCGCCTATTCCGAGCGGCGGGTCGGCACGGTACGAGGCTACCATCGACGCTTCTGCCTGCTGCAGCGGCGCTTTCGCGGCAGCGCGGACAATCCCGGCCTCGTCCTCGCTCTCGATGCGGGGGGCACCTGCGAAGGCGTCGCGTTCCGCCTGACCGGCGCGGAGGCCGCCGAGACGCTGCTTCCGGTCTGGCGGCGGGAGATGCGCGGCAACGGCTATCTCGGGCGCTGGGTGCCGGTGGAGACGGCGGCCGGCACGATCCAGGCGCTGACATTCCTGGTGAACCCGCAGAGCGACCGCTACACGGGCCCAATCTCCGAAGAGGCCATCGCCGACCGGATCGCATCCGGGGCCGGCCATCTCGGCCCCAGCGCCGAGTACCTGTTCCGCACGGTCGCCGCCTGCCTCGCCGAAGGCATCCATTGCCCGCACCTGCTGACGCTGCAGGCGCTGGTGGCGGAACGGCTGGAGGACCGGCTACGCACGGAAGGCGTGCGGCCACCCGTCAGCTGATCGCCGGGGCGCACGATCCATGTCCATGCGGCGCGCCACACCGGCGCGCGGCAGCATCGCTTCATCGTGGTCGGTCCGTATGCCATCGCGCATACGGACCGGCCGGAGCTTACGCGAAGTGGAAGTCGGCGACCTTGAGGTTTTTCAAGGCGATGTTCTGCAGGGTGATGGTGTAATCGGCGTCCGCCGTGATGAGCACGTCCGATCCGACCTGAACCGCATGACTCTTCACGGCGGCGAAGTTGCTGAACACGTCCTTGTCGAACTGGATCTCGTCGAGGCCGGCCTTGAAATCCGTGACGATCGATGCGCCCGCCTGTTTCCCGAACACGAAGGTGTCCGAAGCGCCGCCGCCGGTCATCCGATTGTTTCCGCCACCCCCGATCAGCACGTCGCAATTGTTGCCGCCGATGAGGGTATCGTTGCCGTTTCCACCATCGAGGATCGCGGATTCGCTGAGGCCGAAGAACTTGCCCACCACCGTCTTGGAGGTCGAGGCTGACAACGTGTCGTTGCCATCGGTTCCCTGGACGTAGGTCTGGAAGGGGTTCGCGACCGTCATGGTGAGCGTGCTCTTGGTCGTCCCGCCGTTTCCGTCCGACGCCGTGTAGGTGAAGGTGTCCTGCGCCACCAGATCGCAGTTCAGCACCTGCTTGATCAGGCCGGCCAGATCCGTCTTGTAGGCGTAAGACCCATCCGACTTCAGCGTCAGGGTGCCGTAATCACCCCGCAACGTGCCTGCCGAACCAGCAGAGACCGTCGAGCTTCCACAATCGTTGGAGATCGCAGTCACCGAAAGGGTGTCGCGCAGGTCGGCATCCCGATCGTTCGCCAGCACCCCGGAGGCTGCGCCCACCTTCACCGTCGAGCACTGGCCGACGCCGGCGATATCCGCCAGGGCCACCGGGCCATCGTTGGCGCCCGTCACCAGGATGCTGACGGCCTGCGTGTTCGAAGAGCCGTACCCATCGGCGACCCGCACGTCGTAGCTGACGGTCAGCGTCTCGCCCTTGCCCAGGAAATCGAAGGTCTTGTCGGCGGCGCCATAGGCGAACTGAACGCTGCCTGCCCCAGTGCCCGTGCTGTCGGAGACCTGCAGGTCGAGGACGCTCGCCGTCCTCAGCACCGCGACCTAATCGACGCCCAGGGCACCCCCGGACCAGGAGAAATTGGCAGGACCGGCCGTGGCCTCGTGTGTGTCCGACAGGTCGGCATCGGTGAAGCGGAGTTCGCCGCTGGTGGACTGCCGGGCCGCGCTGCCGGTGACCTTCGCAGCCTCCACGATGGAGTGCGGCCCCGAGGCGTCGGAACCCAGCACCACCGCATCGTTCGTACCGACGACGTCGAGCGTCACGGTCGCGGTGCTGAAGCCACCCCGGCCATCACTGACCGAATAGGTGAATTGATCCGTCCCATGCTCGCCCTCGGCGAGGGCGGCCTGGTGCGAGGCCGTATAGGCCAGTTGGCCGGTGGCAGCATCGAAGGCGACGCGTCCCACGGTGCCCGTGGTGTCGACCGCCGTGATGCGGAGGGTATCGCAATCGTCGATCGCGCGATCATTGCTGAGAAGAACCGTCGAAAGCTCCGGCGTCGCGGCGTCGGCGGCGACCTGGACGAGATCGTTGCTCGCACCCGGTGTCACACGAACCGATGTTCCGTCGGCGAAGCTCAAGAGCTCGATGCCGGAAAGCGTGCTCCTCTCGCCGAGGCCATCGATCAGGACCTTGCCGTTGCTGATGGCGATTTCGTAATCCGCAGCGGTCCCGGCGAAATGCGCGGTGTCGTTGCCGCAACCGCCCGTGATCGTGTTCCGGCCCGCACCGCCCCAGATGTCGTCGTTGCCGGTACCCGTATCGATGAGGTCATCGCCAGCGCCGCCATAAACCACGTCGTCTCCCGTCCCACCGTGCACGACGTCGTTGCCGGCCCCGGCATCGATCCAGCTCTTCGTCAGGGCGCCATCGTAGGTGTCGCCGACATAGTTGCGACTGGACAGCCCCAGGGTGATCGTATCGTTCCCGGAACCCGTCACGACCTTGAACCCGATCGTCCAGTAGGGGTCGTTGTTCTCGGCGCCGATGACCACGGTGTTGTTGCCGTTGCCCAGAACGACCTCACCCCGCTTGGACCCGTCCAGTGTGATCGCATGATCCATGTTGTCGGAGAGATGAACCCAGGCATCGCTCCAGTTCTGGAGCACCAGCGACGTGCCGCTGAACTGAGCGACATCGATGCCACGGGTCGAACTCCACGCCTGATTGAGGGTGATGACCGCGCTCGCGTCACCCTGCCAATCCAGCGTCATCATGTTGGAGCCCGCTACCGTGCCGCCGACGGTGCTGTAGCTCGCGAAGCTGACATCACCGGACATCGACGAAAACGTGTTGAAGGTCGCCCCGGTGTCGTCCGTGTTGCTCGCGCTGTTTTGCAAGACGCCAGGCTTCGCATCGTCTGAATAGCTGTAGCGCACAGCAGTTCCCTGCCACAGGGCGGAATGACTCTGCTGATCCGAGGGAGAAAACACCCAGCCCGGCTCTTGAGCCGAGCGAGAAACCGTCATCGATACGAGACTCATTCCAACAATCTTCCCCGCGCTACAAGCAAGCCCCCCTTTATGAAAGCTTTACAGTTGAGTCGATGTGGCGGACTACCGATCGTTAAGCATGATTATTTATGAAATATCTATCGTCCCGAGGGACCTGCCCCCCGGAAAAATTGATGTTCAACCTTTGGAGTCAAGACGCTCATAGCTCGATACCGTACTGCCCAAAGTAGAAGGCAATACGTTCGAGCCTGTTTTGTTTCGCCGACATCTCGGTACGACCGAACACTTTCATGCAGAGGTGTTACAGGCCGGGGAGAACCAATGGTGATCGCCTGCCTCGCTCGGACACCCACGAAGGTCTCAGCCGGACTCGGCGCGCCGTTTCGCGACGCGGACGGGCGCTCTCCGGAGCGCTACGCGGGCCGGAAGATGCCGCCTCCGCTTCGATCGAGCGGAGGTGGGATCAATTCACTTCGACCTGCACCACGCCCGGCACCGCCCTGAGTGCACCGGCGATCTGCGGGGTGGCCTGGTACTTCCCCGGCAGTTTGACCTCGACCTCCCGGGTTCCGTCGAGGAGGAGGATCAGCGAGACTTCGCCCTCGCCGCGCACCTGAAGGCGCTGCTGCACGCTGGGAATAGGGCGCTCGTCGGACAGGTAGACGCGCATGCCCTTCTGGTGCCGGGCCACGGCCACGTCGAGGGGTTCGGCGGTCATGATGCGGGCGCGGACATCCTCACCTTCGAGGTTCGCCTGGAGTTGGAGCACCAGGGGACGGCCCGGTTCCAGGATCTCACGGTACTGACCGAGCCCTTCCGAGAAGATGATCGCCTCGAAATGCCCGGTCTGGTCCGAGAGGATGACGATGCCGAGCTTGTTGCCGGTCTTGGTCCGGCGCTCCGAGCGGTCGAGGACGGAGGCGGCGACGCGGCCGACGCTGGTGGTGCCGGCCCTGACCGCCCGGCAGAACTCGGCCCAGCTCTGCACCCGCAGCTTTCCCAGCAGATCGCCGTACTCGTCCAGCGGATGGCCCGACAGGAAGAAGCCGATCGCCTCGTATTCCCGCTTGAGCTTGTCGGCCATGGGCCAGGAATCGTAGGCCGGTATCCGCAGGGTGACGTCGGCGGCCGTGACGCCGCCGAACATGTCGTCGATGCCCGTGCTCGCGGCCTCCGCCGCCCCTTGAGCGAGCTTCATCATCGGCTCGATGGCCGCGCAGGCGCGCGCGCGGTCGGGCTCGATGGAGTCCATGGCGCCGGCCGCCACGAGGTTCTCAAGAGTGCGCTTGTTGAGCATGCGTGGGTTGAGGCGGCGCGCCAGGCAGGCGAGGTCCTTGAACGGACGCTGCCCCCGCGCCTCCACCAACGCCTCGACGGCGCCTCGGCCCACGCCCTTGATCGCCGCCAGGGCGTAGTGGATGCGCCCCTCATGCACCTCGAAGTTGACGCCCGACCCGTTGATCGAGGGCGGTTCGACGGTGATCTTCAGCCGCTGAGCATCCTGGCGGAACTCGGCGAGCTTGTCGGTGACGTCGATGTCGAGCTGCATCGCGGCAGCCAGGAACTCCACCGGATGGTTCGCCTTGAGATAGGCGGTCTGGTAGGTCAGCAGCGCGTAGGCGGCGGCGTGTGACTTGTTGAAGCCGTAATCGGCGAACTTGGCGAGCAGGTCGAAGATCTCGTTGGCCTTGGCCTTGGTCAGGTCGCGCTCGACACAGCCCTTCACGAAGCGATCGCGCTGGGCGTCCATCTCGGCCTTGATCTTCTTACCCATGGCGCGGCGGAGCATGTCGGCCTCGCCCAGGGAGTAACCGGCCAGGACCTTGGCCACCTCCATCACCTGTTCCTGGTAGACGATGATGCCGAAGGTCTCCTTGAGGATCGGCTCCAGCTTCTCATGCGGATACCAGCTCGCCTCGTTGCCGGCGTCGCGCCCGAGCTTGCGCTCGCAATAGACCGGGATGTTGGCCATCGGGCCCGGACGGTAGAGCGCCACCAGGGCGATGATGTCCTCGAAGCGATCGGCCTGCATCTCGACCAGCGCCTTGCGCATGCCAGCCGATTCCACCTGGAACACGCCGACGGTCTCGCCGCGCTTCATCGGAGCGTAGGTCGCTTCGTTGTCCAGCGGCAGTGAGGCGAGATCGACGATGATGCCGCGTTTCGCCAGCAGGTCGGTGCAGCACCGAAGCAGCGTGAGGGTCTTCAATCCCAGGAAGTCGAACTTCACGAGGCCCGCGGCCTCGACCCACTTCATGTTGAACTGAGTCACCCGCATGCCGGTCTTCGGATCGCGGTAGAGCGGCACGAGCTGTTCGAGGGGGCGGTCGCCGATGACGACGCCGGCGGCGTGGGTCGAGGCGTGCCGGTGCAGGCCCTCGAGCTTCTTCGAGATCTCCATGAGGCGGGCGACGATCGGCTCCTCCTCGATCGCCTGCTGCAGCTTCGGCTCGCCCTCGATGGCCTGGACCAGGGTGACGGGATTGGCCGGGTTCTGCGGTACGAGCTTGGTCAATTTGTCGACCTGCCCGTAGGGCATCTCCAGGACGCGACCGACGTCGCGCAGCACGCCGCGCGCCAGCAGCGTACCGAAGGTGATGATCTGCGCCACCTGCCGCTCGCCGTAGCGCTGCTGCACGTACTGGATCACGCGCTCGCGGCCCTCGACGCAGAAGTCGATGTCGAAATCCGGCATCGAGACGCGCTCGGGGTTGAGGAAGCGCTCGAACAGCAGGCCGAAGCGTAGCGGGTCGAGGTCGGTGATGAGGAGCGACCAGGCCACCAGCGAGCCGGCGCCCGAGCCTCGGCCCGGCCCCACCGGAATGTCGTGGTCCTTGGCCCACTTGATGAAGTCCGACACGATGAGGAAGTAGCCGGGAAACTTCATGCCGACGATGACATCGAGCTCGAAGGCAAGGCGGTCGCGGTAGACCTTCTCATCCATGCCCGGCGCGGTGCCGTGCTGGGCGAGGCGCAGTTCGAGGCCGGCTTGGGCCTGCCGGCGCAGTTCCGCCGGCTCGTCGAGGGGGGGCGCCGCCTCGGCCTCGGGGGCGGCGGCATCGAGGGCAGCCACGACGCCGAAGTTCGGCAGGATGGGCTTGCGGGTGCGCACGCGGTAGGCGCAGCGCATGGCGATCTCGACCGTGGCGTTGAGCGCGTCCGGCAGGTCGTGGAAGAGCTGGCCCATCTCCGCGCGGGTCTTGAAGCCGTGGCGTGGGGTGAGCTTACGGCGGCGATCGTCCGAGACGAGGCGCCCGTCCGCGATGGCAAGCAGGGCATCGTGCGCGTCGTAATCGCCTTCCTTGGCGAAGAAGGGTTCGTTGGTGGCCACGATCGAGAGGCCGTTGCCGTCGGCGAGCCGCAGCAACTCCCGTTCGACCATGCGCTCGTCGGCCAAGCCGTGGCGCAGGATCTCGACATAGAGGTTGTCCTCGCCGAACGCCGCCTTGAGCTGCGCGAGGCGGCCGGCGGCGAGTTCGACCCGACCCGTCCGCAAGGCGGCGTCGAGGGGGCCGGTGGAGCCGCCCGTGAGCGCGATCAGGCCGCCGGCGGATTCTGCCAGCGCCTCGACGCTGACGCGGGGGGCATCACCGAGGGGACCATCGAAATACGCCCGGCTCGCCAGCCGCAGGAGGTTGCCGTACCCGGTCTCGTCCTGCGCCAGCACGACGATATTGGCAGTGCCGGCCTGCCCCTGGCCGACGCGGGCCATCGGATCGGGCGCCTCGAAGGCGACCGTCAGCTGCAGTCCTGGGATCGGCTGGATGCCGGCGCCAGCGGCCTTCTCGGAGAATTCGAGGGCGCCGAACAGGTTGTTGGTGTCGGTGAGCGCCAGCGCCGGCTGCCGGTCGGCGAGCGCGGCCTTGACGATGTCGCCGACCTTCAATGCGCCTTCGAGAAGGGAGAACGAGGAATGGACGTGAAGGTGGACGTAAGCCGGGTCTTTGAGGATGCGCGCCATGGGATCCACCTGAGCGATTCACAGTGAACGAATCCATGCCGGCGCGCCGTCCGCCTCCCGTTTGGCTGTGGAGAGTTTCGGCCTGTGCCCGCACCGCAACGCTATCGCAACGGGCTGAGTGCGACAGCCCAGGCCGCAATGGACACCGCCAGCAGCCCGAAGGCCAGGAACTCGACCGCACCCGTCAGGATCATCCGCTTGAACATGGGCATCGCCTTTCGTTGACGCGCCGATATTTGTTCCTGTTTTGTTCTATGTAAAGTACGATCATCGTCTGGCTGACGTCGTGGTTAACAAAAGCTGACCCAGCCGATTGATTCGCTCGCCAGGAAGCGACCTGCGGTCGGGTAAACCGCGGCAGGATACGCTCACGCGATGCCGACTGAGCTACATAGATCCAGCAAGCTTTTGTTATTCCTGTGCTGAAAACTGGAAATTATGGGGTAGTTCCTACCAATAAACTCCAAAACATAGGGCGATTCCATGATTTGATGACGCGAGTACCAGGACGGTACGGTACCGCGACTGCGGGGGGGCCAGCACGCACCGCGTCGGTCCACATGCAGATTCAGCTCGTCGCTATCGGCTCCCATGGGGATGTCCTGCCCATCCTGGCGCTCGGGGTCGAGCTCACCCGCCGGGGGCGCGAAGTCGTTCTGGCGGCGCCAGCCCCTTTCGCCGCCCTGGCCGCACGGGCCGGAATTGCCTTCCACGCCCTCGGGACGCCGGTCGCCTACGACCGTGCCATCCGCCATCCCGACCTCTGGCATCCGCGACGCGGTGTGTCCGCGTTATTCGCCCAAGTCTCGGATCTCACCGAGGAGACCTACGAGTGGCTGGCGCGGCGGGGGCGCGCGCCGGAAACCCTGGTGGTAGCCTCCAGCCTCAGTCTCGGAGCGCGTGTCGCCCAGGATAAGCTCGACCTGACCGTCGTCACGGTCCACGCCATGCCGCTCCTTGTGGAAAGTCGACACGCCGCCCCCCTCCTGCCTGGCTTCGGGCTCGCTAGACTGGCGCCCTCGCGCCTCCGGCACTGGATCGGACGCGGCGCCGACCGGTACGTCATCGGACCGGCGGCCCTGCCGCGCCTGAACGCTCTGCGCGCGCGTCTCGGCCTCGGCCCAGTGCGGCGGCTTCGGCACTGGTGGAACAGCCCTTCGGAGGTGCTGCTGATGTTCCCGGATTGGTTCGCCGCGCCTCAGGCAGATTGGCTGCCCCAGGTGGTACAGACCGGCTTTCCCATCGTCGATCACCTGGGCGACACGGATACGCTCACCCCGGAGCTCACCGACTTCCTGGAGCGGGGACCCGCCCCCCTCGTTTTCACCTACGGCTCGGCGATGCGGCAGGGGCAGCGTTTCTTTGCGACCGCCATTGCCCTGTGCCGTCGCATGAACCGGCGCGGCGTCCTGATCGTCCCGCAGGGGGATCAGATTCCGGCACGCCTGCCCGACGGCCTGATCCAGGTACCCTATGCGCCTTTGAGCGCGCTCCTCCCGAAGAGCGCGGCCCTGATTCATCATGGCGGCATCGGGACCGTGGCCCAGGCACTCGCGGCCGGCATTCCCCAACTGATCGTGCCGGTGGCGTTCGACCATTTCGACGAGGGGGAGCGGGTCCGGAGACTGGGCCTCGGCGCCACCCTGAGCCGCCGCCGCTTCACCCCGGCCCGAGCGGCGCGAGCCCTCGATAGCCTGCTCGGATCACCGGAGGTGGGCCGGCGCTGCCGGGATGCCCGGTCCCGCATGGCCGGGGAGAACGGCGTGTCCTCGGCCTGCGATCGGATCGAGGCGATGATCGCAGCGTGAGGCGCCGCTTCACGCCACTTCTTCGATGAGCCCATCCCGGATGGTGACGCGCCGGTCCATGCGACCGGCGAGATCCATGTTGTGAGTGGCGATCAGCGCGGCGAGGCCGGAGGCGCGGACCAGGGAGACCAGGATTCCGAAGACGTGCGCCGCCGTGTGCGGGTCGAGGTTGCCGGTGGGCTCGTCGGCGAGCAGCAGGCGCGGGCCGTTGGCGACTGCGCGCGCGATGGCGACGCGCTGCTGCTCACCGCCGGACAGCTCGGCCGGACGGTGCACGAGGCGTTCCTTCAGGCCGAGAAAGCTCAAGAGTTCGGTCGCCCGGGCCCGTGCCTCGCGGTTGGAGAGCCCCCGAATGAGCTGGGGCATGACCACGTTCTCCAGGGCGGAGAACTCCGGCAGCAGGTGGTGGAACTGGTAGACGAAGCCCATCTCCTCGCGGCGCAGGCGGGTGCGCTCGGCATCCGCCATGCCGGCCGTGGGCGTACCACCGATATAGACCTCGCCGCCATCGGGCCGCTCCAGGAGGCCGGCGAGGTGCAGCAGCGTGCTCTTGCCCGCGCCCGACGGCGCCACCAGGGCGACGAGTTCGCCCGGCCAGATCGCGAGGTCGGCCCGGCGCAGGATCTCGAGGGCACCCGCCCCTTGCGCGTAGCGGCGCTCCACCTTGGCGAAGAACAGGGCCGGGACCGGCTGCGCGCCGGGCGCCTCGGCATTCGTGGTCATGGATGTCCTGGCATATCAGAGATGGTCTGGGCTCAGCCGTAGCGCAGGGCCTGCACCGGATCGAGCCGGGCGGCGCGCCACGAGGGATACAGCGTGGCGATCAGCGACAGGGCGATGGAGGTGACCACGACCACGGTGATCTCATTGGCGTTCATCTCTGCCGGGATTTCGGCGAGGAAGCGCACCGTGGGATCCCACGCCGATGGGAACAGCACGCGCTGGATACCCTTGATGTTGAGCGTGATGAGGATGCCGAGCGCCAGTCCGCTCAGCGTGCCCACCACGCCGATCAATGCGCCGTTGATGAGAAAGACCCGCATGATGGTGCCGGGCGTCGCCCCCATGGTGCGCAGGATGGCGATGTCGCTCGACTTGTCGCGCACCAGCAGGATCAGCCCCGAGATAATGTTCAGGGTCGCCACCACGACGATTAGGCTGAGGATGAGGAACATCACGTTCCGCTCCACCTCCAGGGCGCCGAAGAAGGTCCGGTTGCGCTGCCGCCAGTCGGTGAGGAGCACCGGCCGTTCGGCCGCCATCTCGAGATCGGGCCGCATGGCTGCCACGGTCTCGGCATTGTCGAGGTAGACCTCGATCAGGCTGACATCGGCGTCACGGTTAAAGAAGGCCTGGGATTCGGCCAGCGGCATGAACACGAAGGTCGAATCGAACTCCGTCATGCCGATCTCGAAGATCGCCCGGATGGTGTAGCCCTTGGTGCGAGGCGCCGTTCCGAACGGAGTCGAGGCGCCCTTGGGCGTCAGCAGGTTGATCTGGTCGCCGGCTTGGACGCCCAGCGATTCGGCGAGCCGCCGGCCGATGGCGACGCCCGAGCCGTCGTCGAAGCCCTCCAGGCTGCCGCCCTTGATGTTGCTGGCGATGGCGCCGACCTTGGCCAAATCCTCGCCGCGGATGCCGCGCACCAGCACGCCGCTTCCGGCGCCGCCATAGGGCGAGGAGGCGAAGGCCTGCCCCTCCACCAGGGGAATCGCCGCCCGAACGCCCGCAACCTTGGACAGGCGATCGGAGAGGTCGGCATAGTCGGTGAACAGCTTGTCGATGGGCGAGACGAAGACGTGGCCGTTGATGCCGATGATCTTCGACAGAAGTTCGGTGCGGAACCCGTTCATCACCGAGAGCACGATGATCAGCGTGGCGACGCCGAGGGCGATGCCGAGCAGCGAGAAGAACGCCACCACCGAGACGCCGCCGCCACGGCGCCGGGCCCGCAGGTAGCGCCCGGCGATGAGCCATTCGAACCCGGCGAAGGGCGGCGTGCTCCCGCGCCGGAAGCGCGCGCGCAACCCCGCCATTCTATCCGTCAGGGTTGCGGCCATGGTGCGCCTCAGACCCGCTTCAGGCGGGCGAGGAGGTCGATCGGCGCGATGGTCTCGCGCTCGGCCCCGGCGCGGCGCTTCAGCTCGACCTTGCCTTCGGCCAGCCCGCGCGGACCGACGATGACCTGCCAGGGCAGACCGATGAGGTCGGCGGTGGCGAACTTGGCGCCTGGGCGCTCGTCGCGGTCGTCGTAGAGCACGCTGAGACCGGCGGCTTCGAGGGTCGTCTGGATCTCCGCGCAGGCGGCGTCGGTGGCGGCGTCCCCGGTCTTGAGGTTGATCAGGGCTACGTCGAACGGAGCCACCGAATCCGGCCAGATGATACCGGCCTCGTCGTGGGAGGCTTCGATGATCGCCGCCACGAGGCGGCTCGGGCCGATGCCGTAGGAGCCCATATGAACGGGCCGCTCCACGCCGTCGGGGCCCGTGACCTTGGCGCCCATCGGCTCGGAATACTTCGTGCCGAAATAGAAGATGTGCCCAACCTCGATGCCGCGCGCGGCCATCTGCCTGTCGCCCGAGACCTCAGCGAAAGCAGCCGGCTCGTGCATTTCGCTGGTCGCGGCGTAGAGGGAGGTCCAGCGATCGACCGTGCCCTGCAGGCCGGCGACGTCCTCGAAATCCG
The DNA here is from genome assembly GCF_025813715.1 of Methylobacterium sp. FF17. Lineage (NCBI taxonomy): Bacteria > Pseudomonadati > Pseudomonadota > Alphaproteobacteria > Hyphomicrobiales > Methylobacteriaceae > Methylobacterium > Methylobacterium flocculans. The sequence continues at coordinate 1,231,988 of NZ_CP107532.1, forward strand.
TGGTCACGGGCGGAACCTCGAAATCGAGGTACTGGCTGTCGCAATAGACCTCGCTCTCGCCGGTCTGGGCCAGGATGATGAACTCGTGGCTCAGATCACCACCGATCGGGCCCGTATCGGCCCGCATCGGGATCGCCTTGAGGCCGAGGCCTGCGAAGGTGCGCAGGTACGCCACGAACATCCGGTTGTAGGCATGTCGGGCGGCGGCCTGATCGATATCGAAGGAATAGGCATCCTTCATCAGGAACTCGCGCGAGCGCATGGTCCCGAACCGCGGGCGGACCTCATCCCGGAACTTCCAAGAGATCTGGTAGAGGTTCTTCGGCAAGTCCTTGTAGGAGCGCACGCTGCCCCGGAAGATCTCGGTGACGACCTCTTCCGCCGTCGGCCCGAACAGCATCTCGCGGTCGTGCCGGTCGGAGATGCGGAGCATCTCCTTGCCGTAGGCCTCGTAGCGGCCGGATTCGCGCCAGAGCTCGGCCGATTGGATCGCCGGCATCAGAAGCTCGATGGCGCCCGCCCGGTCCTGCTCCTCGCGGATCACCGCGCAGACCTTGTTGAGGACGCGCAGGCCCAGGGGCAGCCACGCATAGATGCCGGCCGCCTCCTGGCGCACGAGACCGGCACGCAGCATCAGGCGGTGGGAAACGATCTCGGCCTCCTTGGGCGTCTCGCGCAAGGTTGGCAGGAAGTAGCGGGAGAGACGCATGGAAGGCCCTGGAAACAGCGTGCCAGCGGGTCGGCGGCGCGCCCGGGCACACAACACATTGCACCGGGAAAACACAAGCGTAGCCGGATGAAACCCGGCGCCGGGTCGGCGTTTCGCCGTCAGACCGTGCATCGACACCGAGGGACCAACCCCCGGTCCGGTAGAAAAGCGCAAGAATTTCTCACGAAGGACGTGACAATGGGAATTGTTGTTCCTATAAGCGCCTCCGTGATGGCCGCGCCGCCCAAGCAGTGGCGCCCCACGGTCCGAGTCTCGGGAGGAATTTCAGCCGCCACGCCGTCAGCAATGCGTGAGACAATCGAGGCTGAACCGATTACCATCTCTACAAAAGCAAGGCTTAGGCCTTGCTTTTTTTATGCCTGAGCGTGGCCGGAACGGGCTGCTCAAGATCTTAAATCTCAGAGACCCGCGAGTTCGAAGACTTGGATCGCCAGGAGGAAGACGACGCTCGACAGGAGCGTCGTCAAGATCGCCTTCTCGCGTAGACGCGGTAAAGCAGGGGCACCGGGGTCCTGCCCCGGCACGATGCGCTCCGGATCCTCCTCCACCTGGTTGCGCAAGGGCAGGATCACGAAGAGCAGCGTCCACCAGACGACGAAGAAAAGCGCCAGCGCCCCGAAAACCGTGAGTTTGAACAGGCTCACGGCGAGAACCACAACGACGGTCACCACCCCGGCCATCACCGCGAGGGTGCGGGGGGTGGAGACGGCGAGGGCCTTGAGGATGGGACCCATCCGGTTCAGACCTGCTCCAGCTCGACCAGTGTACCGAGGAAGTCCTTCGGATGAAGGAACAGCACCGGCTTGCCATGAGCACCGATCTTCGGCTCACCGGTCCCCAGCACCCGGGCGCCTTGAGCCTTCAGCTTGTCGCGGGCGGCCAGGATGTCGTCGACCTCGTAGCAGACATGGTGCACCCCGCCATTCGGGTTACGCTCCACGAAGGCTTCGATCGGCGAGCCCTCACCGAGCGGCGACATCAATTCGACCTTGCTGTTGGGCAGATCGACGAACACCACCGTGACCCCGTGCTCGGGCTGCGGCAGCGGGGCCGTAATCGTGGCGCCCAAGGTGTCGCGGTAGATGGCGCAGGCAGCGTCGAGATCGCGGACCGCGATAGCGACATGGTTGAGGCGTCCGATCATCGTTTGCTCCCTCTCTGCATCGTTCCGCGCGTCCAGTCTCCTCCCCCTGATGAGCGGGCAGGAGAGTGTCACGTCCGGAGAGGTTGCCCCCTCTCCCGGTCGCTCAGCGACCAACCCTCCCCCACGTTGGGGGAGGGTTCGTTCGTCACACCTCCACAACCTGGACGTGGCAGGCGGGCTTCTTGCCCCAGACTTCGTTCACGGCTGAGCGGATGCCACGGTCGACGGCCTTCTCGACCGCCTCCGCATCCTTGCGCTTGGGTTTCGACAGGCCGGACAGGGTCCGGGACACCGACTCGACCACCACGTCCAGCATCGCCTGACCGGTGCGCCCGCGATTGGGCAACCCAATGATGTCGATGGCGGGCTCGCCCAAGACCTCGCCCTGCACGTCGATCGCGATCGCCACGGAGACGAGGCCGGCCTGCGCGAGCTTGCGGCGCTCGGGGATGGCCCGGTCCTTGGCGTCGATCAGAACGTTGCCGTCCTTGAACAGGCGCCCGGCCTTGACGTGATCGACGATCTCCGGCGTACCGGGCGCGAGGCGCACGACGCTGCCATTGCGCGCCTTGACGATGTTCGGGACCCCCTGGGCCCGGGCGAAGCGGGCATGCTCGTCGAGGTGGAGCGCCTCGCCATGCACGGGGATCGCGGTCTGCGGCCGGGTCCAGGCATACATCTCCGCCATCTCGTCCCGCCGGGGATGGCCCGAAACGTGGACCAGTTTCGTGCGGTCAGTGACCACCTCGATGCCGGCATTGATGAGGTCGTTAATAATCGCGCCGACCGCCCGCTCGTTGCCGGGAATCGCCCGTGAGGAGAAGATCACGCGATCGCCGGCCGCGAGGGTAATGTCGGGGTGATCGTCGCGGGAGACCCGGGCCAGTGCAGCCCGCTCTTCACCCTGCGAGCCGGTGAGCAGCGCCACGACCTTGTCACGCGGCAGGTAGCCGTAGCTGTCGGACGAGCGGAACTCGGGCAATCCGTCGAGGAAACCGCATTCGCGCGCCACAGCGATCACCCGATCCATGGCCCGGCCGACTGCGATGACCTCGCGCCCGCAGGCCTGGGCCGCCTCGGCGACGGCCCGCATCCGCGCGACGTTGGAGGCGAACGTCGTCACGGCCACCCGGTGGGGCGCTTCCGCAATGAGTTCGCGCAGGGTCGCGGCGACTTCTGCCTCACTCGGTGAGCGCCCCTCGCGCACGACGTTGGTGGAATCGCTGATCATCGCCAGGATTCCCTCGTCGCCGAGCGCCCGGAAGGCCGCCTCCGAGGTCACGTCGCCGAGGATGGGGGTGGGATCGAGCTTCCAGTCGCCCGTATGGAGCAGGAGGCCATGCGGCGTGCGGATCGCCACCGCGTTCGATTCTGGGATCGAGTGCGAAACGGGCACGTACTCGATCTCGAAGGGGCCGACCTGGACACGGCGCCCGGCCTGGATCTCCTTGAGCACGACCTTCGGGGCGCCCGGCTCACTGAGCCGGCGAGCCTCCAGAAGGTTCTTGGCGAAGCGGGTCGCGTAGACCGGCGCCTTCAGCTTGGGCCACAGTTCACCGATGGCGCCGATATGATCCTCGTGCGCATGCGTGATAAAGATGGCGAGGAGGTCGTCCTTGCGCTCCTCGATGAAGCTGAGATCCGGGAACATCAGGTCGATGCCGGGGAATCCCTCCTCGCCGGCGAAGCCCATTCCGCAATCGACCATGATCCACTTGCGCCGCTTCGGAGGCCCGAAGCCGTAGAGCGCCGCATTCATGCCGATCTCGCCCACGCCGCCGAGCGGCACGAAGACGAGTTCGTCTTGCCCTGTCGTCATTGTCCGTCAAACCTCAAGCCGCCGTCGCGGCCGTTCCCAGATGCACCTCGCCCGCCGTCACGGTCCGTCGCGTCCCATCCTCCGATCGGACCACGAGCCGCCCTGCCTCGTCGATCGTCTCGAAAATTCCGTGTACGTGTGTGTCGCCCGATCGCACGGAGACCGGCGCGCCGATCCCGGCCGCGTCGGCGATCCAGCGCTCGCGGATTCGCAAGAATCCCCGGCCACAATCCCAGAGCCGCGCGGCCTCGACGATGGCATCCGTCAAGTGGACGAAGACATTTTCGGCGCGCGTGCCGTACCGCATCTGCCTGAGGCACGTCGCGTCATAAGGCAAGCCCCCCGGAGTCGCAGCGACGTTGACGCCGAAGCCCAGGACCACGGCGCGCCCTCCGTCGGGGCGTCGCTCCGCCTCCAGCAGAAGGCCCGCGAGCTTGGCCCCGGACGACAGGACGTCGTTCGGCCACTTCAGCCGGATGCCCGAAACTCCGGCGCTCTTGAGAGCCCCAAGAAGCGCCACGCCGGCCACGAAGCCGAGGGACGGCACGTCGCCCGGTTCCACATCGTCCACCGGCCAGAGCAGGCTCGCGGTGAGGTTTCCGGGCTCCGAGACCCAACGATTGCCGCGCCGTCCCCGTCCGGCGTCCTGCTCGTGGGCCACGACCCAGAGCGGCCCGGTCTCCCCCGCGCGGAAACAGGCGAGCGCCTCGGTGTTGGTGGAGCCGAGGCGCTCGTGAACGTGGAGGCGATGCGCAAGGGCCTGGGCCCGGGGGCCGAGGGCGTAGCCGGTCAAAGCCTAGAACAGTGACTTGGCTGCGGCGCCGGCCGCACCGACCAGCGGCGCCGGCACGATCCAGAACAGCACCACCACCACGCTGGCGAGGCCCAGGACGATGCGCAGCCCCGGCGCCATGGGCTCGTAGGCCGCCACGGGCTCATCGAAATACATCACCTTGACGAGCCGCAGATAGTAGAATGCTCCGATCACGCTCGTGACGACGCCGATCACCGCCAGGGCGACGAGGTCGGCTTTGATCGCGGCGGCGAAGACGTAGTACTTGGCGAAGAACCCGGCGAGGGGCGGAATGCCGGCCAGCGAGAACATCATCGCGGCAAGACAGAACGCGAGGACGGGATGCGTCCGCGAGAGGCCCGAGAGGTCGTCTACGGTCTCGAACATCTCCCCGCCCCGGCGCAGCGACAGCAGCACCGCGAAGGCACCTAACGTCATCGCGAGGTAGATGATCATATAGACGACCACGCCGCGCACGCCTTCCTGCGAGCCGGCGGCGAGGCCGACGAGAGCGTAGCCGACGTTGCCGATCGACGAGTAGGCCATCAGGCGCTTCAGCGACCGCTGTCCGATGGCCGCGAAGGAGCCGAGCGCCATCGAGGCGATCGCCACGAACACGATGATCTGCTGCCAGATCGCAGTCACGTCCGGGAATGCGCCGATGAACAGGCGCACCGTCATCGCCATCGCGGCCATCTTGGGCGCGGAGGCGAAGAAGGCCGTCACGGGGGTCGGCGATCCCTCGTAGACGTCCGGCGTCCACATGTGGAACGGAACGGCCGCCAGCTTGAAGGCGACGCCGGCCGCCACGAACACGATACCGAGCACGATACCGAAGCCCGCCGTCCCGTCGAGGGCTGCAACGATGCCCGGGAAGGACACGGTGCCGGTGAAACCGTAGACCAGCGAGGCGCCGTAGAGCAGCATTCCCGACGAGAGTGCGCCGAGGACGAAGTACTTCAGGCCCGCTTCCGTGGAGCGCAGGTTGTCACGGTGGAAGGCGGCGATCACGTAGGCCGCCAGCGATTGCAGCTCGAGGCCGAGATAGAGCGAGATCAGGTCGTTGGCCGAGGCCATCACCATCATGCCGATGGTGCATAGGATGAGCAGGATCGGGAATTCGAACCGATCGATGCGCGCGCGCTGGAAATAGTCGCGGGACAGCAGGATCGTGGCTGCTGAGCCGATCAGAATCAGGGCCTTCATCACCTTCGAGAAATTGTCGACGATGAAGGAGCCGTTGAGCGTGGTGATCCGCGCACCCGACTGAGACATGACAGCGAAGAGCGCGACGACCAGCAGGATCAAAGCGCCGACGTTGACGCCTTCGGCGGAGCGCTCGCCGCGGAACGCACCGTAGAGGATCAGCACCAGCACGCCGAGGCTGAGGATCAGCTCCGGGAGCGCGGGCCCGAGCGCGGGCAGGACGATCTGAGCGGCGTTCATCGGGTCAAAGCCTTCAGCGCGACGCGGGCGGCAGGGTGGCCGCTGCGGTCTGCGTGTTCGAGAGCGCGGACTTCATGCTCTGCATCAGCGCTTCCGTCGAGGGCGCGAAGGTGTCGAGCACGGGGGCCGGGTGGACGCCATAATAGATCGTCAGGGCGACCAAGGGCGCGATGATGATCTTCTCCCGCAGGTCGAGGTCGAGGATACCCTGCAGGTTGGGTTTCTCGAGCTTCCCGTAGATCACCCGTGCGTAGAGCCACAGCGCGTAGCCCGCCGACAGGATGATGCCGAAGACCGAGAAGAACGCGACGGTGGGATTGGCCCGGAAAGCGCCCATCATGGCCAGGAACTCGCCGACGAAGCCGGAGGTGCCGGGGAGGCCCACGTTGGCCATGGTGAACACCATCATGGCAGCGGCGTAGAGGGGCATGCGCTTCACGAGGCCACCATAGGCCGCGATCTCGCGGGTGTGCATCCGGTCGTAGACCACACCGACGCAGACGAAGAGCGCCCCCGACACGATGCCGTGCGAGATCATCAGGAACAGCGCACCCTGAATGCCCTGCTCGTTCATCGTGAACAGGCCCAGCGTCACGAAGCCCATATGCGCCACCGACGAGTAGGCGATGAGTTTCTTGATGTCGGTCTGCATCAGCGCGATCAGCGATGTGAAGATGATCGCGATGACCGAGAGGGCGAACACCATCGGGGCGAAGGCATGCGATGCGTCCGGGAACATCGGCAGCGAGATCCGGATGAAGCCGTAGCCGCCCATCTTCAGGAGGATGCCCGCCAGAATCACGGACCCGGCGGTGGGGGCCTCCACGTGTGCGTCGGGCAACCAGGTATGGACCGGCCACATCGGCATCTTCACCGCGAAGGAGGCGAAGAAGGCGAGCCAGAGCCAGGTCTGCATCCCCGTCGGGAAGCGGGTGTGCAGCAGGGTGGGAATGTCGGTTGTGCCGGCGTGCCAGTACATCGCCATGATGGCCAGCAGCATCAGCACCGAGCCGAGCAGCGTGTAGAGGAAGAACTTGAAGCTCGCGTAGATGCGCCGCTTACCGCCCCAGATGCCGATGATGAGGAACATCGGGATCAGGCCGGCCTCGAAGAACAGGTAGAACAGCACCAGGTCGAGCGCACAGAATACACCGATCATCGTCGTCTCGAGGACGAGGAACGCGACGAAGTACTCCTTCACCCGGGTGTTCACCGAGAGCCACGAGGCGCCGATGCAGAATGGCATCAGGAAGGTGGTCAGCAGGATCAGCGGCATTGAGAAGCCGTCGACGCCGAGCTTGAAACGGGTGGTTTCGCTCAACCACGCATGGGTCTCGACAAGCTGGAAACTGGCGGTGGTCGCATCGTAGCGGCCCCAGGCCACCAGCGAGAGCAGGAACGTCGCGATGGTGGTGGCAAGCGCAGCCCAGCGAGCATTGCGCTTCGAGGCCTCGCTCTCCTCACCCAGGGTGAGAATGAAGGCCGCGCCGCAAAGCGGCACGATGAGGAGACCGGAAAGGATGCCGAGGCCGAACATTAGCGGGCGCTCCGAGACGTGACAGCGGCCATCAATGGGCGACCTTGGGCAAGCCGGTCAGCATGTACCAGCTGATGAGGGCAGCGACGCCGACGAGCATGACGAAGGCGTAGTGATAGACGTACCCGGTTTGGAAGCGGACCACGCCGCGGGTCACGTCGAGGACGCGGGTGGCGATGCCGTCCGGGCCCATGCCGTCGATGACGCGACCGTCGGCCTCCTTCCAGAGGAACTTACCGAAATCCTTGGCCGGCCGGACGAAGATCCGATCGTAGAGTTCGTCGAAGTACCACTTGTTGAGGAGGAAGCGGTATAGGCTCGGCTGCTGAGCCGCGAGCTGTCCCGGAAGCTCGGGCCGGCGGATGTACATCCAGTAGGCCAGAACGAAGCCGATCAGCATCATGATGAAGGGTGAATAGGCCACCAGCGCCGGCACCGAATGGATGTCGTGCATGATGTGGTTGTCGGGGGCGTGCCCGAGGGAATGCCCCCAGAACGTGTCCATGCCCTCGCCGATGAAGCGGTTCTTGAAGATCAGGCCGGCGAAGAGTGCGCCGAAGGCCAGGATCGCGAGCGGAATCGTCATCACCAGCGGGCTCTCATGCGGTGTGTGCGCATGGTCGTGGTGCTCGATGGCACTGTGCGAGGCGGGCTCCACGTCGTGGCCCTTATCGTCGTGGGCGACGCCCTCGTGATGCCCGGGTGCGCCATCGGCCTGGGCCGAGGCGCCGGCATGGGCCACCGCGTGATGGTCGTCGTGGTGGGCACCGTGACCTGCCCAGCGGGCCGGTCCCTCGAAGGTCATGAAGAACAGGCGCCAGGAATAGAACGAGGTCATCAGCGCGGCGACGACGGTGCACAGGAAGGCGAGCGTGTGGCCCGGCCGCGTGGAGGCATAGGCCGCCTCGATGATCGCGTCCTTCGAGTAGTAGCCGGCCGTGAACGGGAAGCCGATCAGCGCCAGCGTGCCGATGGTCATCATCGCCGAGGTGAAGGGGATGTAGCGGCGAAGATTGCCCATATTCCGCATGTCCTGCTCGTGGTGCATCGCGTGGATGACCGAGCCGGCCCCGAGGAACAGCAGCGCCTTGAAGAAGGCATGGGTGAAGAGGTGGAACACGGCCGCCGAGTAGGCGCCGACGCCGAGGGCCACGAACATGTAGCCGAGCTGCGAGCAGGTCGAGTACGCGATCACGCGCTTGATGTCGTTCTGCACGAGGCCGATCGTGGCGGCGAAGAAGGCGGTGATGCCGCCGATGACCGTCACCACGATGAGAGCGTTCGGCGCGAGTTCGAAGATCGGCGAAAGGCGCGCCACCATGAACACGCCGGCCGTCACCATGGTGGCGGCATGGATGAGGGCGGAGACGGGGGTCGGCCCCTCCATGGCATCGGGTAGCCAGGTGTGGAGCAGGAACTGAGCCGACTTGCCCATGGCGCCCATGAACAGGAGCAAGCAAGCGAGCGTCCAGGCGCTCCAGTCGTAGCCAAGGAAGTGGAAGGTCAGATCCTTGATTTCGGGCGCCCGGGCAAAGATGCCGTCGAAGGCGACCGAGCCGGTCAGCACGAACACGAGGAAGATGCCGAGGGAGAACCCGAAGTCGCCGACGCGGTTGACAATGAAGGCCTTCATGGCGGCCGCGTTGGCCGAGGGCTTCTCGTACCAGAACCCGATCAGCAGGTAGGAGGCGAGACCGACGCCTTCCCAGCCAAAGAACATCTGCACGAGGTTGTCGGACGTCACCAGCATCAGCATGGCGAAGGTGAAGAGCGACAGGTAGGCGAAAAAACGCGGCCGATGCGGATCTTCCGCCATGTAGCCGATGGAGTAGAGGTGCACGAGGGTCGAGACCGAGGTCACGACCACCAGCATGATCACCGTCAGGGTGTCGACCCGAAAGGCCCAGTCGACCACGAGGTCGCCGGCGGTGAACCAGGTCGCCACCTGGACCCGTGTGGCATGGTCGGAGCCCGGCACCTCGAAGAAAGCGCCCCAGGACAGCAGCGCCGAGAACGCGAGCAGGCCGGTGGTGATGCCCTCGCTGAGCTTCGGGCCGAGTTGGCGGCCGAACAGGCCGGCGAGCAGCGCACCGACGAGCGGGAGGAAGACGATCGCGTGATACATCGCTGGCTTGTCCGGCCTCCTGGGGCGCCCGGACCCGCGCATCGCGCGTGAGCCGGATCAGTGCCCTGTGGGGTTCGTGTCACCGCCACGGCGGCGCGAGGGCCGCGCCGCCGGGCGTCAGATCGAATGTCGCGTCGGTCGCGCTCAGCCCTTCATCATGCTCACGTCCTCCACCGCGATGGAGCCGCGGTTTCGGAAGAACACGACCAGGATGGCGAGGCCGATGGCCGCCTCCGCCGCCGCAACCGTCAGGACGAACAGGGCGAAGACCTGTCCGGTGATGTCGTTGAGGTGCGTGGAGAAGGCGACCAGGTTGATGTTCACCGCGAGCAGGATGAGCTCGACGGACATCAGGATGACGATGACGTTCTTGCGGTTGATGAAGATGCCGAGGACGCCCAGCGTGAAGAGGATCGCGGCGACCGTCAGGTAGTGGCTCAGGCCGATCATCGGATGTGGCTCCCGGTATCTGCCGTTCGAATTCCGCCGGACATCAGACTTCCACGCCCTGGCGCGAGGGCACCTTGCGGTTCTCCACCGCCATGCCCTGGGTTCGCGCGTTCTGCACCGAGATGTTCTGGCGCTTCACGCCCGGACGGTCGCGCAGGGTGAGCACGATGGCGCCGATCATCGCGACCAGCAGGATCAGGCCGGCGAGTTGGAAGAAAAACACGTAGTCCGTGTACAGCACCCGGCCGAGCGCCTGGGTGTTGGTCACGGCCTCGGCCGCCGGAACCGGATTGAGGGGTGCCTGGACCAGACCTGGATCGATCGTCCAGGAGCCGACGACAAGCAGGAGTTCGATCAGGAAGACGGCGCCAATGAGCGCCCCGATGGGCAGGTATTGCTGGAAGCCCTGCCGCAACTGCGCGAAATCCACGTCGAGCATCATCACGACGAAGAGGAACAACACCGCGACCGCGCCTACGTAGACGACCACCAGGATCATCGCGAGGAACTCGGCGCCCATCATCACGAACAGCCCGGCGGCGTTCACGAAGGCGAGGATCAGGAAGAGCACCGAGGCCACGGGATTGCGCGAGGCGATCACCATGAAGCCCGAGGCGATGGTTACACCTGCGAACAGGTAGAAGAAGGCAGCGGCTGCGCTCATGCGATTCTAGAGATCAGCCGTCCCGAGGACGGCCCCTTCTGCCGAAACTGTGCCACGGCGCATCGGCCGCCCGTCTATAGAACCCGCCCCTGCGGTTCACAACCGCCTCGGCGCTCTGGAACCGGCTCCGTGGACACGGAATCGGCAGACTGTTCCCCTCAGCGGTACGGCGCGTCCACCGCGAGGTTGCGCGCGATCTCGCGCTCCCAGCGGTCCCCGTTCAGCAGGAGCTTCTCCTTGTCGTAGAGAAGCTCCTCGCGGGTCTCGACCGAGAACTCGAAATTCGGCCCTTCCACGATGGCATCCACCGGGCAGGCCTCCTGGCACATGCCGCAATAGATGCATTTCACCATGTCGAGGTCGTAGCGGGTCGTGCGGCGCGTGCCGTCGTTGCGGCGCGGACCGGCTTCGATGGTGATCGCCTGAGCGGGGCAGATCGCCTCGCAGAGCTTGCACGCGATGCAACGCTCCTCGCCGTTGGGATAGCGGCGCAGAGCGTGTTCTCCCCGGAAGCGCGGGCCGCGATGGCCCATCTCGAAGGGGTAGTTGATCGTGGCCTTCGGCTTGAAGAAGTACTTCATCGCCAGGGCGAACCCCGAGACGAACTCCTTCAGCAGCAGACCCTTAGCGACCTGATCGAGCTTCATGGCTCGGATCTCCGTGAGGGGTTGTCAGGCGCCCGGCGCGAGGCCGGTGAGCTTGAGGACAAAGGCGACGACGATGACCGAGACGAGCGAGAGGGGCAGGAAGACCTTCCAGCCCAGCCGCATCAGCTGGTCATAGCGGTAGCGGGGCACCATGGCCTTCACCATGGCGATCATGAAGAACAGGAAGCTGGCCTTGAGGGCGAACCAGATCAGGCCCGGCACCCAGGTGAAGGGTGCGAAGGGGATCGGCGAGAGCCAGCCGCCGAGGAACAGCACCGTGCCGAGGGCGCACATGGTCATGATGGCCACGTACTCGCCGAGCATGAACAGCAGGTACGGCGTCGAGGAATACTCGACCATGTAGCCGGCGACGAGCTCCGACTCGGCTTCCGGCAGGTCGAAGGGCGGGCGGTTCGTCTCGGCGAGCGCCGAGACGAAGAACACCACGAACATCGGGAACAGCCAGAGCCAGTACCAGCCGAGGATACCGAGGCTGGTGTCCTGCGCCATGACGATGCGTGAGAGGTTGAGCGAGCCGGCGCAGAGCAGGACGCAGATGATGACGAAGCCCAGCGAGACTTCGTAGGAGATCATCTGCGCGGCCGAGCGCAGGGCGCCGAGGAAGGCGTATTTCGAGTTCGAGGCCCAGCCGCCCATCAGCACGCCGTACACGCCGAGCGACGAGATCGCGAATATGTAGGTGATGCCGACGTTCAGGTCCGCGATGGCCCAGCCCTCGGCGAGGGGAATCACCGCCCAGGCGGCGAGCGCCAGGGTCGCGAAGACCAGGGGAGCCAGCAGAAAGAGAGCCTTGTTAGCGCCCGCCGGAATCACCGGCTCCTTCAGGACGAACTTCAACAGGTCGGCAAAGGACTGGAACAAGCCCCAGGGCCCGACCACGTTCGGGCCGCGCCGCAATTGTACCGCCGCCCAGATCTTGCGGTCGGCGAGCAACGCGTAGGCGATGAAGACGAGGAGCAGTGCCAAGAGCACGAAGCTCTTGAGCGCAAGCAGCAGGACGGTGCCGAGGACTTCCCAGAAGGTCATCGCAGGAATTCCTTATTCGGCCGCTTCGAGGCCGCGCGCGCGGGTGAGGCTCGAACATTCGGCGAGGACCCGCGAAGCGCGGGCGATCGCGTTGCTGAGATAGAAGTCCGGCACCGCGGAGGCGAAGCCGGTACGTGTCGGCTCGCCGACCATGGCCGACAGGGTCTCGACGGCGGCGACCGCATCACTCGGCGCCACCGCGTCGAGGGCTGCGAAGTGCGGGTACTCGGCATAGAGCGCGCGGCGCAGGGCGCCCAGGGAATCGAACGGCAAGCGCTGACCGAGGGTCTCGGACAGGGCGCGCAGGATCGCCCAATCCTCGCGGGCGTCGCCTGGCGGGAAGCCGGCCCGGTTGGTGGTCTGTACCCGTCCCTCGAGATTGACGAAGGTGGTGCTCTTCTCCGTGTAGGCGGCCCCGGGCAGGACTACGTCGGCTCGGGTTGCACCCCGATCGCCGTGGGTGCCCTGGTAGATCACGAAGGCGCCCGCACCGATCTCGACCTCGTCGGCGCCCAGGTTGAACACCACGTCGAGGGCACCGCCCCGCGCCATCCCGGCGAAATCGAGCCCGCCCTCCCCCGGCACGAAGCCGAGATCCAGGGCGCCGACGCGGGCGGCCGCCGTCTGGAGCACGCCGAAGCCGTTCCACTCGGGCGTGACCGAGCCGATATCCTTGGCGAGGCGGGCGGCGGCGGCGAGGATCGCCGCGCCGTCAGTTCGGGCGAGCGCGCCCATGCCGACGATGATCAGGGGCCGGCTCGCGGCCTTCAGGACCTCGGCGAAGCTGTGCTGACCGGAGGCGAGGTCGGCGAGGGTCTCGGGGCCGGCTCCGAGATAGGTGTGGGGGTAGGTCAGATCGACGGGCTCGCCGATGAGGCCGACGGCGAGCGGCCCCATGCGCCAGCGCTTGCGAATCCGCACGTTGAGAAGCGAGGCTTCGAGGCGCGGATTGGTGCCCACCAGGAGGATCGCATCCGCCTCCTCGATGCCCGCGATCGTAGTGCCGAAGGTGTAGGCGGCCCGGCCCCAGGCCGGGTCGATCGCTTCGCCGGCCTGTCGGCAATCCAGGTTCGTCACCCCGAGTGCGTTCATCAGCGTCTTGAGAGCATAGATCTCCTCGACCCCGGCGAGATCGCCGACTACCGCGCCGATCCGCTTCGGATCAGTGCCCTTCACCCCGGCGGCGATGGCAGCGAACGCCTCGCCCCAGGACGCGGGACGCAGGCGGCCGTTCTCACGTAGGTACGGTCGATCAAGGCGCTGGGTGCGCAGGCCGTCGACGGCGTGGCGAGTCTTGTCGGAAATCCACTCCTCATTGATGCCTTCGTGCACGCGGGGCTCGATCTGCATGACCTCGCGGCCACGGGCATCGACCCGGATCGCGCAGCCGACCGCGTCCATCACGTCGACGGATTCGGTCTTCGACAGCTCCCAGGGGCGGACTTCATAGCTCTGCGGCTTGTGGACGAGGGCGCCCACGGGGCAGAGGTCGGCGACGTTGCCCTGCAATTCCGATCCCATGGCCGATTCGAGGTAGCTCGTGATCTCCATGTCCTCGCCCCGCCCGATGGCGCCGAGGTCCGGCACGCCGGCCACTTCCGCGAGGAAGCGGACGCAGCGGGTGCAGTGAATACAGCGGTTCATGGCCGTGCGGACGAGGGGACCGATATACTTTTCCTCGACGGCGCGCTTGTTCTCGCCGTAGCGCGTCGAGTCGACGCCGTAGGCCATCGCCTGATCCTGCAGGTCGCAATGGCCGCCCTGGTCGCAGATCGGGCAATCGAGAGGGTGGTTGATGAGAAGGAACTCCATCACCCCTTCGCGGGCCTTCTTGGTCTGACCCGAGCGCGTCAGCACCTCCGGCGGCTCGCCGTTGGGCCCCGGCCGACAATCCTTGACCGCATAGGCGCAGGAGGCGACCGGCTTTGGGGCGCCCTTCAGCTCCACGAGGCACATCCGGCAATTGCCCGCGATGGACAGCCGCTCGTGGAAGCAGAAGCGCGGAATCTCCGCGCCAGCGACTTCACACGCCTGGAGCAGCGTGTAGTCCGCCGGTACATCGACCTCGGTGCCGTCGACGACGATCTTGGTCATGCGTGGGTCTCGGTCTCGAAACTCAAGGGTGGTGCGAGGGGCGGATTACTCCGCCGCCATCGGCACCGGATCGGAATGCGGATTGGCGCTGTAGCGGTCGATGCGGCGCTCGATCTCGGGGCGGAAGTGCCGGATCAGGCCCTGGATCGGCCAGGCCGCAGCATCGCCCAGCGCGCAGATGGTGTGACCCTCGATCTGCTTCGTGACATCGAGGAGCATGTCGATCTCGCGGCGCTGGGCGCGGCCCTCCGCCATGCGCAGCATCACGCGCCACATCCAGCCCGTACCCTCGCGGCACGGCGTGCACTGACCGCAGGATTCGTGCTTGTAGAAGTAGGCGATGCGCGCGATCGCCGAGACGATATCGGTGGACTTGTCCAGCACGATCACTGCCGCTGTACCGAGGCCCGAGCCGAGGTTCTTGAGTGTGTCGAAGTCCATCTTGGCGTCGATGATCTGCTCGGCCGGGACCAGGGGGACAGACGAGCCGCCCGGGATGGAGCAGAGCAGGTTGTCCCAGCCACCGCGCATGCCGCCGCAGTGCTTGTCGATGAGCTCGCGGAACGTGATGCCGAGCTCCTCCTCGACGTTGCAGGGCTTGTTGACGTGCCCGGAGATGCAGAACAGCTTCGTGCCCGTGTTGTTCTTGCCCCCTAACCCGGCGAACCAGGCGCCACCGCGGCGCAGGATGGTGCCCGCCACCGCGATCGACTCGACGTTGTTCACGGTCGTCGGACAGCCGTAGAGGCCCATATTGGCCGGGAACGGGGGCTTGAGGCGCGGCATGCCCTTCTTGCCCTCGAGGCTCTCGATCAGCGCCGTCTCTTCGCCGCAGATATAGGCCCCGGCGCCGTGGTGGACGTAGATGTCGAACGGATACCCGTGGACATTGTCCTGGCCGACGAGCTTCGCCGCGTAGGCCTCGTCAACGGCGCGCTGAAGCGCATGCTTCTCGGCCACATACTCGCCGCGGATGTAGATGTAGCAGGCATGGGCCGCCATCGCGAAGGAGGCCAGCATGCAGCCTTCGATCAGGAGGTGCGGATCGTGCCGCATGATTTCCCGGTCCTTGCAGGTACCCGGCTCCGACTCGTCGGCATTGACCACGAGGTAGTGCGGGCGCCCATCGGACTTCTTGGGCATGAACGACCACTTGAGACCGGTGGGGAATCCCGCACCGCCGCGCCCGCGTAGGCCCGACTGCTTCATCTCGTCGATGATCCAGTCGCGGCCCATCTCGAGCAGGAATTTGGTGCCGTCCCAGGCGCCGCGCTGCTTGGCCGCTTCCAGGCCCGGCGAGTGCAGGCCGTAGAGGTTCGTGAAGATGCGATCGCGATCGGCGAGCATGTCAGTTCCCCTTCTGCGGGGCGGCGGGGTTCTTCGGGCTGTTGTCTGTGGCGTCGGCGCTGGCGCCGGAGGTCGCGGGCTGCGGCGGCGGTTCGTTCCGCGGCAGGGCGGATTGCGTGCCCGCCTCAGCGCCTGCCGCCTCGACCTTGGCGATGGTCACGTCCGGCCCCGGCTTGTTCGGCTGGGCGGTCGATTCCTTCGTGTCGGCCGCATCGGCCCTGTCGCCGGCCTTGACCGGCGTCTCGCCGGCAGCGGCCCGCTGGGCGGGCGCGTCGGTGGCGGGCTTGCCCACCGCGCGGCCGGCATCCGGGCGGGCGGGCTTCGGCTCGGAGGCGGCGCGCTGCTCGGACGAGGCGGCTTCCGCCTTACCGGCTTCGCTGCCCTCCTCGGCTTCCTTCTCTTCGAAGCGCTTGCGCCAGGCGCCGACGCGCGACCCGTCAAACAGGGTCGCGTCGGTGAGGGTATCGGCGCCTCCCATGGGCTCGGACGAGGTCCGCCCGACCTGCGAGCCGATCTTCACCGGGCGCCCGGCGGCGAGATCGTCCATGAGCTTGCCGAGGAGGTCCGGGGTCAGATCCTCGTAGTAATCCTGGTTGATCTGCGCCATCGGCGCATTGCAGCAGGCACCCAGGCACTCCACCTCGAGCCATGAGAAGTTTCCGTCGGGGCTCACGTGACCCGGAGCGCCGAGGCGGTGGTGCAGGTAGTCTTTCAGTTCGCGGGCACCACAGGAATCGCACGGCACCGTGCCGCAGAGCTGGATCCAGAACTTGCCCACCGGCTCCAGCGCGAACATCGTGTAGAAGGTCGCGACTTCGAGCACACGGATATGCGGCATGCCGAGTTCGTCGGCCACCGCCTCGATGGCCTTCTGCGGCAGCCAGCCGCCGTTCTGCTCCTGCGCCTTCCACAGCAGCGGGATCACGGCGGAGGCCTGGCGCCCCTCCGGATACTTTTCGATCTGTCCTTTCGCCCACGTCGCGTTCTCGGGTGAGAACGCGAAGGCGGCGGGCTGCTCGGAAGCGGGGGCGAGTCTGCGGTTGGCCATCAGTTCTGAACCTTGATCCTCACCGGTCCACTTCGCCGAACACGATGTCCAGCGTGCCGAGCACGCAGGACACGTCGGCCAGCATGTGGCCGCGGCACATCCAGTCCATCGCCTGAAGGTGGGCGAAGCCTGGAGCGCGGATCTTGCAGCGGTAGGGCTTGTTGGTGCCGTCCGAGACGAGATAGACGCCGAATTCACCCTTCGGTGCTTCGACGGCGGCATAGACCTCGCCGGCCGGCACGTGGAAGCCTTCGGTGTAGAGCTTGAAGTGGTGGATCAGCGCTTCCATCGAGCGCTTCATCTCGCGGCGCGGCGGCGGCGCGACCTTGCCGTCGAGGGCCGCGATCGGCCCCTGGCCGGCCGGCTCACGCAGCTTGGCGCAGCACTGACGCATGATCTTCACGGATTCCCGCATCTCTTCCATGCGGATCACCTGGCGATCGTAGGTGTCGCCGTTCTTCCCCACGGGGATGTCGAACTCCATCTCCTCGTAGCACTCGTAGGGCTGGGATTTCCGCAGGTCCCACGGGATGCCGGAGCCGCGCACCATCACGCCGGAGAAACCCCAGGCCATGGCCTCGTCCACCGTGACGATGCCGATGTCGACGTTGCGCTGCTTGAAGATGCGGTTGCCCATGACGAGGTTGTC
This sequence comes from Methylobacterium sp. FF17, assembly GCF_025813715.1. Taxonomy (NCBI): domain Bacteria; kingdom Pseudomonadati; phylum Pseudomonadota; class Alphaproteobacteria; order Hyphomicrobiales; family Methylobacteriaceae; genus Methylobacterium; species Methylobacterium flocculans. Next base: position 1,249,528 of record NZ_CP107532.1, read on the forward strand.
GAGGTCGTCGACCACCTGGAGGAAGGGGTCGCAGAACGCCTCGATGTCATCGATCAGCGCGGGCGGCAGATCCTGATGGACGCCGCCGGGGCGGAAGTAATTGGCGTGGAGGCGAGCGCCCGAGGCGCGCTCGTAGAAGATCATCAGTTTCTCGCGCTCCTCGAAGCCCCAGAGCGGAGGCGTCAAGGCACCCACATCCATCGCCTGCGTGGTCACGTTGAGGAGGTGGGAGAGCAGGCGTCCGATCTCGCAGAACAAGGTGCGGATGAGCTGGGCCCGGCGCGGAACCTGAAGGCCGAGGAGCTTTTCGATGCCGAGGCAGAAGGCATGCTCCTGGTTCATCGGCGACACGTAGTCGAGGCGATCGAAATAGGGCGTCGCCTGCAGGTAGGTCTTGTGCTCGATCAGCTTCTCGGTGCCGCGATGCAGCAGGCCGATATGCGGATCGACCCGCTCGACGATTTCGCCATCGAGTTCCAGCACGAGGCGCAGCACGCCGTGCGCAGCCGGATGCTGGGGGCCGAAGTTGATCGCGAAGTTGCGGATATTGTGCTCGGTCATGGCCTCGCTCCGCCCCTCAAGCCGACGTCTTCTCGTCGCCCGGGAGGACATACTCGGTGCCCTCCCACGGCGAGAGGAAGTCGAAGTTCCGGAATTCCTGGGTGAGTTTCACCGGCTCGTAGACCACGCGAGCCTCGTCCTGGTCGTAGCGAACCTCGACGAATCCGGTGAGCGGGAAGTCCTTCCGGAGGGGGTGCCCCTCGAACCCATAATCGGTCAGCAACCGGCGCAGATCGGGATGCCCTGAGAACAGGATGCCGTACAGGTCGTAGGCCTCGCGCTCGAACCAGTTCGCCGCCGGAAAAACCTCGATCACGGAGGGGACAGGGGTTTGGTCGTCGGTCTGCACCTTCACGCGGATGCGCGTGTTATGGCGCAGGGAGAGCAGGTGGTAGACCACGTCGAAGCGCTTCTCGCGGGCCGGATAGTCGGCTCCGCAGATGTCGATGAAGCAGCGGAAGGCGCAGGCCGGGTCGTCGCGCAGATAGGTCAGGGCGTAGACGATGTCGCTGGCCTGCACCACCAGGGTGAGTTCGCCGAACGCGATGGTGCGGGAGACGATGGCCGGCCCGAGCGCCCCGGCGACTTGATCGCTGAGCCTCTCGAGGGCGCCGAGACCGAATTCGGGCGCCGTATGGGCGAGGATGCTGATGCCGTTGGTCATACCGGGCGTCCCTCCTCAGCGCTCGATCGTGCCGGTGCGGCGGATCTTCTTCTGGAGCAGAAGGACGCCATAGAGCAGCGCCTCGGCGGTGGGCGGACAACCCGGAACGTAGATGTCCACCGGTACCACCCGATCGCAGCCGCGCACCACCGAGTAGGAATAGTGGTAGTAGCCACCACCATTGGCGCAGGAGCCCATGGAAATGACATAGCGGGGCTCCGGCATCTGGTCGTAGACCTTGCGGAGCGCGGGCGCCATTTTGTTGGTGAGAGTCCCGGCGACGATCATGACGTCGGACTGGCGCGGCGAACCGCGCGGCGCGAAGCCGAAGCGCTCGCAGTCGTAACGGGGCATCGACATCTGCATCATCTCGACGGCGCAGCAGGCCAAGCCGAACGTCATCCACATCAGGGAGCCGGTGCGGGCCCAATTGATGAGGTCGTCGGTCGAGGTGACGAGGAAGCCGCGATCGGCCAGCTCGCTGTTGATCGACAGGAAGGTCGGGTCGTTGGCACCGATCGGCAGGCCCGTGTTGGGATCGATGATCCCCTTCGGAGCCGGCGCGATCGCCGGGGCGCGGGAAAGGTCGGGGCTGAAGGCCATCGGTTTCTCGGGATCAGGCTTCGGACGGGCGGGCTTCGCGGGACAGGTGATTCGCGGTCGCTAGTCCCATTCGAGGGCGCCCTTGCGCCACTCGTAGATGAAGCCGACGGTCAGAACGCCGAGGAAGGCCATCATCGACCACATGCCGAACCACCCAAGTTCACCGAAGCTGATCGCCCAGGGGAACAGGAACGCGACTTCGAGGTCGAAGATGATGAACAGAATCGCCACGAGATAGAATCGCACATCGAACTTCATACGGGCGTCATCGAAGGCGTTGAAGCCGCACTCGTAGGCGGAGAGCTTCTCCGGATCGGGGCTATTGTAGGCCACGAGGAACGGCGCCACGAGGAGTGCTGCGGCTATGAACACCGACACGCCGATAAAGACGATGAGGGGCAGGTAATCTGCCATCAGGCCGGTCATGCGGGACCTCTCGTGTTCACAGGCGGCTGAACCACCTCGCGCGCCGCTGGCCAGATGGAATTGCTCCAATGCCAGACTGCGCAGGCGCGAGGCTTAGACGAGCGTCCGAGGTGAAACAAGGGCATCCTGCGTCGCACAAATTCGCTCATGAAGCTCAGATGGCGACCATCCCGGAACCCACAACACGACGGATGCGCGCAGGGCGGCAGCCGGCCGGGTTCTTGCAAGCGTGGCCAGGGCTTGTTTGGCATACCAGCCGCTCGCGCATCCGAGGATATCGGGGACATCTGGGGCCGATTGTCAGGCGGGGCTGGCGGGGCGGATGCTCCGGGAACCATAACCTTGGCCGTCCGTTTCGTTCATGTCCCACTCAGGCCGGATCGCGTTAGGTCGGCGCAACATTCGACCTCACAGGAGACGCTTCGTGCGCATTGCTCAGATTGCTCCGCTCTCGGAGGCGGTCCCCCCGAAGTTCTACGGCGGCACCGAGCGCGTGGTGTCCTGGATCACGGAAGAACTCGTCCGTCAGGGCCACGACGTGACGCTGTTCGCGAGCGGCGATTCCGAGACATCGGCGAAACTGGCGGCCTGCACACCTGAGGGCCTGCGCCTGCTCGGCTACCGCGATCACACCGCGAGCCACCTCGCCATGCTGCACCACGTGCACAAGCGGGCACATGAATTCGACGTGCTGCACTTCCACATCGACCTGCTGCAGTACCCGATGTTCGAAGACCTGAATCACAAGTGCCTCACGACGATGCACGGTCGCCTCGACGTACCGGATTTCATGCCGGTCTACCGCACCTTCACGGGCATGCCCCTGGTGTCGATCTCCGACAACCAGCGGGATCCGATGCCCGAGAACGTGAACTGGCTCTCGACCATCCATCACGGCCTGCCGGCGCAGAACTGCCCGTTCTACCCGGAGGCCAAGGGCGGCTACCTCGCCTTCCTCGGCCGCATCTCGCCCGAGAAGCGTCCCGACCGGGCTATCGAGATGGCCATCCGCTCCGGGGTCAAACTGAAGATCGCCGCCAAGGTCGACAAGGCGGACCAGGATTACTGGGATGAAGTCATCGAGCCGATGATCCACCATCCGCTCGTCGAGTTCATCGGTGAGATCAACGAGGAGCAGAAGAAGGACTTCCTCGGCAACGCCCTGGCGCTGGCCTTCCCGATCGACTGGCCCGAGCCCTTCGGCCTCGTGATGATCGAAGCAATGTCGGCCGGCACGCCGGTGATCGCATTCCGCAACGGCTCCGTGCCGGAAGTCATCGCGGATGGCGTTTCAGGCGTCCTCTGCGACTCGATGGATGATGCGGTCGCGGCCGTGCACAAGGTGAAGACGATGAGCCGGGCCGGCGTGCGCAAGCACTTCGAGTCGCAGTTCACGGCCGAGTGCATGGTTCGCAAATACGTGGCCGCCTACGAGCGCCTGCTCGCTGGCCCAGCCGACGTGATCAAGCTGCCTCATGCCGGTGCGTTCTCCCAGCCCTACGGCGACCTCAACGGCTCCGCCCTGCCCTCGCTTTCCGTAGCGGCCATGCCGGCCTGATCGGGTCGCGCCGGCGTCGGTTCGAATGATCGAACCGCGCGGGCGCAAAGGCGGCTAGCGCCGCAAGATTGCCGCACTACCTCTTCCTCTGAGGGCCGCCGCGCCGCATCCTGCGACCGGCGGCCCTTTTTGATTCGGCCCACACTTTCGGAGACGCGCAGGCATGGCAGCGGACACTCTCACGGCGACCTCCGAGACCGCGCAGAATGCGCGGATCCCCCAAGGCTTCCAGGACGCCGACGAAGTTCTGCCGCAGTATCATATCGAGGCCCAGACCTCTCTGGTGGAGCGCCCCCTGCGCTCGTTGAAGTACGGCGAAGCCTTCGCGGTGCTCGACAGCTACGGCGATATCGGCGTCCTGCCGGGCCCCGAGGGCCTCTACTTTCAGGACACGCGCTACCTGTCGCGCATGCACGTCACGCTCGAGGATCAGCGTCCGCTGCTGCTTTCGTCGGTGATGCAGGATGACAACGGCGCGCTCAGCGTCGACATGACCACCCCCGACATTCGGATGGACGCGCACGACGAGACCACGATCCCGCGCGAGCTGATCGCCATCGAGCGCACCAAGTTCCTGTTCAAGGGGGCGTGCTACGACCGCATCGGCCTGCGCAACTACGATTCGCGCCACAGGGTCCTGAAGGTCGCCGTGACCTTCGACGCCGATTTCCGCGACCTGTTCGAGGTGCGCGGAATGGACCGCCCGGTGCGGGGTAAGCGCAGCGTCCAAGTGGCGAGCGAGTCAGAGGTCCAGTTCCGCTATGCGGGCCTCGACGATGTGGTGCGTACCACCAGCCTGCATTTCGGGCCGACGCCGAAGCACATCGAGCCGGGCCGGGCGGAGTTCTCCGTCTCCCTGCCGCCCAGCGGGCGTGCCTCGCTGTTCCTGCGCGTCGTCTTCGAATCCCATCGCGCCTTCACCAAGGCTCCATCGACGGAGCGGGTCGGTGAGGATGCGGCTGCCGGCCTGTCCCACGCGGCGGGCAGCACCGCCGCCGCGCGCCACCCCAAGGGCTTGGCCGAGGGCCTGATCTTCGCCCGGGCCTATCGCGATTCGCGTCGAGACCTGCGCCAGCTCACCGCTGGCATCACCACGATCATCTCGTCGAACGACCAGTTCAACGAGGCGGCCTGCCGGGCCACGGCGGACCTCTACATGCTGGCGACCCGGACTCCGGAGGGCATCTACCCCTTCGCAGGCATCCCCTGGTACTCCACGGTGTTCGGGCGTGACGGCATCATCACGGCGATGATGGCGCTCTGGATCGACCCGAACTTTGGCAAGGGCGTCCTGCGCTACCTCGCCTCGACCCAGGCCAAGGCCGTCGATCCGGCCGCCGACGCGCAGCCCGGCAAGGTGCTGCACGAGACCCGGCGCGGCGAGATGGCCATGCTCGGCGAGGTGCCGTTCCGGCACTATTACGGCACCATCGACGGCACGCCGCTCTTCGTGATGCTGGCCTGGGAATACTACGCCGTGACTGGCGACCGGGATACCATCGCGGCGATCTGGCCGGCGCTCGAGCTCGCCCTCGACTGGATGAACACCTACGGCGACCGGGACGGTGACGGCTTCGTGGAATATGCCCGCGACACCGACAAAGGCCTGGAGAATCAGGGCTGGAAGGACAGCCACGACTCGATCTTCCACACCGACGGCAACCTCGCCAAGGGGCCGATCGCCCTTTGCGAGGTCCAGGGCTACGTCTACGCGGCCAAGAACGGGGCCGCGAAGCTCGCCACCCTGTTGGGGCACGACGACCTCGCGCAGCGCCTCGGGGAGGAAGCCCGAGCCCTGCGCGAAAACTTCGACAAGGCGTTCTGGTGCGAGGCGATCGGCACCTACGCCCTCGCCCTCGACGGCGAGAAGCGCCAATGCGCCGTGCGCTCGTCCAATGCCGGCCACGCGCTCTTCACAGGCATCGCCCTGCCGGAGCGGGCGGCGAGCGTCGCCGCCAACCTGCTCTCAAAAGACGGCTTCAACGGTTGGGGCGTGCGTACCATCGCGCGCGGCGAGGCCCGCTACAACCCGATGTCCTACCACAACGGCTCGATCTGGCCGCACGACAACGCCCTGATTGCCCTTGGGCTCGCTCGCTACGACCTCAAGCCGGAGGCTGCGCGCATCTTCCAGGGCATGTTCGACACCGCCCTCTACCAGGACCAGAAGCGCCTGCCGGAGTTGTTCTGCGGATTCATGCGGCGGCACCAGCGCGGTCCCGTCTCGTACCCCGTGGCCTGCTCGCCGCAGGCCTGGGCGGCCGCAGCGCCCTTCGCATTCCTGGCGGCCTGCCTTGGATTGGAGATCGACCACGATCGCAATCGGGTCCGGTTCCGGAACCCGACCCTGCCGCCCTTCCTCGACGGGGTCTCGATCTTCAACCTGAAGCTCGGCACCTCCCGGGTGGACCTGCGGCTCCAGCGCTACGGCACCGATGTGACCGTGAACGTCCTGCGTCGCACCGGCGATGCGCAGATTTCGTTGCTGAAGTGAGGCCCTGCGCCGCTGCCCCGTCTTCTCCTTCGGCTGTCCCGGCTCCGCCCGTTCGCGCGGCGACGTTCACAACGAAAAACGCCGCCTTCCTGCGGAAGACGGCGTCACCCAGCCCGAAACGACGGGGTCGCGCGATCAGCGCGGCGCCAGGATCATGATCATCTGGCGGCCTTCGAGCATCGGCTCGCTCTCGACCTTGGCGATCTCCTGGGTCTCGTTCTTCACCCGCTCCAGCAGGCGCAGGCCGATATCCTGGTGGGCCATTTCGCGGCCGCGGAAGCGCAGGGTGACCTTGACCTTGTCGCCTTCCTCGAAGAACCGGATCACGGCCTTCATCTTGGTGTCGTAATCGTGCTTGTCGATGCCAGGCCGGAGCTTGATCTCCTTGACCTCGACCGTCTTCTGCTTCTTGCGCGCTTCGTTCTGCTTCTTCTGCTCGTTGAAGCGGAAGCGGCCGTAATCGAGCAGCTTACAGACGGGAGGAACGGAGTTCGGTGCAATCTCGACAAGGTCGAGACCCGCTTCCTCGGCCAACGCGATGGCGTCGAAGAAGGCGACGACGCCACGGTTCTGCCCGGTGTCGTCGATGAGCTGCACTTCGCGAACGCCACGGATGTCCCGATTGGCGCGCGGCCCGTCCTTCTGCGGGGCCGGCATAGCTCTCATTGGTCTACGAATGGCTTTGGTCTCCTGATGAAACGACGAAACGGCAGCCCACGAACCCAAACCCCATCCGAGGTCGATCCTGGCCACCCATCGCTCGCGAAATTCGGTGCGACACCTTGGCTGAACTCTCGCCCGTGTCAACACGGCTAACGGAGGTAGGTTCAATCGGCACCTGCCGCAAGGGGCCGTTCAGGTCCGGGTCGCCGATGCCCGGCCCGCGATGAGGTCGGCATAGACGCCGAGGGTGTCGCCTACCATGCCTTCGAGGGAGAAATGCGCTTCCACGTGGGCGCGGCCGCGCCGGGTCATGGCGTCACGGGCGCTCGCCCCGAGCGACAGCGCCTCGGTGACGGCTTCCGCTAGGGCTGCGGCATCGCCGGGGGGTACGCGCCAGCCCGTGCGCTGGGTTGCGGGTACCTCCGGTGGGGCCAGGACCGTCTCGGGCACGGCTCCGAGGTCGGAAACCACCACGGGCGTGCCGAGCGCCTGCGCCTCGACCGCCGAGCGCCCGAACGCCTCAGGTTCCACTGAAGGGACCGCCACGACGGACGCCGCCCGGAAGGCCGCCGGCATGTCCGAGCAGTGCCCGACCCGATGGACGATCTGCTGCAAGCCGCGCGCAGCGATCAGGGCGTCAAGTTCCCGCTCGTAGGCCACGCGCCCCTGAGGGTCGCCCGCAAGCACGACGGCGACGTCGGTAACGCCCCGGTCCCGCATCAGCGCCGCCGCCTCGATGAGCACGCGCTGGCCTTTCCAGCCCGTGAGCCGGGCAGCGAGTAGCACCACGCGCTCATGCGGCGCGACGCCCCAGGCCCGGCGCAGAGCCTCGACCCGGGCCGGCTGTACCGCCCCCGGGGTGAAAAGCGTGAGGTCGGTGCCCCGGTGGATCACCCGGACCCGGTCCCCGGCCTGCTCGGCATGCAGGGCGCGGATCAAGTCAGCGGTATAGTGGGAATTCGCGATGACCACGTCGCCACGCGCCATCACGGAATTGTAGAGCACCTTCACGCCTGTCCGGCCTGAATAGCTGCCGTGATAGGTGGTGACGAAGGGCAGCTTGAGCCGCCGTGCCGCCCCGAGCGCCACCCAGGCTGGTGCGCGCGAACGGGCATGGACGATCTGCACGCCCTCGCGCCGGCACAGGCGCGCGAGGCGTGCGACGTTGACGGCCATGGCCAGCGGGTTCTTGGAGGCGGCGGGAAAGGGCAGCCAGATCCCGCCCTTGGCCTGCAACTCCCCGATCAGGCGCCCCCCTTCCGTGGCCACCAGAGCCCGCGCACCGGTGGCCGCCAGGGCGGCGGCCACGTCCACGGTCGTGCGTTCGGCGCCGCCCGCATCGAGTTCGGGGATGATCTGAAGGATGGTCGCGCCGGAGAGCGGCGCCCGCTCGCTCGGAAAGCCGCCGCGCGCCTCGCCGCTCATGATGCGCCGCCCGGAACCGCCGGCCGATCGTTTCGATGTCCGTCTGGAGTGTCGGTCATGGCCGTGAGCTTGAACGCCGCGCTTTACGGCCGGGTAAACGAAATGCGAATCGAACCCCGACAGTTCGATGCATCAGTGTGCGAGGGTAAACGAATGGCTGCGATTCCGGGCGAGGGCTCCGTCTCCATCACGGTCGGCAGCGGCGCGGATGCGCGACGGATCGCGGTCCGCCTACGCCCCGGCTCAGGGCCGCCGCTGGTCTGGCTCGGGGGCTTCCGCTCCGACATGGGCGCCACGAAGGCGATGACTCTGGACGCGTGGGCAAGCCGGGAAGGCCGGGCCCTGGTGCGGTTCGATTACATGGGACACGGCGAATCCGGAGGACGCTTCGCCGACGCGACGATTTCCACCTGGCTTGCCGATGCGCGTGCGGTCATCGCCACCTACGCGGCGGAACGCCCGGTGCTCGTCGGCTCGTCCATGGGTGGATGGATCGCTTGCCTCGTCGCAAGGGAATTGGCGCGGGAGGGTGCATCGGCCCCGTCGGGCCTGGTGCTGATCGCGCCGGCCCTCGACTTCACTGGGAGCCTAATGTGGGAGCGCTTCACGCCGGAAATCCGCGAGACGATCGAGCGGGACGGCGCCTGGATGCGGCCGAGCCCATACGATCCGAACCCGGTTCCCATCACCCGCGCGCTCATCGCGGACGGACGGACGCACGGCCTCCTCGACGCCCCCCTGGACCCGGGCTGCCCAGTGCACATCCTCCAGGGCATGGACGATCCCGACGTGCCTTACACCCACGCCCTCCGGGTGGTGGAACGCCTTCCGAAAGCGGGCACGGTCCTGACCCTGATTGCGGATGGAGACCACCGCCTGTCACGTCCGCAGGATCTGGCGCGGTTGCTGACGGCGGTGGCGGAGATATCGAGTTAGTGCAGGCTTACCGTATGCAGGTCGTTGGCGACGGCATTGGCCACGATAGCATCGCGGGAGTCCGCGAGGAGGATCGGCGCCCCGCTGGCGGAAAGGAGGGCGAACAGGTCGAGGCCGGGCGTCAGGTCCGGCGCCTGCGGGAAGATGCGCTTCACTTCGTCCGAGCGGATGGCGCGCACATAAGCGATGTGTCCCTCACCGAGGGCCGCGAGATCGGCGACGTTGAACTCGGCAGGGTCGAGATCGGCCCGGGTCAGCGGATTGGTGTCGAAGTCGGTCATGGACTGCCCTCCTTAGTGGCAGAGCGGTACACCGGGACGGATGCCCGGCGATTCTTAAGTGACGTGGCGAAGCCCTGAGCGTCTCAGGCCTCGTCGCGGGACGCGATGGCGATCTTTCGGACGATCCGGTCCGGCTCGGGCCGGGTCAGGTCGATCGAGAGCAGGCCGTTCGAGAGGTCGGCGCCCATCACCTCCATCCCGTCCGCGAGCAGGAAGGCCCGCTGGAACTGGCGTGCGGCGATGCCGCGGTGGAGGAACTGGCGCGACTTGTCGTCGATCTGGCGGCCGCGCACCACGAGCTGGCTTTCCTCCAGCATCACATCGAGCTGATCCCGGGTGAACCCGGCCACCGCGAGGGTGATGCGCAGGCGCTCCGGCTCGTTCTCGGTCCGGGCCAGCCGCTCGATGTTGTAGGGCGGATACCCATCGTTGGCGGCCTTCGACACACGGTCGAGGGCCTGTTCGATCTCGTCGAATCCGAGAAGGAACGGGTGTCCGAACGGAGAAGGCCGGGTCGTCACGAACGCATGTCCTTCCAGCGAAGCCCGAGAGAGAGCGAGGCACTTCGGTGAGCGGGGCCCGCCTTCGCAGCACCCCTGCCGGACGGTGTCCCGCCGGTTCCAGCGATATGGAGGTGCGAGGGGGGTGCATCAAGGGTTCGGTTCCGGAGGCCACGTGCGCTGGCCTGACGCGCCTCGGCGGCACCGCTTGGCGCCTTGATCACCCTGGCGACCAGACTTGTCCGGTCTTCCGGATGTCGGGAGAGATTGGCACTTATCGCAAGGCATTTTCGGCAAGAGAAAAGCTCGGCCAATGGGAGCCTGCGAGTAACAGTTTGGAATTCCTCTGATATTCGGGCCTGACCTTGATCTGCGCCGCCCACCTCGGATAAGTCGACCGCGCATGATGCGGCACCGGAATCGCAGGTTTCGACCTGCTTACCGAGGGTGCTGGTCGAGCCCGATTCGCGGCAAGCGCGAAACGCGCGCGCCCGGGGCGTTGCGAACAGTGGCAGCAACAGGCGTGGAGTGCACGGCGTGAGCGGGCAGCAGCTTTTGCGGACGAATGGTCTTCGGACAGGTGCGGCGGGCCTCGCATTGCTGGCGGCCTTCGGCGGCGCCATGGCCCAGGAGCCCAAAGCGCCCGGCCAGGACGGCAAGGCCCCCACCCTCAAGCTCGAACTCAACCGCTTGGAGCCGGCCGGGGAAGCCTGCCGGACCTACCTCCTCGTCGACAACAGCCGAGGGCCTGCCTTGAAGTCCCTCAAGGTCGACCTTTTCGCCTTCGACACGGAAGGCGTCGCCCAGAAACGCTTGGCGGTGGAACTCGGGCCGGTTCAGGATCGCAAGACGATGGTCCGCCTGTTCGACTTCCCGGCGCTCGCCTGTCCCAGGATCGGCCGCGTCCTGCTCAACGACGTGCTCGCCTGCGAGGGCGGCGAGGCCAGCCGCGAGAACTGCCTCGAGCGCATCGAGACCGAGAGCAAGACCCCCGCCAGCTTCGTGCGCTGACCCGCGCACGCGAATCCCAAGCCCGTCCCGCCAACACTCACCCGAAAGAGATCGCCATGGATCCGACCTCCGCGCCCGCCGAAGTCGCCCACGACCTATCCTTCCTCGGACTGTTCCTGCAGGCCGACCCGATCGTGAAGGGCGTGATGATCCTGCTCGTGGTGGCGTCGATCGCGTGCTGGACGGTGGTGTTCGAGAAGATCGTGCGGATCTCCGCCGCCAAGCGCCAGGCCAAGGCCTTCGACGCGATGGTGCGCTCGGGCGGGGCGCTGGAATCCACCGGCGGCGGCATCGATGCGCAGATCGCCGGCGCGGCCGTCGAGGCCTGGCGCGACCAGGATTCCAGCGAGACCCGCGCCGAACGGCGCGACCGCATCGAGCGCGCCATGCGGGGGGCCCTCACCACCCGGATGAAGCGACTGCAGAACGGCCTTCCGCTCCTGGCCACCTCCGGTTCGACCGCGCCGTTCATCGGCCTGTTCGGCACGGTCTGGGGCATCATGAACTCGTTCTCGTCCATCGCGAAGAGCCAGGACACGTCACTCGCCGTCGTGGCGCCGGGCATCGCCGAGGCCCTGTTCGCCACCGCCATCGGCCTCATCGTCGCGATCCCGGCGGTGATGGCCTACAACAAGCTCATCAACGACGTGGGCCGTGTGCAGGCGAGCTTCGTCTCCTCCATCGGCATTCTCGGCAATCGACTGGCCCGCGACCGGGTCGTGCATGGGCGCGCCGCGGCGGCCGAGTGATCTCCCGGGCCTGAGTCATCTCCCGGGCCTGACCGCCAACCCCGCGCTCCCGGCGCCGTCTCGGCGCACCGGGTCTCGACAGCAACTTGATCGGAGGGTTGGCCGAAAGGCCGCCCGCCCTGGCCCCGGAGGGCCGCTCCACGATGGCAATGGGTTCGATCCGCTCCGGCGGCGGCGACGACGAGGATGGCCTCGACGCGGCGCCGATGTCCGAGATCAACGTCACCCCGATGGTGGACGTGATGCTCGTGCTGCTGATCATCTTCATGGTGGCCGCCCCCCTGATGACGACCGGTGTGCCGGTGCAGTTGCCCAAGACCACGGCGCAGAAGGTGGCGCAGGCCAAGAAGCCGCTGGAGATCTCGATCGACAAGGACGGCAAGCCCTACCTCGCCAAGGAGGAGCTGACGCCGGACGCGATCATGCCGCGCCTGCGGGCCCTGGCGGCGCAGGACCCGAGCCAGGTGATGCTGGTGCGCGGCGACCGCGAGGTTCCCTACGGCAAGATCATGGAGGTGATGGGGCTCGTCGGCCAGGCCGGCTTCACCAAGGTCTCGCTGATCGCGCAGTCGCCCGGCGGCGCGCTGCCCTCCGCCCCGGCCGCAGCCCCCGCCGGCGGAACCGCGCAGTAAGCCCAGGAACGTCCAGAAGCCCAGGAACGTCCATAAGCCCATGAACGTCCATCACCCCGCAACGGCCCTGGCAGTGACCGGAGATCCGGACCGGCGCGGTCCCTCCGGGCTCGGCTATGCCTTCATCGTCGCCCTCGCGCTGCACATCGCGGCCCTTGTCGGCACGGCGCTGTACAGCGCCGCCCCGAAGGCGCCCCCCGGCGAGAACATCGTGACGATCGACCTCGCTCCGCAGATGACCGAGGCCGACACCCAGGCCCCCTCCGAGCAGGCCGCCTCCACGCCCGCCCCACCCGAGGCCAACCCGGTGGAGACCCCGGAGGCCGAGCCGGTCGCCAAGCCGCTGGAGACCACCGAGGTAGCGCCGCCCGAGGCCACGACACCGCCCCCGCCGGATGCAACCCCGGTCGCGCCCGAGGCCACCACCATGGCCGAGCCGCCGGACGCCCCCGTGACGCCGCCCGTGGAGGCGGTGGCCGAGCCTCCGCCCGAGGATCAGGTCATCACCTCGTCCGCACCGGAAGCGCCCGCCCTGGCGCCGCCGCCGCCCACCGTCGCGGTGGCCCCGAAGCCCGTGGAGGTCGAGAAGCCGAAACCCGATCCGGCCAAGATCCTCGAAGCCAAGCGGGAGGCCAAGCGCAAGGCCGACCGCGAGGCCCGGCTGAAGGCCGAGCAGGAGGAGCGCCGCGAGGCGATCGCCGAGGCGCGGCGCGAGGCCGCCAAGGAGGCCAAGGCGAAGGCCGCCAAGGACGCTGCCCGCCGGGCGGCAGCGGCGGCCAGCGAGGGCCGCGCACAGCAGAACTCGGCCTCCGCCTCGCGGCAGAGCAGTGCGGGTGCGGCGGCCGGCGGCAACGACGCGAATGCGCTGCGGGCTTGGCAGGGTATGCTGAGCTCTGCGATCAGGGGCCGGATGAACGCCAATGCGGCGGCCGGCACCAGCGGCGGCGTCGCGGTGGTGCGCTTCACGGTGTCTCGCTCTGGTCAGGTCCTGAGCGCGGGGCTCGCCAGCAGCAGCGGCGTGGGCGCCATCGACAGCGCGGCGCTCGCGACCGTGCGTGGCGCGCTGCCCGCAGCACCGGCTGGGATCTCGCTGAGCAGTCTCGCCGTCACCGTGCCGCTTCGCTTCAGCCCCGGTCGCTGAGCGCGGCGTCCCCGCCATGGCAGTCTGGTTCACCAGCGACACGCATTTCGGCGATCCGCGCATTCTGCGGATCGACAAGCGGCCCTACCCCGATCTCGCCGCGCACGACGCGGCCCTGATCGCCGCCTGGAATGCCGTGGTGGCGCCGCAGGACGAGGTCTGGCACCTCGGCGACTTCGCCCTCGGTCCGTCCGAGGTCCGCGTCGCCGAGATCCTGGCGGCCCTGCCGGGCACCAAGCACCTCATCGTCGGCAACAATGACGGCCCCGGAACGCTGGCGGCGCCCGGCTGGGCTTCCGTGGGACACTACGCCGAGATCACCGTGGAAGCGCGGCGCCTCGTGCTCTGCCACTACGCCTTCCGGACCTGGAACGGGATCGGGCGCGGTGCCCTCAACCTGCACGGACATTCGCACAACAGGCTGAAGCCGATCCCCCGCCAGTACGATGTCGGTGTCGATGCGCAGGGCCCTGCGCCGGTCAGCCTGGCAACGATCCTGACGTCAAGGCGCCGTCGAGCCGCAGCGCACAAAAAAGCGGAACCATAGCGACAGGTCCGCCGTTTTCGGTGTCTGAACGCGAGATGACCGGTCCTGAGCCTCCGGAGCCCCGGATGGGACCACGTTAATCTTTCGGATACTTCGCCTCGAACCGACTTCTGCAGACCCACTCGTTCCACCCTCCCGTGTCCACATCCCGGATATCTCCGCTCCGGGTGTCCACGTCACAGGTGTTCCCATGCGTCACTCTCTTCGGCTCTCCCTGGCCGCCAGCCTCGCGCTCGGTCTCGCGGCGCCTGCCCTCGCCGCACCTGCTTGCCTGGATGCGCAACGCAAGGTCGACGAGGCCAGCGCCTTGCGCAACCAGTTCCGACAGGAAGCCCGCCTCGGCAACCGGGACCGGGCCTGCGACATCCTCGATGAGATCGGCGATCGCTATGCCGATGCCCACGATGCTTTCGAGGATTGCGGCGCCGGCGCTGTCGCCATCGACCTGCGCAGCGAGTCTCGTGCGCTCCGCGCGGCGAAGGCAGTCAATCGCTGCGATTGAACGGGTGCGGCCACGCACCGCGTCCCGGCCCCGCTCCATCCAGTTTCATCTCACACGCGGTCGATGATTCGCCGCCGGCAAGGTCAGTCCGATGAACACCACCGCTCTCCTCGACGCCAACACCCTCGAGCGCAGCATCTCCACCGGCCCGTCCTTCGCGGCTGCCCTCTGCGGCTTCCTCAGCACCACCGTTGCGACCACGATGGTGATGTTCCTGCTCAGCAGCGTCTGACGTTCGGGCTGGAATGGACGGGCAGGCAGGCGAATCACCCGTCGAACTCTCTGCGGCGTCACGGGTTTCCAACGCAGATCCCATGGCCGTTTTCTGAAAGATCTGCTCCGCCTTAAGGGGCGACGAACCAGAACCGGCGCTTGGAGAACAACATGTCCGGTTGTCCCACGCTGGCCGTGGGGCGGCAGGGCGCTTCACGGCGCGGGGCGGCCTCAGCGCTTCGCGCAGCCGGCAGCATCAGAGCACTCGAAACGGGGAACAGCCCGAGCCGTGCCTGGACAGTGGGTTGGCGAACGGCGGATATGGTGACGAGCCCCACCAGCAGCCCCCCCGCGACCGTACCCAGAACGAAATTCATCATGGCGGTGAAATCCGGCGTCTCCCACCGCACCGGCGGGATCGCGCTCTCTCCCTCGTCGCATTTCCGGGCATGATTACGGCACGGCGGGGCATTACGATCCTTTAACGAACAAATGAATAAGGTCCGCCACCGCCGGCCCATCTTCGGGCGTCCGTGCAGTGAGGGAGGATCGAGCGATGTCGTACGGAGCCAGCGCCTATGCCCGTGTTGCACAGACCGCGCTGTCGCCGCGCGAAGCCGAGGCGGCCGTTCTGATCAAGGCTGCCGGCCGCCTTCAGGCGATCCAGGCCGATTGGGCCAACCAGGCTCCCGCCCTGAACGAGGCCCTGAACTTCAACCAGAAGGTCTGGACGATCATCGCCGGGGCCGCGACCGCGCCGGAAAGCCCGCTGCCCGTCGAGATCAAGAACAACATCGCCGAGCTCTCGACCTTCGTGTTCAAGCGGATGATCGATACGCTGATCGAGCCGAGCGCAGAGAAGCTGACCGCCCTCATCAGCATCAACCAGAACATCGCCGCCGGCCTTCGGCAGTAAGCCCTCACGGATCGATCCGGGATACACGCAGAAGCCCGCCGCTCTCACGAGCGGCGGGCTTCTGCGTTGTCGCTCACGGCTCCGGTTCGCCCGGTGAGGCCAGCCGGTCGGCGAGGCTCTGCTCGTACTGGATCAGGTCCCGGCAGCGCTTGAGCGCGCGGTAGCGTTCGCCCTCCGCGAGCCGGTCGTGGATGTCGCGCAGGTAGGGCGCCATGCTCGGCGCGGCCGCCATCAGGGCGTTGGCCTGCCGCACGAAGAGGTCCTCGGCCTCCGGCGTCGGCTCGGCGAGATAGAGCACCGTCAGCGTGAGGTAGAGGCGCTTGCAGGCCGTGTCGGCCTCGCTTTCCAGGATGATGTCGCCGCCACGCAGGAAGGTCGTCACCGTCTCGATGACGAAGCTCGACCGGCGCGGCCCGTTGCGGATGGAGGCCCCTCCGATGAGCAGGCGCTCCCCCGGCTTGAGTTCGATCTTCAGGGGCATGGCGGCTCTCGGAACGCGGAACTGTTCCCGGTGATCGCGGAACATGGTTAACAGATCATGAAGTCGTTTCGGCTCCATATAGGCTAGAACATTGATTTCATTCGATCGGTGACAAGCTCGGGAGGATTTTCCGTTCTGCCGCAAAGGTTCGTTCACGACCTCGTTTAAGGGGATGGCAAGGCCCGCGTGGTTTCTTGGCCTCGCCTCCAAAAAGGGGGCGCATCGATCAGAATGGATCGCCCCTCATGTCTTCCGGCATCACCCTTACCGCCGCCACGCGCCAGAACCTGCTCTCGCTCCAGGGCACGGCGGACCTCCTGACCCAGACCCAGAACCGCCTCTCCACGGGCAAGAAGGTCAACTCGGCCCTCGACGATCCGACGAGCTTCTTCACCTCGCAGGCTCTGTCCGGCCGCTCGGGCGATCTCGGCAACCTGCTCAACGGCATCTCGAACGGCGTCCAGACCATCCAGACCGCCAACCAAGGTATCACCTCGATCCAGAAGCTGGTCGATTCGGCCAAGTCGACGGCCAATCAGGCGCTGGCCGACAAGAGCGCCACCACCAGCGGCCTCGCCGCCACCGCCGCCACCGTGAGCGGCAGCAAGAGCTTCCAAGGCCTCGCCGGTACGTCCGACGGCACTCAGGACTTCTCGTCGCTGGGCAAGGACGGTTCGATCGATATTTCGCTCGACGGCGGCACCACCAAATCGACGATCCGTCTCGACTCGTCCACGCTGGGCAACAACAGCAGCGACCTGACGAAGGTCTCGGCTAGCCAGATCGTGTCCGCGATCAACAGCCAGATATCCAACACCGCCGCTCTGAAGGGCAAGGTTTCGGCCTCCGTCGGGAGCGACGGGCGTATCAACTTCGCGACCACCTCCGCCGGCGCAACGCAGAAACTGTCCGTGGCAGGCTCCGCCAGCTCGACGCTGGATATCGGCTTCGGCAAGGCAGCAACGGCCAAGGTCGCGACCGTGACCGCAACTGGCGCAAACGTCGGCGCATCCACCGCTTTCTCCGGCGGGAACTCAGCAGAGTTCACCATCAACGACGGTCTCAAGTCCGTTTCCGTCAAGATCGACGAGAACAGCGCTACGGATGATAGCGGCGGAACTGTCGGAACAACGGGTGATCAGACCGAAGTGCTGGCCGCCATTAACAAGCAACTCAAGGACGGTGGCTCGTCGGTCACGGCCAGCATCAATTCCAGCAACAAGCTCGTATTCTCCTCGACCGATTCCGGCCCCGACGCTCAGTTAACTGTTACGGCCGGTAACGGCGGTGTCGATTTGGGATATGGTGGTGCCTACACGACCGGTGCGGGAACGGCTGCTGGTGCCGCCGGCGCGTTCACTGTCACAGGCGGCGCGACGGTTGCTGCGCCCCCGAACTTGGCGAACGGTAACAGTGCCCAGTTCACTGTCCAGGCTACTGGCGGCACAGCAATCACGATCAAGCTCGACGCGACGAGCCTCGATGGCGCCACCCCTCCGGTCGCGCTGGGCGAGTCGCCAACCCAGGCCAGGGTAGCGGCGGCTATCAACAAGCAGCTGCAGGCCGGCGGCAACACCACAACGACAGCCACCATCACCGGTAACGCTCTGATCTTCACCGATACGAACGCTACGACTGGCCCGACGGTAACGTTCACCGCGGACTCGATCGGCCTCGGGTTTGGTTCGACTTCAGCCAACACCGCAGGCACGTTCTCGGCCGGCACCGGAACGGCCGCCACCGGCCTGTCCTCGACCGGTTCGGATGCGACCGACGGGTCGGCGAAGGCTGTCGTTAACGGCAACGTTGCCCTGACCACCGCCTCCGACCTGAGCACAAAGAACGCGAACTTCACCATCCAGATCGGCACCGGAACGGCGAAGACGATCAAGATTGACAACACCACGGGTGCGACTGCTGCATCGACCACGAAGCAGGAAATCCTCGACTCCATCAACAAGCAGATCAACGCGGATACGGGTCTTGCCGGCAACGTCGTGGCTAGCCTCGATGCGAACGACAAGCTCGTCATCAGCTCCACGGCCGCCGGCGCCAGCCAGAAGATCACCATCCAGGCGGCGCAAGGCACGACGGCTAGTCTCAATGCCGATATCGGCTTTGGCCTTCAGGCTTCGAGCGTGGCCGGTCAGGGTCCCGCAACGGCCGTCTCCGGCTTCGGCAAGGACAGCACAGGCTCCACCAACACCACTCGGCAGACCCTCGCGAAGCAGTTCAACGAAATCCTGAACCAGATCACCCAGCAGGCGAAGGATTCGAGCTACAACGGCATCAACCTGCTCTACCGCAGCGGGACGGATTCCACCGAGAACTCGCTGAAGGTGACCTTCAATGAGACAGGTTCGTCGAGCCTGACCATCGCGGGCGCCAAGCTGGACTCGGATGGCCTTGGCCTCACCGCCTCGACCGGCGGCTTCCAGACCGACACCGAGATCAACCAGACTCTGACGGCAATCACCTCCGCGACCAGCCAGCTTCGTGCTCAGTCCTCGACCTTCGGTTCGAACCTCTCCATCGTGCAGAACCGTCAGGACTTCTCGAAGAACCTGATCAACATCCTCGACACCGGCTCGGCCAACCTGACGAACGCGGACCTCAACGAGGAAGCCGCCAACTCGCAGGCCCTGTCGACCCGCCAGTCGATCGGCATCTCGGCCCTCTCGCTCGCCAACACCGCGCAGCAGGGCATCCTGCAGCTCCTCCGCTAAGGGTTGAGACCGCCGCCGGCCCTCGGGCCGGCGGTCCGTCCCGAGAGCCGACAGGCGAAAACGAAAAGGCCGGGGCACATCGCCCCGGCCTTTTCCTTTTACATCGTACGGTGTTCTAGGCGGTGCGGTCGACGGGGCGCGTCACCGGCCGGGCACGGGCCTCGGCGGCCTCGGCATAGGCGCGGGCCTTGAGCACCACCGGGTCTGGCAGTTGCACGACCACGTCGCCGGAACTCGGGTCGACCTCCTGATAGACCACCGCCTTGGTGTCCCGGTCGATCCGGATGCGGGGTTCGCGCGCGGGCGCCTCGGCCTTCGCCGCCACCGGGCGTTCCTCGGCCACGGATCGGGAAGCGGCACGAGGATCGACGCCCGGATCCGGGCTGCGGATATCGACCCGCACCGCCGGCTCGAGGGGGGCCGGCGCCTGGACGGGCTGGACTGCCGGAATCGGACCCGGCGTGGCGCCGAGGCTGCGCGCCGGCAGCGTGGCGCCTATGCTGGTGATCGACATCGCACGCTCCTGCGCTCCTTTGTGGCGGTCTCCCCTCAGACAAGCCAGGCGGCGTGAATCGGATCTTAAGGTTTTCGCGCGCACGCCGCCTTCTTCCCGAGCTTGCTCAAGGGAAGACCAACGCCATTCATCAAAATGGAACGATTCGTCAGATCTCGACGCTCGGGCCGGCCCGTCCGACGTCGTGCGGATCGAAGGCGACGCTCTTCACGATGGCGAAGACCGGCAGGCCCGGCGCGAGTCCGAGTTCCCGCGCGGAGGCCCGCGTCAGGCGAGCCGATAGAACCGCTCCATTGCAATCCACTTCCACCAGCACCGTGCCCTCGGTCAGATCGCGCAGGGCCAGAACCCGTCCCCGGAGGCGGTTGCGCGCGCTGAGCGCCACGGGATCGTCGAGCGAGAGCAGCACGTCGCGGGCGGGCACGTGGATGCGCACGCCCGTGCCGATCCGCAACGCCAGACGCGGCACGAGGAGTTGCCCGGCCCGACCCGAGAGACGCGTCAGGTCGGCGCCGACCTCGCCCTGCACCACCATGTCGAGGCGTGCACCGGCCTCCGCCGCGTGGAAGGTCCCGAGTTCGCCCCGGCGCAGGATGGACTCGGCCGGACCGGTGGCGGCGACCCTCCCGGCCTCCAGCACCACGATGGTGTCGGCGAGGCGCGCCACCTCCGGCACCGCGTGGCTCACATACACGATGGGGATACCGGCCCCGTCGCGCAGGCGCTCGATCAGCGGCAGGATCTCGGCCTTGCGCTCCGCGTCCAGGGCGGCGAGCGGCTCATCCATGAGGAGGAGGCGCGGCCGCGACAGCAGGGCCCGGCCGATCGCCACGCGCTGGCCTTCGCCGCCCGAGAGCCCCGCGGGCCGCCGGTCGAGGAGGTGCCCGATACCCAGCAGCGCGATCACCGCCTCCGGCTCCAGGCCGGTGACATCCCGGCGCCCGCGCGCGAACCAGCGGCCGTAACCGAGATTCTGCCGCACTGAGAGGTGGGGCATCAGCCGCGCCTCCTGGAACACCGTGCCGATCCGGCGGCGGTGAGCGGGCATGTCGAGGCCACGATCCGTGTCGAGTAGGATCTCGGACCCGAGCGCGATCCGGCCCCGGTCGGGCCGCGCCAGCCCGGCCATGCAGGTGATGACCGTGGATTTGCCCGAGCCGGAGCGGCCGAACAGGGCGGTGAGCCCGGCGGGCGCGGCGAAGGCCACGTCGAGGCGGAAGGCGCCGCGCGCCAGGGCGAGTTCGACCGCGACCGCCATCGTTCCTAGCCTTGCCCGAGCCGGCGCCCGAGCCGGCGGGCCAGAATCTCGGATGCGAGAAGCGCCGCCATCGAGAGCGCCACCGAGACCAGTGTGAGACGCAGAGCGCCCCCCTCGCCGCCGGGCACCTGGGTCAGGGTGTAGATCGCCGAGGGCAGGGTCTGGGTCTCACCGGGGATATTCGACACGAAGGTGATGGTGGCACCGAACTCGCCCATCGCCTTGGCGAAGGCGAGCACCGCCCCGGCGAGCACGCCCGGCAGGGCAAGCGGCAGGGTCACGGTGAGGAAGACCGCGAAGGGAGCGGCCCCCAGGGTCGCGGCGGCCTGCTCGATGCGGGCGTCGACGGCCTCGAGGGAGAGGCGCATCGCCCGCACCATCAGGGGAAAGCCCATCACCGCGCAGGCGAGCGCCGCCCCGGTCCAGCGGAACGCGAACACGACCCCGAGTTCGGCGAGCCACGCCCCGAAGGTGCCGCGCCGCCCGAAGGCGAGGAGGAGGAGATAGCCCGTCACCACGGGCGGCAGGATGAGCGGCAGGTGGACGAGCCCGTCGAGGAGGGCACGGCCCGGAAAGCGCCGGCGGGCCAGGACCCAGGCCACGGCAAGGCCCGGAAGGAGGCTCGCCAGCGTCGCAACCCCGGCCACGCGCAGGCTGAGGGCGATGGCGGTCCACTCGTCCGGGGTCAGGCCGAAGGCGTCGCGGATCGTGGATGTCACGGCCCGACGGTCAGGTCCGGTTCTCGGCGCCGATCACCGTAAAGCCCTGGCGCTCGAAGAACACCCGCGCGGCCGGACTGCGCAGATAGGCCAGCAGCGCCGCTGCATCCGGGTTGGTCGAATCCTTCGTCAGCGCGACCGGGTAGATCACCGGCGGATGGCTCGCGGCCGGGAAGGTGGCGACCACCCGCACGCTCGGGTCCGAGACCGCGTCGGTGGCGTAGACGATGCCGAGGGGCGCCTCGCCGCGCGCCACGAGCAGGAGCGCGGCCCGCACGTTCTCGGCCTGGGCGACCCGGCCCTTCACGCCGTCCCAGGCGCCGAGGTTTTCCAGGGCCGCCTTGCCGTACTTGCCCGCCGGAACCGCCTCGACATGGCCCATGGCGATGCGCCCATCCCCGAGCGTCTTCGCCAGGTCGAGGCCCGGCTTCAGCTCGACGGTGAGGGTGGAATCCTTCGGTGCGATCAGCACCAGGGCGTTGCGCAGGAGGTTCGTCCGCGTGGGCGCGCTGATGCCGTCCTTGCCCGCGAGGTAGTCCATCCAGGCCAGATCCGCCGAGAGGAACAGGTCGGCCGGCGCGCCGGCCTCGATCTGCTTGGCGAGGGCACTGGAGGCCGCGTAGGAGATCCGGGCGCTCTTGCCCGTCTCCCGGCTCCAGGCCGCGCTGGCATCGTCCAGGGCATTTTTAAGGCTGGCGGCGGCGAAGACCACCACGGGGGGTTCCGCCCGCGCGGGTGTCGCACCTGTCGCGATCGCGAGAGCCAGCATCCCGCCGAGCCACGTCCGTCTGGTCTCGATCATGAACCCGTCTCCCGCCGGATGCCGACCGCCCGCGCAAGGCGACCGCGGTCGTCGAAATCAGCCATAGCATGGAACAGGGTACACACGATCAGGCGCCCGGATCCTCATCCTCGATGGGGGGACGCTCCGAGCGGTGCAGGCGGCTCAGGAGCACCAGCATCGGGCCGGGCAGCGGGCCCGTCAGGGTCTCGGCATCGGTGAAGCCCCCGCGCTCGCGCACGAGGCGCCGGCGGGCCCTGGATTTCTCAGCGAGAACGACCGGCGTTCGACCGCCGGTTCTTCTGATTTTCATACGCACCACGCACGCTCCGACGCCAATTCGAGTCTGGAGAAGCCGCGATAAACGCGGATCGGACGCTTCGGTTCCAGCCAAGCTTGCGCCGATGGTGGCGGCCGGGCGTCGCGGATGGTAGAGCCCGGGCCATGCTCGAAGGCCTGCCTCCCCATCGCCCGACCCACGTGCTCCGCCTCCTCACCGACGAGGGCTCGGCGCGCGCGATGACCGACCTGCTGGGCGAGATGTTCGATCCGACCCAGACGGCCGTGGCCGCCTTCGAGGCGGAGGACGGAAAGACCTGGCGCCTGGAGGCCTACTTCGCCGACGCCCCCGACGAGGCGATGATCCGCGACCTGATCCGCCCCGTGGTCGGCACGCAGGCGGAGGACGCGACCTTCGAGACCATCGACCAGCAGGATTGGGTGCGGGCTTCCCTCGAAGGGCTGAAGCCCGTGCGGGCCGGGCGCTTCCTCGTGCATGGCAGCCACGACCGCGAGACCGTACGGCCCAACGACCTCGCCATCGAGATCGAGGCGGCCCTGGCCTTCGGCACCGGCCATCACGGCACGACCCTGGGCTGCCTGCGTGCGCTGGCCGACATCCTCAAGCGTGGGCGCCCCGCCCACGTGCTCGATGTCGGCACCGGAACCGGCATCCTGGCCTTCGCGGCGGCCAAAGCCCTGCACACGCCGGTGGTGGCAGGCGACCTCGACCCGGAGGCGGTGACCACGGCGGTGGGCAATGCCCGCCTCAACGGCCTCGGGCCGGTGCTGCGGCTCTACCAGGGGCCAGGCGTGCGGCATGCGCTCGCCGACCGGCCCCGCCGCTTCGACGTGGTCTTCGCCAACATCCTGGCTCGGCCGCTGAAGGGCCTCGCCCCCTCGCTGACGGCGGTGGTGGCCGACCACGGCGTGCTGATCCTGTCGGGCCTGATCGAGCGCGATGTGCCGGGCGTGCTCTCGACCTATCGCCATCGCGGCTTCCACCTCGCCCGCCATGGTTTGATCGAGGGCTGGGCGACGCTGGTGCTGAGGCGCGGCGGCGCGGCCCCGCGACCCGCTCGGTTGCGGCGCCCCTGAGGCACGCGGTATCCTGGACCTCATGAACCGCGCCCGCTTCCAGACCTTCGACGATCCGAGCCACCGCCAGGGTGCCGCGCGCATCCGGGCCCTGCGGGATGCGCTGCGCACGGTCGGCCTCGACGGTTTCGTGGTGCCTCGGGCCGACGAGCACCAGTCCGAATACGTGCCGCCCCAGGCCGAGCGCCTCGCTTGGCTGACCGGCTTCACCGGCTCGGCCGGCACCGCCGTGATCCTGGCCCAGGAGGCCGCCCTCGTCGTCGACGGGCGCTACACGCTCCAGGCCCCCGCCCAGGTCGACACGGCCGTGATCACCCCGGTGCCCCTCGCCGAGACGAGCGTAGCGGCCTGGGTCGGCGCGCACCTGCGGGCCGGCGAGGTCCTGGGCTACGATCCCTGGCTGCACACGCCGGACGGGGTGGCGCGCCTGGAACGCGCCGTGGCCAAGGCCGGCGCGACGCTGCGGGCCGTAACGGAGAACCCGGTCGATGCGGTCTGGTCCGACCGGCCGGGCCCGCCCGCCGGGGCGGTGGTGGCGCATCCGCTGGAACTCGCGGGCGAAGCCGCCGTCGACAAGCTCGCGCGCGTCCGCACCGCCCTGGCCGAAGCGGGCGACGCCGCCCTGGTGATCTCGGACCCGCACAACCTCGCCTGGACCTTCAACCTGCGCGGCGGCGACGTGGCGCATACGCCCCTGGCGCTCGGCTACGCCATCGTGCCCTGCGAGGGGCGGGCCGCGCTCTATCTCACCTCGCCGAAGCTGAGCCCGGACCTGCGCGCGGCCCTGGCACCCCACGCCGACCTCCATCCCCGCTCCGCGTTCGAGGACGGCCTCGCTGCGCGGGCGGAGGGCGCCGCGCGCATCAGGCTCGACGCCGCCACGGCCGCCTTCGCCTTGAAGCTCCGCGTCGAGGCGGCCGGGGGCGTCGCCGATCTCGGGCCCGACCCGATCACCGCCCTGAAGGCGGTCAAGAATGCGGCCGAGATCGCCGGCACCCGCGCCGCCCACCATCGCGACGGCGTCGCGGTGACGCGCTTCCTCGCTTGGCTCGACGCGCAAGGAGAGACTCTGACCGAGATCGCCGCCGTGGAGGCCCTGGAAGATTTTCGCGCGGCCGGCGGCCTGCTCCGCGACGTCTCGTTCCCGACGATCTCCGGGAGCGGTCCCAACGGCGCCATCGTGCACTATCGGGTGACGCGGGAGACCGACCGGCACATTCAGCCGGGCGAACTCTTCCTCGTGGATTCCGGCGCGCAATATGCCGACGGCACCACCGACATCACCCGCACGGTGGCGATCGGGGCAGCCACGGACGAACAGCGCGACCGCTTCACCCGGGTGCTCAAAGGTCACATCGGGATCGCCCGCGCGGTCTTTCCGAAGGGCACGACGGGTGCGCAGATCGATTCGCTGGCCCGCCTCCCCCTCTGGGAAGCCGGCCTCGATTTCGACCACGGCACCGGCCACGGCGTCGGCGCCTTCCTCTCGGTGCACGAAGGGCCGCAGCGCATCGCCAAGACCGGGACGGTCGCCCTCGAACCCGGCATGATCCTCTCCAACGAGCCGGGCTACTACAAGACCGGCGGCTACGGCATCCGCCTGGAGAATCTCGTGCTGGTGGAGGCGCGGGCGATCCCCGGGGGCGAGCGGCCGATGCTCGGCTTCGAGACTCTGACGCTGGCCCCCTTCGACCGCCGCCTGATCCGTGCCGACCTGCTCACCCCGGAGGAGACGGCCTGGATCGACGACTATCATGCACGGGTCCGCACGGCGCTGGCAGCGGATCTCGATGCCGTCACGCGGGCGTGGCTGGAGCAGGCCACCCGGCCGATCGCCGCCCCTACCGAAGGTGCGAGCGGCGCCTGAGGTCCGAGCGGCGCTTGCGACGATCCCGCCCCTTCCGGAGACTCGGAAACCCGTCAACAAGGGCGCTCGCGGCCTCGGGATTTTACGCCTGCGCCGAACGGACGTAATCTCGGTGCATCGCTCACCCAACGAGACCTGATGATCCGGCTTTTCGCCCTGGCGCTCGCGCTGTTCGGCCTCGCCCTGCCCACCGCGTCCGCGCAGGGCTTCAAGGTTCCGGCCGACCTCGTCACGGCGAGTCTCGTGGGCGAGCCCTCCGCGATCCGCCCGGGGGAGCCCTTCACGGTCGCCATCCGCATGGTGATGCGGCCGCATTGGCACGTCTACTGGCGCAATCCGGGTGATTCCGGCCTCGCCCCGGAGGTCGCCTGGACGTTGCCGGCCGGGTTCTCGGCCGGTCCGCTGCAATGGCCGAGCCCGAGCCGCATCCCGGTCGCGCACCTCGTGAACTTCGGCTACGAGGGCGAGGCCGTGCTGCTCGCCGAGGTGACCCCGCCGACCGTCCTGGCGGGGACCAAGCCGCTGACGCTTCGGGCCAGGCTGACCTATCTCGTCTGCGAGCGCGAGTGCGTGCCGGGCACCGCCGAGTTGCGCCTGACCCTGCCGGTGGCGCAGGACGCCACCAGCACGGGAATCGCCCCCGGATCGATGCGGCTGTTCGAGACCGCCCGGGCGGCCCTGCCGGTGCCGGCGCCCTGGCCGGTGCGCTACGGCGCCGAGAACGGACGCCTTCAGGTTCACCTCGCCGCACCCGGCCTCACGGCGTCGTCCGTCGCCTACTTCCCCTATGCCGAGACCGCCATCGAGAACGCGGCCCCGCAGGAATCGCGCAGCGATGCCGACGGACTGCACATCGACTTGGCGCGCGGGGACCCCGCGCAGACTACGCCCGCGGCCCTGCCGGGCGTGCTGACCTTCGACGAGGCGACGCCGGACGGGACCGTTCGACGCGCCTACGCGATCGGCGACGCACCGGGCGCGCCCCTTGTCACGGCATCGGCCGCCGTCCCGATGACGCAAGCGCCGGACGAAAGCCTGACCCTCTGGAGCGCCGCCGGCCTCGCCTTCCTGGGCGGGCTCCTGCTGAACCTGATGCCCTGCGTCTTCCCGGTGCTGTCGATCAAGATCTTGAGTCTCGTCAAGCATTCGGGCGAACCGGCCTCCCGCGTACGGCTGCACGGGCTTGCCTACACCGCCGGGGTGCTGGCGGCCTTCCTGGCACTGGCGGGCGTGCTGATCGCCCTCAAAGGAGCCGGGGCCGGAATCGGCTGGGGCTTCCAGTTGCAATCACCCCTGGTGGTGGCGGGCCTCGCCTACCTGCTGCTCACCATGGGACTGAGCCTGTCCGGCGTCGTGCATATGGGCGCGGGCATCGTGGGGATCGGCGATGGCCTGACCCGGCGGGCCGGGCTCGAGGGCTCGTTCTTCACCGGGATCCTCGCGACCGTCGTGGCGACGCCCTGCACCGCGCCCTTCATGGGTTCGGCGGTGGGCTTCGCCCTGACGCAGGAGGCGGGGGTCGGCCTCGCGGTCTTCGCCAGTCTCGGCCTCGGGCTCGCCCTGCCCTTCCTGGTGCTGACGACCTGGCCGGCGGCCCTGCGTCGCCTACCCCGGCCGGGAGCCTGGATGGACACGCTGAAGGGCGCCCTCGCCTTCCCGATCTACGCCACCGTGGCGTGGCTGATCTGGGTGCTGTCCCAGCAGGTCGGGCCGGGGGGGCTGCTCGCGGCTCTGATCGGCCTCGTCCTCGTCGGCTTCGCGGCCTGGGCCTGGGAGCGCAGGCAGGGCGCGAGCCCGGCCGGCGCCTGGTTCGCGCGGGGCGCCGCCGTGACGGCCCTCGCCGCCCTCGTGCTCCTCACCCTCGGGCTCGACCGGGACCGGGCCGAGACCCTGACCGCCCAGGCCGGACGGGACGGCTTCAGCCAGGCCCGCCTCGACGGGCTGCTCGCCGAGGGCAAGCCGGTCTTCGTCAACCTGACGGCGGCCTGGTGCATCACCTGCCAGGTGAACGAGCGCACGGCGCTGCGCTCGGATGCGGTGCAGGCCGCCCTCAAGGCACGCGGCGTCACCTACCTCAAGGGAGACTGGACCAACCAGAACCCCGAGATCACCCGCCTGCTGGAGCGGCATGGCCGCAGCGGCGTTCCGCTGTACCTCCTCTATGCGGGTCGCGGCGAACCCGCCGTGCTTCCGCAGATCCTCACCTCCGGTCTCGTCCTCGACGCCCTGAGTGCCGTGCCCGTCACCGCCACGGATCGCAGCGCCGCCCTGGCTCCGGAGCGATAGGAAGACCCTCGTACGGCCGAGGGGCGCCGAACGTGAGTGCAGCACGTTCGAGCGCGACTCCTCATCCCAGCGACGCTTGACGGCGCGAGGACCCTGCTCCAGCACGGGCCGATGAGCACCGCTTCCGCGCCGCGCTGGACCGTCTTTCGCAACGGCGACTTCCGCCTCTTCGGCACGGCGCGCTTCCTCACCGGCCTCGCCTTCCAGATGCAGGCGGTGGCGGTGGGCTGGTTCGTCTACGACCTGACCCGCTCGGCCCTGGCCCTGGGCCTCGTTGGGCTCGCGAGCTTCCTGCCCGCCATGCTCTCGGCCCTGGTGACCGGCCATGTCGCCGACACCTACGACCGTCGCCTCGTCGCCGCACTGGCCTATGCGACCCTGGCGCTCGCCGAACTCGGCCTCCTCCTGGCGGCGCAGTCCGGCACCACGACCCTGTGGCCGATCTACCTCCTCGTCATCGTGATCGGCACGGGCCGGGCGTTCGCCAACCCGGCGATGCAGGCCCTGCTGCCGACCCTGGTGCCCCGGACCCTGTTCGGCTCAGCCATCGCCTGGAATGCCTCCCTCTGGCAGACCGCCTCGATCCTCGGACCCGCCACCGGCGGTTTCCTCTATGCCCTCGGGCCGGCGGTGGTGTTCGGCGCGGCCGCCGGGAGTTTCGCCCTGGCGAGCGCGCTGATCCTGGCGATCCGCTTCCGCCCCGCCCCCGTCACCGAGCGCCCACCGGTGACCTGGGAAACCCTCTCGGCCGGCCTGACCTATATCCGCACCCATCCGGTGGTGCTGGGTGCGATCAGCCTCGACCTCGTGGCAGTGCTGCTCGGCGGCGCCACCGCCCTCCTGCCGATCTTCGCAGCGGAAGTGCTGCATGTCGGCCCCCTCGGCCTCGGGGCCCTGCGCAGCATGCCGGCGGCCGGCGCCGTGCTCACTGCGATCGCCCTTGCCTATGTCCCTCTCCAGCGCCACGCCGGCCTGCGCATGCTCCAGGCGGTGGGCGTGTTCGGCCTCGCCACCGTTGGGTTCGGCCTCTCGACCTCGCTGCCCTTCTCCATGGCCTGCCTGTTCGTCACGGGCGCGGCCGACATGATCAGCGTGTTCGTGCGCCAGACCTTCGTCCAGGGCGAGACGCCGGACGCCATGCGCGGCCGGGTCTCGGCGGTGAACTCGGTCTTCATCGGGGCCTCGAACGAACTCGGCGAGTTCGAGTCCGGCACCCTCGCGGCGCTCATCGGCGCCGTCCCCGCCGTGGTGGCGGGCGGCCTCGCCACCCTCTTCGTCGCGGCCCTGTGGGGCCGGGTGTTCCCGGCCCTGCGGACGCGGGACCGGCTGATGCCGGAGGCGTGAGGGCGGGGATTATCCCTCCAAAGCCCACTTCGTCGATCAAAAGGGATAAACCGAGCGATTTCAATCGCTTCTGCGACAAAACAGTGCCATCATCCCTCGGTCGGCCTCATCCGATCCCTTAAGGGATAAAACGATGCTGTTCAACGACTTGAACGAGGACCAGGCGCGGCAGACGATCGATGTCGAGCAGGTCTTCGCCGCCTACGACAGCGAACGGAGCGTTCTGGAACGACGCTTCTCGGGCGCCATGTCCTGGAAGACGGTTGCCGGCCGGGACTACCTCTACCGAAAGCGGGGAGAGACCTGGAAGTCCCTCGGACCACGCGCGCCCGAGACCGAAGCGATCGTCCGTCAATTCCATGACGGGCGGGCAGACCTCGCGGATCGGGTCGCCGGTCTGGCCAGACGCCTCGACGCCATGGCTCCCGTCAATCGCGCCCTGAAGCTCGGCCGCCTGCCGGTGATTGCAGGACGGATCCTGCGCGCTTTGCGCGGTGCGAAGCTGATCGGGAGCGGCATCGAGGTCGTCGGGACGAATGCCCTCTATGCCTACGAACGTCTGGCGGCCGTGCAGATCGCCGACGTGGACCTGTTGTTCGACGCGCGCCGCTCGCTCCGGCTCCTGACGCCGGACATCTCGGCGACGGGCCTCGCGGGTCTGCTGCGCAAGGTCGACCGATCGTTCGAGGTGATGGGGAAGGGTGGGTTCCGAGCCGTCAACCGCGACGGCTACGTGGTCGATCTGATCATGCCGACCACGAAGGATCGGATGGCGCGCCCGCCCAGAAGCCGCATCGGGTCGGACGGGGCCGATCTCGAGGCCGTGGAGATCGAGGGGCTGGCCTGGCTCGTGAACAGCCCGAAGGTGAATGCGACCGTGATCGATGCGCGCGGCTACCCGCTCACGATGGTCGTCCCGGACCCACGGGCCTTCGCCCTGCACAAGCTGTGGCTCGCGTCGCGGGAGGATCGCGATCCTCTGAAGCAGGCGCGCGACCGGGCGCAGGCCGACCTCCTCGTCACTCTTGTCGCCATCCGCCTGCCGCACCTGCGCCTCGACGATCCGGCCCTGGGCGCCCTGCCCCTCGCGCTACGCGAGCAGGCCGCATCCCTGGCTCCGCCGCCCCCCGGAGGACCGTCTCCGCTGGAACCGGACTGGTAGCCGCCAGCCCTACTTCCCCGCCAGCAGCGGCGACCAGGTCGGGTCCGAGGCATAGGAGGGGGTCGGCACCGGCTGCTCGACCTTGCCGGTGATGTCGACCATGTAGAGCTTGCCGCCACCCTGGCCGCCGGGGTCGCGGAAGAACAGCACGTACTGGCCGTTCGGCGCGAAGGTCGGCCCCTCGTTGTGGAAGCCTTCCGTCAGGACGCGCTCACCCGATCCGTCCGGCTTCATCACGCAGATGGCGAAGCCGCCCTTGCGCTGGCGCGTGAAGGCGATGAGGTCGCCGCGCGGCGACCAGGCCGGCTGCGAGGCCGAGCCCTCGCCGAAGGAGATGCGGGTCGGCGTCCCGCCCGAGGCGCCCATGACGTAGATCTGCTGCGAGCCGCCGCGATCCGATTCGAACACGATCTGGCTGCCGTCCGGCGAGAAGGTCGGCGAGGTGTCGATGGCGTTGCCGTTGGTGATCGGCGTCTGCGCCTTCGAGGCCAGATCCATGACCACGATGTCGGCGTTGCCGCCCTGCTGCACGCTCATCACGAGGCGGCGGCCATCGGGCGAGAACCGTGGGCTGGTGCTCATCGAGTCGGACTTGCCCAGCGCCTGGCGCCCGCCGGTCTCCAGGTTGATGACCTGGATGCGCGGCTGCTGGCCGGTGGTCTGGGTCATGAAGGCGATGTCCTGGGTCGCCGGGGAGTAGCGCGGGGCGACCACGGCGTTCTCGCCGTTCGTGAGCGCGCGCACGTTGGCGCCGTCCTGGTCCATCACCATCAGGCGCTTGCGCCGGTTCTCCTTGGAGCCGGACTCGTCCACGAAGGCGATCCGGCTGTCGAACCAGGGGCCGAGGCCGGTGATCTTGGTGTAGACCGCATCCGAGATGAGGTGGCCGGTGCGGCGCGCATTGGCCGGATCGGTGCCGTATTGCTGGCCCGTCATCTGCTGGCCGGAGGTCACGTCCCACAGCCGGAATTCGACCTTGAGCTTGCCCGAGGGATCGCGCGCGACGCGGCCGGTGATCAGGGCCTGCACCCCGGCCGCCTTCCACTTGTCGAAGCCCGGCACCGCATCGAAGCCGGGGGCTTCCGGGAATTTCGCCTTCTCGACAGGGGTGAAGTAGCCCGAGCGGCGCAGGTTGTTCGTCACCACGCTGGAGACGAGGAGCCCCAGGCTCGGATCGCCCGAGAAATCCGTGACCGCGATGGGCATCGGCTGGAACGAGCCACCGCCGATGCGCAGGTTGAGCTGCGCCTGTGCCGGGCCGATGGAGAACAGGGCGAGGGCCAGGAGGGCGAGGAGGGCTGCGAAGCGTGTGGAGGCAGTCGGAGGCATGGGCGATTCCGGAACGGGGAAGGTCGGCGGCGCGTGGCGCGCCCTCCCGGGACAGGAGGACGCCGACGCGGCCCGAAGGGGACCGAACGTCAGTTCGATGCAGGGATCATCGGCAGGCCAGGGGTTCGACGAGGCATCGCATCAGACCCGAGAGAACTCGAACTCCGCGTTGATGGCCTTCCAATCGTTGTAATACGGCGCGTACTGGGCGGGGATCTTGTAAGGCGCGCAGCGCCGGACCGCCCGCTGGGCCGCCTCGGCGATCGAGCGGTCCACCGCGTTGGCGCCGCCCCGCATGATCCGGGGCTCCGTGGTGAGCGTGCCGTCCGGGTTCAGACGGATGTCGAGCATCGGCAGGACGACACCCTGCGTCGCCCCCGGAGGAGCCACGTAGCAGCGTTCGATCTGCTGCTGGAGCATGCCCACCAGGGCGTCGCGCAGGGACGGCGACAGGCGCTGGGCATTTCCGGTGGCCGCTCCGAGGGACGCCGTGCGCTGCACCTCGCGCCCGGTGGCTCCCGTCGACTGGGACGGTGATTTGGAGGCGAGCAGCGCATGGATGTCGCCGGCGTTGAACTTGTCGGCGAGTTCGGCCTGCTTCTTGGCCTTGGCCTCCGCATCGGCCTTCGCCCGAGCATCCGCCATGGCCTTCGCCTTCGCTTTGGCGGCTGCGTCGGCCTTGGCTTTGGCGGCGGCCTCCGCCTTGGCTTTCGCCTCGGCCTCAGCTTCGGCGAGCTCCTTCTGGTGCTCGGCCTCCGCCTTGGCCTCCACCTCCTTCTCGGCCTTGGCCTCCGCGTCGGCTCTCGCCTTGGCCTCCGCCTTCGCCTTGCGGGCGGCCTCGGCTTTGACAGCCTCCGCCT
The DNA here is from genome assembly GCF_025813715.1 of Methylobacterium sp. FF17. Lineage (NCBI taxonomy): Bacteria > Pseudomonadati > Pseudomonadota > Alphaproteobacteria > Hyphomicrobiales > Methylobacteriaceae > Methylobacterium > Methylobacterium flocculans. The sequence goes on from NZ_CP107532.1 coordinate 1,282,054, forward strand.
TGGCGGCAGCCTCCGCCTTGGCGGCAGCCTCCGCCTTGGCGGCAGCCTCGGCCTTGGCCTCCGCCTCGGCTTCCTGCTTCTCGATCAGTTCGGCGAGTTGCTCGCGCTTGACCGCCTCGGCCTTCGCCTTCGCGGCGGACACCGCCTTGGCTTCGGCAGCCGCCTTCGCTTCCGCAGCGGCGGCGGCTTTGGCCTCGGCGGCCGCGGCGGCCTTCGCTTCGGCGGCGGCTTTGGCGGCTTCGGCCTTCGCAGCCTTCTCGGCCGCTTCCGCCTTGGCGGCCTTGGCGGCTTCGGCAGCCTCGCGCGGGTCGGGCTCGCTGGTGCGCAGGGGCATCTCCTCGGCGCTGGCCACCTTCATGTCGGCGGGACGCTTCGGGGGCGCGGGGGCATCGACCTTGGCGTTTTCCGGCTCGCGCTCCTCGGCCGCCTTGGCGAGGCGGTCGGCCCGCGGCATCGCGTTCGGCTGGGGCTTGTCGGCGTTGCGCTCGCCCTTGGTCAGCTCCGAAAACTGCTCCTCGGTCATCACTTCGACGGGCACACCCTCCTGCGCATCCGGCAGGGCCGGCGCGGCCACCGAGAGCAGGGCGACCGTCAGCAGGCCCACATGCGTGGCCGCCGAGACCCAGACACCCGGTTCATTGCGCTTGAAGGGAATCCGCACCGCCGGCGCCCGCTACTTCTGGTCCGGCTCGGTGACGAGGGCGACCTTCTTGAAGCCCCCGCCGGTCACGATCGCCATCACCTGAGCGACGCGGCCGTAATCGACCCGCTTGTCGCCACGCACAAAGACGCGCTCCTCGAAGCCGGATTTCGACGTCTCGATGAGCTTGGGCACGATGGTGTCGTCGGAGAGTTCGCTCTCGCCGAGGAAGATCTGGCCCGACTGACGGATCGAGAGGGTTACCGGCTTGGTGTCGGAGTTGAGGGGGCTCGCCTTCGATTGCGGCAGGTCGAGGGGTACGCCCACCGTCATCATCGGGGCGGCCACCATGAAGACGATGAGCAGCACGAGCACGACGTCGATGAACGGCGTCATGTTGATCTCGTTGATGGCGCCGCTGCGACGGCCGCGACGGCGCCGCTTGCCGCCGCCCTGCGCTGCTCCGTGGGCCATGCCCATGTCGGTTCCTCAGGCTATCGGGATGTAGGTCAGGCGACGAGCGAGAGCCGCTCGTCGATCTGCCGCGAGAGGATGGCGGAGAACTCGTCGGCAAAGCCTTCGAGCCGCGACTGGTTCTTGGCCACCGTCGACTGCAGCTTGTTGTAGGCGAGCACGGCGGGGATCGCGGCGAACAGGCCGATGGCGGTCGCGAACAGGGCCTCGGCGATGCCCGGCGCCACGACGGCCAGCGAGGTATTCTTGGAGGCCGCGATGGAGGTGAAGGCGGTCATGATGCCCCAGACCGTGCCGAACAGGCCGATATACGGGCCGGCCGAGCCGATGGAGGCGAGGAAGAGCAGACGCGACTCGAGACGCTCGACCTCGCGCTGGATCGTCACGTCGAGGACCTTGTCGATGCGCTGGGACAGGCTCTGAATCTGGCGGCCGGAGCCCTCGAAGGAGCGCTTCCACTCCCGCATGGCGGCGACGAACAGGGCACCCTGCCCCACCGCGGGCTTGTCGTTGAACGAGCGGTACAATTCTTCCAGCGAACGCCCGGACCAGAACGCCTCCTCGAAGGCATCCATCTCGGCCTTGGTGCGGCGGAACAGCAGGGTCTTGTCGACGATGATCGACCAGCACCAGACCGAGGCGCCGATCAGCCCGAGCATCACCACCTTCACGACGAAGTGGGCCTGAAGGAACAGGCCGAGCAACGTCATGTCGGGGGCCGGCATCGCCTGCATGGCATCGGCTGGGTTCATGACACGATCCTTGGAATAAACCCCACGCGGAGCCGTGACGGAACCGGCGGCCCGACCCTCGCGCATCAACCGGAACTTCGAGCGATTTCAACGCTCAATGCTGGGTGAATCTGTCGAAAGTATGGGCCCGACGGCGTCGTCTTGCGCGGTGCAGCACGTCGCCCGCATCGACAGTTTAAGCGCCCGTCAGGGTTAAGGATCGGTTGACATCACACGGAGAGCTGGCCGCCCAGCGCCATGCGCAGACTGTCGGGCAGGCGGATCGCCCGGCCGTCGCGGACGCAGGCGACGACGACCTCGGCCTTCACCAGGAGTTCGTCCCCGCGCCGGACCTCCTGGGCGAGGTGCATCGAGGCGCCCTTCATCGTGGCGGTCCAGGTCCGGATGTCGAGGAGGTCGTCCATCCGCGCGGGCTTGGCATAGTCGATTACCATGCGGCGCACGACGAAATGCAGGCCCGCGGCGTCCCGATGAAGGTCCGACTGGTCGCCGGCCAACCCGCGCAGCAACTCGGTGCGCCCGCGCTCCATGAAGCGCAGGTAGCTCGCGTGATAGACGAACCCGGAGAAGTCGGTGTCCTCGTAATAGACGCGCACCGGCAGGGTGTGGATGCCGGGTCTCTCGGGTTGGGTCAAGCAAGCCTCCCGGTGGGGTTCGGCGCGGAGCGCGATTGCCCGCCCATGCCAAGGCGCTCGGGCCCTAGGCCTTTGTGATTGCGGTCTGTTTTCAAGGAAACAGATCGCCTTTCGTCGACGCGACGCTCTACCAGAACCGCACGGATCGACAACCCAGCGACGGAGATCCGAGGGAGCTCCAACGGACGTTCATCCAGCGTGGTCGCGTCATTCTGGTCGTGCCGCGACGGACGGATCCCAGCGCCGGCTTGACGCCGGGCGCCGTTTCGGATGGGCAGGGAGACCCAGGCCGTGGTCTCGCCAGGGCGAGAGCGGCCTCGGCTCAGACCCGATCCCCAGCGAGTCGTTTCAGGAGAGCCCCATGCGCAAGTCTGCGTTCCTTGCCCTCGTCCTCCTGTCGGCCGGCCCGGCAAGGGCGGACTTTCCCTGCGACGCGCTGTGGGCGGAGCGCAATGCCGTCTATGCGGATGCAGGGTACTGCTTTCGCACGCCGCGCGGGATCAAGGCCTTCGGCAATGCCGGATGCCGGTTCGATGAGATCCGCGACGTGCCGCTTTCCGAACGCAAGCGACAGGACGTGGCCGACATCCTTCGCGAAGAGCGTCGGAACGGCTGCCGTGATTAGGGGGGCGCCGGACAGCCGAGTCTTCGGGCGGTGGGAGCACCCAAGACCTTAACGGTGACGATCTGTAGGGTGACGCCGAGACGCACCTGGCAAGGCCGAACGCGTGAGCGCCGGTGCCACTCCCCGGCAGGCCATACCCGCGAGCCCCTGCACCGGCGTACGCCGCGCGCCCCGGCCTCGATGGCCGGCTGTGGGACGGGCGGCGCGCTCAGGCCTCGGGATCGTCCTGGCCGCCGAACAGGCCGAACTGCCCGCTCGCCTCGCGTCGGGGCTCGGGAAACCCCATGTGGCGGAAGGCGTGGGGGGTGAGCATGCGTCCGCGCGGCGTGCGCTGGACGAAGCCCTTCTGGATCAGAAAGGGCTCGATGATGTCCTCGATGGCGTCGCGGGGCTCCGAGAGGGCGGCCGCGATGGTCTCGATGCCCACGGGACCGCCGTTGAAGGACTTCGCGATCATGGTGAGGTACTTGCGGTCCATCACGTCGAGGCCGGCTGGATCCACGTCGAGGAGTTGCAGGGCCCGGTCGGCGATGGCGCGGGTCACGGTCGGCGCATCGGCCACGATGGCGAAGTCGCGCACCCGGCGCAGCAGGCGCCCGGCGATGCGGGGGGTGCCGCGGGCGCGCTTGGCGATCTCGTTGGCGCCTTCCGGCGACATCCCGAGCCCGAGCACCCGCGCGCCCCGGCTCACGATGAGTTCGAGTTCGTCGACGTCGTAGAATTCCAGCCGGATCGGGATGCCGAAGCGGTCGCGCAACGGGGTGGTCAGCAGGCCGGCGCGGGTGGTGGCACCGACCAGCGTGAACTTCGGCAGCTCGATCTTCACCGAGCGGGCGGCGGGCCCCTCGCCGATGATGAGGTCGAGCTGGTAATCCTCCATCGCCGGATAGAGGATCTCCTCCACTGCCGGATTGAGGCGGTGGATCTCGTCAATGAAGAGCACGTCGCGCTCTTCCAGGTTCGTGAGCTGGGCCGCGAGATCGCCCGCCTTGGCGATGACCGGGCCCGAGGTGGAGCGGAAGTTCACCCCGAGTTCGCGCGCCACGATCTGCGCCAGCGTCGTCTTGCCGAGGCCGGGCGGCCCGACGAACAGCACGTGGTCGAGGGCCGAGCCGGTCTTCTTGGCCGACTCGATGAAGATGCTCATGTTGGCGCGCGCCGCCCGCTGTCCGATGAACTCGGACAGGCTCAAGGGGCGGATCGACTGCTCGAGGTCGTCCTCGCGCCGCTCCGGAGTGAGGAGCGACTCCGGCAACGGGTGCAGGGTCGGCGACTTCGGTGGCGACGCCTTCGAGGCAGGTCTGGGAGTTTTGCTCACACGGACTCTCGGTGGTGGGCGGCGGCGCCCGTGTCCATCATCTGTTCTCGTGGCCGATGTCGCATAAAGGCGCCGGTCGCGCTACATTCCGATGGCGGCGCAGGGCCCCAATGGAATGCTGGCCTGCACGAAGCGCGCGGGATTCGCCGTAGTCGGTGCATCACCGGAATTCGAACGGATGGCCCTCGACGATTTCGAGGAGCTGCTGGCCGACAAGCCCCGCAACAAGAGCTGGGAGCTGATCGGCGGCCGCGTGGTCCGGATGATGGTCGGCGCGCGCTGGGAGCATGCGCGCATCGTCCAGAACATCGCCCTGGGCCTGGAAGTCGGCTTCCGTGCCGAAGGATCGTCCTGCCAGACCTTCACCGAAACGTTTTACATGAAGAGCAAACCCCTGGAGGCCGCGATGCTTCCGGACGTGCTCGTCGTCTGCGGCGACATCGAACCGGGCGCGACCTCGGTCGAGAATCCCACGGTTCTGGTCGAGGTACTCTCACCCGGGACCGAGGAGCAGGATCGCTTCGAGACGTGGGCCGTCTATCCGCAGCTCGCCTTGCTTCAGCATGATGTGCTCGTGACGCGGGACCGACCCCATCTCGAAGTCTTCGACCGCGTCGAGGGGCGCTGGGGCGGGTTCCGGGTCATCGATGGCCTCGACGAAGTCCTCGATCTCCCGACGATCCCGGCCCTGCTGCCCCTGTGTGACATCGACTTTCGCGTCTTGGGGACGTAGGCCGTCCGCGTAAGCTGACCAAGTCAGCGCCGGGCATAGCGCCCGGCGCCCTCGACGTCCGGCCTACTCGGCTTCCGGCGCGATTGGCTCCAGGCCGCCGATGTGGCGCTGGGCGTAGAGCGGCAGGCCGATCTGCGAGATCAGCTCCAGCTGCGTCTCCAAGAAGTCGATATGACCTTCCTCGTCCTCGGCCAGATCCTCGAACAGACGCTTCGAAACGCGGTCGTTGATCGAATCGCAGTACTTCGCCGCCTCGAGGTAGAGGCTCCGCGCCTCGTTCTCGGCGGCAAGATCGCACTCGATGATTTCCTGGACGTTCTGGCCGATCCGCAGGGGATCGAGTTCCTGCAGATTCGGAAAGCCGTCGAGGAACAGGATCCGGTCGATGAACCGATCCGCGTGGTTCATCTCCTCGATCGATTCCTTGCGCCAGAACTTGGCGAGATCGATGTAACCCCAATCGTTGAGCATGCGGAAATGCAACCAATACTGGCTGACCGCCGTAAGCTCGCTGCGCAGTCCCCGATTGAGGTACTCGACGACCTTCGCATCACCCTTCATCCGCCCAATCTCCCTTGAGGCCTATCCGCCGGAGGGGAGCTTCAGCACCCGGCATGGGTGCTCAGGCGGCGACCCCCTCCTCCGCAGTTTGGACCTTGACCAAACTACAGGAGCTCGCGCAAGTCGCCGTGCACGCATGGGTGGCTTCGTCGAGGGCATTCTGCAGGATCGACCGGATGGTGCGGGCGCAGCGTCCGCATTTGGGGCTGCATCCGAGACAGGCTTGGACCTGCGCCGGGGTGCGCGGGCAATCCGGCCCCCGGTGGAGACAGGCGCGGACCGCGCGGTCGGACAGGACGTTGCAGGAACAGACGATCATGCGGGACCGTGACTCGTGCGGGGCTGTGCCGTGGGGGTGAGGCCACCGGGCTGAGGGTTCACCCGATCACTTCGTCGAATCTGGGGCGGCGGCATGCCGGACCTCGAAAGCCGAGGCCGTACATGGATTTGGAGATTACCTTAGAACTATTGAAAACTGCTGTATTATCAGCAGGTTAGCGTCCTCCCCTCCATCTGGCAACGGATATCGCCCGGGTCAAGGGCACAATTCACTCGTGGACGAGGGATCGCCCCGCGTCAGCGCGCGAGTTCCCGCAGGCCGAGGCGGATCAGGGTCTTGGCCTCCGCCCCCTCGCCGGCCCCCTTCAGTGCCTCGGCGATGGCGGCCGAGGCCTGGACCGGGGCGTAGCCGAGGTTGACCAGCGCCGAGATTGCATCGGTGACGGGTTGCGGCGCGGTCCGGTCTTCCACGGCGCCCGAGAGCGAAATCACGGCCGGGTCGATGGAGGCGAAGGCCGGGGCCTTGTCCTTGAGTTCCGCCACGATCCGGGCGGCGAGACGAGGACCGACGCCGGGCGCGCGCGCCACCCCGACCTTGTCGCCCATGGCGATGGCCGAGGCGAGGGCCGAGGGCTCGAGCACCGAGAGCAGCCCGAGGGCCACCTTGCTCCCCACCCCCTGCACGGTCTGGAGGAGCCGGAACCACTCGCGCTCGGCATCCGAGCGGAAGCCGTAGAGGCGGATCATATCCTCGCGGACATGGGTCTCGATGGCGAGATCCGCCGCCTCGCCGACACCGGGCAGGCGCTGGAGCGTGCGGGCCGAGCAATGGACGACGTAGCCGACACCCTGCACGTCGAGGATCACGAAATCCTCGCCGTAGGAATCCACCACGCCTTTGAGCTTGCCGATCATCGTCCCACCGTCATCCGTACCGGAGCCGCCTGCCTACAAGCCCGCGCGGGGGAGCGCCATGCGCGCAAACGATCGGACGGACACGGCCTTGAGGCAGGCTGGCGTTCGTGGAATCACGGGCACCCTGCTTCGACCCTCACGGATGACCGACCGATGCGTCCCATCGCGCTGCCCCTCTGCCTCGCCCTGATGCTTCCGGCCGGTTTCCTCGCCGCAGCCGAGACGCCCGCTCCCGCCGCCCCCTCCAGCGACCCGACGCAGGTGCGCGCCGGCGCCTACGTGCTCGATCCGACGCACGGCAAGATCACCTGGTCGGTGAGCCATCTCGGCTTCTCGACTTATTACGGACAGATCACGGACGTGAACGCCGAGGCGGTGCTCGACCCGAAGGAGCCGGCAAAATCCCGCCTCACGGTCACGATCGGCACCGACAGCGTCAACGGCCTCAACGACCGGCTCAACCAGCACCTCAAGAGCCCCGATTTCTTCGACACCGCGAAGTTCCCGAAAGCCACCTTCACGGCCACCAGCATCGAGCCGACGAGCCCCACCACGGCCCGGGTCAACGGCGACCTGACCCTGAAGGGCGTGACGAAGCCCGTGGCCTTCGACGCGACCTTCAACCAGGCCGGGATCAACCCCGTGAACAAGGCCTACACGGTGGGCTTCGATGGCCGCACCGTGATCAAGCGCTCGGATTTCGGGATCAGCGCCTTCCTGCCGGTGCTGGGCGACGACGTCGCCTTGCGCCTCGAGGGCGAGTTCAAGGCCGTCGAGTAAGAGCGGGATCCGGCGCGCGCAGGCGTCGGTAGATCTCCGCCAGGAGGGCTGTGACGAGAACCAGCATCCCCATCTCGATGAGGCCCGAGGCGACGACCCGGAGCGCGATCACCGGAAGGGGCAGGTCGAGGCCGGCGCGCTCCGGCGCGGTCAGGATGCGGCCGAGGAGGCCCGGCGGCAGGATCGCGGCGACGAGGATCAGGCCCAGGCGCGCGGCGGAACCGCGCGTCATCGCGACGACGCTGCGCAGGGTGGCATCGGGTGCTCCGACCGCCAGCGCCGGCGCGAGCATGCTCGTCCAGATCTGCACGACGAGGATGCCGATCCAGATCACGAGCCCCGAGGCCATGGGAATGAACCCGGCCCCGTCGTCCGCAAGCGCACGCCCCAGCAGACCTCCGACCAGCAGCCAGAACAGTTCCAGGGCCAGGAAGGCCTGGAACGGTCCGGACCGGCCCGCGACGATCTCCGGCAGACTGCCCCCGAAGCCGAGGATCCGACGGAACATCGCCATCCAGTAGGGCGCGAGCAGGATCGTGGCGGCGAGGTCCACGACGAAGACATCCTGCTGGAAGCGCGCGGGCTGCGTCGGATCGACCAGCACCGTGTGCAGTGCCTCCTTGGCGAGGATGACGAGCAGGGCGAGCGTCGTGGCCGAGCCGAGGGCCCGGGTCGCCGCGCGCCCCGATTCCAGGGCGTCCCGCACGGTCTGCGGCACGGGCAGTTTCGGGTCCATCGTCCGATCCTGTGCCATCCCGACCCGTCCTTGCCCCTCACCCGGAGGCGGACGAACAGCACGCCCGCACGGCCGAAGTCCAGGGGCTGACGCGGAAACCCGGTCCGTCGATCCGGTCAGCCCCGGGCCAGGGCCGCCGCGATGCGGGCATTGGCCAGCGCGCTGGCGCCGGGGACCGGGGCATGCGCCCGCTTCAGGGCGTGCGTGCCGCGATGGCTGTTATGGGCGATGGCAATGGCCAGCGCGTCCGCCGCGTCCGCGACCTTGAACGCGGCGGTGGGCAGCAGGAACTTCACCATGGCCTGGATCTGCACCTTCTCGGCATGGCCCGAGCCCGTCACGGTCTTCTTGATGAGGTTGGCCGAGTATTCGAACACAGGCATCCCGGCGAGCGCCGGAACGAGCAGCGCGACGGCACGGGCGTGGCCGAGCTTCAGGGTCGCCTGCGCGTCCTTGTTGACGAAGGTCTCCTCGACCGAGACCTCGTCCGGCTGGAACGCCTCCACGATGCGGGTGATGCCCTCGTAGAGTTCGCGCAGGCGCAGGGCGAGCGGGAGGTCTCCGTCCGAGGTGACGACGCCGCAATCGACATAAGCGACCTTGGTGCCCGTGGCGGTGATGACACCCCAGCCGGTCCGGCGAAGACCGGGGTCGATCCCGAGGATGCGGACGGGACCGGTCATGCGGACAGGACCATAGGAGGCTGGGTCATGGATCGGACGGCTCCGGGCGCGAGCACCGCGCCGATCTCAGCGTTAGGGACATACCGTGAACGGATCGTTATGCCAAGGCACGCGGGGAATCGGCACGCCTGATACCGGCCGCAGGGCGCCCGTGAGCCACGGCAAGTCGCTTCGACACCCACTCCATGGGCATTCGACCAAGTAGAAGGACGCTCGAATCGAGGCCTGATCCTGCGCAGACACGTCTCCGGGGAAATATCGCCAAGCACCGTCGACGCCGTTGCCTTACGGCAAGCATGACGAACGACGACATGTCCGGACGACCCGACCAAGACCGACATATCGTCGAGTCGAGACAAGTCACGGAATGAATCCGCAGAGGTTGCGACCCTAAGCGGTGAGAATAATCCGACGTCGGAATTGCGTACCTCGTGGTCCAACTCCCTTCTCGAGCGCTCCTGTACAAACTTTCCACCGGCCTTGCGGCAGCGGCGGCCATCCTGGTTCCCCTGGGCCTCCTAGCGGCGCCGACATCCGGAACGGTCGCGGTGATCGGCCCACCCGGTCGGGACATGATCGCGGTCGTCGCCCGCGCGGGCGGGTCCATCCTCCGCGCGGGCGGGTGGGCCGACATCCTCGTGGCCACCGCCGGTCCATCGGACCTCGTCGCCCGCCTCAACGCGTCCGGCGCCGGGCCGGTTGTCGATGCCCGCTTCGCGCGCGGCTGCGCACCGCTACCGGCCCTGTGAGTCCCGTATCTCTGAAGGAGACGCACCTGTCATGACGAACCTCGACACGCTCCGGCGGACCTTCGGCAAAGTCCTGATCGCCTTTCTCTGGCTGCATCTGCCGGTCGTCGCACTCGGTGCTTGGTTCTGCTGCAACGCATTGGCCCCCCGCTCCTGGTCGCGGCCTGTCTCGCGGGGCTGCGTACGCTGACGCGGTGGTGCTCCCCCACCGGGACGACGACACGCCTCGTCAGCAGTCTGTCCCTCATCGGCATGGCGGCGGTCCTGCTCTCCGCGTTCGCCGGACATCCGTGGCAGATCGACCTGCACATGTACTTCTTTGCCTGCATGGCCTTCACCGTGGCTTGGTGCGACCGGCACGTCCTCGTCGCCTGCGCGACCGCCACGGCCGGCCATCACCTCGCCCTCGACCTCCTGATGCCGATCCTGATTTTTCCGCAGGGCGTCGCAAGCTCCAGCCTCGCACGGGTGGTGCTGCATGCCGTCATCCTGATCCTCGAGACCGGTGTGCTGGCGTGGGTCGCGAACACCATCGCGACGACCCTCATCGCGCAGGCGGAGTCCGAACACGCCGTCCGAACGCAGATGGACCAGTTGCGGGTGCTCGAAGCGGAGACGGCCCTGGCAAGGGTCGGTGTCGAGGCGCAGCGCAAGGCCGCAATGCAGGACACCGCCCAGTACTTCGAATCGACGGTGGTCGGCATTCTCGGACGGGTTACGGAAGCGGCAGGCGCGCTGGGTGTGACCGCCCGCGCCATGGCGGTCACGGCGGGCGGCACGACCGGAGAAGCGAGTGCGGTCGCGAGTGCGGCCTCCAACGTCACCACGGTCGCCAGTACCGCCGAAGAACTCGGCGCGTCGGTTCAGGAGATCGGGCGGCAGGTCGGAGAATCAGCACGCATGGCGCAGGGCGCGGTGGTTGAGGCCGATGCCACCGGACAGCTGGTCCGGGCTCTGAGCACCGGAGCCGCTCGAATCGGCGACGTCGTCGGGATGATCACGGGGATTGCCGAGCAGACCAACTTGCTGGCCCTCAACGCAACGATCGAGGCGGCGCACGCCGGTGAGGCCGGACGGGGCTTCGCCGTGGTCGCCGCGGAGGTGAAGGAACTCGCCAATCAGACGGTCAAGGCCACCGAGGAGATCACGCAGCAGATCAATGCGATCCAGGCCACGACCGGCGAAGCGGTGACCGCGATCGAGGGCATCGCTGCGCGCATCCGCACCATGAGCAGCGCCACGGACGCGATCGCCGTGGATCAGCAGGGAACGGCGACCCAGGCCATCATCCGCAGCGGGGCCACGCCGCCACGGGCAATGGCGCGATCACCACCACCATCGACGGCGTCGCGCGCTCGGCCGAGGAGACGGGGGCGGCCGCCGCCGAGGTGCTCACGGCGGCGGCGGCACTCGCCGGCGAAGCGGATCAACTCGGCGCCGAGGTCAACCGGTTCCTCCACACGGTCAGGGCTGCCTGAGGGGGTCCAGGGCGGTCAGCCCTGGAGCTTCTCCATCAAAGCATCGGACAGGGCGAAGTTGACGAAGACGTTCTGGACATCGTCCTGGTCCTCGATCACCTCCACGAGGCGCAGCAGCTTCTCGCCGGTCTCGTCATCGACCTCGATGGTGTTCTGGGCCTTCCACACGAGCGCCGTGCGGCGCGGCTCGCCGAAGCGGGCTTCGAGCGCCTTAGAGACCTCACCATAGGCGTCCTGTGCGCAGGTAACCTCGTGGCCGGTCTCGTCCGAGCGCACGTCGTCGGCGCCTGCCTCGATGGCGGCCTCCAGCATGGTGTCGGCATCCGCGACCTTGGCGTCGAACTCCACCACGCCGACATGGTCGAACATGAAGGAAACCGCCCCCGTCTCGGCGAGGCTGCCGCCGGACTTGGTGAAGGCCGAGCGTACGTCCGAGGCCGTGCGGTTGCGGTTGTCGGTCTGCGCCTCGACGATGAGCGCGGCGCCGCCCGGGCCGTAGCCCTCGTAGCGGATCTCGTCGTAGCTCTCGGCGTCGGCGCCCGAGGCCTTCTTGATCGCGCGCTCGATGTTGTCCTTGGGCACGTTCTCGGCGCGGGCCGCGATGATGGCGGCGCGCAGGCGGGCGTTCATCGCCGGATCGGGCAGGCCGAGCTTGGCCGCGACCGTGATTTCGCGCGCGAGCTTGCCGAACAGCTTCGAGCGGACCGCGTCGACGCGGCCCTTGCGGTGCATGATGTTCTTGAACTGGGAATGGCCGGCCATGACGTGACTCTGGAGGTAAGGAGGCCGAATCGCGCCGGCCGCGGACCGGGTGGCGCGTCCGCGATGCGGGGAGACGAGGTTGCCGGCTTATAGGACGCAGGTCGCACCGATGACAACGCTGCGCCGCAGCGTCGGAGTGCCGGGTAAAGGGATCGGGGCGAGGGCTCGGTCCACGGTGGCCATCGGCGGCAGAGCGACTATCCTGGCGCTTATGATCCACGACGCATCCCGGGACCGCCCCGATCCCCACGCCCGCTCCGAGGCGCCGGCAGGAGCAGCGCCCCCCTCTTCCTGGCTCAAGCTCGGTCTGGCCGGCGCCATCGGCTTCGTCGCCGGCGCCATGCTGTTCCCCACGCCCGCCGAGGGAGACTCACGCCGGTCGCGTGCGCCGACGCTTCCGGTCAGGCGAGAGCTCAGGCAGGAACTCAGGCAGAAATCTGGGCGTGCCAGTCGCGCAGAGCCCTCAGGGTGACGTGCCCCTCCGGCCAGACATGGCCGGAAAGGTGCCGATGCGGCGCCCCGGCCTCGCCGAGATCCGACACGGCCGAGAACGCCCCGTCGAGGCGGTGGCTCTCGGTGTAGCGGCTGCGCGTGGCGATGACGGGCAGGCCCGCATCGAGCGCCGAGCGGATGCCGGCGGCCGAATCCTCGAAGGCCACGGCCTCGGACGGCGCCACCTCGAGGCGCCGGAGCGCGAGGTCGAACACGTCCGGGGCCGGCTTCTTGCGCGCCGCCTCGTCGCCACAGGCGATCACGTCGAAGGGGACGTCACTGCGCGGGAAGTTGATCCGCAACAGGGTGTCGACGTTCGGGCGGCTCGTGGTGCTGGCCACCGCGAGCTTGAGACCCTCCGCCCGCGCCTCCCCGATCAACCGCGCGACGCCGGGCCGGAGCGCGAGGCCGCCCCCTTCCACCAGGTCGCCGTAAAGGCGGGTCTTGCGGTCGTGGATCTCGCCCATGAGCGGGCGGAGGGCATCGAGCTGCCCCGCATGCTCGGTCTCGACGTAGTGGCGCAGGCGCTCCTTGCCGCCCATCACGGTCAGGAGGTCGGCATAGAGCGCGGGCGACCACACCCAGGGAAGACCGAGTTCCGCGAAGGCACCGTTGAAGGCCCGACGATGCAGGTCCTCGGTCTCGGCGAGCGTCCCGTCGACGTCGAAGATCAGCGCCCTCAGCATGAGAGGGTGCCGCCTCCCACCGATGCGGCTCCCGCCCGGATCGCCGCGATGCGCTCGGCGTAGCCCGCCGGACCGCCCTTGAACACGGCGTTGCCGGCCACGAAGGCATTGGCGCCGGCCCGCGCCGCCCGGACCACGGTCTCGGGATCGATCCCACCATCGACCTCGATGTCGATGTCACGCCCGGCCGTCATCGCGCGGATTCGTGCGATCGTCTCCAGGGTCGAGGGGATGAAGCTCTGGCCGCCGAAACCCGGATTGACGGTCATCACCAGGACGAGGTCCACGATGTCGAGGAGCGGCTCGATCGCCGAGGCCGGCGTGCCCGGGTTGAGGGCGATGCCTGCGCGCTTGCCGAGGTTCCGGATCGCCTGGAGCGAGCGGTGGATGTGCGGGCCCGCCTCCACATGGACCGAGATCGTATCGGCCCCGGCCTCCGCGAAGGCGGCGAGGTAGGGGTCGGCCGGCGCGATCATCAGGTGGACGTCGAAATGCTTGGCCGAGTGCGGACGCAGAGCCTTGATCACCGCCGGCCCGAAGGTGAGATTCGGCACGAAGTGCCCGTCCATCACGTCGAGGTGGATCCAGTCGGCCCCCGCCTCGGAGACGGCACGCACCTCCTCGCCGAGCTTGGCGAAATCCGCCGAAAGGATCGAGGGCGAGATGATCGGGCCGTTCATGGGTCTGGGTCCTCTTGCGTGCATCGCCGACGGCCTCAAGCCATCCGGCGCTTGCGCTCGACGAGTTGCATGATGATCGGCGTCAGGATGAGCTGCATGGCGAGATCGAGCTTGCCGCCGGGGATCACGATGGAATTGGCCCGGCTCATGAACGAGCCCTGGATCATCGAGATCAGGTAGGAGAAGTCGATGCCCTTGGGGTCCTTGAAGCGGATCACCACCATCGATTCGTCCGCCGTGGGGATCCAGCGGGCGATGAACGGGTTCGAGGTGTCCACCGTGGGCACCCGCTGGAAGTTGATGTCCGTCCAGGTGAATTGCGGGCAGATGGTCTGCACGTAATCGGGCATGCGCCGCAGGATCACGTCGGTGACGGCCTCGGTGGAATAGCCCCGGAACGAGCGGTCCCGGTGCAGCTTCTGGATCCATTCGAGGTTGATCACCGGCACTACGCCGATCTTGAGATCGGCGTAGCGGGCCATGTCGACGTTGTCGTCCACGACGCAGCCGTGCAGGCCCTCGTAGAACAGCAGGTCTGAGCCCGGGGGAAAAGCCTCCCAGGGCGTGAAGGTACCGGGCTCGGTGCCGTAGAGCGCGGCGTCCGCCGCATCGTGCGCGTAATGGCGCGTGCGACCGCCCCCCGATTCGCCGTAGGTCCGGAAGACCTCCTCCAACTCGGGCAGGAGGTTGGCGCGCGGGGCGAAGTGACTGAGGTTCGGCTCCTCCGCCATCTTCCGGCGCATGGTGTCCCGGTCATAGGCGTGGAAGGCATCGCCCTCGATGTAGACCGCGCTCACGTCCTCGCGGCGGAAGATCTGCTCGAAGGTATTGCGGACCGACGTGGTCCCGGCTCCCGAGGAGCCGGTGACCGAGATGATGGGATGACGCGCCGACATGGATGTGCGTGGTGCCCCGGAGGCGCTAGCTGCGCATCAGGCCGCGCTGCCCGAACAGGGGCGAGCGTCCGGCGGCGGCATTGCGTCCGCCATAGTATTTGGCGACGCAGGCGACCTCGTCCACCGACCCGAAGATCAGCGGCACGCGCTCGTGGATGCCGGTGGCGCTGATGTCGAGGATGCGGCGCTCGCCGTCGATGGCCCCGGCCCCGGCCTGCTCCATCAGCATGGCGATGGGGGCGGCCTCGTAGAGAAGGCGCAGCCGCCCCTGGGCATAACCCTTGCGGTTGTCGCCCGGATACAGGAACACGCCGCCGCGCAGGAGCACCCGCTGGGCATCGGCCACCAGGGAGCCGAGCCAGCGCATGTTGAAGTCCTTGTCCAGCGGGCCTTCCGAGCCGCGCAGGCAATCCTCGATATAGGCCTTCACCGGGGCGTCCCAGTTCCGGGCGTTCGAGGCGTTGATCGCGTATTCCTTGGCCGCGGCCACCACCTCGATCCGAGGATGGGTGAGCCGGAAGGTCCGTGCCGCCCGGTCGAGGGTGTAGATCTGCGTGCCGTGGCCGAGCGTGACCACGAGGGAGGTCGCCGGACCGTAGGTGACGAAGCCGGCGGCGATCTGTTCGGTGCCCGGGGTGGTGAAGGAGGCGATCGAATCGGTGTCGCCCGCGACCACCGGGCGGATGCCGAAGATCGAGCCCACCGCCATGTTGACGCCGATGTTCGACGAGCCGTCGAGGGGGTCGATCGCCACGGCGAGCGGCGCGGCAGGATCGAGCACCATCATCCCCTCGGCCTCTTCCGAGGCGACCACCGCCACGGGCGCGCCGCGCAGAGCCTCGGTGAAGCGCTCGTGGGCCAGCACGTCGAGGGCCTTCTGGACGTCGCCGTCGCTGTTGTGCTCGCCGGTGGCCGCGAGGTCGGCTCCGCCGAGCATGCCCCGGCCGATCACCTCACTGACATCGACGGCCGCCTCGGCGCAGGCCGCCACGACGGCGGCGGCATCGGCGAGCCGCGCATCGGCGGCGACCGCCTGCGCAAGGCAGTCCGCGAGGGTGGACCCGAACTCCAGAGACACCGTCGACATCAACGTCCGTCCTTCTTCCATTGCCCGCCGACCTGACATCCCAGCGGACCGTCATCTTACCCTGCCCTTGGCACGAGAGCGCCCGGCGGCACCAGGGGGTATGGGCGCATCGCACCCGCGAGCCCTCGCATCGTACCACCGAAAGAATTCTGAAAAAACTTGCGAGCTATTCCAAAAAAACTAGAACCGCCTCATGCGCAACCTGTCCCTCAAACAGCTCCAGGCCGTCGCCGCGGTCGCCCGTCTCGGCACCATGACCCGCGCCGCGCAGGAGCTCAACGTCACCTCGGCCGCCCTCTATGCCCGCATCCGCCAGCTGGAGGAGGAGGCGGGGCTGATGCTGTTCGACCGCACGCCCACGGGGCTGAAGCCCACGGATGCCGGGCGCGAGATGCTCTGGGCGATCAACAGCATCAACACCGTGCTGGAAACCTGCGCCGACCGTCTGGAGACCCTCAAGGGCGGCAGCGGCGGACGCGTGGCGATGGGCGTGGTCTCGACGGCGAAGTACTTCGCGCCGGGCGTGATCTCGGGCTTCGTCGGGCTGCATCCGGGCGTGGAGATCAACCTCACGGTGGGCAATCGCGGCCACATGGTGGAGGCCCTGCGCAACTACGAGATCGATTTCGCGATCATGGGCCGGCCGCCGCGCGACTTCGCCATCGAGGCGGAGATCTTCGGGCCTCACCCGATTGTCATCATCGCGGCCCCGAACCATCCTTTCGCCGGCCGCAGCGGGCTGACGCGGGCGGATCTGGCGCAGGAATCCTTCCTGGTGCGCGAGGAGGGCTCCGGCACCCGGACGGTGTTCGAGGAGTTCATGGCCGGGATCATGATCAAACGGGCGCGCCTCGGGATCGATTCGGGCTCGAACGAGACGATCAAGCAGGCGGTGATGGCGGATCTCGGCATCGCGCTTCTCTCCGCCCACACCGTGGCCGCCGAGCTGGAGAGCGGCCGCCTCGTGGTCCTCGACGTCCAGGGCTTGCCAATCCGGCGCGACTGGTACGCGGTGCGCCGGGCCGACAAGGTGCTGGGCCCTGCGGCGGCGGCCTTCTGGGACTATATCGTCAAGGATGGCGGGCGCTGGCTGCCGCAACTGCGGCTCTCGCCCGAGCCGTCGCCCGTCACGGTGGAGTTCGAGACGTGAGCGAACAGGGTAGGCGCGCGGCGGGCGTCGTCATCCTCGGCGCCGGGCAGGCTGGCTTCCAGGTCGCCGCGTCCCTCCGCGAGGCGGGCTTTGCCGATCCCATCACCCTGGTGGGGGACGAGGGCCTGCCCTATCAGCGCCCGCCGCTGTCGAAGGCCTATCTGGCCGGCAAGACCGATGCGGCGGGCCTGTCCCTGCGTCCCGCCACCTTCTTCGCCGAGCACCGGATCACGCACCGACCGCACGTCACCGCCACCGCCATCGCCCGCGAGGCCCGTCGCGTCGCCTTGAGCGACGGGACCGATCTCGCCTACGACCACCTCGTCCTCGCCACCGGCGCGCGTAACCGGGCGTTGCCGGTGCCGGGGGCGAGCCTGGCGGGCGTGCATCAGTTACGCTCGCTGACCGATGCCGATGCACTCAAGGCCGCGCTCGCCGGCGCACGGGCGATCGCCATCGTCGGCGCGGGCTTCATCGGCCTCGAATTCGCCGGGATCTGCGCCGGACGCGGCCTGCCCGTCACGGTGGTCGAGGCGGCAGACCGGCCGATGGCCCGTGCAGTCTCGGCGGAGATGGCCGGGTTCTTCACGCGGGCCCATACCGACGCCGGGATCCGCTTCGCCTTCGGAGCCGGCGTTCAGGCGGTGGAGGGAGAGGCCGGGCGGGCGGTTGCGGTCCGGCTCGGCGACGGCTCGGCCATTGCGGCCGACCTCGTCCTCGTCGGGATCGGCGTGGTGCCGAACCAGGAACTCGCCGAGGCCGCCGGCCTCGCGGTCGGGGACGGCATCCATACGGACGCGTTCCTGGCAACGTCCGACCCGGCGGTCTCGGCGCTCGGCGATTGCGCCCGGGTGCCGAGCCGCTTCCTGGAGGGCAGTCCCGTACGCATCGAGTCGGTGCAGAACGCCGTCGACCAGGGCCGCTGCCTCGCCGCCCGCCTGACCGGGCGACCGACCGCCTACGCGGCAGTGCCCTGGTTCTGGAGCGACCAGGGTCCGCACAAGCTGCAGATCGCCGGACTGGCCCAGCCCGGCGATGCCAGCGTGGCACGCGCCTCCGAGACGGGGCTCTCGGTCTTCCGGTATCGCCAAGGCCAACTCGCCGCCGTCGAATCGGTCGATCGCCCGGCGGATCACATGGCGGCGCGCCGCATCCTCGGCCTTGGCCTCGCCCTCGCGCCGGAGCAGGCGGCCGACCCACACTACGACCTCAAGGCGCTCGTCAAAGGCGCTTGAGCGGGCGCTCCAGTCTTCAGCGATCGTTCTCGGTGGTGAGGGCATCCACCCGTGTGCCTTCGCCCTGGCCTTGCTGGCTCAGGCGGACCTCTTCCGTTCCGGCTCCGCCGAAGACGACGCCATGGGCCATCAGGGTGCTGCGCAAGGCCTCGACCTGGCCCGAGGGAGGCTCACGGCCGCCGGATTCGAAATCCCGCACGAAGCCTTCACCGAGTCCGAGCTTGCCGGCGAGATCGGCTTCCGACCAGCCGAGCAAGGCCCTGGCCGCCCGCGACTGGGCGGCGCTGATCGTGTTCGGGCCGAGCTCCTCGGGTTGCAGGCCACTCGGAGCCCCTTCATCCGATCCCGCCACCCTGCATCTCCCTGGTGATGTCCGTTCGGGCGGACAACGGCGGTATCACGGGTTCGTTCAACGCAAACATGTGTCGCGCGGTGGTTTACCGGGGATCCGCTCAAGAACCGCACCGATCGGGGCGTCCGGCGTCTTGACCATATTTGTGCTGGAATCTTATCCGAAGGGGCCAAACGCACAGTCCGATCGGTGGGTTCCGCCGGAGTGGGATGACACGGTCGCAGGGTTCGACGCCCTGCGCGTTCGGGCGGGGACCAGACCTTGAAGGGGAGCCAGACGATGAGAGCGATCCGAATCGCTGTGGTAGCCGGCGCCATCGCGGCCGGAGCGACGAGCACCGCCGCGACCGCGCAGATGGGTGGCAACGTTACGGGCTTCGGCCGTGATGCCCGCGAGAAGCCCGAGAAGAAGCAGTATGTCCCGGCCGCCAAGCCCCAGGAGAAGATCTTCCCCCTGGATGCCACCTGGACCGCCGTGAGCCTGAACGGAAAGCCGTTCGGCGGCAACGATCGTCCGAGCTTCATGGTCGACAAGCAGTACCGGGCGCGCGGCTATGGCGGCTGCAACACCTTCGCGGCGACCGCCTTTCCCCTGCGCGAGCAGCACCTCGCCGTCGGTCCCCTCGCCCTGACGAAGAAGCCCTGCGACAAGGGCCTCGGTGCCAGCGAGCAGGACTTCTTCATCGCCCTGCGCACGGCGGCCCAATGGGATCTCGTCGGCTCGCAGCTGGTGATCAAGAGCCAGAAGGGTGAACTGCGCTTCGACCGCGCGCTCTGACCCGCTCCGAATCGGCCCATCTCGCGTCTTAAGCGTCCGTTGACGACGATCCGCGGTCACCGCCGCGGGTTTACGCCCTGTTCAAGGCCACCAGCGCCTCCTGCCCCGGATGGCCCGCCACCGTGGCGGGCATGGGGAGCGCGATGGGCACACGGCTCGAAGGCACCACCGGCGGCGACGGCCTGCGGCACGGATTCCGGGAGGAGGCGCGCTACGCCTGGCCGGCGCACCTGCATGCGGGGGCGGCGGCGCTCGCCGCGACCTGCCCCCTTCTCGCGACCATGATGATCCTCTGTACTGCGCTGCTGACCGCCTGAAACTCGGCGGTGCACCGGCCCGCGGGCCCAGAACAATCTTCTCTCTTGTTAGTCGGAAACAATAGAGAGTTTCTCCGATCGTCACACACTCCCGGGATTGAAGAAGATTTGTCTTTGATCACGGGGCTTTGTCGATTGCCTCGGCAGAACCGACACGATATCTCCCGGCCCTGAATTTGTTCCCGGCGGACACCGGCACGACATTCTCAGCCGATCAGGAGACCCCCATGGCCGATACGCAGAGCCCCGCTTCCACCCGCACGCCCGGCCACGGCCATATCTTCGGCTCGATCACCGAGACGATCGGCAACACGCCGCTGGTGCGCCTCAACCGCATCACCAAGGAGCGCGGCGTCGAGGCCGAGATCCTGCTCAAGCTCGAGTTCTTCAACCCGATCGCGAGCGTGAAGGACCGCATCGGCGTCAACATGATCGACGCGCTGGAGGCCTCCGGCAAGCTGAAGCCCGGTGGCACCCTGGTGGAGCCGACCTCCGGCAACACCGGCATCGCGCTGGCCTTCGTGGCGGCCTCGCGCGGCTATCGCCTCATTCTGGTGATGCCCGAGACGATGTCCCTCGAGCGCCGCAAGATGCTGGCCTTCCTCGGCGCGGAGCTGGCGCTGACCCCCGGCCCCCAGGGCATGAAGGGCGCCATCGCCAAGGCGGAGGAACTCCTCAACGAGATCCCGGGCTCGATCATGCCCCAGCAGTTCTCGAACCCCGCCAACCCCGAGATCCATCGCAAGACGACGGCCGAGGAGATCTGGAACGACACGCAGGGTCACCTCGACGCCTTCGTGGCCGGTGTCGGCACCGGCGGCACCATCACGGGCGTCGGCTCGGTCCTGAAGCCCCGCCTGCCCGGCCTGAAGGTCGTCGCCGTGGAGCCCACCGACTCCCCGGTGATCTCCGGCGGTCAGCCCGGCCCGCACAAGATCCAGGGGATCGGCGCCGGCTTCATCCCGGACAACCTCGATAAGTCGATCATCGACGAGGTCATCACGGTCTCGAACCAGGAAGCCTTTGACACCTCGCGCCTGCTCGCGCGCCTGGAAGGCATTCCCGGCGGCATCTCCACCGGCGGCAACGTGGCCGCCGCCCTGAAGCTCGCCGCCCGGCCCGACTTCCGGGGCAAGCGGATCGTCACTGTCGCCTGCTCGTTCGCCGAGCGCTACATCTCCTCGGCGCTGTTCGAGGGCCTCTGAAGCTCAAGGCGCGATCCGGGATACGCGCCCGGATCGCGCTTCGGGACGCTCCATCCCCCTGACGAAAACGGCTTCCCGGGCTGCGCCGGGACGCCGTTCTCCTGTTTGCCGAGGCCGGTGCCCCGCCCCGAAAGGCAACCCCACGGCCGGTGACGGGTTGAGCCTCCAAGATCAGGAGGACACCATGACCGACGAGCCGCGCGAGCGCCCCTCGCTGAAGGATTTCGACGCCTATACCGACCGGAACGGCCAGGATCTCGGCCAGGACAACGCCCGGGACGTCGGACGGCCGGCTCAGCTTCGGAGCGACCTCAAGGGCAATCCGATGGGCGAAGCCGAGACCGCCCGGATCGCCTCCGGCACACCCGGCTCGGATGCCACGGACGAGACCGAAGCCGAGACGCCCGACGCCAACCTGAACCGAATCCGCGATGCCGGGGCCCGAGCCGGCGCCGCCCCCGCCGGCGCGGCCGCGGAGGCGATCGAGCGGGCGACCGCGCCCAACGGCAAGGACGCGGGAGAGTAGCCATGCCGAACGACCACATCCCCATCGTCGGCACCCGCAAGCCCGATGCCGACGTCGGCAAGCCGGGAGCGCCCGCCGTCGCCGGCGGCAAGCAATCGCCCGAGCAATCCGCCCTCACGCAGCAGGGGTCCGGCGGGCAGACCGACGCGGCGCGTAACGCGGACTGGGAAGGGTCGCCCGAGGGGCGCAATCCGGCTCCGGTCGGCGTTTCCTCCGACGGCCAGTCCGACAGGCCCCGTTCCCCCAACACAGCCGGTAAGGAGTGACTCCATGGGAAGCGCCGACGATCAGGACCCGCAGCAGGACACACCGCAGCGCAAGCCCGCCAACGTGGCACCGGATGCGGTGAAGGACCCGAACGAGAAGACGGACGGAAAGCCCGGCCAGGGCCCGAAGGGCGGCGCCCAACCGGACGGCGAAACCGACCCCGGCGGCTCCTGACGCTCCCGGTACCGTAATCCAAGACAAGAGAGTTCACGTCGACGAGCCGGCCTTCTCGCGTGCGAGGAGGTCGCGCTTGCGTGCCACGCTCCAGCGGTAGCCGGATAGGGAGCCGTCCGTGCGTACCACCCGGTGGCAGGGAATCGCCACCGCCAGCCTGTTGGCGGCGCAGGCCTGGGCCACCGCACGCACGGCCATCGGCTCCCCGATGGCCCGCGCGACCTCCGCGTAGGTCACCGTGGCGCCCACCGGGATGGCGCACAGGGCCGCCCAGACCCGCTGCTGGAAGGCGGTGCCTCCGATGTCGAGGGGCAGGTCAAGACCACGGGCGGGCGCCTCCACGAAGCCGACCACCTCGGCGACCCAGCGCTCGAATTCGATGTCGCCGGCCGAGAGGGCCGCGCGTGGGAAGCGATCCTGAAGGTCCCGCACCAGGACGTCGGGATCGTCGCCGAGCAGGATCGCACAGAGCCCCGCCTCGGTCGCCGCCACGAGGATGGCGCCGAGGGTGCATTCGCCGACCGCGAAGCGGATCGCCGCGCCGAGGCCGCCCTTGCGATAGGCCGTCGGCGACATTCCGAGCCGCCCCGGTGCCGTGGCGTAGAACCGGCTCGCCGTGCCGTAGCCCGTCTCGTAGACCGCCTCGGTGACGGAACCCGCCTGCTGAAGGCGGGCGGCAAGGCGCGCAGCGCGCCGGGCCGCCGCGTAGGCCCTCGGCGTGACGCCGGTGGTCGCCCGGAACACGCGATGGAAGTGGAACGGGCTCATGCCCACGGCGTGCGCGAGGGTTTTCAGGTCCGGCGCCTCCTCGGCCGCGTCGATGCGCCGGCAGGCCTCGGCCACGGCACCCGCCCGTCGCTCGGCCAGGGCCGGTGCGTTCGGCCGGCAGCGCTTGCAGGCCCGGAAGCCCGCGGCCTCTGCCTCCGCGCAGGTGGCATGGAAGGTGACGTTCTCCGGCTTAGCAGCCCTCGCGGCGCAACTCGGGCGGCAATACACCCCAGTGGTGCGGACCGCGTAGACGAACCGGCCGTCGGCGCGCGCATCGCGGGTGGCGAGGGCCGCCCACCGAGCCGCCTCGTCCCACGCCGACGGACCCGGCCCGTGCCGGCCGCTCTCGGCTTCGCCAAAGTCCATGATGGACACTCCTCCGGCCGCGGGGACACCGACCGGGCCGCTCACCCGGGATCGCTCCGAACCCTTGCACCCGTCCGACCGGGGATGCATCCCGTGGCTTGCTCTGGAATCCGTGCAACGTGTCGACCGTCGGGCCCCTGCCAATCCTGCCATGAAGGCAGTAGCCGGGCGTCGGATTTCTCGTCTTCCCCTTTCGGCACCACGTCCGCCGAGTTCACCACCAGGACGCGTTCGCGCCGCCCATCGGTGATTTCGAAGGCGCGATCGAACCGATTGCAGAGCCTGACGTACCGGGTGCGCCGGAATATGCCCTCCGCCACGTCGAGCGCATGCGCCGAACCGAGGCCGGCGAAGTCGTCCCTCTCCGCGCCCTGCGCCAATCCTCGCGGTCCGCGTCGATCCCGAGCGCTAAAGAGAGCCGTGCCACATCAGGCACCCTCGATCAGGCGAGCGTATTCGGCCTCCGCGATGCCGTAGCTGCCGTCAGCGACTTCCAGCAGGCTCTTCCGGTTCACGATCGTGATCCGACCGCGCCGGGCCTTGATCAGCAGGTTTCCCTCCAGCATCTGCACGGCGAGGGTGGCTCCGGAGCGCTGAACGCCGAGCATCAGGGCGAGGAATTCATGCGTGATGGCGATCTCGTCGCCGTCGACGCGGTCGTGGCACATCAGCAGCCAGCGCGCGAGGCGAACCTCCATGTTGTAGGTCGCGTTGCTGTGAACGGATCGTCCGAGATGGATGATCTGCACCTGGATGAAGCGCAGCAGCAGGCGCCGCAACGTGGCGCTCTGGCCCACGGCGGCGTTCAGGGCCACGGCCGTGATCGCAAACATCTGCCCGGCATTCTGCACGAAGGCGTGATTGGGTGTGCGATCCGTGCCGAGCAGGACCGGTGTGGCGCCGACGAGCCCCTCGCGGCCGATGATGCCGATCTCGACGCGGTTCCCGCCGGAGCCGTAGGTGATGATGGACGCAAAGCCGGATTCCGGAAAGTAGAGTTGCGTGATCGGCTCATTGGGCACCACCAGGGTCTGGCGAAACTCCATATCGACCAGTTCGAGGTGCGGGCTGAGAAGCGCGAAATCGCTGGCCGACAAGGCACGCAGGAGCCTGTTGCGGACGTCCGACTGTCGAGGATGGAAGGTCACGATGCACGCTCCCAGCACTGGCGAGAGCGTGGGCCGTCGCTCAAGCGCTCGAGGGCAATGAATCAACGAATCGAATACGGAATGTATGAAAGATAAACGTTCACGCAAGACACACGAAACACGCAGATCTCGGCCCCGTCGCTTACAGCACTCGACATTCGATTACGGCTGTGAACGCTCCTGTCGACGGACCATAACTCGCCCTCGCGAATAGCTTATGTAAGTCTGCTCGCGGTACGGGCCGCACGTGAGGGGCGATACGCGGCTCGGTCCGACGACATATCGACGAGGGGCGTGTAGGCCACGATGACGGGCGACGTGCGCTGATCAAGCCCTTGCGCGCGAGCCTCGTGCGCGCGAGCCTCGGCCTTCGCGGCACGGCAACGCCCCGCGCGCACAGCCGTCGCGATCATCGTCAAAATCGTATTGGGAGATGAAGTCTTGCCGGGAGGAATGGTGGACGGTGCAGGGATCGAACCTGCGACCTTTCCCGTGTGAAGGGAACGCACTACCGCTGTGCTAACCGTCCTGACCCGTCTTCCGCCGGCCCGGTGGGCTTCCGCTCCGCCGGACATCCGCGTGTGCGGCGAATGACTGTCCGGCGGAGCAGCGCCGCCGGGACGAGGGCCTTCTAGGGCTATGGGCGCGGCTCAGTCAAGCGTCGATCTGCATGGTCCGCGCGGGGCGTCCCGAGCCGCAGGAGGACCACCACCGGCACGAGGCCGACGGCGACGATGAGAAGGGCGGCCACGGTGCCGTCCTCGTAGGTGCCGCGCGCGGCCTCGCCGTAGAGGTGGGTCGCGAGGGTCTCCACATTGAGGGGACGCAGCAGGAGGGTGGCGGGCAATTCCTTGACGCAATCGACGAAGACGAGGAGCGCGCCGCTGACCACGGCCGGCCAGGCCAGGGGAAGCTGGACCCGGGCCAGGGTGGCGCCGGGGCCCCGCCCGAGCATCCGCCCCGCGTCGGGCAGACTGCGGGGCACCCGGCCGAGGCCGGCCTCGCAGGTGCCGATGCTGACGGCGAGGAAGCGCACGAGATAGGCCGTGACCAGGGCTCCGCCGGTGCCGAGGCCGATCAGGGCCGGCGCGACCCCGAAGAGTTGCATCGTGCCCGCCGCCAGGGTGGCATCGGCCAAGGCCAGGGGGCCGAGGAGGCCGATGGCGAGGATCGCGCCCGGCAGGGCGTAGCCGAGGCTCGCCACCCGGATCAGCGCCCGCCCGAACCGGCGCGAGAGCAGGCCCGGCCCGGCCGCGACGACGAAGCCGAGCGCCGCCGCGATCACCGTCGCGACGCCCGCGTAGAGCAGGGTGTGACCGATCTCGGCCAGGATCGTCTCGGGAAGGCCACTGCGCATCACCCGCCGCAACGCGGAGTGGACGAGGTAGCTCGCCGGGATCGCGAAGCCGATCGCCACCGGCATCAGCCCGAGGCCGAGCGCGCCCCAGGCGCGAAAACCCGTCAGCCGCCGCCGGGCAAGCCTGCGTGGACGCTGGGCGGTGCCGGCAAAGCCCCGTCCGGCCCGCGCCCAGCGCTCGACGGCCACGAGGGCCACCACGGCCACCAGCATGACGAGGGCGATCTGCGCCGCGCCCGCGAGGTCCGAACGGTTGACCCAGGTGGCGTAGACCTGGACCGTGAGGGTGCGGACGCCGAGGAACTCCGCCGCCCCGATGTCGTTCAGGGCCTCCATCAGGGCCAGGCTCGCCCCCAGCGCGATGGCGGGGCGCGCCATCGGCAGGGCGATGCGGAAGAAGGTGGCGGAGGGTGAGCGCCCGAGCATCCGCGCCGCCTCGATGAGGTTGGCGGCCTGCATCAGGAAGAGTGCCCGGGTCGGAAGGTAGACGTAAGGGTAGAGCACGAAGCCGAGCAGCAGGATGCAGCCGGGCAGCGAGCGTAGCTCCGGCAGCACGAGGTCGCGCGGGCGGGCATAGCCCAGCATGTCGCGCAGGGTCGTCTGCACCGGGCCGATCGGGTGCATGAGGTCGAGATAGGCGAAGGCGATGATGTAGGTCGGCACCGCCATGGGCAGCAGCAGCCCCGCCTCCAGAAGCCGTCGGCCGGGAAACTCGTAAGCCGCCACGAGCCAGGCCGAGCCGGCCCCGAGTACGATCACCAGGGCGCCGACGCCCGCGAGCAGCAGGCCCGTATCCCACAGTGCCTGCGGCAGCACGTGGGCGACGAGATGGGGCCAGAGCGCCCCGCTTCCCTCGCCCGCCGCCACCACGAGGGCGACGACGGGGCTCAGCACGAGGGCGCAGAGTGCCAGGGCGGCGGCGCTCCAGGCCAGGGCACGTGGCCGGACCGTGGGCGAGAGGGCGGACGCGGCCCCGGTCATGCTGATCTCAAAACCGTTTCCGGATGAACAGGCTGAAGGGAGCAGGCCCCACCGTCCCCTCCCCGCTCGGAGGAGGAGAGACGGCGCTCAATTGTCGAAGCCGACCTTGTCCACGAGGAGGCTCGCCGCCTTGCGGTTGCGGGCGATCTCCACAAGCGGCACGGCATCGATGGTCAGGGGGCCGAGGGCCGAGGTGAGCAGGGGGTCGATCGGGGCGCCGGCCTTCACCGGATACTCGTAATCGGCCTTGGCATAGAGCCCCTGCGCCTCGTCGGAAACGAGGTATTCGAGAAGCTTGACGGCTTCCTCGCGGTTCGGCGCCGTCTTCGACACCACCGCGCCCGAGATGTTCACGTGGGTGCCGCCGCCCGCGAAGGTCGGCATCACCACCTTGATGCCGTCGCCCCATTTCTGCTGCTCGGGGCCGCCCCGGCCGGAGCGCATCAGGCCGACATAGTAGGAATTGCCGATCCCGATCTGGCAGGTATCGGCCAGGATGTCGCGGGCCACGTCCCGGTCGCCGCCGGCGGGCTTGCGCGCGAGGTTGGCCTTGACCGCGCGCAGCCACGCCTCCGTCTTCTCGGGACCGTGCTTGACGAGGTGATGCGCGATCAGCGCCGTGTTGTAGGGATGCTGACCCGAGCGCAGGCAGAGACCGCCCGTCCACTTCGGATCGGCGAGCCCCTCGTAGGTGATGGCCTTGAGGTCCGACAGGTCCTTGTCCGCGTAGAGCACGCGGGCCCGCATGGAGAGGGCGAACCAGCGCCCGTCCGCGTCCCGCAGCGTCGCGGGCACGGCCGCCTCGAGGACGCTCGAGCGCACGGGCTGGGCGAGGTCGCGGTCCACGAGGTCGATGAGGTTGCCGACATCCACCGTCATCAGCACGTCGGCCTTGGCGCGGGCGCCCTCGGCGGCCACGCGCTCGGCCAGCCCCTTCTCCACGAAGACCGTGTTGACCGTGACGCCGCTCTTGGCGGTGTAGGCGTCGAGGAGGGGCCGGATGAGGCCGGGCTCGCGGGTGGTGTAGAGGTTCACCTCCGCCGCCGAGGCCGGGCCGATCAGGGCCGCCAGCACGATGCCCGCGAAGCCGGTTGCCTTCATCCCACCCACCATGACCAACACCCCTCCTGAAGCTCGTGGCGGGTGTTCAGAAGCATCGGCGGAGAAAAAGCAAGCAGGATGTCTTTGATTTAAAACAGTTAAAAACTACAGTTTCGCAGGTCAATGCGTCGCGATCAAGTCTTGTGTTTTAATCCTGCGGATCCGCAAAAATAAAGCCGCGTGTCGCGTCGAGGGCGAGGCCGACGCGGTCACCCGGGCGACCCGGCACGTCGTCCGGCACCGGGAGGCGCAGGGGCTCGGGAAATCCCTCCACCGCGAGGGACAGGAGGGCCGTCGCACCGAGGAAGCGGCGCTCGATCACGACGCCGCGCAGGGGTGCGTCCGGATCGCCGAGGCGGATCGCCTCGGGACGCAGGCACAGGGTCAGGGTCGCGCCCTCCGCCTGGCCCGGTGCCGGCCACCGGCCGAAGGGTGTCGCGAGACCGCCGTCGCGGCAAGTCCCGGAGACCTCGATCAGGTCACCGAAGAAGCGGGCGGCAAAGCGCGAGGCGGGTCGCTCATAGAGGTCGCGTCCCGTGCCGACCTGAACGATGCGCCCCCGGCGCATCAGCGCGATGCGGTCGGCGAATCCGAGCGCCTCCTCGGGGTCGTGCGTGACGAGCAGCGTCGTGGCGCCTCCGGCGCGCAGAACCGCCAGGGTGTCGTCGCGGACCCGGTCGCGGGTGCGCCGGTCGAGGTTCGAGAACGGCTCGTCGAGGAGGAGGATGCGCGGCCCCGGCGCCAGGGCGCGGGCCAGCGCCACGCGCTGACTCTCGCCCCCCGAGAGCGTGGCGGGATAGCTCTTCGCCCGATCGCTCAGGCCCACCTGTTCGAGGCGCGCGGCCGCGATGGCGCGCGCCTCCGCACCGGGCCTGGCGTGGAGCCCGAAGCGGACGTTCTCGGCCACCGTCAGGTGCGGAAACAGCGCGTAGTCCTGGAACATCAGCCCGACGCCGCGGGCTTCGGGCGCAACCCCCTGCCCCCCCTCGCTGACCACGGCTCCGTCGAGGCGGATCGTGCCGGTCTCCGGCTGCTCCAGGCCCGCGATGGCGCGCAGGAGCGTGCTCTTGCCGCAACCGGAATCGCCCAGCAGCGCGAGGATCTCGCCGGGCTGAACCTGGAGGGCGATGTCGGCGAGCGCCTGGACCGCGCCGAAGCGCAGGCCGATCCCGCGCAGGTCGAGGCGTGGCGGGACGCGCGTCTGGGGATGAGAGGGGTCGTTCATCGGAACCGGGGCGATGCGGGGCCCCCGCTGCTTAGGAGCCAATGCGGTCCGGATGCAATCACCCGGTCGCGATCCGGCCAGCCATCGCCCGACACCCATCGCGTCGGGACGGCGTTATGCCTATATTCCGGTTATGTTCCACCAAAGCCCCGCCCGATGCCCTGCGTCGCCGAGATCCTGATCCCGCTGGCGCTCGACAGCGCCTACAGCTACGCCGTGCCGGCCGGGCTCGACCTCTCGGTCGGTGAGGTCGTGCAGATCCCTCTTGGGCCGCGCGAGACGGTGGGGGTGGTCTGGGGCGTGCGCCAGAGCGCTGCCGGCTCGAACCTGCGCCCCGTGACGGGGCGCCTCGACGTGCCGGCCCTGCCCGACGCCCTGCGGGAACTGGTGGACTGGCTCGCCCGCTACACTCTCGCGCCCAAAGGCTCGGCGCTGGCCATGGCCCTTCGGTTGCCCGACGAATCGGCACTCACCGAGACGGTGCGGGTGGGCGTTCGGGCGTCGGGCAAGGCCCCGGCGCGGCCGACCGCAGCCCGCACCAAGGTGCTCGCGGTGGCGGCGGACGGCGCCATGCGCGGCAAGAGCGCGCTCGCCAAGGAGGCCGGCGTCTCGCTCAGCGTGGTGGACGGACTCATCGACGACGGTGCCCTCGAGGCGATGGCCCTGACGCCCGAGCCCGTCGCCCTGCCGCCGGACCCGGACCACGCACGCGTGCCCCTCTCGGAGGCACAGGAGGCGGCGGTGCGCGAACTGGCCGTGCTGATGAACCCGGCCCCGGACGAGCCGCCCCCCACCGACGCGATCGGCGATCCCCTGCCGCCGGACGGCAAGGTCCCGCCGCCGGGCGTCGTGCACAAGGCCCCGACCGTCCTGCTGGAAGGCGTGACCGGCTCGGGCAAGACCGAGGTGTATTTCGAGGCGGTGGCCGATTGCGTGCGGCGCGGTCACCAGGCCCTGATCCTGATGCCCGAGATCGCGCTCACCGCGCAGTTCCTCGACCGCTTCGCCGAGCGCTTCGGCGTGCGCCCCGCCACCTGGCACTCGGGCGTGGGCGCGAAGCGCCGGGAGCGCATCCGGGCCGGGGTCACGGCGGGCGAGATCGCCGTGGTGGTGGGCGCGCGCTCTGCGCTGTTCCTGCCGTTCGCGGATCTCGGCCTCATCGTCGTTGATGAGGAGCACGAGGCCGCCTACAAGCAGGAGGACGGGGTTCACTACCACGCCCGGGACATGGCGGTGGTGCGCGGGCGCATCGAGAACTGCCCCGTGATCCTGGCCTCCGCCACCCCCTCCATCGAGACGCGGGTGAATGCCGAGCGCGGCCGCTACATCCGGGTCGCCCTGCCCGAGCGCTTCGGCGGGCGGCGCCTGCCCGACATCGCCGCCATCGACATGCGCGCCGACAAGCCCGAGCGCGGCCGCTTCATCGCACCCACCCTGATCGCGGCCGTGCGCGAGACGGTGGAGGCGGGCGACCAGGCCCTGCTCTTCCTCAACCGGCGGGGCTATGCGCCGCTCACGCTGTGCCGGGCGTGCGGCCACCGCTACCAGTGCCGCAACTGCTCGACCTGGCTGGTGGAGCACCGCTTCCGCCGGGCGCTCGTCTGCCACCAGTGCGGCTACGCCGAGCGGCGCCCGGATTCCTGCTCGGAATGCGGTACCTTCGACAACCTCACGCCCTGCGGCCCCGGCGTGGAGCGCATCGCCGAGGAGGTCGCCGAGCTGTTTCCGGACAAACGCGTCATCGTGCTGTCGAGCGACTTTCCCGGCGGGGCCGAGCGCCTGCGCGCCGAACTCCAGACCGTGGCGGAGGGCGGTTGCGACATCGTCATCGGCACGCAGCTCGTGGCCAAGGGTCATAACTTCCCGCACCTCACCCTGGTCGGTGTCCTCGACGCGGATATCGGCCTCACCTCGGGCGACCCGCGCGCGGCCGAGCGCACCTTCCAGCTCCTGCAGCAGGTCACCGGTCGGGCCGGGCGCGGCGAGAAGCCGGGGCGCGCCCTGCTTCAGACCTACCAGCCCGACCACCCGGTGATCGCGGCCCTGTTGTCGGGGGATTCGGAGCGTTTCTACGAGGAGGAGATCGGCGCCCGGGAGGCGGCCGGTCTGCCGCCCTTCGGGCGGCTTGCGGCCCTCATCGTCTCGGCCAACGAGCGCGAGGTGGCGGAAGCGCACGGGCAGGCGCTGGCCCGGGTGGCCGAACCGCCCGAGGGCGTGATGGTGCTCGGGCCGGCCGAGGCGCCCCTGGCGCTGATCCGTGGGCGCTACCGCTTCCGGCTGCTGGTGAAGACCGAGCGATCGGTCGATCTGCAGACCTACCTGCGCGACTGGCTGGCCCGGGGCCCGAAGGTTCGCGGCAACGTGAAGGTCGCCATCGACGTGGACCCGCAGAGTTTCCTATAACGCGAGCCCGACGTTCGACCTTTTCAGGAGTGCCACACGTGCTGACCTACACCAAGAAGCCGGATTCGAACGTGGCCGAGATCGTCGTCGACGGTCAGATCACCGATGCCGAGATGAACACCGTCATCACGGCGATGCAGGCCGACCTCGACAAGGGCGGCAAGATCAAGCTCCTGGAAGACGTGCGCGACTTCAAGGGCATGGAGCCGGCCGCGTTCTTCAAGGACCCGCGCTTCGGCCTCGCCATGATGAAGGGCGTCAGCCACGTCGCCCTGGTCACCGACGCCTCTTGGCTGCGGATGATCGCCGACACCTTCGGCAAGGTCTCGCCGGCCCAGATCAAGACCTTCGACCGCGCGCATATCGACGAAGCGCGTCAGTGGCTCGCCGCCGCTTGACCTGAGGGTTCACTCGGCCTGGGCGGTCCGCGTCGTATGACGCCGGGCCGTCCAGCGCCCCGAGCACAGGGACGAGACCTTCCAGGTGCCGCCGCCGCCCTGAGCCTGAAGGCGGCCCGAGACCGCGCCCGAGGTGGTGCCGTTCGAGACGTTGAGTCCGACCGTGCCGTCGGGACCGACGCGGCCGCTCACCGTGGCACTGCCGCTCGCGGAGGCGAGACGCACCAGTCCTTCCTGCACCGAGACCGCGTAGGTGTAGCGGCTGTCGCAGACCATGCCGCTCTCGGTGACGAGGTCCACAGACCAGGAACCGTTGAAGTTGCCCGCGTCCCGCGCGGCGGCCGGGTTCGTCACGGGCGAGGACAGGCCGGCTCCGAGCGCCAGGACCACCACGAATTTGGACATGCATCATCCTTCGATAGAAACGTCGGTCCGAGCCCGGCCGCGGGGCGGCACGGTGACATCGCAAGCAGACGATCGGGTGAGAATGCGCACATCATATCCGCCGAAGCGGCAGGATTATGACAGGTGCTGCATTCACAGGATGAGACCTGTCGCAGACGGCGCCTGAACAGGCCATGACCGTGCCGAAGCTTGGCGATTAACGGTCGTAATACGCCTGCAATGTTTGGCGATCCCGGGTCAGCGGCAGGGCGAGGAGGGCAAGCACGCGCGCCTTGTCCGGCGTCAGGTCGTCGGCGAAGATCGCGCCGGCCCGGAGAAGCATGTTGCCGCCGCCCTTGAAGCCGTAGACCGGGAGCGCCCGGCCCTGCGGGACCTGGCTCGCCACGACGACGGTGACACCCGCCGCGATCGCCCCGACCACCGCGTCGTGGAGGGCCTCGTTGACGTTGCCGAAGCCGTAGGCGGCGATCACCACCCCCTCGGCGCCGCGCGCCACCGCGTGTTGGAGATGGCCCCCGTCGTCACCCGCCGTCATCGCCACGAGGTCGACCCGCGCGAGGCGCTCGGGCAGCGGCAGCGTCTGGCGCCGCAGGGACTTGCGGGCGAACACCACCCGGTCCTCGTCCACGTGGCCGAGGAAGCCGGCCTCGCCCGAGTTGAAGGTCTCGACGTTGTTCGTGTGGGTCTTCCGGACCTCGCGGGCGGCGTTGATGTTGTGGTTGAGCGTCACCGTCACGCCCATGTCGCGGGCGCCCGGCGCCAGGATCTGGCGCACCGCATTGAGGAGGTTGCGCGTCCCGTCGGCATCGGCGTCGGAAGCGTTGCGCTGGGCGCCCACCATCACCACGGGCTTGTCGCTCGCCAGCGTCAGGTCGAGGAAATAGGCGGTCTGGTCCAGGGTGTCGGTGCCGTGCAGGACGACCGCGCCCGCGATCTCGGGCCGCGCGAGCAGATCCGAGACCGTGCGGTTCAAGGCGGGCCACAGGGCCGGCCCCATATAGGCGCTCGGCACGTTGGCGAATTCCACCACCTCGATCCGCGCGAGGTCGGCGAGGCGTGGGACGGCGGACGCGAGATCCGCCCCCGTCAGGGCCGGGACCGGCGCCCCCGTGGCGGGATCGGTCTTCATCGCGATGGTGCCGCCGGTGGCGACGATGGCGACGGTCGGACGGCCAGGCATGGCGACGGTCAGTCGGTCAGGGCCCGCGCCTCTTCCGGCAGCATGATCGGGATGCCGTCGCGGATCGGATAGGCGAGCCGAGCCGAGCGGCTCACCAGTTCCTGGCGGGCGGAATGGTATTCCAGCGTATCCTTCGTCAGCGGGCAGACGAGGAGTTCGAGGAGCTTGGGGTCGACGCGGGTGGCCTCGACGGGGCGCGGGGTGTCATCGGCCATCGGTGGCGTTCCTTCGAGAGAGCAAGATCACTGCAGCGTGGGCTCGGAGCCCGACCCGCGCACCAACTCCATTTCGGTCACCGCGATCAAGACCTCGGCCCGCGTCTTGAGGTCCGGCGCCTCCAGCATGGCCTGCTTCTCGCGCGCGCCGAAGGGGCTCATCATGCAGAGCGCGTTGACCAGCGCCTCGTTGGGCGCCTCCTCGATGCCGGCCCAGTCGACCTTGAGGTCGTTGACCTCGACGAAGTCCCGCAGGGCCTTCAGCACGCCCTCGCGGTCCACCCCCTCCTCGCCGGCCCGCGCCTCGAAATCGGTGGCGAAGTCGTCGTAGGAGACCTGGCAGCGCCGATAGCGCGTGGTGGTGGCGAGCTCGCTCTCCACCCGGAAGCGCGCGATGCCGGTGAGCGAGATGAGGTAGCGCCCGTCGCCGGTCTCGGCGAACTGGGTGATGCGTCCGGCGCAGCCGACCCGGAAGAGCCTGGGGGTCATCGGCGAGGCGCCCGCCTCCACGTCGGGCTGGATCATGCCGATGATCCGGTCGGTGCGCAGGGCATCGTCGATCATGGCGAGGTAGCGCGGCTCGAAGATGTTGAGCGGCATCTGTCCGCGCGGCAGCAGCAGCGCACCGGGCAGGGGGAACACCGGAATCACGCCGGGGCAATCGGCCGGTCCCTTGTAGCCCGCATGCGTGCTCATCGCGTCACCCCGCCGTTGGTTGGCCGCCTCACGCGAAGACAAGCGTCGACAAGCGCCGCCGCCCGCGGATCGAAGCCTTGTCCATGAGTCCCCAGGCCTCGAAGAACGTGAGGAGCTGCTTGCGTGCGGCCCCCTCGTTCCAGCTCCGGTCCCGTCGCTCGATCTCGATCAGTTGGTCCACCGCCTCGTCGCGCATGTTCCGGCCATTGAGGCCGAGCGCAAGGTCGAAGCGGGCCTGGAAGTCGTTCGGGTCGGCATCGATCCGCGTCTGGAACGTGCCGAGATCGCCGAGCGCCGCCGCCTGCTCGGCCAGCTCGATCGCCGCCCGGATGCTGGCGAGCCCCGCATGGCCCGCCTTGTCGGCAGGCGCCATGGCCACGAGCTGCTTGGCGTTCTCGATGTCGCCGAGGTCGAGCTGGATCTTGGCGAGCGCCGCGATCGCGTCGACGTTCTCGGGCTCCTCCGCAAGCACGGCGGCGTAGAGCTGCGCGGCCTGCGCCACATCGCC
Source organism: Methylobacterium sp. FF17 (assembly GCF_025813715.1). Lineage (NCBI taxonomy): Bacteria > Pseudomonadati > Pseudomonadota > Alphaproteobacteria > Hyphomicrobiales > Methylobacteriaceae > Methylobacterium > Methylobacterium flocculans. The sequence continues at coordinate 1,316,769 of NZ_CP107532.1, forward strand.
GGTCCCGAGAAGCGCCTCGGCCTCCGACATCGCCTCCTCGATGGGCGTCGGTCCGGCCGGGCCGGCGAGCCGCGTGATGAATTCCTTGATCTGGGCCTCGGGCACCGCGCCCATGAAGCCGTCCACGGGCTGGCCCTTGTCGAAGGCGATCACGGCGGGGATGGACTGGATGCCGAGCTGACCGGCGATCGAGGGATGCTCGTCGATGTTCATCTTGACGAGCTTCACAGCGCCGGCGGAGGCCTGCACGACCTTCTCCAGCACGGGGGCGAGCTGCTTGCAGGGGCCGCACCACGGCGCCCAGAAATCCACCAGCACGGGCTGTCGCATCGATTCGGCGACGACGTCCTGGCGGAAGCTCGCCGTGGTCACGTCCTTGGTGGGTTCGCCCTGCATCGGCGCATCGTTCAGCATAACGTCCTCAAGGCAGTCGTTGGAGCGGCGTGAAGAGCGGGTCTGTCCACACGCCCTCCTCAGCGTCAAGAGATGGGCACGCCGGGCGCCCGCACCAGAGTTCGCGCCTCGCGCCCGGAAATCCCTTTCGGACCGGCCGGCTCGGGCGCTCGCGCCAGTTCCGTTTCGTCAGCGCGCCGGCGCGGCCACACCCGCCTTCGGGGCGTCCGGCGTCTTGGCATCCGTGACGAAGATACCCTGGTAGAGACCCTTCGCGGCGTTGGCCTCGCAGGTGATCATGGTCTTGCCCAGTTGCGGCGTACTGAAACCGCAGGACCCCACGGCGACGAGGGGGCCCTGCACAACGCCGTCCTTCGTCGCCTCGCTCGGGATCACAAGGTTGATCGGCTGAAGCGGGTCGGTCTCCTCCGTACGCTCCTGCTGGGCGCCGTTGCCGCTGAAGCTCAAGGACCGGCCCTCGGCCGCGAAGTCGAAGCTCGTGCGGTTGCGCGTGACCGTGTTCATCAGGGTGCCGCGGCAGGAGGGGGTCACGTCCTTGCCCGCGATCACGAGCTTCTCGCACCGGCCCTCCAGCTTTACGGCGGTCTGGGCGGAAGCGGGCAGCACAAAGGTCGGCAGTGCCAGGACGAGCGGGGCCGCGATGCGTGCCAAGCGAGGGGTCGAGAACAACATCATGCCTCCGATGTAAGGCTGGGCGTCGATCTGTCGAGGGCCGCGCCGGGGATCGTCGGAGGCCTCAGGCCGGAAAGCGTCGAGCCCGGTCGTGCGGCGTCTCGAAGTCCAGGTCCGGCCCCAGCGGCACGATCCCCGTCGGGTTGATGGTGCGGTGGCTCTCGTAATAGTGGCGTTTGATGTGGGTCAGGTTCACGGTGCCGGCTACCCCCGGCAGGGCGTAGAGTTCGCGCAGGAAGTTCGACAGGTTCGGATAATCCGCGATGCGCCGGCGGTTGCACTTGAAGTGCCCGACATAGACTGCGTCGAACCGCACCAGCGTGGTGAAGAGGCGCAGATCGGCCTCGGTCAGCCGGTCGCCGCATAGGTAGCGTGAGCGGTCGAGACGGGCCTCCAGGTCGTCGAGTTCGGCGAACAGGGCCGTGACGGCCTCCGCGTAGGCGTCCTGCCGCGTGGCGAAGCCCGCCTTGTAGACCCCGTTGTTCACGGCGTCGTAGACGCGGGCGTTGACAGCATCGATCGCCTCCGCCAGCTCCGCCGGGTAGAGGTCCGGCCCAGCCCCGCCGAAGGCGCCGTTCAGCATGCGGATGATCTCGGCAGATTCGTTCGACACGATGACGGCGCGCCGCTTGTCCCACAGGACCGGCACGGTGACGCGGCCGGTGAAGGCGGGATCGCTCTTCAGGTAGACCTCGTAGAGCCGGGTCGCGCCGTTGACCGTATCGGGCGTGGCGCCGGGCGCGTCGCCGAACACCCAGCCTTCGGCGCCCATGTGCGGATCGACCACCGAGACCGAGATCGCGTCCTCCAGGCCCTTCAGGGCGCGCACCAGCAGGGCCCGGTGTGCCCAGGGGCAAGAGAGGGAGACGTAGAGGTGGTAGCGCCCCGCCTCGGCCGGGAACCCGCCCTCCCCCGATGGCCCGGGCGCGCCGTCCACGGTCACCCAGTTGCGGAACGTGGCGTCGGTGCGCCGGAAGCGCCCGTCGCTGCCCTTGATGTCCTCTGAGGTCTCCCGCCAGACCCCGTCGACGAGCAGTCCCATGCCGTTCCCCCTTGCGTGATCGCCCCGGAGAGACATGGCCGCTCAAGCCTCCGTGGAAAGCCCCTCGGACACGGCGATCTTGGCGCGCGGGGCGGCCTCGTCGCGGCCCTTGCCCGCCTGATGGCGCGCGATGTCGAAGGTGTCGTCGGGCAGGCGGACGAGGAAGCGCTCGGCGATCTCGAACAGCAGGAGATCGGGCTTCACCGCGGCGACGTAGTTCCAGTCGATGCTCGATGACCAGATGAAGTGGACTTCGCGGAAGGTCTCGGCGACGAGGCCCGTGAGCATGATCGGCGTGAAATGCGCATAGGAATCCCCGAACAGCACCACCGTGCGCGGGTCGGCCTCCGGCGATTCGTTGCGATAGCGCACATGGGCGCCGACATGCAGGTCGATGGCGCGGCCGGCGGCCTCGTAGGCCTCCACGAGGGGGCTCGCGTAGACCCGGCGGGCGTCGTAGTCGATTTTGCCGTGAATCGCGGTCTCGACGGGCCGGCCCGGCAGTTTCTCGCCGAGATCGCGCACGGAGGTGACCTCGTAGCGCTGGCGCGCGTCGAGGCCGGCCGGAGGCACCGCGCCGCAGGCCCGCATCAGGGTCCGGTAGGCCAGCAGGCAGCCCTCGTAGGTCCAGTGAGTGTCCGTGCGGTAGTAGAGCGGCGCGGGCCCGTCGCGCGCCGCGCGCAGCGGGGCGAGGAGATCGACGAAGGCCGGATTGCCGATGAGGCGCCGGCCCAGGGCGCGGGCGGGCGAGCGGCGCGGATCGTAATCGAGGTCCCGGGTCCGGTCGTCGTAGACGGAAAGCTTCTCCGGCACGATGACGTGGAGGTAGCGGATCCCGAGGGCCTGGGCCCGCGCGCGCCGGGCCTCGATGAGGCGGCGCCAGCCGCGCAGGAGCCACCAGCGGGCGAGGGTCGCGCGGTACTGCTCGAGGACGCCGTTGCTGCCCCCGATCAGGAAGAGCCAGCCGTCCCGCCCCTCATGAACCAGTTCCCGATGTCTGCGCCGCATCCGGGCTCTCTAGCCGCCCTCGGCCGCGCTGAACAGGCCACGTCCCCGTGAGGGGACCTGAGCGAGCGCGCCTGGACGGAACCGCGATGCGCGCCATCTCCCTCCCGGCATGACCCAGTCCGCCCCCACCACCGATCCGCTGATCCTGACGCTCGCGCTGGATCCCGAGACCTTCGCGCGGTTCGACGGCCTTCGGCGCAGGCATTTTCCGCAGGCGCTGAATCACATTCCGGCGCATGCGACGCTGTTCCACCACCTGCCGGGCCTGCACGAACCCGGCATCGTCGAGACCCTCGCGGCCCTGATGCGGACCCAGGCGGCCCCCGAGGTGGCGGTGACCGGCCTGCGCTTCACCGGGCGGGGCGTCGCCTACGTGCTCGCCTCGGAGCCTCTGTCGGCGTTCCGCGGCAGGCTCGTCGAGCATTTCCAGGCCCTGGATGACGGGCTGACCGCGCAGGACCGCCAAGGCTGGCGCCCGCATGTCACGGTTCAGAACAAGGTCGACCCCGCCACCGCCCGGGCGCTGCACACGGACCTGGAGGACAGCTTCGTACCGTTCCGCTTCACCGCACCCGGCCTCCTGCTCTGGCGCTATCTCGGCGGACCCTGGGAGCGCCGTGCCACGTTCTCGTTCGGGTAAGAGGGTTTTCCCCACTCACTCCGCACGGGTGCCTTGCTGCCCGGCCTCCTCGCGATGAAAACGGCCCCATGAGATCCCTGCCCTCCGGCTACCGGAACAATCCCCTCATCACCCGGGCCAATGCCCTGCGCCTCGCGCTGCGCCTCAACGAGGTCGGCCCCGTCATCGCGCTGCTTGCCGTGAGTCTCCTCGGCTACGGCTTCTTCGCGCTGGCCAACGAGGTCGGAGAGGGCTCGACGGCCGCCCTCGACCGCAAGGTCCTGCTCGCCCTGCGCAACCCCGCCGACATCTCCGATCCGATCGGACCGCGCTGGTTGGAGGAGACCATGCGCGACATCACGGGCCTCGGCAGCGTCTTCACCATCGTGTTCGTGACGGCGGCGGCCTGTGCCTACCTCGCCATGACCCGGCGCCGACGCATCGCCGTGTTCGTGCTGGCGGCGATCGGCGGCGGCGAGGCCGTTTCGACGGTCCTGAAGCTGTTCTATCACCGGCCCCGGCCCGACCTCGTCCCACACGGGATGGAGGTGTTCACCGCGAGCTTTCCGAGCGGTCACGCCATGATGTCGGCCATCGCCTACCTGACCCTCGCGAGCCTGGTCGCCCGTGTCGACCGGCAGCGGGGGGTGAAGGTGCTGGTGCTCATCATCGGTGTCTCGATGACGCTGCTCGTCGGGATCAGCCGGATCTACCTCGGCGTGCACTGGCCGAGCGACGTGGTCGCCGGCTGGTGCGTCGGTGCGGCCTGGGCGGCTTTGTGCTGGTTCGTCGCCCTGATCCTGCAGCAGCGGGGCGACGTCGAGGCCCCGAGCAGCCCCGGGGTGCCGGACGGCGAACCTTAACCTTATCCGACGATCGGCCGCGCGGGGACTTGTGCGCACCCGCACTCACCCCTCACAACCGCGTTATCCCGGATCACCACTTCTGGAGAGGCGGCTATGGTGGAAACGTCCAGGGAGCGGCGGCGTGGGGTTCGGCGGCGAAGCCTGCTCGGCGCCGACATCCGATGCGGCCTGCATGAATCCGAGACAGCCTGCTGGGTGCGGGACAGTGGACCCGACGGCGCACGCATCGCCCTCAGCGACGCGGTGCCGTTGCCGGAGGTCTTCGAACTCTACGTTCACAAGACCCGGCAGACGCGAACGGTACGCCTGATCTGGCGGGGCTCCGATTTCGTGGGCGTCCGCTACGTCCCCGTGGCGCCCGTCGCGCAACCGATCCCCATCGGTGTGATGCGTGACCTTCAGAATGCGCGCTCGGAGATCGCATCCCTGCAGGCACGCCTGGCTCGGCAGGACGACGAGGGCTGAACACGGCGGCGGTCCGATGCCGTGCCACCGGAATTGCCGGAACCGCGTTTCCCGACCTGACGTTCCCGCAGGACAGGCCGTGGCCGCAAGGTCCAGCAAGGCCCCGGCAGTCCCTGACGACCCCGCCCCGCCGGAACCGACAGCGAGCTTCATGACGGACAACCTTCCGCTTTCACGCCGCACCCTCCTTCATGCCGGCGGCGCCACGCTGACCGGGCTCGCCCTCGGAGCGACGGGGGCCGCGGCCCAGTCCGGTCCGCCCGCGCCCTCGGTCCCGGCCGATACCGGGGCGGTCCAGGGCGGCAAGGTGATGTTCCCGAACTGGCGCGGCCCCGGCGACAAGACACCTCCGCCCCCGCCCGCTCCGATGCCCCCGGGCCAGCGGGTGGGCTTCGCGATCGTCGGCCTCGGACGCTTGAGCCTGGAGGAGATCCTGCCGGCCTTCGGCGAGACCAAGCGGGCGCGCGTGGTTGCGGTGATGTCGGGAACGCCGGCCAAGGCCAAGCTCGTCGCCGAGCAGTACGGGATCGCGCCGGACGCGGTCTACGGCTACGACGAGTGGGACCGGCTCGCGCAGAACCGCGCGGTCCAGGCCGTCTACGTGGTGACGCCGAACGCGGTTCATCGCGGCGATGTCCTCGCGGCCGCGAAAGCCGGCAAGCACGTCCTCTGCGAGAAGCCGATGGCGAATTCCTCGGCCGAAGCGCGCGACATGATCGCGGCCTGCGCGGCGGCCAAGGTCAAGCTGATGATCGCCTATCGCTGTCAGTACGAACCCTACAATCGCGAGGTGGTGCGGCTCGCCCGCTCCGGCGCATTCGGCAAGCCGCGCCTGATCCAGGCCTTCAACGGCCAGACCACCGGCCTGCCCGAGCAGTGGCGTTTGAGAAAGGCGCTCGCCGGCGGCGGCGCCCTGCCGGATATCGGGCTCTACTGCCTCAACGGCGTGCGGGCGCTGACGGGCGAGGAACCGGTCTCCGTGGAGGCACAGATTTATTCCCCCCCGGGCGACCGCAAATTCGCCGAGGTGGAGGAGAGCGTCTCCTTCACCCTGCGCTTTCCATCCCAGGTCATCGCCCAGTGCATGACGAGCTACGGCGTTCACGAGTCGCGCCGGCTCCAGGTCCATACGGAGCGGGCCGACATCGATCTGCAGAACGCCTTTGCCTATCGCGGCCAGCGCCTCGTCGTGGCTCGGGCCGATGGGCAGGCGGAGTCGCAGGACACCCGCATCCTGGCACAGAAGAACCAGTTCGCCCTGGAGATCGACCACATGGCCCGCTGCATCCAGGAGGATCGGCGGCCCCGGACGCCCGGCGAGGAGGGCCTGCAGGACCACGTCCTCATGGAGGCGATCTACGAGGCCGCGCGCACGGGCCGGCCCGTGACGGTCGGCCCGCCCCCCGGTGCCGGTGGCGGCCTCGATGTCACACGCGGCCCCGAACTCGATGAGGCCGGCTGATCCACCCCCGTAGTGGTTGTCCGGGCGTCATGCAGCGTGACTAGGGTGGTGTCGAGACCCCCAACGGGACCGCGAGACACTTGGCTCCACTACAGAACAGCCCATCACCGGGACGGCGCTCCGCCACCAAGTACGGTATCCTCCTCGCGCTCGCCCTCAGCTTCGCGACCTCGCCGGCATGCGCCGAGACTCCGGCGGAGACGGCCGCGCGCCTCGCCGCCGAGGGTCGCGCCATCGGCTCGGCGCGGGGCGCCGGCGGCGATCCGCAGACCTCGGTGGCCCAGTCCGTTACCTCGTCGCGCCCCTCCGCCAACCTCGACACCTCGATCGAGGACCAGTTGGGCCCCTACGGCGATCCGTTCGGCTTCCGTGCCTACCTGAAGGAACGCGGGGTCACCTACAGCCTGACCTATATCGGCGAGAGCCTCGGCAACGTCTCCGGGGGCTTTCGCCGGCGCGGCATCTACGAGGGCCTGCTCGACCTCGAGATCGACGTGGATCTCGGCCCCCTCCTCGGCTGGACCGGGGGTGCGCTCCACACCAACCTGTTCCAGATCCACGGCGCCGGCCTGTCGCGCAGCGCGGTGGGGAATCTCATCACGATCAGCGGCATCGAGGCGCTGCCCTCCTCCCGGGTCTACGAACTGTGGTTCGAGCAGAAGTTCTTCGGCGATCAGTTCGGGCTGAAGATCGGGCAGATCGCCGCCGATACGGAATTCGCCGTGACCCAGACCGGCACGGTGTTCGTGAACTCCACCTTCGGCTGGCCCAACAACATGGCGGTCGTGCATCCCAGCGGCGGGCCGATCTACCCGCTGGCGGTGCCGGGCATACGCGCCAAGTACGTGCCGAACCCCAACCTGTCGTTCCAGGTCGGCCTCTTCGACGGCGACCCCGCCGGTCCCGCGCGCGGCACGCTCGACTCCGATCCGCAGCGTCGCAACCGCACCGGCACCAACTTCCGCACCAGCGATCCCCCCCTGGTCATCGCGGAGGCGTCCTACGCCTACAACATCGAGGCCGGCAGCACCGGTGAGGCCGGGACGATCACGCTCGGGGGCTGGTACCATTTCGGCCGCTTCGACAGCCTGCGCTTCGACGAGAACGGGACCTCGCTGGCGGCCTCGTCCAGCACCGGCGTCCCACGACGTTTCCGGGGACAGGCCGGGCTCTACGGCCTCATCGACCAGACCATCTATCGCGAGCCGGACGACCCGAACGACGGCGCCAGCGTGTTCCTGCGCGCCTCCGGCTCGCCCGCCGACCGCAGCCTGGTGGATGTCTACGCCGATGTCGGCATCGCCTATAAGGGGCTGCTGCCCGGCCGCTCGGACGACACCATCGGCCTCGCCTTCGGCCTGTCGCGAATCTCGCCCCAGGCACGCGGCCTCGACGCCGACACCATCCTGGCCACGGGCATCGCCACCCCGCGCCGGAGCAGCGAGGCGGTGATCGAGGCGACCTATCAGGCCGTGCTCGGCCCCGGCGTCACGCTCCAGCCGGACTTCCAGTACGTGTTCCGCCCCGGCGGCGGCATCGCGAACCCGCGCGACGCCGGCGGCGCGCGCCTCCGCAACGCGGCGGTGTTCGGCCTGCGGGGGACGATCCGGTACTGACGGCTATTCGGCCGCCGGCGCGTGGAGCGACAGCAGGCGGGCCGTGCGGGCATGGTCCACGGCCCGGCCGCCCTCGGCGTCGGTGGCGCCGAGGTTGCGCCGCTCGTCGTTGATCGCGGCGTGCACCGCGTCGATGGCGAGGATGAGGGCGCCCACCGTGCGGTTGTCGATGTTGCGTTCGCGCGCGTGTTGAACGACGTCGGCCACGAGGTCGTCGGTCTCGCGCACGAGGCCGTCGAGGTCGGTCTTGCAGGTCGCGGCCCGGACCTCGCGCAGGATGTCGAGGAGCCGGTCGAGGACGACGTCGATGCGTTCGCGGCGCTTGCGGGCGAGCCGCTGGGCCAGCCATGCCACACCCGAGCCGACGGTGCCGCCGAAGAACGCAAGGAGGTAAACGTAATCCTCATAGCGTTCGAAGAGCGTCTGCTGCTCGCGCTCGAAGTAATCCACCGCTCCGGGATGGTTCGGCAACCGCGCGCTGGTGGCGGCGACCGTCGAGTCGAAATCGGGCGCCTTCATCAGATTGGCGATGGGGGCGAGCGGCGCCAGCTTGGAGCGCCATTCGAACAGGTGCTGGGTCACCGAAGCGACGGTGTACCGGCTGACGCCGCCCCGGGCCATCAGGCGGTAGGACGCGCCCACCGTCTTGATGTCGTCGTCCGGCCGCTTGGGGCGCCCCCCGAAGGTGCCGGCCGGGATGGTGACGGATTGCAGCTCCGGCATCCGCTGGATGATGGCCTCGCCGTCGGCGACGGAGACGAAGCCGATCTTCTTCTCGGGCGACCCCGCCTCGACGGCGCGCACCGTCGAGATCGCGGCCTTCGAGGCCGGAGCGGCGATGACCGCCACCGCGTCGACGCGCCCCTCCGCGATGGCGCTCGTCACCTCGGCGGGCTTGAGCGGAACTAGGGCGACCCGAGCGGGGCCGAGGACCACATCGCCCTCCGCGGCGGATTGGGGCACGAAATCGTAGAAGCCGAGCAGGTTCGTGAGGAAGGGCAGATCGGCGGCGTGGCGCTCGACCACGCCGAGCCGCTTGCGCGCGAGATCGGGAAAGCTCTCCAGGCCCGCGGCCTCGGGGGCGGCGATCAGCAGGGCCTCGTCGTGCAGGATGGCGAGCGTCAGCCCGTTCTCCGGCAGGAGCACATCGGGACGCACCACCGCGAGTTCGGCCTTGTTGCGCTGGAGCGCCTCGGCACTGTCGCGCACGTCGTCATAGAACGTGAGCTGGAGGCGGACATCCTCGTGGCCCCGGACCAGCGCCTGCGCGTAGGTCTGAAGCAGCGTAGCCTCCGCGCCATCGCGGGGACCGACCGCCACCGTGAGGGTGGTGGGCCGCGACAGGTAGACCAGCATCCCCGCCACCAGGGCGAAGCCGAGGCCCAGGAGCACGAGGAGCCACTCGCGTCTCATGAGGAGAGCCGGCATGACAGGCACGAGCCTTTGTCCAGCACCATCACCATCTTCAGGAGCCTGTCTCCGAAACCCGTCCGGACTGTGAAGAACCGATGACATCGCGAAACGTTGCGTCGCACGCCTCCGGCAAGCGCACCCCCGGCAGGGACGCGACCGACATCAAGCCGCCGCCGCCCGTCACCCCCGCCTATCTCGAGCGTGCCGCCCTGCATTACCTCGAACGCTACAGCGCTTCCGTGGCGATGCTGCGGCAGACCCTGAAGCGGCGGGTGGACAAGCGCTGCCGCCTGCGCGGCGAGGATGCGAGCGCCTTCGCCGAGGCCATCGAGGCCACGGTGGCACGTGCGGTGAGTGCCGGCCTCGTGGACGATGCCCGCTTCACCGCCGGGCGCCTCGCGGCCCTGCGCCGGCGGGGCGCCTCCGCCCGGGCTCTCTCGGCCAAGCTCGCCGCCAAGGGCGTCTCGCGCGAGGAGGTCGCCGCCGCGATGGAGAACGAGCGCGAGCGCGCGGACGAGGGCGTCGACCTCGAGGAGGCCGCGGCGCAGGCCTATGCCAAGCGCCGCCGTCTCGGCCCCTGGCGCCGGCCCGGGACGCGCGAGGGCCATCGCGACCGGGATCTGGCCGCGATGGCGCGGGCGGGCTTCGGCTACGCTCTGGGACGCCGGGTGATCGAGGCCGACCTCGAATCCGAGACCGACGAGACCGAGGATTAGGCTGCGACAATCCGGCGGCGGAGAACGAACGGATTCCTCAAGGCATCCTTGAACGAAGCGCGAACGAAGCGCATTTCTGAGAGATGGACGAAACGCTCGCGAAGAAGCTGCGCATCCTCGCGGATGCCGCCAAGTACGACGCCTCGTGCTCGTCCTCCGGGGCGCCGAAGCGCAGCGCGGGCAAGGGTGAACTCGGCTCGACCACGGGCGCCGGCATCTGCCACGCCTATACGCCGGACGGACGCTGCATCTCGCTCCTGAAGATTCTGCTGACGAATTACTGCCTGTTCGACTGCGCGTACTGCGTCAACCGGCGTTCGTCGAACGTCCAGCGCGCCAAGTTCACCGTCGAGGAGGTCGTGACCCTCACGGTGGAGTTCTACAAGCGCAACTACATCGAGGGCCTGTTCCTTTCGTCAGGCATCATCAAGTCGCCCGATCACACCATGGAACTGCTGACGCGGGTGGCGAAATCCCTGCGGCGCGACCATGGCTTTCGCGGCTACATCCACCTGAAGTCGATTCCGGAAGCGAGCCCGTGGCTGATCGAGGAGGCTGGGCTCTACGCCGACCGGCTCTCGATCAATGTCGAATTGCCCACGGAGGCGAGCCTGGAACGCCTGGCCCCCGAGAAGGACGGCGCCGTCATCCAGAACGCCATCGCGCAGATCGGCGAGCGGATCGCGGAGGCCAAGGCCGAGAAGCGCCGGTTCTCGCCGGCCGGGCAATCCACGCAGGTGATCGTCGGCGCGGACGCCACCACGGATGAGGCGCTGATCCGCAAGAGCGCTCTTCTCTACGGCTCGTACAACCTGAAGCGGGTCTATTACTCCGCCTTCAGCCCGATTCCGGACGGCTCGACCATCCTGCCCCTGAAGTCGCCCCCGCTTCAGCGCGAACACCGCCTCTACCAGGGCGACTGGCTGTTGCGGTACTACGCCTTCACCCCCGACGACGTGGCGGATGCCACCGAGGACGGGATGCTCTCCCTCGACATCGACCCGAAGCTCGCCTGGGCGCTCAAGCATCGGGCGCGCTTTCCCGTGGACGTGAACGCGGCCGACCGGGAGATGCTGCTGCGCGTGCCGGGCCTCGGCGCACGGGCGGTGGACAAGATCATTCGGGCCCGCCGGCACACGCGCCTGCGCCTCGATGACGTGGCGCGCCTCACCTCGGCCCTGAAGCGGGCCCGGCCGTTCCTGATCGCCGCCGACTACCACCCGGCGGGCGGGCTGACCGACCGCCTCGACCTGAGGGCACGGCTGGCCGACCCGCCCAAGCAGCTGAGCCTGTTCTGATTTGCCTACCGAGAACCGCGCTCCCGCCCCTTCGCCGACGTTGCGAGAGTCCTCTCTCTCGGAAGGAGAGGGACAGGGTGAGGGGCGTGACCTCTTCGGAGACGGACCACACCCCACCTCGACCCTCTCCTTCCAAAAGCGGGAGCCCGAAAGCGCCGCTCTCCCGCCTGCTCCCCAGGCACCCGCCCCCGCGAAACCGGGAGCGGCCGGAGGGCCGCCACTCGAAGCCGTGTTCCTCCGAGCGGGCGCGGACCTCGATGGGTTTCGTGGCGCCGCCCGCTGCCTCGCGAGCCGTGGTGTACCGCCCGAGCGGGTGCTGTGGTCCATCGGCGAGGCGCCGGGCCTGTTCGGGACGCAGGCGACGGCCCCGGCCGACGAAGCCCCCTTGAGCCTGCCGCGCGGGGTGGGCGAGATGGTTTCCCGGGTGGTGCCCCATCGCGATCCCGAGCGCTACGCCCTGCTCTACGAACTGATCTGGCGCATCCTGCACGGTGAGCGCCGGCTGCTGGAGGTGTCGAGCGATCCCCTGGTCCATCGGCTGGAGCGGATGCGGAAAGCCATCGCCCGCGACCTGCACAAGATGCACGCCTTTCTGCGCTTCCGCCGGGTCGAGGGGGATGGGCCCGAGCGTTTCGTGGCTTGGTTCGAGCCCGACCACCACATCCTCGCCGCCGCCGCCCCGTTCTTCGTCGGCCGCTTCCGGTCGCTCATCTGGAGCATCCTGACGCCCGAGGCGTCCGCGCACTGGGACGGCACCACCCTGGCCTTCGGCCCGCCTGGGCGGCGCGAAGACGCACCGGCCGGCGATGGCTTCGAGGCGGGCTGGCGCGATTACTACGAGAGCACGTTCAACCCCGCCCGCACCAATCTCACGGCCATGCGGGCGGAGATGCCGAAGAAATACTGGCGCAACATGCCCGAGACCGCAGCCATCCCGGGCCTCGTCCGGCAGGCGGCGGCCCGCACCGGCGCCATGATCGAGAGGGAGCCGCAGATGCCGGTCAAGCGAAACCCCGCCCGCGCCGTCGCCGCGATGGCCGACCAGGCACCGGATTCCCTGGAGGCGCTGAACGCCATCATCCGGCGCTCGGAACCCCTGGTGCCGGGCGCGACGCAGGCCGTGCTCGGCGAGGGCCCGGAGGGCGCCACCATCGCCTTCGTCGGCGAGCAGCCGGGAGACCAGGAGGATCGCCAGGGGCGCCCCTTCGTGGGGCCCGCCGGGCAGTTGCTGTCGCGCGCCCTCGACGAGGCCGGGATCGCGCGTGGGGAGGCGTACCTCACCAATGCGGTCAAGCATTTCAAGTTCGAGGAGCGCGGCAAGCGCCGCATCCACCAGAAGCCCACCGCCGGCGAGGTCAGCCACTATCGCTGGTGGCTCGACCGGGAACTCGACTTCGTCGCGCCGAAGCTCGTCGTCGCGCTCGGCGCCACCGCCGTCCTGGCCCTGACCTGCAAGGCGATTCCGATCACCCGAGCCCGCGGTCCGGCCGATTTCGAGAAGCCCTATGCGGGCTTCATCACCGTGCACCCGTCCTACCTGCTGCGCCTGCCGGACGAGGCGAAGGCGGACGCCTACGCCACCTTCGTGGCGGATCTCCGCCGGGTGAACGATCTCGGGCGGTCGCTGAGGGGATAGGGCCCTAGACCTCGCCCTCCTTGTGCGGGCGCAGTTCCGGTGCACCCTGCTCGATCTCGGCCTCGACGGGGGCGGAGCGGCTCTCCACGCGGGTGCTGTCCACGAAGATGCGGGCCTCGCCCTCCTTCAGGCCGAGGCTGCGCAGGGCGTAGAGGGTCATGCCGAAGGCGAGTTCGCGCTCGGCCATGAGCACGAGACCGACGCCCTGCTCCTCGAAGTGGCGGCGCTCGCCGTCGTTGTGGGTGCGCACCAGGGTGTCGATGCCCGGATGGAGCTCGCGGGCGAGCTCGACGATGCGCCGCGCCGTGTGCGCGTCCGGGGTCGCGACCACGATCAGCCGAGCCTCCGCGATGTCGGCCGCCTGCAGGATGCCCGGCGCCGTGGCGTCGCCGAACACCGCCTCGGTGCCGTCCTTGCGCAGGTCCACGACCCGCCTTCGGTCGCGGTCGAGGACGATGTAGGGGAGTTCCCAGGCCTTCAGTGCCTTGGCGATCGTGCTGCCGACCCGGCCGTAGCCGACGATGATCGCGTGCCCGCGATGGGCCTCCACCCCCGTCGCCACCGAGAGTGCCTCCGCCCCCTTGCGCTCGAACCGAGCGGCGAGGTGCGGCCGCTCGGTGACCTTCCGCCCGACCCAGTCGGTCAGCATGAAGAAGAGCGGGTTGAGGGTGATCGAGAGGATGGCGCCACCCAGGATGAGGTCGCGCCCCTCTTCCGGCAGAAGCTTCAACGAGAGGCCGAGGCTGACCAGGATGAACGAGAACTCGCCGATCTGCGCGAGACTCGCCGCGATGGTGAGCGCGGTGCCGAGGGGATGCTTGAAGGCGAGCACGATCGCCACCGCCGCCAGCGACTTGCCGATGAGAATCACGCCGAGTACCGCCAGCACCGAGAGCGGCTCGCGGATCAGGATGCCGGGATCGAACAGCATGCCGACGGAGACGAAGAACAGGACCGCGAAGGCGTCCTGCAGCGGCAGGGAATCGGCGGCCGCCTGATGGCTGAGGTCGGATTCGGCGAGCACCATGCCGGCGAAGAAGGCGCCGAGCGCGAAGGAGACGCCGAAGAGTTCCGCCGAGCCGAAGGCGATGCCGAGCGCCAGCGCCAGGACCGCAAGGGTGAACAGCTCGCGCGAGCCCGTGCGGGCGGCCTGGTCGAGGAGCCAGGGCACGAAGCGGCGCCCGCCCACCAGCATCACGGCGGTGAAGACCCCGACCTTGGCCAGTGTCAGCCCCAGGGTGAGCCAGATGTTGCCGTCCCCGGCATGGTGCGCGGCCCCCGCGCCGTCGCCCCCGAGGGAGGGGGCCAGCGCCGGCAGCAGCACCAGGGCGAGAACCATTGCGAGATCCTCGACGATGAGCCAGCCCACCGCGATGCGGCCCTTGTCGCTGTCGAGGAGTTGGCGCTCCTCAAGCGCCCGCAGCAGCACCACCGTGCTCGCCACCGAGAGGGCGAGGCCGAAGACGAGGCCGGCCCCGAGGCCCCAGCCCCAGGCGAGGGCCAGGGCGCCGCCCATCGCGGTGGCCGCCACGATCTGCACGATGGCGCCGGGCAGCGCGATGGTGCGCACCGCCATCAGGTCCTTGATCGAGAAGTGCAGGCCGACGCCGAACATCAGCAGGATGACGCCGATCTCGGCGAGTTGCCCGGCAAGCTGGCTGTTTCCGACGAAGCCGGGCGTGTAGGGGCCGACGAGGACGCCCGCGAGCAGGTACCCGACCAGGGGTGGCAGGCGCAGGCGCTGCGCCAGCATTCCGCAGACGAAGGCAAGCACGAGGCCCAGGGCGATGATGGCGATCAGCTCGGTCGCGTGCGGCACGGCTGGGTGGTCTCCGGGTCGGACATCAGGGGTCTAAGGGCCGTGACGCCTGCCGTCCCCGAGGGCAAGCCGAGAACCGCCCTCACGTCCGGAATGGGCCGGAAAATCCGCATCGGCCGGTCCCTGAGGTGTCGCGACGCACAACGCCTGCCGCGCGAGCCGGGTTTCGAGGAATAAGGACGGGCCTCCCTCGGCCTTGGATTTCGGTGTGCCGCCATGAAACCCGCAGCCGCCACGCTCCGTTGTCGAGCCAAGATGTGCCGGCACGAACGATGCAGGCATCATCTTGCGAAGACGCTTTACTTGACGGGGCAGACGATCGATGACGCCAGAAAACGACCGTTCGACTGCGCCGAGCACAACCGATACTAGAAATTCGACGATCTGGACCGTCGCCCTCGCGACCGCGCTCCTGGGTTTCGTCGCCCTGCCCCGGCGGGCCGGCCCTCGTGCGGCTGCCCCCGCGCGCCCGAAGGATCCGACCCGCCGTCCCTCCCCGTCCCATGCCGGGCCGGACGCGCGCCAGGTGGCGGACAGCGAGCCAGAGCGCGGCCGCAAGGCGCGCAGCCCCTCGGAGATTCCCGCCAAGGGCTGGAAGGATATCGGCCTGCGCGTCTTCCACGACATCTCGGAGAACAACATCGTCTCGGTGGCGGCGGGCGTGACCTTCTACGTGCTGCTGGCGATCTTCCCGGCCATTGCGGCCCTGGTCTCCTGCTACGGGCTGGTGGCGGATGTGGCGACCATCAACGAGCACCTCCAGAACCTGCAGGGCATCATCCCTTCCGGGGCCCTCGAGATCATCGGCGAGCAGGTGAAGCGCATCGCCGAGAAGGGCGACACGACCCTCGGCCTCACCTTCTTCACCGGCATCGTCCTGTCCCTGTGGAGCGCCAATGGCGGCATGAAGGCGGTCTTCTCCGCCCTCAACATCGTCTACGAGGAGCGGGAAACGCGCAGCTTCATCTGGTTGAACCTGCGCTCACTGGCCTTCACCGCCGGTGCGCTCCTGTTCATCATCCTGGCGCTGGTCGGCATCGTGGTGGTGCCTGCTGCGATCAATATCATCGGGCTCAGTTCCGAGGCCTGGTACATCGCCCTACTGCGCTGGCCGGTTCTGCTCGCTGCCGTGCTGGGCGGCCTCGCCCTGCTCTACCGCTACGGGCCGAGCCGTGACGCGCCGCGCTGGCGCTGGGTGACCTGGGGCAGCGCCATCGCGGCCTTCGCCTGGCTCGCCACCTCGCTCGGCTTCTCCTGGTATGTCTCGAATTTCGGCAAGTACAACGAGACCTACGGTTCGCTCGGCGCCGTGATCGGCTTCATGACCTGGATCTGGATCTCGACCACGATCGTGCTCATCGGCGCCGAAATCAACGCCGAGATGGAGCACCAGACCGAGGCCGATACCACGCGCGGCCCCGAACAGCCGCTGGGCACCCGCGACGCCCGCATGGCCGATACGGTGGGGGCGGCGACGTGAGGGGACGGCCTTCAGCTTAGTTCTGATTTGGGGTAGGGTCGATGCATGGATCGCAGCACAGCCCTCGATATTCTTCGTGCGCACGAGGCCGAGTTGCGCGAGCGAGGCGTTCTGCACGCCTCGCTCTTCGGCTCCGTGGCTCGCGGTGAGGAGCATGCCGGGAGCGACATCGATGTCATGATCGACATCGATGAGAGTACCATTCGGGATGTCTACGGTTACGTCGGTGTGGTCGGTTTCATCACCGACCTTTTCCCGGTCGAAGTGGATGTCGCAACGCGCTCGATGCTGAAGCCCCACGTGCGCCCAGGGGCCGAGCGCGACGCGATCCATGCTTTCTGAGCGCGGACGTCGTGCTCTTCTCGGCATCATCGAAAACATCGAAGCCGCTCAGGATTTCACCACAGATCTGAGTTTCGAGGAGTTCGAAGGCAATCGACTCAGACTCTACGGCGTAACGCGTTGTCTGGAGATCGTTTCAGAGGCGAGCCGCCGCGTCGGCGAAGAGACCCGAACTCGCGGAACGCCCACATCCCCTGGCGTCGGATTGCAGATTCAGGAAACGTCTACCGGCATCGATACGAGCGTGTCTCGGCAAGGCTCCTATGGGGAACCGTACACGAGCCGTTGCCGGGCCTTCTCGTTGTTTGTCAGAACGAACTGCGAGTCGGCGAGTGATTTTCGCGGCAACCTTCCGTCTTCCTTTCTCCTTTCGTTGATCGATCAATGACCGCTGCCACCTCCGAAAATCCCGTCGGCCCCGGCGATCAGATCATTCTGGTCGACGGTTCGTCGTTCATCTTCCGGGCCTATTTCCAGTCGATCAACCAGGACCAGAAGTACAACACCCGGCCCTCGGACGGCCTGCCGACCGGCGCGGTGCGGTTGTTCTGCACCAAGATCGCCCAGTTCGTGCAGGAGGGCGCGGCCGGGGTGATGCCGACGCATCTCGCCATCGTGTTCGACAAGTCCGAAGGCTCGTTCCGCAAGGAGCTGTTCCCCGACTACAAGGGCCACCGGCCGGACGCGCCGGACGACCTCAAGCGGCAGATGCCGCTGATGCGCGACGCGGTGCGGGCCTTCGGGCTGCAGCCGATCGAGCTGATCCGGTACGAGGCCGACGACCTCATCGCCACCTATTCGCGCCAGGCCGAAGCGCGGGGGGCCGGCGTCATCATCGTCTCCTCCGACAAGGACCTGATGCAGCTCGTCGGGCCCCTGGTGCGATTCTACGACTTCGAATCCGGCTCGAAGGGCAAGCCCGGCTACCGGCCCGAACGCAACCTCGACCGCGACGCGATCATCGCCAAGTGGGAAGGCCTCGCGCCCGAGCAGATCGGCGACGCGCTCGCCCTCATCGGCGACACCTCGGACAACGTACCCGGCGTGCCCGGCATCGGCCTGAAGACGGCCGCCGCGCTCATCAAGGAATACGGCAGCCTCGACGCGCTGCTGGAACGCGCCGCCGAGATCAAGCAGCCCAAGCGCCGCGAGACCCTGCTCGCGAGCATCGACCAGGCCCGGCTCTCGCGGAAGCTCGTGGCGCTCGAAGAGAACGTCCCTGTTCCGATCCCCCTCGACGATCTTCGCCTGCCGAAACCCGATCCGCAGAAGCTCGTCAGCTTCCTCAAGGCGATGGAGTTCAACACCCTGACGCGGCGCATCGCCCAGATGCTCCACGTGGACCCGGAGGCGGTGCAGCCCGACCCGGCCCTGCTGCCGAACCGCGAGCCCGAGCCCGACGCGCCGTTCTTTCCCGACGCGCATGGGGATCCGGTGCCCGTCGATCCCGAGACCGCGTCCGGCGCAGGCAGCGGCGAGGTCGACCCCTTCGCCGATCTCGGCCTGCCCGACGCCGCCCCGAAGCCCCGCGGTCCTTCGGAGCCGACCCCCGCGAACCTCGTGGCGGCGCGGGCTGCGGAGTCGGTCAAGCCCTTCGACACCGCCGCCTATGAGACCATCGGCTCCGTGGAGCAGCTCGACGCCTGGATCGCCGAGGCCGAGGAGGCCGGCGTGATCGCCGTCGACACCGAGACGGACTCGCTGGACGCGAACACCGCCAACCTCGTCGGCGTCTCCCTCTGCGTGGCCCCGGGCCGGGCGGCCTACATCCCGCTTGCCCATAGCGGCGGCGACGACCTGTTCGGGGACGGGCTGCTGCCCGGCCAGATCCCCCTGAAGGACGCCATTGGCCGGCTGAAGCCGCTCCTCGAGAATCCGGGCGTGCTCAAGGTCGGCCAGAACCTGAAATACGATTTCGCCGTCCTGTCGCGCTACGACATCCGGGTGGCGCCCTTCGACGACACCATGCTGATCTCCTACGTGCTCGATGCCGGCAAGGGCGGGCACGGCATGGACGAACTCGCCCGGCGCCATCTCGGCCATCAGCCCATCACCTTCTCGGACGTGGCCGGCACCGGCCGGGCCAAGATCACCTTCGACCGGGTGGCGCTGGACAAGGCGACCGCCTACGCGGCCGAGGATGCGGACGTGACATTGCGCCTGTGGCGGATGATGAAGCCGCGCCTCGTCGCCGAGAAGCGTGTCACGGTCTACGAGACGCTGGAGCGACCGCTGGTCCCGGTCGTCGCCCGGATGGAAGCCGCGGGCATCCGCGTCGACCGCAATATGCTGAGCCGGCTCTCGGGTGATTTCTCGCAGATCCTGGTGCGTCTCGAGGAAGAGATTCAGGAGGATGCCGGGGAGAAATTCCAGGTCTCCTCGCCGAAGCAGATCGGCGACATCCTGTTCGGCAAGATGGGCCTGCCCGGCGCCAAGAAGACGCCCTCCGGTCAATGGGCGACACCGGCCACGCTGCTCGAGGAACTGGCTCAGGCCGGGCACGAACTGCCGAAAAAGATCCTCGAATGGCGCCAGCTCGCCAAATTGAAATCCACCTACACCGATTCGCTGCAGCAGCACGCCGACCGTGAGACCGACCGGGTCCACACCTCGTTCTCGCTCGCCGCCACCACCACGGGCCGGCTCTCCTCCTCCGAGCCGAACCTGCAGAACATCCCGATTCGCACGGAAGAAGGGCGCCGCATCCGCCGCGCCTTCGTGGCGGCGGAGGGCAACCGCCTGATCTCGGCCGATTACAGCCAGATCGAGCTGCGCCTGCTCGCCCACATCGCCGACATTCCGCAGCTGCGCCAGGCGTTCGAGGACGGCATCGACATCCACGCGGCCACAGCCAGCGCGATGTTCGGCGTGCCGCTCTCCGAAATGACGCCCGACCTGCGGCGGCGCGCCAAGACCATCAACTTCGGCATCATCTACGGCATCTCGGCCTTCGGGCTGGCCGATCGCCTCGGCATCGGCCGCGAGGAGGCCGGCGCCTTCATCAAGCAGTATTTCGAGCGCTTCCCCGGCATCCGCGCCTATATCGACGACACCAAGCGCCGCTGCCGGGATCTGGGCTACGTCACCACCCTGTTCGGCCGGGTCTGCCACTATCCGCAGATCCGCTCGAACAATCCCAACGAGCGGGCCAGCGTCGAGCGTCAGGCGATCAACGCTCCGATTCAGGGCTCGGCCGCCGACATCATCCGGCGGGCGATGATTCGCATGGAGGACGCCCTGAAGGCCGAGCGCCTCAACGTGCGCATGCTCCTGCAGGTGCACGACGAGCTCGTCTTCGAGGCGCCCGAGGACGAGGTGAAGAAGGCCCTGCCGGTGATCACCCGGATCATGGTCGACGCCCCCGCTCCCGCCCTGACCCTGAAGGTGCCGCTGGTGGTCGAAGCCCGCGCCGCGCTGAACTGGGAGGAGGCCCACTGACGCCTGCTCCGGAGCGCACTCAACCTTCGAATTTCAGGTCGTCGCCGATGAGGAGGTTTCGTCCATTCTTGGGACCGGGAAAGCCATAACCCGCGCCTGTCTCACCCCAGAAGAGGCGGCCGCCGGCGTGGTACTCACTCATATAGATATCGATGTTGATTTTCTGCAGCGTCAGATAAAGAACCTGAACGGCATCAAGATCCGCGCCAGAACTTGACCTTATTCCGTGCGACCAATCGATATGATATCGACAAGCCTACGATAAATCGTCTGTCTGCGGAGCAAATCCGACGATTTAGAACTGAACATCGCCATCTTCCGCTTCATATTCCAAGATCTGCCCAGCGATGAGCATTGCCCTTTTCCTTCTCATTCAAGGGCAAAATCGAATGCCACGTCTCACAAGCGGCAATTCCTGACATCATTCGAGATATCGACTGCTCAGTCATCGTCATCTTCAGCAAAAGCGCACTTTCCGCCGCGATACAAGATTATGAATTCGATCCGTATCGTTCGCTCGAAGGCGATTTGAACAGCACAATCAGGCTGAACGCCTTCCTCCCTTGGCCCGGCCGAAGACGCTGGCGATGCCGTCGAGGAGCGGCAAAGGCGCGATCTTGGGGCCTTCCGAAGACCTTCGGGCAAGACCCATGGGCAGGCTCGGCAGCCGGATTTTCGGACCCGGATCGCCACGTGGGACGGACCCGTGATGGAGGCGGCATCGGTGAAGAACACCCCCGCGAACGCAATGCTCCAATGCGACGCAGGGTGGAACGGGCCATCGGGCCACGTGTTGCCGCACCGCAAACGATATTCCCCAACGGCGTCGCCAAGGCGCCCCGGAAAGGTCCCGCCATGAACAAATCTCTCGTCGCCGCCCTCGGCCTCTCGGTCGCCGCCCTCGCCACCCCGGCGCTCGCCCAGGAGCCCCTGTCGTTCCGCGTCGCCCCGCAGTTCGACGGCAACCAGCCCGCCGTGACCGATACCTCGGACTTCCGCTCGGCCGCCCTGCGCTCGGATGCGGTGAGCATCGAGTCGAGCCGCATCGCCCTGGAGCGCTCGCGCAACCCGCGCGTGCGCCAGTACGCCCATAACGTCCTCGTGGAGCGCAAGGCCACCACCCAGGCGCTGCTGCCCGAGGGCACCTCGCTGACCGCCGGCGGCACCGTGGTCTCCGATACCCAGCCCTTCGAGACCCGCCTCGACAACCCGATCGGCGTCGTGCTCGCCCCCGTGACGATTTCGGCGACCATCGCCCAGCGCGTGGTCGGTGGCGTCCTCGGTGGCGTCGGTCTCGTGGACAACAGCCCCGCCGAGCCCGGCCGCCGCGTCGCCATCGGCGCCGAGAGTCAGGCCCGCATCGATCGCCTGAAGTCCGCCCGCGCCGGCCACGACTTCGACCGCACCTACGTGGATCAGCAGGCCCGCTCGGATGCCCGGACGCTCGGCCTCTACGCGTCTTACGCCCGCAACGGTGACAGCTCCCAGGGCCGTGAGTTCGCCAATCAGGCGCTGCCCTACATCGCCGGCGAGCACGCCCACTCGGCCAACCTCGCGGACCGCATCAACTGATCACCTCGTCCTGATGCCGTGACGACGGAGGGCCGTCCCGTGATGGGGCGGCCCTTCGCGTTTGCGGCTACGCGCCGAACGTCAGGCAGCCGGGACCAAGGCGGCAACGGCATCGCCGAGTTCGTCGAAATGGGCGATGACCCGGTCGGGTCCGAGTTCCGTCACCGGCCGGTCGGTATAGCCGAACGGGACCCCGATGACCGGGATGCCGGCGGCCTTGGCCGCGTCGATATCCGCGCGGGAATCGCCGACCATGACAGCCCGGGCCGGATCTCCTCCAGCCCGCTCCACGGTCAGGGTGATGTGGCGCGGGTCGGGTTTGAAGTACGGAAAGGTCTCCCGGCCGCAGATCGTCGCGAAGCGGTCGGCGACGCCGAGGAGGCCGAGCAGGCGCACGGCCTGGGCCTCGTACTTGTTGGTGCAGACCGCGAGCAGGAAGCCGCGCGCGCGCAGGGCATCCAGGGCCTCCGGCACGCCGGGAAACAGGTGCGACTGCTCGCAGAGGTGGTCGCCGTAATGGGTGATGAAGTCGCCGAACAGCGCCTCCAGCCGCTCCGTGCTCAGGGGTTCGCCGGCCGCCGTGAAGCCGCGCTGGATCAGAGCCTTGGCGCCCGCTCCGATCATGTCGCGGGCTTCCTCCAGGGGCAGCGCCTGCAATCCCTCCCGGCGCAGGATCACGTTCAGGGTTCCGATCAGGTCGCCTGCGGTCTCGGCCAGGGTCCCGTCGAGGTCGAACACGGCGATGGGCGGCAGGGTGGGCGGCAACTCGGTCATGGGGTCTCGCAGTCGGATCGCCCCACGCGCGCATTGCGCCCGGAGCCGAAGATCGGATGGCCCCGGCTCTAGACCATGTCCGGTGATCCGGCGAGGTCAGCGTGTCCTGCGCGGCCAAGCTTTGCCGGTGGACAGGTGCCGCAGGCTCAAAAGGGGCATCCGGCCCGCACTTGCTTCCGCGTCTCCGCCTCCTGTACGGTTCGCTCAGTCGACGGCCGGGGGGTCGGTTCGGCCATCATCCGGCGGCTTCGCCCGCGTCGGCACGGCGCTCCCGAGTGGGAACGACGGCGGGGACCGGGCGGGTGCGGACGATTTCGGAGGGGCGAAGATGGAGACGGTCCCGAGTTGGTCGGAGGAGCGCGTCGACCTGCTGCGTCGGTTGTGGGAGGAGGGCCTCAGCGCCAGCCGGATCGCCGCGCAGCTCGGCGGTGTCACGCGTAACGCCGTCATCGGCAAGATCCATCGCCTCGGCCTTTCGGGTCGGGTGAAGAACGGCGAGGGAGCCGGAATCACCCCGGTCGAGGCTGTCCTCGACGGGGAGACCCAATCCCTGGCGTCCGGCGACGGGGTGATCCCGATCGGCGAGATGCCCGTGGAGATCCGGTCCGGCCCGAAGGCCGCTCCCGTGGGACTCTCGGTCTCGCGGCGCGTGACCATCATGGACCTCAGGGAATCGATGTGCCGCTGGCCCATCGGCGACCCGACCGCGCCGGACTTCCATTTCTGCGGAGACCGGTCGATTACCGGCCTGCCCTACTGTCCCACGCACGCGCAGATCGCCTATCAGCCGGCGGCGGAACGCAGGCGGGACCGGCGCATCGGCGGATTTCGCTGATCCGGGCGCGGCCCGCATGGCACGCTTTCACGATGTCGCGCGTTCTTCCTGGTCGCCGGTTCTAAACCGGCACGGGAAGGTGATGGACCGTGACGGAGACATCGAGCACCACCGAAGAGGCCGAGGCCGCCTTTCAGGATCTGCACGCCCAGCGTGAAGACCTCGAGCGGCAACTGTCCCTCGCCCGGATGCACCAGCAATTCGGCACCGGCCAGGACGACGTCGACCGGGCCGCCAGCACGGAAAAATCGCTCCTGCTCTGCCTGGACCGGGTCCTGACCCAGATCCGGGCCGCGGAATACAAGCGCCAGCCCAACGCGCGCCGCTGGTAGGCTCGGTCAGTCGATCCGCCGCAGATCCCGCTCCCGGTGCCTCAGGCGCAGGAGGAGGTCGATCTGGCTATCCGGGATCGGCTGCATATCGCAGGTCTCCTCGTAGATGGACCTGAGGGCAGTCCCGAGCCGGTACCGGGTGTCGTCGGGCAGGTTGGGTTCGCAGGGACCCTCGATGTCGATGCGGCCCCCGCCGTCGCAAATTCTCTGGTCCAACGTCTCAGTCCCTCGTTCGAGCGATCCAACGCCGGCGCCGAATCGGAGCGCACTCGCCGTTACGCGAGTGTTACCGAGCATGGTTAAGGACAGGTTAACCGTGTTCGATTCCCGGCGTTCTCAGGCGTCGGCGGCCTGAAGCAGACGGGCGGCGGCGGCGCGCGCCTCGTCGGTCACGGTCGCGCCCGCCAGCATCCGGGCGATCTCCTCGCGGCGCGCGGGCGCCTCCAGGGATGCGACGCGTGTGGCCACCCGATCACTGCCCTTGACGGGATCCTTCGCGATCAGGAAATGCGTCTCGGCCCGCGCGGCCACCTGCGGCGCATGGGTCACGGCCACCACCTGCACGCGAGCAGAGAGTCGCCCGAGCCGCGCGCCGATGGCATCCGCCACGGCGCCGCCGACGCCCGTGTCGATCTCATCGAAGATCAGGGTCGGCGCCGAACCCTTGTCGGCCAGCACCACCTTGAGGGCGAGCATGAAGCGGGAGAGCTCGCCGCCGGACGCCACCTTCATCATCGGGCCCGGTCGCGTGCCGGGATTGGTCTGGGCCCAGAACTCGACCCGGTCCATGCCGGCGGGATCGCGGGACTCCGGGTCGGTGGCGATCTCGGTGATGAAACGGGCACGCTCCAGCTTCAGCGGCGGCAATTCGGCCTTCACTGCCGCGTCGAGGGCCTTCGCAGCGCGCTTGCGACCCTCGCTCAATTTCGCGGCCGCCTTGGCGTAGACCGCCTCCGCCTGGGCCAGCGTCGCTTCGAGCCCGGCCAGAGCCTCCTCGCCGGCATCGATGGCGGCGACGTCCGCCGTATAGCGCTCACGCAGCGCCGCGAGATCGTCCACCGGCACCTGGTACTTGCGCGAGGCCGCCCGCAGGGCGAACAGGCGCTCCTCCACCCGCTCCAGTTCGCGCGGGTCGAACTCGGCCTCGCGCAGGGCCGCGTCGAGGACGGTATGCGCCTCGTCGAGGGCGGTCAGCGCGGTGTCGAGGGCCGCGACGCAGGGCTCGACAAGGGCCGGCAATTGCGCGGCCCGCCGCTCCAGCTTGCGCAGGGCGGCGGAGAGGTGGGAGACGATGCCGCCCCCCGACGCTTCGATCGCCTCGTTGAGTTCGCGGGCGACCTTTTCGCTCTGCTGCATCACGGTGCGGCGCTCGGCGAGGCTCGTCTCCTCGCCGGGCTCCGGCGCCAGCGTCTCCAGTTCGCCCACCGCGTGACGCAGGAAGTCGGCCTCCTTGGCGGCGGCCTCCACGCGCGCGCGGCGCTCGGTCAGCGCGCCGCGCGCGGCCTTCACGCGCCGGGCCGCCTCGGCGACCTGGGTCAGCGGCCCCTGCAGGCCGCCGAAAGCATCGAGGATGGCACGGTGGGTGGTGGGGTCGGCGAGCGCGCGGTCGTCGTGCTGCCCGTGGATCTCCACCAGCGCCGCGCCGATGGCGCGCAGCACCTGCACGCCCACCGCCTGATCGTTGACGAAGGCGCGGGTGCGCCCGTCGGCCATCTGCACCCGCCGCAGGATCAGGTCGCCCTCGGTATCGATCTCGGCCTGCGCCGCGAGGGCCCGCGCGGGATGGTCCAGGGGCACGTCGAACACGGCGGTGACGGCGCCCTGGCCCTCGCCGTGGCGCACGAGACGGCCGTCGCCGCGCCCGCCCAGCGCCAGGGCGAAGGCGTCGAGCAGGATCGACTTGCCCGCGCCCGTTTCGCCGGTGAGGACGCTGAGGCCCTCGCGGAAGTTCAGGACGAGCTTGTCGATGAGAACGATGTCGCGGATCGCGAGCTGGCTCAGCATGCCGCGTATGGGGCCCCGTTGTGAACGCTGGCGCCGTCTTTACGGCGAACTGGCCCCGGCTTCACGCAAAAAGATGCCGCCCCCCGGGGGGAGCGGCCATGCGACATGGGGTGGCGGGGTGCCGGGCAGGCCTTACTGGGCCTCGGCGGTCCGGCCGATGACGCCGCGGTAGATCTTGCTGAGCCAGGAGGTCCTCTCCTCGCGCGGCTCAAGGCCACCGTTCTGCAGGAGCGCGTGGGCGTCCTTGTACCAGGGGCTGTCGGGAAAGTTATGCCCCAGCACCGCCGCGGCGGTCTGCGCCTCCTGGGTCAGGCCGAGCGCCATGTAGGCCTCGGTGAGGCGCTCCAGCGCTTCCTCGGCGTGACGGGTCGTCTGATACTTGCTCACCACGTCGCGGAAGCGGTTGATGGCGGCCGGGAAGTTGCGGCGCTCCAGGTAGAAGCGGCCGACTTCCATCTCCTTGCCGGCGAGCTGGTCGCGGGTGATCTGGATCTTGGCCTTGGCGTCGGCGGCGTATTCCGAGGTGGGGTACTTCTGGACGAGCTCCTGCAGGCCGACGAGCGCCTTCTCGGAGCGCTCCTGGTCGCGGGTGACGTCCGGGATCTGCTTATAATGCGACATCGCCATCAGGTACTGGGCGTAGGCCGCGTCCTTGCTCGCCGGATGGCGTTGCAGGTAGCGCTTCGAGGCGTTGATCGCGTCGTCGTACTTCGCGCCCTCGTAGTTCGAGTAGGCGGTCATCAGAAGCGCTTTGCGCGACCAGTCGGAGTAGCTGTAGGTCTTGTCGAGTTCGCCGAATTTCTTCGAGGCGCCCTCGTAGTCCTTGTCCTCCATCCGCGCCAAGCCCTCGCTGTAGAGCTTGTCGGCGGGAACGTCGGGGAGGATTTCCGGCTTGTACTTCTCGGCGAAGGGATTGATCGAGTCGAGGGCATCGCAGCCACCCAGCCCGAGGCCGACGAGGGTCACCAGCACGGCCGCCATCGCACCGCTTTTGGGTTGAGTAAGGCGCATTCCGGTCTTCCCCCAACAGACGGGTCCGCTCTCGGACGCGCGTCGTCACGCCATCACAAAGGTTCGGCCGCGTGGCTGACGGCCTCATGCCACGGTCCGGGTGCGCTGCACACCGGACGGACAGCCCGTTTTCACGCTCGATTCACCGTGGAGCGCGATTTGGGCGTGAAAGCGGCGGGCAGGCCACGCCCTTAACAGAAAGAAGAGGTGTGTCGGGAGCGCTACAGGTCGCCGACGAAGGCGGCGATGCCGAGGCTCGCACCGAACTCGGTCAGGCTCGTCTCGCGGCGGGTGCTGGCGCCCTCGACGATGGCGTAGTTGGCGCGATCGGAGAACAGGGCCGTGAGGACGCCGACATTCATGCGGTGGCCGCCGCAATAGGACCGGTAGCCACCCTGGAGCGGCAGGCCTGCCAGCGCCAGGTCACCCACCGCGTCGAGGAACTTGTGGCGGACGAACTCGTCCGTGTAGCGCAGCCCCTCCGGGTTCACGACGGCGTTCTCGCCGACCGCGACGGTGTTCTCGAGGGAAGCGCCGAGGGCGAAGCCCGCCTTCCAGTAGCGCTCCACGTCGCGCATCATGCCGAAGGTGCGCGCGCCCGCGATCTCGCGGCGGTAGGCGGAGGGGGTGAGGTCCATCGCCTTGCGGCTGCGGCCGATCACCGGGTTCTCGAAATCGATCTCGACGTCGAGGCGGAAGCCCCGGTCGATGGGGCGGAGTTCGGCGAAGGCGCGGCCGACCTCGATACGGACGGAGCGGAGAACCTTGATCCAGCGGCGGGGGGCGCCGCAGGTGGCGGTGCCGACGGCGTCGATGGCCTGGACGTAGGGAAGCGCGCTGCCGTCGAGGATGGGCATCTCGGGCCCGTCGATCTCGACGAGGACGTTGTCGATCCCCAGCCCGTAGAGCGCCGACATCAGGTGCTCGATGGTGGCCACCGCGCCGCTCTCGACGTCACCGATCACGGTGCAGAGTTCGGTGGCGGAGACGCAGGCGTGATGGGCCTTGATGAGACGGTCGTTGCCGGTGGGCATTCCGGTGCGGAGGAAGGCGATGCCGTGATTGGCGGGCGCCGGATGCAGCGTGATCTCGACCGGGTTCCCGGAATGCACGCCGATGCCGCTCAGGGTCGCGGGGGCTTTGAGAGTTGTCTGCTGGTTCGTTCGCATTCCATAGCCCTCGGCCGTGATCGGGCGTGCTCATCCCATCGGGATGGGCCATCAGCCCCTCTGATCCGTCCGCTGCTTGAAGCCCCTGCCGGCGCTTGACGGTCGAAACCGCCGCGCCTTTTCGTTCCAAAATTCGTATAGCCGCGCCTCAAAGCGAGGCCAAATCACGGATTCTTACGCTGTGTTACAGCCGAGGATTCATCACGCGAATCCAAAATCCGTTTCCTGACAATATCTTAACAACGAGCAAAACCCGGAGCCGCGAGGCTCCGGGTCTGTTGCGAAAATATCTCAGCCTGTGCGTCGTGGGTCGTCAGACCCCCGGCTTCAGTTGGCCTGACGGCGCAGGAAAGCCGGGATTTCGAGCTGGTCGTCGTCCATCATCCGGGGCTGGGGCGCGATGCGACCCTGCGGATCGAGGTTGCCCTGGGCCGGCCGGTAGGCCGGGGGAGCCTGGACCGGCGCGCGCTTGGGATACTCGGTCGGCGCGGCGGCCTGAGGCGCCGGGGCGGCCGGGGCGCGCATCGGCGGGGATGCGGGCTCGGCCTCCTCACGGCGACCACCGAAGCCCACCGTCGCGAGACGACGCAGCAGCGTCATGCGCTTCGAGTCGCCGGCCGGCTCCACCGGCTGCTCCTCACGGGCCCGCAGCTGGGCCTGAGCGGGCAGCGGCAGGTCTTGGATCTGCGGCATGCGCGGCGCGCGGGCGACGGCCACCGCCGGACGCGGCGGCACGAACGGACCGGCGGCATGCTGGGGCGCGGCCTCGGGAGCCTGCACCATCGGGGCGGGCTCGTAGGCCATGGCGGCGCGGGGCTGCGTCTGGGTCAGCATCACCTCGTCGCGCATGACCGGGGCCTGCGGCAGCTCCACCCGCATCGGCTCGGGCGCATGGGCCACCGGCTCGGGCGCGCGAAGCGGCTGGACGGGCGCCTGGAGCGGCGCAGAGAGGACCGGAGCGGATGCAGCGGGGGCCGCCTGGGTGGGCGACGCGGCCGCGAGCGGGGCGGCCGGAGCTGCTAGGGACGGCTCCTGTCCGGCGGGACGAAAGGTCTGCGCGGGCTGTGCCGCCCGCGCCCTCGCTTCCGCTCGCAGACGCTCGGCGACCTCGGCGATGCGCTGCTCGGTCTGCACGATGTCGGGGTTGTTCTGCGAGTTCGCCGAGATCAGGGCGGGCTCGATGCCGGTGGCGACCACCGAGACCCGGATGATGCCGTCGAGGCTCTCGTCGAAGGTGGCACCCAGGATGATGTTGGCGTCCGAGTCGACCTCCTCGCGGATGCGGGTGGCGGCCTCGTCGAGCTCGTAGAGCGTGAGATCGTTGCCGCCGGTGATCGAGATCAGCAGGCCGCGCGCGCCCTTCATCGAGACGTCGTCGAGGAGCGGGTTGGCGATGGCCGCCTCGGCGGCCCGGTTGGCGCGGTTCTCGCCGGAGGCCTCGCCGGTGCCCATCATGGCCTTGCCCATGCCGCGCATGATGGCGCGCACGTCGGCGAAGTCGAGGTTGATCAGGCCTTCCTTGACCATGAGGTCGGTGATGCAGGCGACACCCGAGTAGAGCACCTGGTCGGCCATCGCGAAGGCGTCGGCGAAGGTGGTCTTCTCGTTGGCGACCCGGAACAGGTTCTGGTTCGGGATCACGATCAGGGTGTCGACGGCGGCCTGAAGCTCCTGGATGCCGGCTTCGGCCGTGCGCATGCGGCGCACGCCCTCGAACTGGAACGGCTTCGTGACGACGCCGACGGTCAGGATGCCCATGTCGCGCGCCGCGCGGGCGATGACGGGGGCCGCACCGGTGCCGGTGCCGCCGCCCATGCCGGCGGTGATGAAGCACATGTGCGCGCCGGAGAGCTGGTCGCGGATCTCGTCGATGACCTCGTCGGCGGCGGCCGAGCCGACCTCCGGGTGCGATCCGGCGCCGAGCCCCTGCGTCACGCCCAGACCCATCTGGATCACGCGCTCGGCCTTCGAGGAGGTCAGCGCCTGGGCATCGGTGTTGGCGACGACGAACTCGCAGCCGAGCAGGCCCGATTCGATCATGTTGTTGACGGCGTTGCCGCCGGCTCCGCCGACACCGAAGACGGTGATGCGGGGCTTGAGTTCCCGGATATCCGGCGCCTGCAGAGAAATGGCCATGGTGTCGAGCCTTTCGTGCCTTTCACGTTTCGTTTGACGCCCGCGTAGGTCGGGGCGCCGATTTTCGTCGTCCGGTCCCGGCCACCCCGCGGGGTTTCGGCCGGGCCGGAGGTCGTCTCAGAAGCTCTCGCGGATCCAGCGTCCGACGCGCGAGAGGTAGCCGTCCGTCCCCGTGCCGGCGAAGGCCCCGTGGCCCCGCGGCTCGAAATGCTCCGCATGCGCCACTTGCGGGTAGACGAGGAGGCCCACCGCCGCCGAGAAGGCGGGCCCCTTGGCGGCTTCCGGCAGGCCCCGGATACCCAGGGGCCGGCCGATGCGGACCTGGCCTTCCATGACCCGGCGGGCGACTTCCGGCAGTCCGACGAGCTGGCTCGCCCCGCCTGTCAGGACCACCCGGCGCCCGGCCTGGGCGGAGAAGCCGGCGGCGCGCAGGCGGTCGCGCACGAGTTCCACCACCTCCTCGACGCGCGGGCGGATGATCCGCACGAGCTGCGAGCGCGGCACGTGGGTGGGGGCGTCCCCCTCGTCCTCGCCGACCCCGTGGACCGCGATCATGTCGCGCTCGTCGGAGGCCGTGGCGATGGCCGAGCCGTAGAGCGTCTTGAGACGCTCGGCGGCCGCGACCCGGGTGGAGAGGCCCCGGGCGATGTCCATGGTGACGTGGTGGCCGCCGACCGCGACCGCGTCCACGTGGACGAGGTGGCCGCCGGAGAACACGCCGACGCTGGTGGTGCCGCCGCCCATGTCGACCACGGCGACGCCCATCTCGGCCTCGTCGTCGACCAGGGCCGAGAGGCCGGCCGCGTAGGGGGTGGCGATCACCGCCTCGACGCCGAGGTGGCAATGCTCGACGGCGAGCATCAGGTTGCGGGCGGCGGCCGCCTCGCCGGTGACCACGTGGAGGTCGACCCCCAGCGCGTCGCCCATCATGCCGGAGGGATCGATGACCGCGCCCTGTCCGTCGATGGCGTAGCCGGTGGGCAGAGCATGGAGCACGGCGCGGCCGGGGCTGACGCCGTGGGCCGAGGCGGTCTCCAGCACGCGCTCCACGTCCGCGCCGGTGACGGTGCCGGTACGGGTGTTGACGCGGGCCTCGAAGTGCTGCGAGCCGATGCGGCCGCCGGACATGTTCACGATGACCGACTGCACCTCGACCTTGGCCATCCGCTCGGCGGCGTGGACCGCCTGACGGATCGCGGCCTCGGCGGATTCGAGGTCGACGATGACGCCGCCCTTAAGCCCCTGAGAGCGCTGGTGGCCGATGCCGATGACGCGGGCGAAATGGGTGCGCCCGCGCAGGGTGCTCAGCGCCTCGGCCGGCTGAAGCTCGGCGATGAGGCAGACGACCTTGCTCGTTCCGATGTCGAGCACCGAGAGGGTGGTGCTGCGCCGGGCCGAGAGGGGTTTCATGCGGGGGGTGAGGCCGTGCGGGTCGTGCATCGGGCTACCGAGCGGAAAGGGTGTGGCGGGACGCGGGATGCGCCGGACGGATCGTGCGGCTCATGTGCTGGTCCCCTTGGGCCTGGGCTTCTTCTGGGATTCGGCGCGGGCCGCGGCCGCTTCCTCGGTGAGCCGCACCACCACCCGGTCGGGCATGCGCAGGTCCACCGCGATGATGTCCTTGCTCAGGATGCGGTTGTCGCGCTCGAGCTTGACCAAGCGGGCCAGGGCCTCGGTGGCGCCGGTCTCGGGCAGGCGGATGTCGACCCCGTCGAGCTTCAGGGTCCAGCGCCGGCCGGAGACATAGGTGCCGGCCTTGATGCGCTCGGCGAGCGAACCCGCCGCCTCGATCAGGGCGAGGTAATCCTTGAGCTTGAGATTGGCGTCGTCGCCGACCACGAGGGGGAGCGCCGCGTAGCGGTCGTCCCGCATCTGGTCGATCTCGGTCCCGTCGGCAGCGATCACGGCGATCACGCCGTTGCGCTGCCAGAGGGCGGCGGGCTCACGCTCCACCTGGGTGATGACGATCTCGTTCGGGTACACCTTGCGCACCGAGGCGCTGGCGATGAGCGGCACCGCCAGCAGGCGCTCGCGCGCTTCCGCCACGTCGAGGAACACGACGGAGGAGTGGGCGTCGATGCCGGCGGCCTGAAGCACCTCGCGCTCGTAGAGCCGGGCGATGCCCGAGATGGTGACGCGCTCGACGCCGAACCCGGCGAGCCGCGCCATGATGTCGAGGGGGCGGCCGTGCTCGGCCACGAAGCGGTCATAGGCGCCGCTGCCCACGAAGCCGGCGAGCGCGAGGGCCGCGAAGGAGACCGAGAACACCGCCGTGCCGAGGTGGCGCGGCACGCGCCGTTCGATCGGAACCGCCAGGCGGGAGCGACGGCCCGGCGGTGTGAAGCGGCGCAGCCGGCCGGCGAGCGCCGCACGGACGGAGCCGACCGTGCCGGCGGCCGGCCCCACGGGACCGTGGCCGAGGCCGTGGCCGCCGGACGGGCCTTCGGCCCCTACCGGCCCAACGTTGCGTCCTCCACCATCCATTGAACGAGCTCACCGAAACCAAAGCCCGCATGGGCTGCCATCTCCGGGACCAAGCTCGTCTTCGTCATGCCGGGTTGCGTGTTGACCTCCAGGACGACGAGGGCACCGGTTCCACCCGGTGTGTCGTCGTAGCGAAGGTCCGCACGGCTGATGCCCCGGCACCCGAGTGCTTGATGCGCCGTTAACGACAACTCTTGGACACGCTGGTAAAGATTTGGTTTAATTTCTGCCGGGAGGACGTGGATCGACCCCCCCTCGGCGTACTTCGCATCGAAGTCGTACCACTCCCCCGAAGCCGGCTTGATCTCGATCACCCCGAGGGCTCTGTCGCCCATGACGGCGCAGGTCAGCTCGCGTCCGGCAACGTAGGTTTCCGCAAGGATTTCATCGCCGTAGCCCCAATCTTCACGGCCCACTTCCTGGGGCGGATGGGAGCGTCCGTCGCGCACGATGATGACCCCCATGGAGGAGCCCTCGGCCACCGGCTTCAGCACGTAGGGCGGCGTCAGCACGTGTGACTTCGCGGCCTCATGACGGTTAACGACGCGCCCCTCCGGGACACTGACGCCGGCCGCCCGCATGACCACTTTGGCACGTTCCTTGTGCATCGCGAGCGCCGAGGCCAGGACGCCGGAATGGGTGTAGGGGATGCGCAGCAGCTCCAGTAGACCCTGGATCGTCCCGTCCTCGCCCGCCGGCCCGTGCAGGGCATTGAAGGCCACGTCGGGCCGAAGGTCGGTGAGCACCGTGGCGATGTCGGGTCCGACATCCACGCGGGTCACGCGGAAACCCTGGCCTTCCAGGGCATCGGCGCAGGCGTTGCCCGAGTTCAGGGAGACCGGCCGCTCGGAGGACCACCCGCCCATGAGGACGGCGACGTGCTTGGACATGGGGACTCCGTTGGTTGAGACGTCGGTCGCAACTGACGCACTGAATAGGATCTGGGAACGGGTCGCTTCCGGTCCCGGACGAAGGCGGCGCGGACCGCCTCAGAGGCCCGCATAGGCCTCGTCATCGGCTTGCCCGCCCCATTCCGTGAAGGCCAGGAAGGGGTCTTCGTCCGCGAGTTGCACCGTGTCCGGCTCCTCGACGTCGGTGATCATGCGCATCTCACTCGATGAAAGCCATGATGCGCCGGCTCCGAGGACCGATCGCCGGCCGGATCGCCGGACTCGGACGTTCTATCGGCGTGCCGTGTCCGCATCGAGACCGATCCGCTTGATCTCCCAGTGCAGGTCGACACCGGACGTGTCGCGCACGCGCCGGCGCACCTCCTCGCCGAGCCCCTCGATATCGGCCGCCGTGGCGTTGTCGCGGTTGATCAGGAAGTTGCAGTGCATCTCCGACACCTGCGCGCCGCCGATCGTGAGGCCCCGGCAGCCGGCCGCGTCGACGAGTTGCCAGGCCTTGGCTCCGGGCGGGTTCTTGAAGGTGGACCCGCCGGTGCGCTCGCGGATCGGTTGGGCCGCCTCGCGCGCCGCCGTCACCCGCTCCATCTCGGCCTCGATGGCCGCGCGGTCGCCGGGCCGGCCGCGGAACACCGCATGCGTGAAGATCACGTCGTCGGGGGCGCTGCTGTGGCGATAGGCGAAGCCCATCTCCGCATGGGTGAAGCGGCGCAGGTTGCCCTGCCGGTCGACGCCGTGCGCCTCAGCGAGCACGTCGGTGGTCTCGCCGCCATGAGCACCGGCGTTCATGCGCAGTGCGCCCCCGACCGAGCCCGGGATGCCGCGGAAGAACGCGAGCCCATCGAGACCGGCCTCGGCCGCCGTCTTGGCCAGCCGCATATCGGGCACCGCGGTGCCGACCCGCAGGGTCTCGCCGTCGATCGCCACCGTGCCGAAGGCCTTGCCGCCGAGGCGCACCACGACGCCCGGCACGCCGCCGTCACGCACGATGATGTTCGAGCCGAGGCCGATCACCGTGACCGGCATCCCAGGATCGAGGGCCGCGAGCAGGAGGCCGAGATCTTCCGCGTCTGCGGGCGTGAACAGGACCTGGGCCGGTCCCCCCACTCGGAACCAGGTCAGGTCCGAGAGCGGCTGATTGGCGATGAGCCGGCCGCGCAGGGCCGGCGCCCGGGCACGGATATCGGGGGTGATGTCCGGAAAAATGGTCATTGGAGTTGGTACTTTTCTGGCATAACATCTAAGAGTTGCAAGATGAGGAGCGAAGGCGCGTGGTGGGCCGGACGGTCGGTTACACGCGCTTGGCAGCGCGCGTCCTCACCCGGATGCCGCCCAGGACAGAGGCGCTCATTCGTGAAAAGCCGTGCCTCCACGCCGAAAGGCCGGAAGCGCTCGCGAACAACATCGAAGTTCTGAAGGGTACCGAGGGCTACCGCCTTCGGGTCGGCGACTGGCGGGTGATCGTCACGATCGAGCCGGAACGGATCATGGTGCACGACATCGGCCCGCACGGCTCGATCTACGGCCAGGAAGATCGACATGACCATCGTGCGCACCAAGACCCCCTCGGGCGAGGCCATCGTGATCTTGCCGGAAGCGGAGTTCGAGCGCCTCATCGCCCTGGCCGAGGACGCGATGGACGCGCGGACGCTACAGGCCTCCCAGACGCGGCTTGCGGGCGGGGCCGACGAGGTGCTGGGTGATTCCGACCTCGATGCCCTGCGCCAAGCGCCGAGTGCCCTCGCCTTCTGGCGAACACGCCGGCGATTGACCAGGAATGCCCTGGCGAACCTCGGTGGGGTTACCGAAGCTTTTCTGGCGGCCCTGGAGCGGGGAGAACGCGCGGGCGACGTCATCGTCTACCGCGCCCTCGCGAGCGCACTGGGCGTCGAGGCGGAGGATCTGATCCCGGAAGGCGCCGACGCGTAGGCCGGGCTCACGCCGTCACACCATCCAGACCGGCGAGTTCGCCCGGCAGCGCGTAGGCCCATTGCGTGATGTTGCCGGCGCCGAGACAGATGACGTAGTCGCCGGCCTTGGCGCGGCCGGCGACGATGCCGGCGAGATCCTCCGAGCGCTGGAGCGCGATGGCGTCGCGGTGGCCGCGGGATTTGAGGCCCGAGACGAGGCCGTCGCGGTCCATGCCCTCGATCGGCGCTTCGCCGGCCGCGTAGACGGGGGCCACGATCACCGTGTCGGCATCGTTGAAGCAGGTGCAGAAATCGTCGAACAGGGAGGCGAGCCGGGTGTAGCGGTGCGGCTGCACGATGGCGATGACGTTGCCCTCGGTCGAGGCGCGCGCGGCCTTGAGCACCGCCTTGATCTCCACCGGATGGTGCCCGTAATCGTCGAAGATCAGGGCGCCGTTCCAAGTGCCCGTCTTCGTGAAGCGGCGCTTGACGCCGCCGAAGCCGGCCAGCGCCTTGCGGATCGCCTCCGGCTCGACGCCGAGTTCGTGCGCGACGGCGAGCGCCGCGGTGGCGTTCAGGGCGTTGTGCTTGCCCGGCATCGGCAGGACGAGGTCCTCCATCTCCAGGCGGAAGCCCGGGCGACGGTCGCGGATCATGACGCGGAAACGGCTCTGGCCGCCGCGCAGGTCCACGTCGAGGAGGCGGACATCGGCCTGCGGGTTCTCGCCGTAGGTGATGATGCGGCGATCCTCGATATGGCCGACCAGATCCTGCACGATGGGGTGATCGATGCACATCACGGCAAACCCGTAGAACGGGATGTTGTCGATGAAGCGCCGGAAGGCATCCTTGACCGCCTCGAACGAGCCGAAATGGTCGAGGTGCTCGGGATCGATGTTGGTGACGATGGCGACATCGGCCGGCAGCTTCAGGAAGGTGCCGTCGGATTCGTCGGCCTCCACCACCATCCACTCGCCCTCGCCCATGCGGGCGTTGGTGCCGTAGGCGTTGATGATGCCGCCGTTGATGACGGTGGGGTCGAGATTGCCGGCATCGAGCAGGGTCGCGACGAGGGAGGTCGTCGTGGTCTTGCCGTGGGTGCCCGCGATGGCGACGCAGGACTTGAAGCGCATCAGTTCGGCCAGCATCTCGGCCCGGCGCACCACCGGCAGGCGGCGCTCGCGGGCGGCCACCAGCTCGGGATTGTCGCGGCGGATCGCGGTGGAGACCACCACCAGGGCGGCCTCCTCGACGTTGCCGGCCTCGTGGCCGATGAAGGTGCGCATGCCCTTCTCGGCGAGCCGGCGGACATTGGCGTTGTCGTTGGCGTCCGACCCCTGCACCGTATAGCCGAGGTTGTGCATCACCTCGGCGATGCCGGACATGCCGATGCCGCCGATGCCGATGAAGTGGATGGGGCCGAGCTTATCGGGCAGCTTCATGGAACAGGACCAGTCTCAGGGGCATCGGGAACCGGGCGGGCCGGCTCGAACGAAGAGGTTCAGGTACGCGCCGCCGTCGCCACGACGATGTCGGCGAGCCGCTCGGCGGCATCATGAATTCCGGCGCTTTTGGCCGCTGAGGCCGCCGCGGTCAATTTTTCAGGGTTCGTGAAGAGGTCGACGAGTTCCGCCGTGAGGCGGTCCGGCGTGAAGGCGGATTGGACGATGGCCTGCGCCGCACCGATAGCACTGAGGGTCGCGGCGTTGGCCGCCTGGTCCTGGTCGAGGGCGCCGGGGAGCGGCACGAGGATCGCGGGCCGGCCGATGGCGGCGAGTTCCGAGACCGTCGAGGCGCCCGAGCGCCCGATGACGAGGTGGGCGGCCGCCATGCGGGCCGGCAGGTCCTTGAAGAAGGGCGCCGCCTCGAAGCCGGCGAGCCCCAGCCCGAGATAGAGGTTCTGGACCTGCGTCAGGTCCTCGGCCCGCACCTGTTGCACGAGGTGGAGGCGCGCGCGCAGGTCCGCCGGCAGGTTGGCGATGGCGTTCGGCACGACCTCGCCCATCACGCGGGCGCCCTGGCTGCCGCCGAACACCAGGAGGTGGAGCGGATCGCCCGGGGCCGATGGCGGATAGGCGGTCCGCGCCGCGTCGAGCACCGCCGGGCGCAAGGGATTGCCGGTATGGGTCCGTGGGGCGAGGGCCTTCGCGGGCACGCCGCGCACCTCCCGGAACCCCGTGGCGATGGCGCGGGCGCCCCGTGCCAGGAAGGCGTTGGCCCGACCCATCACGGCGTTCTGCTCGTGCAGGATGGTCGGCACGCGCAGGAGCTGTCCGGCGAGCATAGGCGGCACGGTGGGATAGCCGCCGAAGCCCACGATGGCCGCCGGATCGATCCGACGGATCTCCCGGGCCGCGACGCCGAAGCCACGTCCGAGGGTGAGGAAGGCGGTGCCGCGCTGGATCAGGGAACGCCCGGAGGGGGTCGCCGAGGCGATGGTGACGATCTCGGAGGCCGGAAAGCCGGCGGCGATGGAATCCACGCGGGCATCGGTCGCCAGCACCACTCGCACGCCCCGGGCGCGCAGGGCGTGGGCGAGACTCTCGGCGGGGAAGAGATGCCCGCCCGTGCCCCCGGCACAGAGCAGGATCGTGGCTGTCGCGACCGTCAACGCATCACTCCGGCGATGGTCGCCGGGGCGGTGCCCGGCGGCTTCTGGCTCAGGGTGGTGGTGCGCGGGCGCTTGCGGGTCAAGGCCACGAGGAATCCCATGCCCAGCGCCAGCGACAGCATCGACGAGCCGCCATAGGAGACGAACGGCAGGGTCATGCCCTTGGCCGGCATGAGCTGGACGTTCACCGCCATGTTGATGCAGGCCTGCATCCCGAACAGGGTGACGAGCCCGGTGATGGCGAGGCGGGAGAAGGTGTCGTCGGTGCGGCGGGCCAGCTTGAGGCCCCGCATGACGAGGTAGGCGAACAGCAACACGAGGCCGAGGCAGATCAGGACACCGAATTCCTCGCCGACGACGGAGAACAGGAAGTCCGTATGCGCGTCGGGCAGGTGGCGCTTGGCGAGGCCTTCGCCGGGTCCGACACCCAGCCAGCCGCCGGAATTGAACGATTGCTGCGCCCAGAAGGCCTGGAAGTTCTCACCCGGTTCCGTGCTCATGAACCGGTCGATGCGGTCGCGCACGTGATGCAGGAACTGATAGGCGACGCCGACGCCGAGGATGCCCAGGACACCGAGACCCGCCACCCAGAACCAGTGCAGGCCGGCCACGAAGAACAGCGCGCACCACACGATGGTGATGAGCATGGTCTGGCCGAAATCCGGCTGGAGCACGAGGGGCACGATGGTGACCGGCAGGAGCAGGATCGCCAGGAACCCGCCCGGCATGTCGCGGCGCTGCGCGCCCTCCGAAAAGGCCCAGGCGGCCACCACCACGAAGGCGGGCTTCACGAATTCCGACGGCTGCAGGCCGAAGGGCCCGAACTGGATCCAGCGGTGGGCGCCCTTGATCTCCGGCCCGAACTTGCCGGCCAGGATGCAGAGCGCCACTCCCATCATCCAGGTGAAGAGGGCCACGCGCCGGATGTGGCGCAGGGACAGGAACGACACGGCAACGATGATGATGAGGGTCGGCGCGAGGTACAGTGCCTGCCGGTTGAGGAAGTGGAAGGTCGGCAGGCCGATCTTCTCCGCCACGGGCGGGCCGCCACCCATGAGGAAGACCAGCCCCGCCACCATGAGCGCGCCGAGGCCGGCCAGCAGACCACGGTCGACGGTCCACCACCAGTCGGTCAGGGGCGTGCGTTCCGCGCGGGACATCATGGGATCAGCGCTCTCCGGGGCCTCACGGCGCCCGGTCCGGGCAGCCGATCGCGGCCGGCAGCGTCACGCCGGCACGAAAACGATCCTGTGCCGGAATGGTAAACCAAGTCTTGCGGGAACGCCGTTTGGCCGGCCGCTGAGGCAGTCGCGATCAGGGACCACCCCGAGCAGGCGTCGCAGCAAGGGTCCCGTCCTCTGCAGCGGAAACCTGCGTCGAGCCGCCCAAACCGGGTGAGGCGTCGGCCCGCCGACGCGAACCGGCTCAGCGGTGCATGGACTTGAAGCGGCAGGTGCGGCCGGTGTCGCGGTAACCCGCCGGACATTGCCGGACGCAGGCGCCGGCCGCGAACTTGAGCGGTGGCCGGCAGAACCGCGCGGCCCCGCCCTGCTGGAACGGGTAGGATTGCCCCGGCCCGGCCATCGCGCTCGTCGCGAGGAGCAGGGGTGCGACGCAGAGGAGGCCGGTCAGGCAGAGTTGGCGCAGGATCATCGCGGGGCTCGGATCACGGGAGGCCTTCGGCGACGCCGCGCCCCTCGCGGGAGCGCGGCGACCGTACGGACAATGCCCCGCCCCGCGATCGGTTCGCCGGAGGCCGTCGCGCAAACCTTCCCGTCAGGCCGCCTTGCACTCTTCGAACCCGGCGCGGATTTCGGCCGGGTCGAGCTTGCGCCCGATGAACACCACCCGCGAGACGCGGGGCTCGTCGTCCTTCCACGGCCCCTGCAGGTCTCCGTCGAGGATCTGGTGGACGCCCTGGAAAACGAAGCGCTGCGGCTCGTTGGGGAAGGCGACGATGCCCTTGCAGCGCAGGATATCGGGACCCT
Source organism: Methylobacterium sp. FF17 (assembly GCF_025813715.1). Taxonomy (NCBI): domain Bacteria; kingdom Pseudomonadati; phylum Pseudomonadota; class Alphaproteobacteria; order Hyphomicrobiales; family Methylobacteriaceae; genus Methylobacterium; species Methylobacterium flocculans. Next base: position 1,356,809 of record NZ_CP107532.1, read on the forward strand.
GGATCTGCGTCAGGGTCGAGATCCAGGGCATGAACTTCTCGGGGTCCACCGGGCCGTCGATGCGGGCGGAGACCGACTGCATCTCGTCGTCGTGATGGTGGTGGTGGCCCTCCTCCAGGAAGTCCGGCTCGATGTCGAGGATGCGGCCGAGATCGAAGGCGTTGCGCTCCAGCACAGCGTCCAGGGGCACGGCGCAGCGCTCGGTCCGGTGGACCTTGGCGTAGGGGTTGATCCCACGGATCAGGCCTTCGACGCGGGCGAGGTCCGCCTCCTCCACGAGATCGGCCTTGTTGAGCAGGATGACGTCCGCGAAGGCGATCTGGTTCTTGGCCTCGGGCGCATCCTTCAGGCGGTCCGAGAGCCACTTGGCGTCGGCCACCGTCACCACGGCGTCGAGGCGGGCGGCGGCGCCCACGTCCTCGTCGATGAAGAAGGTCTGGGCGACGGGGGCGGGATCGGCCAGCCCCGTGGTCTCCACGATGATCGCGTCGAACTTGCCGCGCCGCTTCACCAGTCCGTCCATGATGCGGATGAGGTCGCCGCGCACGGTGCAGCAGACACAGCCGTTGTTCATCTCGAAAACCTCCTCGTCGGCGCCGATGATGAGGTCGTTGTCGATGCCGATCTCGCCGAACTCGTTGACGATGACCGCGTAGCGCTTGCCGTGGTTCTCGGTGAGGATGCGGTTGAGGAGGGTGGTCTTGCCCGCGCCGAGATAGCCGGTGAGCACGGTGACGGGGATCTTGGCGGTGGGGTTGGGGCTGTCGGACATGGGAGCTCTTCACAGGGCGCGGGTCGCGTCGTTGCCCCTGTTATATTGTATCATCGCTCCGCGATGAAACCCCGGCGCTCCGCAAGGCCGCGCAGAGGGCATCGAGCGTGTCCCGGAACCCGGCCGGACCGGCGAGCAGGCGCTCCATCAGGAGAGCACCCTCCAGGGTCGCCACCACCATGCGGGCGGTGGCGGCCGGCACCACGCCGGCGCGGACCTGACCCGTGGCGATCCCCGCAGTCAGCACCGCCTCGAGCCAGGCGATGTGCTTCTCGAAGAAACGCGTGATCTCGGCGCGCACGGGTTCGGGCAGGGCCTCCCCCTCGATCGCCAGGGCAGCGCAGAGGCAGCCGAGCCCGGCCTCGACGCCACCGAGATAGAGCCGCCCGTAGGCCGCGATCCGCCCGATCGCATTCGGTTCGTCCGAGAGAATTGCGGCAAGCGCCGCGTCATAGCGCGCGTCGTAAGCCGCCACGAGGGCGCGGGCGAGATCCGGTTTGGTCGGGAAATGGTGGTGGATGCTCGCCTTGCGGATCCCCACCGCCTCGGCGAGGTCGGCGTAGCTGAAGCCCGCATAGCCCCGCCGACGCACGAGGACCTCGCCCTGCAGCAGGAGTTCGGCCCGGGTGTCCCTCATCGTCCAGCCAATCCCTCCGCGCCGGCGTCCACGCGAGACCGTGATCGCCCGTAGCCCCACACGCTTGTCTATGCCGTTGACGGGATCGAAAATCTACCTACTACTTGGTAGAAAGAAGATCGGAGGAACACCATGCGGACGGATGCGGTCCGGCTGGGCGCAACGCGGCGCGGTGCCCTGTTCGGAGGCCTGTGCCTCTGCTGCCTGCCGACGCTCGGCCGCGCGGAGGGTTTCGACCTGAGCGAGGTCGGCCCCGGCATCTTCATCCGGCGCGGGCCCGACACCGAGGCGACCCGCGAGAACGACGACGCCATCGCCAATATCGGCTTCATCATCGGCGACCGATCGGTGCTCGTCACCGAATCCGGCGGCAGCCTCGCCGACGGCGCCTGGCTGCGCGCCGAGATCGTCAAGCGCACGGACAAGCCGATCAGCCACGTGGTGCTCAGCCATGTCCACCCGGACCATTGTTTCGGGGCGGGAGCCTTCGCGCAGGACAAGCCGGTCTATGTGGGGCATGCCGCGCTCCGGGCCGCCCTCGACGCGCGGGGCGACTATTATCGCGGCCGCCTCGCCGAGATCCTCGGGCCCGAGCGGGTCGGTCCCGTCGTCTATCCCACCCTCGAAGTGGCGGATGCGGCTGAGATCGACCTCGGTGGGCGTACGCTGCACGTCAGGGCCCACGGCGTGGCGCATACGAACTGCGACCTGTCCCTCCGCGATTCTGCCAGCGGCATCCTGTTTCCGGCCGACCTCCTCTTCGTCACCCGCATCCCCTCCCTCGACGGCAGCCTCACCGGCTGGCTGAAGGAAGTGGAACGGCTGCGCGCCACCGGTGCGGCCAAGGCTGTGCCGGGCCACGGGCCGACCCTCGTCGACCTCGCTCCGGCCCTCGACGACCTCACCCGCTATCTCACCACCCTCCGCGACGGGACCCGCTCGGCGATCGCAGCGGACATGCCGATCGAAACGGCCGTGCGAACGGTCGGGCAGGCCGAGCGCGACCGGTGGGTCCTGTTCGACACCTATCACGGCCGCAACATCACCCAGGCCTTCAAGGAACTGGAGTGGGAGTGAGGGTCCTTGAGGGCCCCCACGCCCGGCGCCACATAATAGTGAAGCCATCACAACAAGAACGACGACCCGCTAGGAGAAACGCCATGACGCGCTCGCTCGCCAAACCCGCCCTCGCCCGCTGCCTTCTGACGGCCCTCGCCCTGGCCCTGCCGCTCGCCGGCACCGTCGTGACGCCTCACCCGGTCCAAGCCGCCGGCGCCTCGGACGACGAAGCCGAGCGCCTCGCCCGCTGGAAGGAGATCCAGAAGTCGATCTTCGGCGAGAAGGCAATCGGGACGACCGACAGCCTGGTGAAGGTCGATGCACCGGTGCGGGCGCTCGATGCCTCCCTGGTGCCCATCACCCTGACCATGCCGGACAAGGACCGGATCGCGGCCGTCCACCTCATCATCGACGACAACCCGTCGCCCTACGCAGCACGCATCGCCTTCGGCCCCGGGGCCGATGCCGGCGAGATCAAGCTGCGGGTACGCGTGAACAACTACACCAACATCCACGCGGTGGTGGAGACCAAGGACGGCCAACTCTTCGAGACGACGAAGTTCGTGAAGGCGTCGGGCGGCTGCTCGGCGCCCATGGGCATGAGCGACGAGGAGGCGATGAAGGGCATGGGCGACATGAAGATGAAGTTTGCGGAAGGCCAGCCCGGACGCCCGCAGGAGGCGACGCTGATGATCCGCCATCCGAACTTCAGCGGCATGCAGATGAACCAGATCACCCGCGACTACACCCCGGCCCGCTACATCAACAAGGTCGCGATCACGCGCGGGGACCAGGCCGTGCTGACGCTCGACGGCGACATCTCGATCGCCGCGAACCCGGTCATCAATTTCGGGCTCCGGTCCGGCGTGCAAGGCCCGATCAAGGTGGTGGCGTCGGACAACCAGAACGGCCGCTGGGAGCACAGCTTCACGGCGCCGAGCGCGACCAACTGAGGGATCGGCACGATGAGGCAGCGGCTTCTCCGCATCGCCGTCGCGGGAACCGCCGCGCTCCTCCTGACGGCGGCCGGCCCGGCCATGGAACGTCCGGCGGATTCCCCCGTCAACGTGCCCGAACCGGATGGGATCTGGACCGGACCGCAGCGGGGCTACACTCCGGCCACCCTCTCGGGCGCCGTGGTCGTCGACATCGATGCCCTCGATGCCCTGATCGCCCGCGACAGGCCGGTGCTCCTCGACGTGTCCCTGGCCGATCGGCGGCCGGCCGGCTTCCCCGCCGATCGGCCCTGGCTCCCTGCCCACCGCTCCGTGCCGGGCGCGGTCTGGATGGCCAATGCCGGGGCAGCGCCCCTCGAGCCCGGCCGGGAGGACCTGTTCCTCAAACGCGTGGCGGACCTCACGGGCGGCGACAAGGGCCGGGCCATCGTCACCTTCTGCCATCCCGAATGCTGGGGCAGCTGGAACGCGGCCAAGCGGCTGGTGCTCCAGGGCTATGGCCGCGTGCACTGGTTCCCGGACGGCATCGAGGGCTGGCAGGAGCGCCACCCCACCACGGTCATTCCCGAGGACGCGGCCTGGGCGAACGGGCGGGCCGGGGGCGAAGCCCAGCGCTAGGCGGTTCCCGCGCCGGTTCGGGGCAGCTCGGGGCCGCGCCTGACAGATCGACGAAACCCACTCTCCGAGCCGGAAGATCGGAGTTGACAGAGCTTCAGTCGTGGCAGAATAAAGGCATCGACCGGCGACCCGAAGTCTAGGGAGGGACGCTCGCGAAAGAGCCTGAAGCTGCGACGCCATCGCTGCTATCGGCACACGCGGGCAAGACTTTCGGTCCGGCAATCCAGAGATTGATGACTTGCGATTCCGATGGAGATCGCCTTCGCGATCCCGGATCCACGCCATGCGTCCAGTCCCGATGAACTGACTGCACCCCCTGCACCCCGCGACAATGCGTGGGGACCGTCATGGGGGGCCGCGCGAACCCGACGCCATCGGTGTATAGAGGCGCCACCAGCAGACGGCCGCCGCGTTACCGTGGCCCGAACCAGCCGGGTGGAGTTCCATGTCGCAAGCCGTGCAGTCCCGCCGTATCCATGCGATCGACCTGGCCAAGCGGAAGAGCGAGGGCGCCAAGATCATCGCCCTGACCGCCTATCACGCGCACACCGCCGGCATCCTCGACCCGTATTGCGACTTCATCCTGGTGGGCGATTCCCTCGGCATGCTGATGCACGGCATGGAATCGACCCTGCCGGTGACGCTCGAGATGATGATCGTCCAGGCCCAGGCCGTGATGCGCGGGACCTCGCGGGCGCTCATCGTGGTGGACATGCCCTTCGGCTCCTACGAGGCGAGCCCGCAGCAGGCCTTCCTCAACGCCGCCCGCGTGCTCAAGGAGACGGGGGCCGGGGCGATCAAGATGGAGGGGGGCGCGCGCTTCGCCGAGACCGTGGCCTTCCTGGTGGAGCGCGGCGTGCCGGTGATGGGCCATATCGGCCTCACGCCCCAGTCGGTGAACACCATGGGGGGCTTCAAGGTGCAGGGCCGCGATCCGGACGGCGAGCGCCGGCTGATGGCGGATGCCCGCGCCATCAACGACGCGGGCGCCTTCGCCATCGTGATGGAGGGCATCGTCGAGCCCGTGGCGCGGGCCATCGCCACCGCCCCCGAGATCACCACGCCGACCATCGGCATCGGCGCCACCATGGCCTGCGACGGGCAGATCCTCGTCCTGGAGGACATGCTGGGCCTGAGCGAGCGCGTGCCGAAATTCGTGAAGCGCTTCGGCACCCTGCGGGGCCAGATCGAGGCCGCTGTGAAGGATTACGCCGAGGAGGTCCGCTCCGGCAGCTTCCCGGCCGAGGAGCACACGTATCCGCCGCTCTGACACGGCGTCCGCGCGCGCGGCGCGACGGATCGCTCCGCCGCGCCCCGGAGGCTACCAGCGATAGCCGATGCTGCCGAGCACCCGGCGACGCTCGCCGTAGTAACAGGCCGTGACGGAGCTGCAGCTGCTGACGATGCGCTCGTCCGAGACGTTCGACATGTTGACCGCGAAGCGCCAGCCTTCCCAGTCGTAGTGGGCGACGAGGTCGCCGACGACGTAGCCCGGCACCCGGAACTGATTGGCCGTGTCGGCGAAGGAACGCCCGACGCCGCGCACGCCGCCGCCGAACCCGAAGCCGCGCAGGGCCCCACTCTGGAACGTATAGTCGACGAAGAGCGAGCCGTACTGCTCCGGGGTGTTGGTCGGCGTCGTGCCGAGGAGGGCCGTGTTCAGGTCCCGGGTCACCGACAGGTCGTAGGCGGTGTAGGAGGCAATCCCCCGCAGCCCCGGCGCGAGGTTGGCGACCATCTCGATCTCGGCGCCGCGTGAATTCACCGCGCCGGTCTGGACCACCTGCTGGATGTTGAGCGGGTTGGTGGTCACGACGTTCGAGCGGGTCAGGTCGAACAGGGCGGCGGCGAAGTAGCCGTCGAAGCCGGGGGGCTTGTACTTCAGGCCGACCTCGGTCTGCTCGCTTCGCTCGGGCAGGAGCAGCTGGCCGGTGACGCCGTTGATGCCGACGGTCGGGTTGAAGCCCTGCGCATAGGAGACGTAAGGGGCAAGCCCGGATTCGTCGTTGTAGATCAGGGCGACGCGGCCGCTGAAGGCGCTGGTGTCCCGGCTGGTGCTGGCCCCGATGCGATTGTCGTTGTCCGTGGCGACCCAGTCGTGCCGGCCGCTGAGAACCAGGGAGACGTTCCCGAAGGTGATCTCGTCCTGTAGGTAGGCTGCGAACTGGTTCTGGGTGATCAGTGCGTTCTGGTAGGGCGCGCGCAAGGTGAGGGGCGTGTTGGGATAGATCGGCCGGATCAGGTTCAGCGACGGACCGGAGCCGAAGGCTGCGAAATCGTCGATCTGGTAGCGGCGGTACTCGAAGCCGGCGAGCACCGTATGGCCGACATCCCCCGTGCGGAACGGGATGATGAGCTGGTTGTCGACGTCGCTTTGCACCGCCGCGCCGCGGGTGAAGAAATCGAAGCGGCTGAGATTCGCCTGTGCGGCGGATTCTCCGAAGACGTAGCCGCCGCCGTAACGGTTCGACAGATTGACGGTGACGGTGCCGTGGCGGGCGTTCTGCCGGAACTTGATGTCGTTGTCGAAGCGGTGCTCGAACTCGTAACCGACCATGTCCTGGGACCGGGTCAGGCGGTCGGTCGCCGGGTCGCCGGTGAAGCGGCTGGTCTTGATGAAGCCGAAGGGCGCCGGCGTGACCGTCCCCTCGTAGGGCAGGAAGTTCTGTGTGCCCGCGCGGTCGCGTTGCACCTGGGCCAGAACCGTCAGCGAGGTGTCGGCGTCGGGCTTCCAGGTGATCGAGGGGGCGAAGAAGAAGCGGTCGTTGTTGACGAAATCGACCTGCGTGCCGCCGCCCCGGCCGAGGCCGACGAGGCGGTAGAACAGCTTGCCCTCGGTGCCGGCCTCCACCGGGCCGCCGATGTCGAAGCCGGCATAGGCGTTGCCGAAATTGTCGATACCGGTCTCGACGTAGCGGATCGGCACGATCGGCGGCCGCTTGCTCACCGCGTTGATGATGCCGCCGGGGCTGGCGCCGCCGTAGAGGCCGGAATTGGGGCCCCGCAGGATCTCGAGGCGCTCCAGGCCGAAGGGCTCGAGCTTCCAGGTGGCGAAGGCCGAGGTGAAGAGCTGCAGCCCGTCGAGGAAGTAGCCGGATTCCTGGGCGGTGAAGCCGCGAATCAGGAACCAGTCGTTGCGCGGGTCGGCGCCGAAGGTCTCGCCACGGATACCGGGTGCGTAGCGCACCGCCTCGGCGAGCGACGTCGGCTTCTGATCGTCGATCTGCTGGCGCCCGACCACGGAGATCGCCTGCGGAGTCCGGAGGATCGGCGTGTCGGTCTTTGTGCTGGAGACGGAGCGGGTCGCGACGTATCCGGCGATCGGGCCGCGCGGATCCTCGGCCGCGCCGATCACCGGTGCGCCGCGACGGTCGCCGACGACCTCCAGCGTGTCGAGGGTGACGCTCGACGCGCTCGGCGGGCTGGATTGCTGCGCCGCCGCCGGACCGGCCGCCCACGTGGCGAGGGCGGCGACAGAGCCCATCAGGGCGGCCCGGAGCCGGGAGGCGCTGTTCGGCGCTGACGAAGATGTGAGGAGAAGCGGCACGTTCGAACCTGAAGCCGGATGTATTTCGCCAGTTGGAACGAAAAGCCGGACCGGTCAACGGACAATACGCTGGCTGTAATTCAAGGTTCAACGTCGTGATGGCAAAGCAACATTTTAGAATTGGTACAATGATGTAGCGGGCTGCCGAGCGACCGGTCCGCCGGTTGCAGGAAACACGAACACAACTCAATGATCGTATCTGTACCCGACGGGTGCCACGCCGGATTTACGCGGCGACCCGCGGGGGCGATCCCCATCCCGCCATCGGGTTGTGAGCACCAGCGGCGGCGCGGCCGAAACGAGAACGGCCCCGCCGGAGGGGCGGGGCCGTCTTCTCGCGGGCATCGAAGGCGCGGCGAGCGCCGCGCGGGCCGTCTTTCTACTCGCAGACGCGGACGCGGCGGATATGCTCGTAGCCGTAGGCGTCCACGTAACCGCGGCGCTCCATGTGGCACACCTCCTCCTCGACATAGACCGGGCGCGGGGCGCGGTAGACGGGGCGGCCCGGATAGTAGCCGCCGTCATTCTGCGAGGAGGCGATGGCGCCGCCGATCGCGAGACCGCCGAGCACGCCGAGGGCGGCCGCGCCGCCCGGGCTGATGCCGTCGCGCGCCTGGGCGCTTGGGACCGCCGCGACGGCGACCGTGGCGGCCACGAGGGCCGCGACCAGCGAATTCTTCATAGCTCCGTTCCCTTGATCCCGAAGAGCGTGTGTCAGATCAGAAGCGTCACCGTGGAACGGAATCACCGAACGATTGATGAACGGTAAGCGTCCCCGTCGTTTCGCATCGCTCCCCTGTGCGATCCCTCACGCGGATTCCGCAGATCACGCAGGATTGTGCCGCTGGCGTGGCGGTTCCCGGGGCGTCGGGTCAGATCGTGCCGGTCGGCTCCTCCACCAGCGCGAGGAGCGTCCGGCGCAGCCAGCGATGGGCGGGATCGTCGTCGTAGGAGGCATGCCAGAGCATCGAGATCGCCACGTCCTCGAGCTCCACCGGCGCCGGGCTCACGGTAAGGCCCAGCGCCCCCGCGAAGAAGGTGGCGAGGCGGGCGTGCATGGTGGTGAGCACGGGGGCGCTGCGCACGAGGAACGGCACCGCCAGGAAGCGCGGCGTCGTCACCGCCAGGGTGCGGCTGCGCCCGAGCCGGGCCAGGGCATCGTCCACCACCCCGTGCGCCGTCTCCTTAAGGCTGGTCAGCACGTGGGGGAAGCGCAGGTAGTCGTCCAGCGAGATCGGCGGGGTCAGGCCCACGAGGCCGGCGTTGAACATGCAGAGGTAGCGGTCGCGATAAAGCAGGCGCTGCTTGTGGTGCGTCTGCCCCTCCGAGAAGAAGCCGATACCGAGGTCGACCCGGTCCGCATCGAGTTCCTGCAGGATGCGGATGCGGTCGATGGAGCGCAGGAGCAGGCTGATCCCCGGCGCCTCCGCCCGGAGATGGGCCAGCAGGCGCGGGCCGATCAGCACCTCGGCGCTGTCCGGCAGGCCGATGGTGAAGGTGCGTGTCACCGTGCGCGGGTCGAACTCGGCGTCGCGCCGCACCAGCGCCTGGATCTGCCGCAGCAGGGTCCGGACCGGCTCGGCCAGCGCGAGGGCCCGGGGCGTCGGGCGCATGCCCTCGGGCGCGCGGGTGAGGAGTTCGTCGGCGAACAGGGTTCGCAGGCGCGCGAGACTGCTGCTCATCGCCGACTGGCCGATGCCGATGCGGGCGGCGGCCCGGGTGACGCTGCGCTCGGCCAGGAGCGCGTCGAGGGCGACCAGCAAATTCAGGTCGACCCGGGAGAGATCGACGTGGTCAATCGTCATGATCGGTCCGTTCCGTTCAGTCCATGCCGTGGTGCACAGCATCTTTGCCCCATCGGCAAGGGCCTCGGGCCCTTCGCCCCGCCGAGGCGAGCCTCGCTCATGCCCCTTCGTACCACGCGCATCAGCGCCGCCGTGTGGTTGCCGCCCTCACGGGCCATGGCCCGGGCCGCGACGATCAAAACCCCTGACGGCGATGGAGATCGCCTCGCCGGCGACAGCGTCCCGGTGTCCGGACCAGACCCGCCGTAACCCATGAGCCCGCGTCCCTCCCCGAAGCGACGCGGTCCAACCACGAGCCTTGCGACCACGAGCCTTCCGACCACGTGCCGGGAGGCCCATGACGCTGCGGATCATCTGTTTCGAATGGATGGGTTTTGAGCCGCCTTCGCCGTCTTTTTCGGCTGGGCCTCGCGAACCCCTCGGGCCACAATGCCAGCTCCGAAACGACCCGGGACTCACCCATGCGCCGTAGCCTGCCGATTGCCCTGATGGCCCTGATGGCCGGAGCCGCCCTGCCCGCGTTGGCGCTGGAGGGGCCGATCCCGGCCAAGCCCGGGACGGCGACCACCGCACCGGCCGCCTCGGGAAAACCCCGCGTCGTGATCGTCGCCACCGGCGGCACCATCGCAGGGGCCGGCGCGGACGCCGCCAACAGCGCCACCTACCAGGCCGCCAAGGTGCCGGTGGACAAGCTGATCGCGGCCGTGCCGGCGATCGCGGGCGTGGCCGACGTCCGCGGCGAGCAGGCCTTCCAGATCGCCTCCGAGAGCTTCACCAACGCCCAGCTCATCGAGCTCGCCAAGAAGGTCTCCGCGCTGGTCAAGCGCGACGATGTCGACGGCATCGTCATCACCCACGGCACCGACACGGTGGAGGAGACGGCCTACTTCCTCGACCTCGTGGTGAAGACCGACAAGCCCATCGTGATGGTGGCCTCGATGCGCCCCTCGACCGCGATCTCTGCGGACGGCGCCCTCAACCTCCTCGACGCCGTCACCGTGGCGGGCGCCAAGGATGCCCGCGCCAAGGGCGTGCTCCTGACCATGAACGACGAGATCCAGGCGGGCCGCGACACCACCAAGCGCGTCAACATCAAGCCCTCGGCCTTCTTCAGCCAGTGGGGCCCGCTGGGCATGGTGGTGGAGGGCAAGACCTACTGGTTCCGCGCGCCGGTCAAGCGCCACGGCACGACCTCCGAGTTCGACATCGACGCCATCGACAGCCTGCCCGAGGTCGCCATCGTGTACGGTTCGGGCAACATGCACCCCGAGCCCTACACCTCGGCGGTGGCGGGGGGCGCCAAGGCGATCATCCACGCGGGCACCGGCAACGGCTCGGTGGCGGGCTACCTCGTCGACACCCTGAAGGACCTCCGCGCCAAGGGCGTTCAGGTCATTCGCTCATCCCGCGTCGGCGACGGCTTCGTCCTGCGCAACGCCGAGCAGCCCGACGACAAGTACGACTGGGTGGTGGCCCACGACCTGAACCCGCAGAAGGCCAAGATCCTGGCCGCCGTGGCGCTGACGAAGACGCAGGACTCCAAGGAGCTGCAGCGGATCTTCTGGGAGTATTGAGCGGCCCGGGTCGATGGCGGGGGCGATGTTCGGTGTCCGTTGCGGACCCGACCCGACCGTTCACGGCAGCCAGCATCGTTCCCAAAAGCCGTTGTTCGCGACGCGCCCGCCTTGCCGGGTGCGTCGCGCGGTCGATCTTCGTTCGACCGCCTCGGCGACGTTGTGTGATGGCTCTGGAGTGTGCCGTCGGCCGCACGCCCGGAGTTCGTCGCGCGAACCCGATCCGTTCTCCGATCACCGCATCATGCGAAACGTCGCCCGGATATGCTCCACGAACGCCGCCGGGTTTTCCATGGCTGCGAAGTGCCCTCCACGCTCCGCTTCGGCGAAGAAACGAAGGTCGGCGAAACGTTTCTCCGCCCAGCGGCGGGACAGGCGCAATTGTTCGCCAGGGAACAGGCTGACGCCGGCCGGTAGGGGTACGGGGGCGGACGGCATGCCCCTCCTCATCTCCTGCGCGGCCTCCTAATAGAAGCGCGCGGAGCTTGGTCCGGCATTGGGGAGCCAGTAGAGCTGTTCACGGCCGTGGTGCGAAGGATGGTGGACCGGACGCTGCTCCCGTCCGGCGAAGTACCCTGGCACCTGCCTCTCCCGGATCGGCTGCAGGCAGTGGGGCTTGCCTTGCTCTCACAGGCACTCAGCTTCGAGGTGGTCGCCTTGATGCGCGTGGTCGTCACGACTGCGCACCGGATGCCGGAGCTCGCCAAGTTGGCTGACCGGATCGGCCGGGATAGCGGCGTGTACTGCGTCGCCACGGCGATAGCGGGTGAGAACGCAACGGCAGAAGCAATCGACCGTGCCTCGACGGTGGCGAGCACGTTCATCGATCTGGTGTTCGTCCCCCATCAGATGCGCGCGTTGCTCGGCGACGATTCCATGAGGCTCGAAGCGGAAGCCCCACGAAGGGTCTCCGAGGCGATCGACCTCCTCTCGAAGGCCGGATGGCTCGCCGAGTGAAGGCCGCAGCGGTTCCCTCTGATGCGGCCTAGCCTTCGCTCGACCCCGTACGAGGACGCCGACGATCCTCACCAGAGGCGCAATCGCCAGCGGCCAGCCCGAAGCGGTCCGGCGCATCCCCACCCATCCCGGACCACACCCGAAGACACCACCCCTCAGAACTCCAGGCACGCCCCCTCACGTCAGCAGATAGCGCTGCGGCTCCAGCGGCGGCGGCGCTGTCTCGCCCAGCGCGTCGAGCACGATCCCGTCGATGGTGTGCAGGAGGGCGTCGAGCGGCAGGTCGTTCGGCGCGAGGCCGAACGGCTCCTCCAGTTCGTCACCGAGCGCATCGAGACCGAAGAAGGTGTAGGCGACGAGCGCCGTGGCCACCGGTGTCGCCCAGCCGAGAGAGGCGGCGAGACCGAAGGGCAGGAGCAGGCAGTAGACCCAGGCCGTGCGGTAGAGGAGCAGGGTGTAGGCGAAGGGCAGCGGGGTGTTCTGGATGCGCTCGCACACGACCTGGACCTGGGCCAGCGCCGCGATCCGGTGCTCCAGGGTTGCGAACAGCACGTCGGTGAGGGCGCCCCGGCGATACGCCTCGGCGAGGTCGGCGGTCAGCCGGGCCAGGATCGCGTCCGCCGCGCTCGGATGCCCGGCGAGCGCCCCGGCCTCGTCCGCCGGGAGCCAGGGCCCGGCCGCGACGGCGGGCTCGCCCCCGCGCAGTTGGGCGTGCAGGGCATGCGCGAAGGCCGAGAGGCGCCGCAGCGCGCGGCCGCGCCGGGAGGCCTCGGCCTCATCCGGCAGCAGGGCGTTGAGCAGCCGGGCGAGCCCCCGCGCCTCGACGACGAGGCTGCCCCAGGCCCGGCGCCCTTCCCACCAGCGGTCGTAGCAGGCGCTGTTACGAAAGCTCAGGAAGATCGACAGCGCGATTCCGATCAGGGTGAAGGGCCCGACCCCGGCGGTGATCGGGAACGCCTCCGGCCAGCGCCGCTCCACCGCCACCACCACGACCGCGATCCCGGTGATCCCCAGGACCTTGAGGGCCACCTGCGGCAGGATCGAGCCGCGCAGGGTGAACAGGATGTCGAACAGGCTCGGGCGCGAACGGACGATCATCGCACCGTCTTCTCAGGCCACGGCTTGTCCCGCAACCGCGCCACGTCGTCCGCGCGCCCCTCTCGCGTTCACGGATCCGGCGCTCAGAGCGACCAGCCCCCGTCGACCGAGATCGAGGCGCCGGTCACGAACGCCCCGAGATCGGAGCACATCCACAGGACCGCCTCCGCGATTTCCTCTGGCCGGCCCAAACGCCCGACCGGCTCCAGCGCGATCGCCTTCCGGATGTCGCCGCCGGTGAAGCGGTCCATCATCGGCGTCTCGATGTTGCCGGGCAGGACGGCATTCACCCGGATGTTCGAGGTGGCGTAGTCGAGGGCGGCGGACTTGGTCAGGCCGATGATCGCATGCTTGGACGCGGCGTAGCTCGCGCCGCCCGCCACGCCCCGGATGCCTGCCCCCGACGCGGTGTTGACCACCACACCGCCACCCTGGCGCAGCATCTGTGCGATCTCGTGCTTCATGCACACGAAGGTGCCGCGCAGGTTGATATCGAGGATCCGGTCCCACGCCTCCAGCGCGATCTCCGCGACCGGTGCGGCCTCGTTCTCAACCCCGGCATTGTTGAAGGCGATGTCGAGGCGGCCGAACACCGCGACGGTCCGCGCGACCGCCGCCTCGACCTGCTCCGGAACCGCGACGTCGCAGGCGATGGCCAGCACCGCGCCGCCGGTCGCCCGGATCGCATCCGCCACCGGCTGCAGCGCATCCTCCGCCCGGTCGATCAGGGCGACACGCGCCCCTTCCTGAGCGAAGGCGATGGCGGTGGCACGCCCGATGCCGCTGGCGGCTCCGGTGATGAAGGCGACCTTGTCGGTGAAGCGGTCGGGGCGGGACATGGCGGAATCTCCTCGCGTGGGGCCGGGATTGGATCCGGGCGTCGCACCGAGGGTGAAGGCGTCGCGCTCACCCTTGGACGATCCCTGAAATCGCCACTCCGATCTAGGCGGAGGGCACCGTCGGGGTGAGTGGGCACCCCCTCAACGGAGCGATGAGCGGCGCTCATCGTCGGCGCGATCGGCCGACCGCTACGATCCGAGTGGATTCATCTCGCGGATGAGGGCGATCAGCAGGCGCAGGCCGGTCGGAAGCTGACGGCGGCCCGGGTAGTAGATGTGGAAGCCCGCCCCGGTTGGTGCCCAGTCCGTCAGGACCGGGCGCAGGTCGCCGTCGCGAATCAGCGCCGCCACGCAGGGCTCCGGCAGGTAGGCGAGGCCCACGCCCGCCCTGGCGAGGGCGATCAGCAGACCCGTATTGTCGAGGGTCAGCGCGCCGGGCACATCGCGCGCGACGGCCTCGCCGGCACGCTCGAACTCCCAGCGATAGATCTGATCGTCGCCGAGGCGGACGCACAGGCCGCGATGTCCCGCGAGGTCGTCCGGATGCAGCGGCACGCCGTAGCGCTCGAGATAGGCCGGTGCGCCGACGACGACCCAGCGCAGATCGGCCGACAGGCGCTGCGCGACCATGTCCTCCGGAACCGTATCGCCGTAGCGAATCCCCGCATCGGCCCCGGCCTCGATGACGTCGAGCAGGTGGTTCGAGACGCGGACCTCGACCGCGATCTCCGGATAGCGCGCGTTGAAGACCGGAAGGACGGGGGCGAGGAGGAGCATGCTCGCATGCTCCAGCACGTTCAGCCGCACGCGTCCGGTCGGTTTGCCGCGATGGCGGTTCAGCGCCTCGACGGCCTGGTCGATCGCCGCGAACGGCCCATCGAGGGACGCGAAGAGCTCCTCGCCGGCGGCGGTGAGGGTGACGCTCCGGTTCGTCCGGTTCAGCAGGCGGACGCCGACCTGCGTCTCCAATCCCTTCAAGGCATGGCTCAGGGCCGACGCGCTGACGCCCAGGTCAAGGCCGGCCCGCCGGAAGCTGCGATGCTTCGCGATCGCCAGGAAGGCGCCGAGGGCGGGCAGGCTGGGACGAAGAGGCGGCACGGATCGGTTGTGCCGGCGCGGGTGCGCCGACGCAACCACCATGAGCGCTCCTCATCGTCGGACGCCGACCGGCCCGGGCTCGCGCCGCCCAGGCTTACGCCGCCGAGGCGATCGCCGTCGAAGCGCGGCGGACCTTGCCGGCGCCCTCCAGGAAGGCGTGGGCGTCCTCCTTGCGCTCGAAGACGTGGGGAGCGAGGCCGCGGCGGTTCAGAGCCTCCTCCATCTTCAGGCGCAGGAAGGCGCTGGTCGCGTAGCGGGTGGTGGTGAGATAGTAGTTCGCCTGCAGGTATTGGATCATGTGGGCGTAGTCGTCGTACAGGTTCTCGTTGATGCGGAACCCGTCGTGGTTGACCACGGTGTTGACCCGCTGGCCGGCCTTCTTGCAGGCGCCCACCAGCACCAGGCGCAGGTCGTCGAGGTCGCTCTTGGCGCGGGCGTGCCAGCCTTCGAGATTCACGAACAGGATGTTGCGCTCCGGGTCGTAGCTCACCCGCTCCGGCAGATTGAGGTTGAGAAGGTCGGCGAGCAACTCCATCGGCTCCTCGCGGAACAGGCGGGCATCCATCGGCACCGGCTGCTTGATGATGGGCTTGAAGCCCATATGGGGCAGGATGTCCCGCTCGATGTCGATGCCCGGCGCCACCTCGATGAGTTCGAGCCCCTCGTCGGTGAGCTGGAATACGCAGCGCTCGGTGACGTAGATCACCGGCTGCGCGCGCATCTGCGCGTAGTGCCCGCTGAAGGTGATCTGCTCGACCTGCGGCAGGAACTTCTGCGAGCGTCCTTCGGTGACGATGCGAAGCTCGCCGTTCTCGATCACCGTCTCTAGGCCGCCCACCGTGAAGGTACCGGCGAAGACCACGGAGCGGGCGTTCTGGCTGATGTTGATGAAGCCGCCGCAGCCGTTGAGGCGGCCGCCGAACATGCTGGTGTTGACGTTGCCGTGCTGGTCGCACTCGGCGAGCCCGAGGCAGGTCATGTCGAGGCCGCCGCCATCGTAGAAGTCGAACATCTGGTTCTGGTCGATGACGCAGTCGGCGTTGGTCGCCGCGCCGAAGCTCGACCCGGAGGCGAGCACGCCGCCGACCGCCCCCGCCTCGGTGGTGAGCGTGATGTAGGGGGTGACCTTCTCCTCGTTGGCAACCGCCGCGATGCCTTCCGGCGCCCCGACCCCGAGGTTGACGACGCCGTTCGGGGGCAACTCGAAGGCGGCGCGGCGCGCGATGACCTTGCGGGCGTCGAGCGGCATCCGCTTCATGCCGCTGACCGGGACGCGGATCTGGCCCGCCAGCGCCGCGTCGTGCTGCACGCCGTAGTTCATGCGGTGCATCTCCGGCTCGGCCAGCACCACGCAATCGACCAGGATGCCGGGGACGCGCACGTCTTTCGGCAGCAGGAAGCCGTCATCGACGATGCGCTCCACCTGGGCGATCACGATGCCGCCGTTGTTGCGCGCGGCCATCGCCTGGGCGAGGCAATCGAGGGTCAGGGCCTCCTTCTCGAAGGAGATGTTGCCCGACGGGTCGGCCGAGGTGCCGCGGATGAAGGCGACGTCGATCTTGGTGGCGGTGTAGAACAGCCACTCCTCGCCATCGACTTCCACGAGCTTGACGATCTCGGTCTCCGTCACCGTGTTGACCCGGGCGCCGCCGTGGCGCGGGTCGACGTAGGTGTGCAGGCCCACCTTCGAGAACAGGCCCGGCTGGCCGGCGGCGCAGGCCCGGTAGAGCTGCGAGATCACGCCCTGGGGCAGGTTGTAGCCGAGGATCTTATTCTCCTGCGCGGCCTTGGCGACCTTCGGCATGCGGCCGAAATTGGCGGCGATGACCCGCTTCAGGAGGCCCTCGTGGTGCAGGCGCCCGGTGCCGAGGCCTTTGCTGTCGCCGGCCCCCGCCGTCATGATCAGGGTGAGGTCCCGGGGCGCGCCCGTGTCCACGAAGCGCTTCTCCAGGGCGGCGTGCAGCGCCTCGGGGATGCAGCTCTGGACGAAGCCGGTGGTGGTGACCACGTCGTTGTGCCGGATCAGCGCGATCGCCTCCTCGGCCGTGATGACCTTATTTTTCTTCATGAACCGGGTCTTCCTCCAGGCATTCCCATGTCCACCCGCGAGCGGCCGGTCTGAACCTGCCGTGCCGGATGGCTGCGAACATCTTGTTGTCGCGCGAAAGCCTAGAGACCCATTTGAAGCTTCGCAAGAGCCTAAAACCCAGCATCGCAGCGCATTGGACGCCTTGTGCGATGCACAGTTGACCTTGGATATTCAAATCGAACCTGAGACGCTGTTGAAAATATTTTCTTCGCTGCGGCGAAGTGGGAGACACCTGAAATTCCGACGCATGGATTCGGCGGATTATTCATAATAATGCTTGCTACCAGACGCACCCGACGTGCCTGATCGGGTCGAAACGCCCCCTTCGTCACGCCAGCAGGTAGGTCAGGAGCGCGCGGAGTTGGGCCGGCCGCACGGGCTTGTGGACCAGATGGCCCCCGAGGGCGGCGACCTCGGCCGCGATCTGCGGCCCGTGATTGGCCGTCGTGACGATCACCGGCAGGCGCGCGCCCGTGCGCGCCTGGAGATGCGCCGCCACGGCGAGGCCGCAGGCACCGTTGTCGAGGTGGTAGTCGAGCACCAGAAGGTCCGGCAGGGCCATGCCGGCGGAGAGCGCCGCTTCCACGCCGGCGAGATCCCGGTGGATGCGGACCTCGGCGTCCCAGGCGCGCAGGAGGCGCTCCAGCGCGTCGGCGGTCGACGGGTCGTTCTCGACGACGAGGACGCGCGCGCCCGTGAGCCGGGTCGCCAGGGGGGTCGCCGCCGCCGCCCGCTCCGGCGGCGTCAGGCTCACGGGCACGGTGAGGCCCATGCGGGTGCCACGGCCGAGACGGGAGGCGAGGTCGAGGGGATGGTCGAGGGCGACCGCCATCCGGCGCACGATGGAGAGGCCGAGCCCGAGGCCCGGCTCGCCCCCCTCCCCTTCCGCGCCGCCGCGGAAGAACTCCTCGAACACCAGTTCGCGCTCCGCCGGGGCGATGCCGCAGCCGGTGTCGTACACCGCGATGCGGCAGGCGGTCCCGCGCCGGCGCACCGCCACCAGAACCCCGCCCTGCCGGGTGTAGCGGATGGCGTTGGAGACGAGGTTCTGCAGGATACGCTGGAGCAGCATCGGGTCGCTGGCCACCACGAGGTCGGGACCACGCGCGATCAGGCGCAGGCCCTTGCGCTCGGCCAGGGGTCGAAAGCTCGCGACGATGCCGTCCAGGAGGTCGCTCAGGGCGACGGGTCCGATCGCCGGGCGAACCACGCCGGCATCGAGCTTGGAGATGTCGAGAAGGGTCTTGATCAGGTCCTCGATGATCTGGAGCCCGCGCTCGATCCGCCCGGAGATCGCCACCGCCTCGGGCCCGAGGGGGAGGTCGGCGAGCGCCGAGGCCGAGAGCCGCGCGGCGTTCAGGGGCTGGAGGAGGTCGTGGCCGGCGGCGGCCAGGAACCGGGTCTTGGAGCGGTTGGCGTTCTCCGCCTCCTCCTTGGCCGCGACCAGGGCCTCGTTGGAGCGCTCGAGGCGGTGCATCAGCCCCGTCAGCTCCTCGGTGCGGGCGCGGACCCGCCCCTCCAGCATGGTGGCGGTCTGGAACAGCGAATAGGCCCCGCCCTGCTGGTCCATGCTGCGCTCCACATGCGCCATGAGGGCGGCGTTGATACGCTCCAGCTTGGCGATGCGGCGCGGCGCATCCTCCCCCGGCGGGTGGCTGTCGGAGCCGGGGGGCGGAACGCTCACGCCCCGACGCCTCCCCGCCCGATCGCGATGCCCGTGAAGGTCTGGTTGAGGTGCATGGAACGGTACTGCTCGCCGTAGGTGTCGAAGCCGACGATGTCGTAGCGCCGGTAGAGCTCGAAGATGCCGTGGCGGACCTGGCGGCTCTCGGCGTCGAGGCGGCGCAGCACGCATTCGAAGCCGATGACGAGGTCGATGCCGCCGAGGGCCGCGTCGAGGCGCGCGAGTTCGGCCGCCGTCGCCGCCACGATGTCGCGCGGGCGCGCCAGGGTGAGGACAACCCCCTCGTCGATGGCGCAGAAGAAGCTGAGCGAGCCGTCCGGGTTCATGCGCCGGATCGAGCGGCAGAAATACTCGCCCCCCACCTTCACCGCGAGCGGATAGGCGGCGAAGCTCATCGGCGAAAGCCGTTCGGGGTCGAGCCCCACCGCCATGGCGTATTCCCGCGCGGCGGGCTCCGCGTTGAGTTCGTGGACGGTGCGCTGCTCGTCATCCGAGGCCGTGACCACGAACCGTGTGGCCGTGGGCTCGAAGTTGTCGCTCTTGAAGATCTGGATCGGGAAATCCGTTTCCACCAGCAGCAGCACGGCGGCGCGCTGATGGATGCGCCCATCATGGAGCAGAACGGTCTCGCGGAAGGTGAGGTCGTCCCCCGCCGAACCTCCGACGAGGGGGATGCCGTCGAGCGCCCAGGCGATGGCCGAGACCACGGTCTCCTCGGCATTGGCCAGACCGTCGATGAGCGAGAGGGCGAAGCGCTGGCCCGTCCCCGGATCGGCGCCCGCGCCGTCGAGGCTCCGGCGCAGGGCCCGCACGCCGGAGGCGGTGCGCTCGACGTCGAGATGGTCGATGGCGTCGAGCAGCGTGGAGACGATCCGGAAGCCTTCCCGCGGGAAGGCGATGACGACGAGGCCACGCTCCAGCCCGCCCGCCGGCGAGATGCCCCCTGACATGGTGCAACCGGCGATTCCGGCTCCGGGAAAGCGCGCGGCGAGGCCCCGGCTCAGGGTCTCGACGTCGTAATCGGCCGAGAAGAAGGCCACCACCTGGGACACCCCGCGCGCGCCGATGGCGGCGCCGACCTCGGCGATCGCCCCGTCCGCGTCAGGGGCCTCGCTCCAGGCCGTCGTGATGCCGCACAGGTGCGTGCGCACCCGCGTCCCCTCCGCCACGCTCGTTCCCTCGCCCGCCCGGTGCGCGCCGGGCTTGACGCCCGGTTCTCCACGATGACACGAGTATGTCGGGAGGCCGGTTTGCGCGCAATGCGGGGCATCGGCTCCGGCACAGCCCCCCGGTGGAACGGGCATGCACCTCCTCATCGTCGACGATCATCCGCTGTTTCGCGAGGCCCTCGCCAGCGTGGTGGGGCTGGCCTACCCGGCGGCGACGCTGCACGAGGCCGACGGGATCGCAGGGGCCTGCGCGATCCTCGGGGCGCAGCCCGCCGTCGAGATCGTCCTCCTCGACCTGTCGATGCAGGGGGTGACCGGCTTCGAGGGGCTGATGGCGATCCGGGCGCGGGCACCGCGCGTGCCGATCCTGGTGGTGTCCGGCCTCGAGGATCCGCGCATCATCCGGGAGGCCCTGGACCATGGCGCGGCGGGGTTCGTGCCCAAGGCCGTGGACAGGGCGACCCTGACGCGGGCCATCGCGGACGTGCTGGCCGGCGGCCTCTTCGTGCCCGCCTCGCTGCAGGCTGCGGCACCGGCGGCCCCGGCCCGGCACAAGGCCTCCCTGGCCGAGCGGGTCGCGAGCCTGACGCCGCAGCAGCTGCGGGTGCTGTCGATGATCCGCCAGGGCAAGCTGAACAAGCAGATCGCGCACGAACTCCAGGTCGGGGATTCGACCGTGAAGGCCCACGTCTCGGAGATCCTGCGCAAGCTCGACGTGATCAGCCGCACGCAGATCGTGATCGAGACCGCACGCCTCGACTTCGATCGGATCACCGCCGAGCCGGGACCCTGAGTCCTCAGGCGGTGGGGGCCTTGCGGCCGCCGTAATGGCCGTCGACGCGCTCGCCGAAGCCCGGCTCGGCGAAGGGATCCTCCCCGGGGCCATGGGTCGGGGCACCCGCCAGGGTGTCGCGGTCGATGTCCACGATGTAGCCGCCGAGCTCGACGCTGTAGGTCAGGGCGCGCCAGGGGACCGGATGGTAGCTCTCGCCGAGTCCCAGGAAGCCGCCGAACGACAGGATGGCGTAGGCGACCTGCCCCGAGACCTTGTCGACCATGAAGTTGTAGACCGTGCCGATATGCTCGCCCTCGCGGCTGTAGGCCGCCGTGCCCTCGACCTTGTTCGAGGCGATGAGGCGCGGGGTCTCGTCGATGGCCACGCCCTCGGCGGAGGGATCGAGCTCCATCGAGCCGGCGGGCCGGATGCTGCGCTGGTTGGGGAGGTCCGTCGGCATGCCTGTTCCTCGAGTTGCGGCGGCGCGCGGAACGGCCGGCGCCGCACCGGACAAAGCCCGACCTCCGAGGGGGTTCCGCCCTCCGGCACGCGCGCCCACGGCGAGACCGGTTTTCGAGGGATCACGGCGGCGTCGAGGGCGGGGAAGCGCCGGCGCAGGGCGTTCCTGCGCAGCGCGAGGCGAAGCCGCTCGCCATTCTGGCGCGGCTCGAAACCCGCGCGCGACCTGGGATCCGACCTCAGATCAGGCCCGCGTCGCCCCGCGCGGCGGGACCGGCCGGGGCCTCGCTCGACACCACGGCCCCGAGCCCGATGATGAGCGCGGCGGCGGCACCCAGCGAGAGTGTGAAGGCGATCAGGATCATGCGGTCAGATGATCCGATCGCCGTTAAGGCCCGGTAACGCCCCGGCTTCCCCCGTGTCCCGGGATCGCGCAGGACGGGCCCCGTCACGGCCCCCGCGTGAAATTTCGGATGTGCGCCGCATCGACTTTCGAGGGCGTCCATCCTTTCCGCGCACTG
Source organism: Methylobacterium sp. FF17 (assembly GCF_025813715.1). Lineage (NCBI taxonomy): Bacteria > Pseudomonadati > Pseudomonadota > Alphaproteobacteria > Hyphomicrobiales > Methylobacteriaceae > Methylobacterium > Methylobacterium flocculans. Next base: position 1,378,466 of record NZ_CP107532.1, read on the forward strand.
CGTCGCGCGGAGGATCGACCGAGCGCTCCTCCGGGACGGAGGCCTGTCGGGGCGGGTCCATCGAGGCACGGCGTTCCGGCGATCGGAGTTCGACCCAGCGGAGGCTATCCCCGAGCAAGCCCTTCAGGAGCCATGGCTTTCGGTGCTGCGCGGCATGCAACCACGCCGTGCCTCGACGCGGCCGCTTCCCTCAAGTACAGGTCGGGCGAGACCAAGGTCTCGTGCAAGTCGAGCGTCTATCTCCCCGGTCCGTGGCGGCAGAGGGCCCGCTTCGCCGCCGCGCCTGTGGATGACGCGCGCTATCGATGCGGATTTCCCTTGGAACGCTCGCGGCACCGCTTAGTTGTTGCAGCTATGCGCTGCGAGGCCACAGGCCGTGGGCGTACCGGCGCTCACCGCCGACATCCGGAGGACGACCCCATGGCAAAGAGCACCACCAAGACTGCGGAGAAGGCGGCCCCGAAGGCCGCCGAGAAGGATGCCGAGAAGCCCGCCGCCAAGGGCAAGAAGGTCGCCGCGCCGAAGGGCGATGGTGCCAAGCCGAACGCCCTGCAGCAGCCGCTGAAGCCCTCGGCCGAACTCGCCGCCGTCGTCGGCGACGCTCCCCTGCCGCGCGGCGAGGTCGTCAGCAAGGTTTGGGAATACATCAAGAAGCACGAGCTTCAGAACCCTGAGAACAAGCGCGAGATCCTCGCGGACGACAAGCTCAAGAAGGTCTTCGGCAAGGACAAGTGCACCATGTTCGAGATGAACAAGCACCTGGCCGCGCACCTGAAGTCGGCCTGACGGCAAAACCCGGATCGGCGTCGGACAGGGGCAGCCCTCCCCCTGGCCGACGGGTCCAACGCGGATCCGGGTGGCGATCAGGCCCCCGCGCCCGCCCGGCGCGACCGGCGCTCGACCTTGCGGGTCGCGGTCTCCCGGAGGTGGCGTTCGATCTCCCCGTTCGCGCGTGCCCGCATCGCCCGGATGGCCTCGGCATCGTCGAAGGTTTCGGGGAAGCGCCGCGACAGCCAGAGATAGGCGCTGGCGAGCTTCACCGTACGTTCCTGATAGACGAGTTCGCCGGCGAGGTTCGCCCGCAGGGCCGGGACGGTGAGTCCGCCCGCCCGGGCCTGCGTCCAGCGCTCCAGCATGCCGAGCGAGACCGGGTCGCGCCGGTCCACCGGGCAGACCGAGAACGCGAACTTCTCCGCAATCGGCAGCCGCGCCTTGTCCACCACGCGGGCGATCTCGAGGATTTCCTCCAGGGCCGAAGGCTGGAACGGCGAACCGGCATAGAAGGTGGCGCGGGCGAAATGCGCCAGCACCTCGCGCAGGCTGTCGGTGCGCATCTCCTCGGCCACCGAGTTGATGGCGATGAGGTCGGGCCGCACGAAGAAGCGCGTGTCGGCGGCCGGCGCGGTGGGGGCTCCGGCAAGCGCCGCGCGGATCGGCTCCAGGCCGGTCTCGTCCACGGCGGCGACGTAGCCCTCGTCCTGATGCCCGAAGCGGCCGGCGCGGCCGGCGATCTGGCGGATCTCCGAATTCGTGAGCGCCCGCTCGCCGACGCCGTCCCACTTGCGCACCGCCGAGAACACGACCCGCTTCAGGGGCCCGAGGTTGAGCCCCATGCCGATGGCGTCGGTGGTGACGAGGACGTCGGCCTCGCCGGTGCGGAAGCGCGCGGCCTCGGCACGGCGGACCTCCGGCGAGAGCGCGCCGTAGATCGTCGCCACCCGGTGCCCGGCCGCCACCAGGATCTCGCGGTTCTCGTGAACGGCCCGGCGCGAGAAGGCCACCACGGCGTCGCCCGGCGTCACCTTCTCGAGGGGAACGGGTGCCTCCTGCAGCACCAGCGGCGTCTTGCGCACGAAGGTGACCACCTCGAGGGATTCGTCGGCGGCCTCCGCCGCCCGGCGCACGGCGGCGAGCGCATCGTCCGAGCCGCAGACCACGACGGTGCGGGCCGGCACACCGAACAGGGCGTTGGTCCAGGCCCAGCCCCGGTCGGGGTCGGAGATCATCTGGATCTCGTCGATCACCGCCACCTCGATGGGCCGGCTCAGGTCGGCGGTTTCGATGGTGCGCGCCGTGTGGGTCGGGTTGAGGTCGCCCAGGGTCTCCTCGCCGGTGACCATGCCGGCTCGCAGGCCGCGCTCGGCCAGGGCCTCGTAATTCTCCAGGGCGAGGAGGCGCAGGGGCGCGAGGTAGGTGCCGGTGGGCGCGGCGCGCAGCATCTCCAGGGCCGCATACGTCTTGCCGGAATTCGTCGGCCCCATGTGGAAGACGATCCGCCGGCCGAGGCGACGCGCGGCGGTGAATTTCTCGATGTAGGCCCCGAAGCCCACCTGATCGCGCAGGCGGCGCAGGCGCGAATTCTCGCGCGCCACGTTGCGGGCCCGGGCGCGCACGCCCTTCAGGGTGTCGGTGAGCGACTGGTTCAGGTTGGGCGAGAGCAGGAAGGCCCGCGAGCGCAAGGACCGGTCGAGGTGGTCGATATAGGTGGCGGCGTCGGCCCCCACCTCGCGCAGATCCTCGGCCACCTGGTCGCGCAGGCGCTCCACCGCCCGGCGCAGGGCTTTTGCGGTCCGCACCGACGTCTCGGCCACGGCGGCGCGCAATTCGTCGAGGCGCCAGGTCGGGTCGTTGCGATGGGCCATGCCGGCGAGGATGCCGGCGATGCCCGTCTCGGGGGCCGCGTCGACCCGCAGGTCCAGGCGCCCCCCGTCGAGGATCGGGATCATGGTCCGGATCGTCCAGGCAATGGCGCCGTCGCGCATCACGGCGGCGCGCAGGGCCGGGACCGCCTTCTTCAGGCTCGCGACGCCTGTTTCGGCAAAGGTGCGCCGGGCCTTCAGCTCGCGCAGGCCCTTGGCGACCACCGCATCCTCGACGAACCCGCCGAATTCCGGCAGGCCGAGATGGAGCCGTAGGGCCTCCACCTCGACGCTGCGGGGCGGCAGCCCCAGGCGCATCGCCGCCTCCAGGAGGATCTCGCTCGTCGGTCGCACACGCTTGCGGGCCATGGGCCTCTCGTCATGAGGGTCGTCGATCGCGGCGACCGATGCCCATCAGGGTGCGCGCGACGCGGGGCAAAAGGCAACGGTCCGGATCCGCGCAAGGCGGGTCCGGGCTCGGCAGGGCGGGTTGCCCCCAGGCAAAGTGGCGAGCGTCAGGCCGCCCGCTGGTTCACCTGCCGCTCGGCGAGCGCGGTGAGCAGGTGGTCGGTGGCCTTCTCCTCGTCGAGGTTCTGCTGCAGCACGCCGGCGCAATCGTCGCGCCCGAGCTGTTTGGCCCAGGCGATCAGCGAGCCGTACCGGGTGATCTCGTAATGCTCGACGGCCTGGGCGGAGGCGACGAGGGCCGCGTCGAGCACGTCCTTGTCGGCAACCTCGCCAGCGACCTCGTTGGCCTCCTCGATGATGCCGTTGATGGCCGGGCAGGTGACCGCCTTCGGGCTGTGACCGTGCATCCGGAAGACCTCTTCCAGGCGCTGGATCTGGGTCTCGGTCTGGCGCAGGTGGGTCTCGAAGCCCTGCTTCAGCTCCGGATGGGTCGCCTTGGCGATCATCTTGGGCAGCGCCTTCGTGATCTGGTGCTCGGCGTAATAAATGTCCTGGAGCGTATGCACGAAGAGGTCATCGAGGGTTTTGATGTCGTGGGTGAACAGGCCCATGGTTTCCTCCGTCATCGATGCGTCGGGGTCACGGGAGGCGATCCGTTCGCCACGCTCGGCTTGCGCGGAGGTTCCGGCCGCTTCCCATGCCCGCGCCGTCCCGGACACCGGGTTCCGGGCCGGTCGCGGCGGCGCGCGTATGCCGGGGCAACCGCAGGGACGCTTGCGTGTTCCGCGCGCCAAGTCCCTGGCAGGGGGTACGACCAGGCAACCGCATCGCGAGACTCGAGGCCCCGCACATTCGTACGTTTCGGTACGAAGCAACGACCGTTCGTCGCGATCCGCGCGCAGTTTGCTTCACGTTATAGGCCCCGCTTTCCGGCTCTTGCTAGGCTGGAGCCGTAGATCAGAACGAGGGTTGCGCGGGCAAAGTCTTGCGCACTGTCTTGGGCGAGGTCTTGCACAAGGTCTTGGGATCATGCCCGGGGAGCGGCGTGCCTGCACGGGCAGAGCTGTCAGAGGCCCACATCCAGACACATCAAGGAACGATCACGATGCACGAGGATCCCGCCGGACCGGCCACGTTCTGGGCCTCCGTGGCGCATCACGTCACCTGCCGGGTCGAGCCGGTCCTCGCCCGGAACGACGCGGCCCGGGCGGACGTCATCGAGTACCTGCGCGACCTGGAGGCGGTCGCCCTGCGCGAGGGCAGCAGCCGCGAGGCCCTTCAGGTGATCGCCTCCGGCCGGCGGCTCCTCGGCGATGGCAGCGAAGTCCCGCGGGCCGAGGTGGCCCGCGCCGTGCGGAGCAGCCTCGGTTGACGCCCCGTCAGGGCGTGGCCCCGAGGGCCGCCCGCGTGACCGCATCGGCGCCGATATCGTCGGTGCCGTGCATGCCCAGGGTCTCGATGAGCCGGACGCGGGCCCGGCTGACCCGGCTCTTCATGGTGCCGACCGCAACGCCGCAGATCTCGGCCGCCTCCTCGTAGGTGAAGCTCTGGGCACCGACGAGGACGAGGGCCTCGCGCTGGCTGAGCGGCAGGCCGTCCAGGGCGGCCTGGAACTCCCGCATCTCCACCCGGATCTCCTGCTCGGGCAGGCTCGTGAGGCGCCCGGCCATCGCCCCGTCGGCATCCTCGACCTCGCGCTTGCGCTTGCGCTGCTCGGAGTAGAACAGGTTGCGCAGGATCGTGAACAGCCACGCCGTGAGGTTCGTACCCCGGGTGAAGCTGTCGGCCTTGGTCCAGGCCCGCACCAGGGTGTCCTGGACGAGGTCGTCGCTGCGGTCGAGGTCGTAGGTCAGCGAGAACGCGAAGGCGCGCAGGGCCGGGATCGCCCCGAGCAGGAGCGCGCGCATCTCGTCGTCGGCCCCGCGCGGCGTGCCGATCGGGGCCAGGATGGCGTTCGTCATGAGGATCCCCCCGGATCGGTGCGCGCGGCCAGATTGGCGAGAAGGGTGCCGAAACGGTCGGGAAGCGGCTCGTCGAGTACCTCCGCGTAGAGGAGGCGCAGGTTGCGTCCGATGCGCAGGCGCGCCTCGCGGGCGATGCCGGCGGGCGTATCCGGTTCCGCGACCGCGCGGGGCGTCGGCCCGGCTTGTGGACCTTCCTCGGCACCGGTGCCGGGAAACAGCTCGCTCTGGTGAATGCTCATCGCTTCTCATCGCTCGACGGCAGGAACCGGAGAGACCGGAGCGCTGTCTGTTCGTCGGCGGTGCTAGCGATCGGCGATTTAACGGCCTCTGAAAAACGTATTCATCCGATCTTAAGCCGCGAAATGCAGGCCCAAGGCGGAGCAAATCAATCTGGAAACGATCGCTTACAAACTGAGTTCGGACGCTGAGCGCCACTGCCCCGATCTATAGAGGCGACACCCTGTCGATAAGCTGAACAATACGGGAGCGCATCACGGGCACGTCGCATCCCGGAACCGCTTGCTCCCGAAGCGGCGCCGTGCCCGATCGGGGTCTGGCCCGCCGCTTGCGGCGACGCTTCCGGCCCTCCGACCCCTCCTTGCGAAAAACCGTTCCGATGAGCACAGCCGCGCCCGATCTCGACCGCATCGTTCGGGAGATCGCCGACGAGATGCGGGACCGCTCGGACCGGGGCGAGGTGGCGACCTACATCCCGGAACTCGCCCGCGTCGACGGGGGCGCCTTCGGCCTCGTGGTGATCGACGCGGACGGGCATGTGGCGGCGGCCGGCGACAGCGACGTGCCCTTCTCGATCCAGAGCATCTCGAAGGTGTTCACCCTGACCCTGGCGCTGGGCATGGCGGGCGACCGGCTCTGGCGCCGGGTGGGCCGCGAGCCGTCGGGCAGCCCCTTCAACTCCATCGTTCAGTTGGAGCGCGAGCGCGGCATTCCGCGCAACCCCTTCATCAACGCCGGCGCCATCGCGGTCACCGACCTGATCCTGTCGGGTCACCAGCCCCGCGAGGCCCTCGGCGAGATCCTGCGCTTCATGCAGTTCCTGGCCCTCGACGCGTCGATCACCATCGACGAGGCGGTGGCGGCCTCCGAGCTGCGCACGGGCTTCCGCAACGTGGCGTTGGCCAACTACATGAAATCCTTCGGCGTCCTCGACAACCCGGCGGACTTCACCCTCGGCGTCTACTTCCACCATTGCGCGATCAGCATGTCCTGCCGGCAGCTCGCCCAGGCCGGCCGTTTCCTCGCGCATTCCGGGCGCAATCCGGCCACGGGCCATTCCGTGGTGTCGCCCGAGCGGGCGCGCCGCATCAATGCGGTGATGCTAACCTGCGGCCATTACGACGGCTCGGGGGAGTTCGCCTACCGCGTCGGCCTGCCGGGCAAGAGCGGCGTCGGCGGAGGCATCCTGGCGATCGCGCCCGGCAAGGCCTCGATCGCGGTCTGGTCCCCCGGCCTCGACGCCGCCGGCAATTCGCATCTCGGCCGCATCGCCCTCGAAATGCTGACGAAGCGCCTCGGCTGGTCGATCTTCGGAGCGTGAGCGGGCGACGCCTCACCCCGCCGGAGACGCCTCTTTTCCTGCCGGAGACGTCTCTTTTCCCGGCGGAGGCGTCTCTTTTCCTGCCGGAGGGGTCTCTTGCAAGGCGGCGAGGTAGGCCTTGAGGAGGGCGACCCGCTTCGGCCGGAAGCTCGGGCCTCCGCCCTCGGCGGCGACGATCCGGTCCGCGCGGAACATGCGATGCGCCGCGCGCAGGCAGCACCAGGCGAGGATCACGAGCTTGCGGTCGAGATAGACGATCGCGAGGGGCCAGATCGCCCGATCCGTGACCCGGTCCTCCCCGTCACGGTAGCGGATCGTCACCGCCTCCTCACGCCAGCACCCTTCGCGGATCGTGGCGAGGCTGGTCGCGGGCGCGAAGCGTTCCTCCGACCGGCGCACCCGCGAGACCGCGTGAAGGAGGTGCTGCTGGCCCGCATCCGGCAGTGTCGCGGCAACCTTGGCGAGCACCGCGCCTGCGGCCCGGGCCAGGGCCGGATCCCCCATGTGGCGCACCTCGGACAGGCCGAGGACCAGGGCCTCGATCTCGATCCGGTCGAAGACCTGCGGCGGCAGGGCGCCGTCCTCGATCAGGCGATAGCCGTAGCCGCGCTCACCGGCGATCTGGGCGCCGGCCGCGCGCAGGCTGTCGATGTCGCGGTAGACCGAGCGGAGGGAGACGCCCGTCTCCTCCGCCAGCCGCGCCGCCGTCACGGGCGCGGGAAGCACGCGCAGGGTCTGGAGCAGGCGAAACAGGCGATCGGTGCGGGCCATCGCGCAACTGACGGAAACTGGCAGGTGCCCTGCGCTATAGCGGCTCCCGTCGAACCCGCCAACCGGAGCCCAGCCCGTGCTGATCCTCTACCATTCCCCCCGCAGCCGCTCGAGCCGCGTCGTCGCCCTGCTTCACGAACTCGATGCCCTCGACGCGGTGACGATCGAGCGGGTCACCATCCCGCGCCAGGACGGCTCGGGCGCTTCGGATCCGCGCAACCCCCATCCCGAGGGCAAGGTCCCCTACCTCGTCCATGACGGCGTCGAAATCCGGGAGAGCAGCGCGATCATGCTGTATCTCGCCGACCTGTTCCCGGATGCAGGCCTGAGCATCCCGCCCGGGCACCGGCAGCGTGGCGCCTACCTGAGTTGGTTCGCCTGGTACGCGGGCGTGGTCGAGCCGGTGATGCTGCTGGAGGCCCTCGGCCTCTCCCATCCCGCGCTGCAGGCGACCTTCCGGGACGGCGAGGCGATGCGCCAGCGCCTTCGCGCGGCCCTCGCCGAGGGCCCCTTCCTGTTCGGCGAACGCTTCACGGCCGCGGACCTGCTGCTGCACTCGCCCTATGCGTGGTTCGGCAAGCCCGGCGATCCGGTCCTCGACGCCTGGATCGACCGCTGCATGGCGCGGCCCGGAGCGGCCCATGCCCTGGCGTTCGATACCGCCGCGCAAGCGGCCTGAGCAGGCACGAGCCGGCAACGCCGCGTCCCTGCCTGTCGAATGCGCAAAAACAAAACCCTGCCGCAGCGTTTGCGGCAGGGTCTGATCGTTCAGTAGGCAAAAGGCCGATTTACTTGCCTAAAACTTAGGCAGCAGCCTGCTGGTCGGTCGCGGTCGGGACTGACGCGATCGTCTTCAGGATCTGCGAAGCGATCTGGTAGGGGTCCCCCTGGCTGTTGGGACGGCGGTCTTCCAGGTAGCCCTTGTACGCGTTGTTGACGAAGCTGTGCGGCACGCGGATCGAGGCACCGCGATCGGCCACGCCGTAGCTGAACTGGTCGATGGCCGCGGTCTCATGCTTGCCGGTGAGGCGCATGTGATTGTCGGGGCCGTAGACCGCGATGTGGTCGTCCAGGTTCTCCTTGAAGGCGGCCATCAGCGCCTCGAAATAGGCCTTGCCGCCCACGTTGCGCAGGTGCTCGGTCGAGAAGTTCGCATGCATGCCCGAGCCGTTCCAGTCGGTGGCACCGAGCGGCTTGCAATGGTACTCGACGTCGATCTCGTAGCCTTCGCACAGGCGCTGGAGCAGGTAGCGGGCGAGCCACATCTCGTCGGCAGCCTTCTTGGAGCCCTTGCCGAAGATCTGGAATTCCCACTGGCCCTTGGCCACTTCGGCGTTGATGCCCTCGTGGTTGATGCCGGCGTCGAGGCAGAGGTCGAGGTGCTCCTCGACGATCTTGCGGGCGATCGCGCCGACTTCCTTGTAGCCGACGCCACAATAGTACGGGCCCTGCGGAGCGGGGTAGCCGGTCGTGGGGAAGCCCAGCGGGCGGCCGTCCTTGTAGAAGAAGTATTCCTGCTCGAAGCCGAACCAGGCACCGTCATCGTCGAGGATGGTGGCGCGCTTGTTGGAGACGTGTGGGGTGACGCCGTCCGGCATCATCACTTCGCAGAGCACCAGCACGCCGTTCTTGCGGGTGGAGTCCGGGACATGGCGCACGGGCTTGAGCATGCAGTCGGAGCTGCCGCCCTCGGCCTGCATCGTCGAGCTGCCGTCGAAGCCCCAGAGCGGAAGCTGCTCGAGGGTCGGGAAGCCGTCGAATTCCTTGATCTGCGTCTTGCCGCGAAGGTTCGGCACCGGAGTGTAGCCGTCGAGCCAGATGTACTCGAGTTTGTATTTCGTCATCCCGAACCTCTTGTCCTGAAGCGATGCGGAATCCGAAGGCTCCCGGCCGGATCCGCAGCCAGCGCTGGCTGGGGCCCCATAAGCAAAGATCGCGCCAAACGTTCCCCGAAATGCCCTGCGGCAAATCTGCCCAGTAATCGTCGACAGACTTCGTTAATGGGTTCGGACTAGCGCTGATCGGATCAGGAGATCGCGATGCGCAGACGGATCAGCAGCGCGCTCGCCGGCGCCGCTCTGCTCGCCGTCGCGGCGGCGGCAGGACTCGGCCTCAACCGGCTGAGCGCCGGCGAGCCCACGACGGGGGATGGCGGCGCGGCAGGCCGCGAGATGGCGGCCCTGCGGGACGCCTACCGGCGCGCCGACGAGAACCCCTACCCGGACGAGAACCCCTACAGCCCGGCCAAGGCCGAACTCGGCCGCCGCCTGTTCTTCGATCCGATCCTGTCCGGCGCGGGCACCATGAACTGCGCCAGTTGCCACGTCCCCACCCAGTCCTGGAGCGACGGACGCCCGCGCGGGGTCGGCGAGACGGGCGCGGAAATGAAGGTGCGCACGCCGACCCTCCTCGACATCGCCCAGATCCCGATCCTCGGCTGGGACGGCAAGTTCCGCGATCTCGAGGATGTGAGCTTCACGCCGATCACCAGCCCCAATGCCATGAACCTGCCCGAGCCGGTGCTCATCGCGCGCCTGAAGCGCAGGCCCGATTACGTCCGCGCCTTCGCGGCCGCCTTTCCCGACGAAGGCGCGGCGGCCGGCCCGGGCAGGCGCGGCGCGAAGCGAGCCGTCACCCGCCGGACCATCGAACTGGCCCTGGCGACCTTCCAGCGCGCCATCGTCTCGGGTCAGGCCCCCTTCGACCGCTGGGTGATGGGCGACGAGACGGCCATCGATGATCGTGCCAAGGCGGGGTTCGCGCTGTTCAATGGCAAGGGGCAGTGCGCCGCCTGTCATTCCGGCTCGTCCTTCACCGACGGGTCCTTCCAGGACATCGGGGTCGGCACCGGTGACGATATCGGCCGCGCCACGTTCTTTCCGAACTCGGAGCCGCTGCGCTACGCCTTCAAGACCCCGACCCTGCGCGATGTCGCCGAGCGCGGGCCCTACATGCATGACGGCTCGCTCACCACCCTGGAGGAGGTCATCGACCTCTACGACCGCGGCGGGATCGCCCGGCCGAGCCGTTCGCCCTCGATCCGGCCGCTCGGCCTCACGGAGACCGAGAAGCGCGACCTCATCGCCTTCCTCAAGACGCTCACCGCCGACGCCCCGGCGCGCATGAACTGAGCTGCCCCGCGTCAGCGGAACAGCGGAAGGCCGGCCCCGAGGAGTCCGAGACCGGCGAGCAGCAGCCGTCCGGACCAGAGCTCGAGGGCTTCGGCCCGGTTCGGGACCCGGATCGCCGCGTAGGAGAGCCCGGTCCCCATCATCAGGCTCGAGAGGCTCAAGGTGGCGATCATCGGGTCGCTCCGGAGAAGTGCTCGGGACGATTTCCTACCCCTGCCAAGGTTACCGGACCATGCCGGCCGGGCGAGTTCCGAGCGGCACTCTTACCAAATTCTTAATTCATCGCGACGCATGCGGCGAAAGCTGTGACCGGCCGGGACGCCACCAGGGCGTAGCCTGTTAACCATTTGTTCAAGTTGGTTAACAACTTCCTTCCGAAATCGAGCGAAGGCAGGTAGTTTTTATCTGCCGGCCCGCCGTGATCGCCGGTCCTCTCAGCAAGGCCTCCCCATGCAACCCGGTCTTTCTCGGCAACCCGGTAGAGTTTGGCTGCCCCGCCCGGCGGTCCTGATGATGACAGCCCTCCTCAGCGTGGTGGGATCCACCGCCGCGACGGCGCATGTGAAATGGTTCTGCGCCTACGACCTCGTCGGATCGCCGCGCGGGCTCGGCGAGGTCCTCTGCGCGGATTTCGAGCAGCTCGTCGGCCTGTCCCTGCTGGCCCTGATCGTGGGAGGCCTGCTGGAGGGAACGGTGCTGGGGGCCGCGCTGATCCGCTCCCTCGACCGGACGACGGCCTGGGCGCGCGACAACACGGAACTCCTGTTCCGCGCGGTCTGCGGCGGCTTCTTCGTGGCGCTCTGGACCCTGGGCGGGGTCATCCTGACGCCGGAGCTGAAGACGGCCAACGCCGCCATTCCGTGGTTCCAACTCGCCATCGCCACGGGCTTCCTGTGGCGCCGGACGATGCCCTTCTCGGCGCTCGGCATCGTGGTTCTCTTCGCCACCGCGATCCACGATTACGGCGCCTTCCACCTCGCGGACTACCCGGTCTTCCTCGGCGTCGCGGCCTATATCGCGCTCACGGGCCTCGGCCGGCAGTTCCCCGGCGGGATCCGCCCCCTCGACGTCGTGCGCTACACGGCCGCCATCACCCTGATGTGGGCCTCCGTGGAGAAGTGGGCCTACCCGCAATGGTCCTTCCCGCTCTTCATCGAACACCCGGCGATGACCCTCGGGTTCACCGGCGAGTACTTCATGAAGGCGGCCGGCGTCGTCGAGTTCGCCCTCGCCTTCGCGCTGGTCTGCACGCCCCTGGTCCGCCGCGTCTCCGCGATCCTGCTCGCCGCCACCTTCGTCTCGGCCATCTTCGAATTCGGCAAGATCGACGCCATCGGCCATGCCCCGATCATCGTGGCCATGGTGGCGATCGCGGCCGACAACGCGTCGGCGCCCTACCGCCTGCGCAACCTGGCGTTGACTCCCGTCGGGTACGGGGCCGCGCTCGCGGGCTTCATCGGGCTGTACTACGGCGCTCACGCCCTGCTTCAGGGATCGAGCGTGCTCTGAACGCGGGGCTCCCCCGTCCCGGGAGAGCCGGCACCGCGTCGGGGAGGATCAGCGCCCTTCGACGCGGACGGTGAGCTTCATCTTGGGGTGGATTCCGCACAGGACCGCGAAGGTCCCCCCCTCCGTGAAGGCCACCAGGGTCTTGCTTCCGGGCTTCAAATCCCCGGAATCGAAGCTGAAATTCGGGGAATCAATGTAGACGTGGTGCAGGAGGTCGCCGTCGTCGTTGACGATCTCGACGCTGGCACCGCGCTGCAGGATGACGGCGTTCGGCTGGAACGCGCGCCCCTTCTGGGAGACGTGCAGGGTCGGCGCGCCGATCGCTGCCAGGGCGAGCCCGCCCGTCGCGGCGCCCACCGCGCCGAAGGCAAGACAAAAAAGGGAAATACGTCGCATACGTTGTCCGTTCCTGCCGCGATGCTTCGGTCCCGACACGAGATTCGGCTTCGGTTTCTGTACATTTCTCAGCCCTGCCAGCCTTTCACAAGCCGGTGAAGTATGAGTTAAAGGCCCGAATGCCGGGGCCATGCTTCAAGACGACCTTAACATCTTCGCGTCATCCTGAGCCTCATCGTTGGATGGGACCGCATTGATGACATCTCGCGAAGCGCCGGTGACACCGTCCCGGGAGCGCCCTCGGCGCGTGACGGACACCATCGGCGCGCTGGTCGGCACGATCCGCGGTCGGATCGTGATCGCGTTCCTGGTGATGAGCGCGATCACGGGCGTCCTCGGCCTGTCGGCGGCCTCGAGCATCCGCCGCGCGGACGAATTGGTGAGCCAGACCTTCGACCGCTCGCTGATGTCGATCAACTACGCGCGCGCCGCCGCCACCGACTTTGCCGGGATGCGGTCCGTGGAGGCGCGTCGCTGGGTGATCACCGATCCGGTCGCCCGGGCCGCCCTCGACGAGCGGCTCGTCAGCCTCCAACGCCTGCTTGCGGAGGACCTGGAGATCGCCGTCGCGCGGGCCCAGTCCGACCGGGCCACCGGCGCGGCCCGGGCCGCCGAACAGGCGGTCTCCGCCTGGACCGGCGCCCGCGCCAAGCTCTCCGAACGGGACCGGGGCCAGGCGGCCTACGCGGAGCTCGACCGGCATGCCGCCGCCGCCGAGGAAAACTTCGACCTGTTCATCAACTACACGGCCGGCGACGGCTTCATCTATCGCCAGCAGGCGCGCGCCATCGTCGCCCGCGAGACGCGGATCAACCTGTTCGGCACGCTGATCGCCGTACTTCTCTCGGGCACGGTGGCGTTCTATCTCTCACGCCGCATCATGGGTCCGCTGGCCGATGCCTCGCAGGCGGCCTCGCGCATCGCGGCGGGCGACCTCAGCGGGACCATGCCGGCGGGGGGCGCCGACGAGGTCGGCACGCTGCTCGCGGCCATGGGCGTCATGCGCGACAACATCCGCCAGGCCATGGAGCGGGAGGTCGCGCAGCGGATCTCGGCGGAGGACCGGCTCGCCGATGCCCTCGAAACCTCGCGCGAGGGCATCGTCGTGGTCGACGAGACCGGCCGCATCACGCTCACCAACAGGCAGGCGGACGACTATCTCGGATTTGCCGCCGGGACCTTGCCGCCCGGCAGCGCCATCGCGGACCTCGCCCCCCGGGACGGCACGGGGCCCGGCAGCCTGGCCCGGGCCCTCCTCAATGCCGCCGACGAGCACAGCGAGTTGCGCCTCGCGGACGGCCGCTGGCTGCGGATCAGCCGAAGCGCAACGCGCAGCGGCGGCTTCATCGCGGTCTGCAGCGACATCACCCTGCTCAAGGAGCAGGAAGCCACCCTGCAATCGACCAACCTGCGCCTCGACACCGCCCTCGACAACATGTCCCAGGGTCTGTGCCTGTTCGACGCCGCCGGCCGCCTCACCGTGGTCAACCGCCGCTACTGCGAGATCTTCGACCTGACGCCCGAGGATCTGCCCCTGGGCCTGTCCTATCGGGCGGTCACGGCCCTGGGTTCTGGCGGAAGGGACGACCCGCACCCCGACGCCTTCGCCCTGGCGCTCGCCGAGACGTCGGCCGGGCGCGCATCGAACACCGATTTCCTCCACCTCAGCGACGGCCGCGTTGTGGCGGTCTCGCACAAGGCCGTGCGCGGCGGCGGCCTCGTGGCGACCTTCGAGGACGTGACCGAGCAGCGGGAGGCCGACGCCCGCATCGCCTTCATGGCCCGCCACGACGTCCTCACCGGCCTGCCGAACCGGGCGATGTTCGGCGAGCGCATCGAGGAGGCGGTCGCCCATCTCGGCCGCGGCAACCCGTTCTCGGTGCTGTGCCTCGACCTCGACCGCTTCAAGGAAGTCAACGACACCCTCGGCCACCCGGTCGGCGACGTGCTCCTGCGTGCCGTGGCCGACCGGCTGCGGGCCTGCGTGCGCGAGGTCGACACCGTCGCGCGCCTCGGCGGAGACGAGTTCGCCATCATCCTGTCGGACACCGAGCGGCCGCAGGATGCCGCCGTGCTCGCGCGCCGCGTCATCGAGGTGGTCAGCGCCCCCTACGACCTCGACGGCCACCGCGCCAGCGTGGGCGTCAGCATCGGCATCTGCCTGGCCCCGGGCGACGGCACCGCCTGCGACAAGCTCCTCAAGAACGCCGACGTCGCCCTCTACCGTGCCAAGGCGGACGGACGCGGCACCTGGCGCTTCTTCGAAGTGGAGATGGACATCAGCCTCCAGGCGCGGCGCGCCCTCGAACTCGACCTGCGCGAGGCCCTCGGGCGCGGGGAGTTCGAGCTGCACTATCAGCCGATCTACGATTTCCGCACCCAGCGGATCGGCGGGTTCGAGGCCCTGGTGCGCTGGCGTCATCCGGTCCGCGGACTCGTGCCGCCCGGCGAGTTCATCTCGGTCGCCGAGGAGATCGGCCTCATCGTGCCGCTGGGCGCCTGGTGCCTCACCACCGCCTGCACCGAGGCGATGCGCTGGCCCGACGGCATCAAGGTGGCGGTGAACGTCTCGGCGGTGCAGTTCCGCGACGAGGTCGTGGTCGAGGCGGTGCGCGAGGCCCTGTCCAAGAGCCGTCTGCCGCCCGGCCGCCTGGAACTGGAGATCACCGAATCGGTGCTCCTGAAGGACAACCTCGCGACGCTCGCGACCCTCTATGCCCTGCGCCGCCTGGGTGTGCGCATCGCCATGGACGATTTCGGAACCGGCTACTCCTCCCTGAGCTACCTGCGCAGCTTCCCGTTCGACAAGATCAAGATCGACCAGTCCTTCGTGCGCGACATCACGAACAAGAGCGATTCCGGGCTGATCGTGCGCGCGGTGATCGGCCTCGGACTCAGCCTGGGGATGCGGACCACCGGCGAGGGGATCGAGACCGAGGCCCAGTTCGACCGGCTGCGCTGCGAGGGCTGCGACGAGGGACAGGGCTACTACTTCGCCAAGCCCGGCCCCGCGCGCGACGTGCCCGCCATAATCGAGCAGTGGTCCTCCGGGGCGAAGGGCGTGTCCCGCGCCGTGGCGTGACACGCGAAAGGGTCCGGGCCGGCGCCGGTCCGGTCCGGAGTCACGGCTTCAGTCGACGACCTTGAGGTCGTTCACGTTCACGTCGCCGTTCTGGCTGGTGAAGGTCGGTGCCCGTCCGTTGGACTGCGAGACGCCGCCGATCCGGTGGTCACCGCTGTCGTAGGTGGTGAGCTTGCCATCGGTCTCGACCAGCAGGCGCTGCTTGTCGGGGAAGAAGGCGTAGCGCAGGCCGTTCTGGCCGCCGCTGGTGGACGGCTGGCCGAGTTCCTGCGGCCACCACGGCTCGGCGCCCTTCATCGGCTCCATGGGCTTCATCGGTTCCATGGGCTTCATCGGCTTCATCGGTTCCATTTGGCGCGTCTCCTGTCGCGGTGCTGTGAAGTCACGGTGACGTTCGAGACGTCCCAAGGTTGCACACGGTGGGGCGATCGGTTCCGCCGAGCCCGGCGGGAGCCCCCGCCGCCGCGGTGGAGCACCGACCTTGGCCGCCATTGAATTCCTGAAACCGCAGAGGCATATCGCGCCCGGACATCATCCTTTTCGACACCCGGAGGCGATCCCTTGAGCGACACCGTGGAGCGGCACGAGTTCGGTGCCGAGGTCGGGCGCCTGTTGGACCTCGTGGTCCACGCGCTCTATTCCGACCGTGAGATCTTCCTGCGCGAACTGGTGGCCAACGCCGCCGACGCCATGGACCGCCGCCGCTTCGAGGCGCTGACCGATCAGGCCTCCGCGCTGCCCGCCGACGCCCGGGTCCGCATCGTGCCCGACAAGGCAGCCCGGACCCTGACGCTGTCGGATGCCGGCATCGGCATGACCAAGGCGGAACTGGCCCAGAACCTCGGCACCATCGCGCGCTCGGGCACCCGCGCCTTCAGCCAGAGCCTCAGCGATGCCAAGCCCGAGGACAAGCCGAGCCTGATCGGCCAGTTCGGCGTCGGCTTCTACTCGGCCTTCATGGTCGCCGACCGGGTCACCGTCACCTCGCGCCGCGCCGGCTCCGAGGAGGCCTGGACCTGGGCGTCCGAGGGCCAGGGCAGCTACACCCTGGAGCCCGCCACCCGCGCGGAGCCCGGCACCGACATCGTCCTGCACCTCAAGGCGGATGCCGACGAGTACCTGGAGAGCTACCGCCTCGACCACGTCGTGCGCAAATGGGCCGACCACATCACGGTGCCGATCGCGATCCAGGGCGAGGATGGCAACGAGGAGAACGCCAATCAGGGCACGGCCCTGTGGCGCAAGCCGAAATCCGAGGTCACCCCCGAGCAGTACACCGAGTTCTACCGCCACGTCGGCATGAACTTCGACGAGCCCTGGGCGACCCTGCACTGGCGTGCGGAAGGCGCCCTCGAATTCTCGGCCCTGCTGTTCGTGCCCGGCATGAAGCCGTTCCAGGCGGTGGAGGGCGAGCGCGGGAGCAAGGTGCGCCTGCACGTACGCCGGATGTTCATCACCGACGAGGCGGAACTCCTCCCCTCCTGGCTGCGCTTCGTCCAGGGCGTGGTCGACACCGAGGACCTGCCCCTCAACGTCTCGCGCGAGATGCTGCAGGCGACCCCGGTCCTGACGAAGATCCGCCGCGCGGTCACCGGCCGGGTGCTGACCGAACTCACCAACCGGGCCAAGGACGCCGAGGGCTACCGGCCGTTCTGGGAGAATTTCGGCCCCGTCCTCAAGGAGGGCATCTACGAGGACCATGAGCGCCGGGCCGAGATCGCTCCGCTCCTGCGCTTCCAGTCCTCGGCCGTGGAGGGCTGGACCTCGCTGCCGGACTACGTCGCGCGCATGAAGGACGGCCAGGAGGCGATCTATTACCTCGTGGCGGACGATGCCGATGCCCTGAAGCGCTCGCCCCAGCTCGAAGGTTTCCGGGCTCGCGGCGTCGAAGTGCTCCTGCTCTCCGACCACGTGGACGCGTTCTGGCCGGAAGCCCTGGCCCGCTTCGAGGACAAGCCCCTGCGCTCGGTGACGCAAGGCGCGGTCGATCTTTCGAAGTTCGCGGGCGAGACGCCCGAGGGCGAGGAGGGACCGGCTCCGGTCGACGCCCTGGTCGGTGCCCTCAAGGCGGCGCTCGGGTCGGACGTGTCGGACGTGCGCGCCACGGACCGCCTCGTGGAGAGCGCCGTGGTGCTCTCGGCCTCCGGGCAGGGCCCGGACCTGCAGATGCAGCGCCTGCTCCGCCGGGCGGGACGCGGCGGCGGCGGCATGCCGGTGCTGGAGATCAACCCGCGCCATCCGCTGATCCGGGCGCTGAGCGCCCGGGTGGAGGCCCAGGACGACATCGCCGACGCCGCCGGCACGCTCCTCGACCTCGCACGCGTCCAGGACGGCGATACCCCGCGCGACCCCGTCGCCTTCGCGCAGAAGATGGCGGCGGCCCTGGCGACCGCCTGATCGCGGTTTTCGGACGTATTCAGAATTCGGCGGGGCGTTCTCCGCCGGATTTATGATGCCACATTTGCCTATCAAAGGACGGAACGAGTGGCAGGGTACGGGGTTAGGCTCCAGAAGAATTAATCTTGGAGGAAACATGACCGCTCGGAATCTTGCCCTCGCCACCGCCGCCCTGATGCTGACCGCCACCTCGGCCTTCGCGGCTCCCTGCGCGACCGGCACCACCAGCTCGATGAAGGACAAGTCCGCCTCGATGGAGAAGTCCTCGAAGGTGGATGGCGGCTCGACCACGAACGTGACGCCCGGCGCCAAGGCCGAGTCGCCCGGCACCGTCGGCGCGATGAACAACGTCGGCGCCAACACCCAGCCCGCCCCCGGCGAGAAGAAGCCTGCCGAGGGTCAGGTCGTGAAGGGCGACGGCGCCGACAATTGCTGATCCGGTGATCGGCGGCGCGCCCGGGCTTCCGGTCGCGCGCCGAACCCGTCAGACTCACGAACGCCTCGCGGGCCGATCCGGCGCGTGGGGCGTTCTCGCGTCCAGAGCCGTCCGGGGCGCGGCAGATTGGACACGGACACGGGGCGGCACCGGCGCTAGAAGCCCCGCCGATGGAACTCCGCTCCTACCAGCGTGCCAGCCTCGACGCGCTCCGTGCCGCCTGGGCCCGGGGTGACGGCGCCAGCCTCATCGTCCTGCCGACCGGGGCGGGCAAGTCCCTCGTCATCGCGGCCCTCGTGCGCGAGCTCCTGGAGGAATCCCCGGGCTACCGCGTCGTCGTGGTGACCCATACCCGTGAGCTGATCGCGCAGAATCACCGGGAACTCCTCGCCCTCTGGCCGGAGGCACCGGCCGGCATCTACTCCGCCGGGCTCGGCCGGCGGGACGCGGGCGCGCAGGTTCTGTTCTGCGGCATCCAGTCGATCTGGAACCGGACGCAGGCGCTCGAGCCCTTCGACCTCGTCGTGGTGGACGAGGCGCACCTGATCCCGCGCGATGCCGAGACCCGCTACGGCCGGTTCCTCGCCGCCCTCAGGCAGGCCCGCCCGGCCCTGCGCGTGGTCGGCCTCACCGCGACGCCCTATCGCCTGGACAGCGGCCGCCTCGACGAGGGCGCCGGCCGCCTGTTCGAGCGCATCGTCCACGAGGCCAATGTCGGCGACCTGATCCACCAGGGTTACCTCGCGCCGCTGATCTCCAAGGCCACGCGGACCGCCCTCGATGTCAGCCAGGTGCCGAAGCGCGGCGGCGACTACATCCCGAGCGCCCTCGAAGCCGCCGTCAACCAGGACTGGATCACCCGCGCGGCGGTGGAGGAGATGGTGGGCTACGGGCATGGACGCCGCGCCTGGCTCGCCTTCTGCGCCGGTGTCGCCCATGCCGAGGCCGTGCGCGACGCGATCCGGGCCGAGGGCTATCCCTGCGAGACCCTCTCGGGCGAGACGCCGAAGCGCGCGCGCGACCGCATCGTCCGGGCGTTCCGCGAAGGCCGGGTGCGCTGCCTGACCTCGGTCGGCGTGCTCTCCACCGGGTTCAACGTGCCCGAAGTCGACCTCGTCGCCCTGCTGCGGCCGACCCAGAGCACCGGCCTCTACGTCCAGCAGGTGGGCCGGGCCCTGCGCCGCGCGGCCGGCAAGACCGATGCGCTCATCCTCGATTATGCGGGCCTGGTGCGGATGCACGGCCCCGTCGACATCGTCACCAGCCACAGCGCCGCCGCGATCCGGGGCCGCGAGGGCGAGATCCGCGCCAAGCCCTGCCCCGGCTGCGGCGCCCTGATCGCCCTCAACGCCAGCACCTGCGAGGCCTGCTGGGTCGAACCGGACAGCGAGGACGGCCCGAGCCACGAGGCCACGGCGGACGATGCGCATTCCATCCTCTCCGGCGCGCTCCCGACCTGGCAGGAGGTGGTGGATTGGCGCTTCGCGTCCCGGGCGCGCCCGGGCCAGCCCGACGACCTCGAGGTCGTCTTTCTGCTCACGGACCACCGCACCCACCGCATCGTCGTCGCGCTGGAGCAGGCCGGCTATCCCCGCGAGAAGGCGGTGCAGTGGTGGCGGCAACTCGGGGGCGGGCGCGATGCCCCGATGACCGTCGCGGACGCCGTGGACCAGCGGCATGCCCTCACCCGCCCAAGGGCGATCCAGGTCCGGGCGAGCGGCCGCCTGACCGAATCGATCAGCTACCGATTCGACGACGGACGCACCTTCGCCGACACGCGCCGGGTGGCGTGATCCGGAATCGCGAGGCGCCCGACCCGTCGCGAGGCCCACCGAACCGCGACGCGCCCGGCCGTAGGGTGGGGTCGGCGCGACGCAACGGCGAGCCGGGACCGGCGGACTTGCGCCGGACGGACGGCGCTGCTAGCGCATCACCCTGCGCCGGTTTAGCTCAGCTGGTAGAGCAACCGCCTTGTAAGCGGTAGGTCGCGAGTTCAAGTCCCGCAACCGGCACCATTTTTTCCTATCCCGCATCGAAACTCCCGCCATCGGTGTCCACCGGCATCCGGACCGTCGATTCGCGAACCGCCCCGACGGGAAGCAGGTCCAGGCTTCGTTTCGACGCGCGTCCCGCACGCCCAACCGGCACGCGCTTCGGCAAAGGAGCGCACGTCGGAAAAGAGCACCTTAGGCCGCCAGTTCGATCCCGTCCGACGGGTTGCCCTGCGCCGGTGGGGCGGGCCGGCCGATCAGGTACCCCTGGACCGCGTCGCACCCGATGTCCCGCAGGAGGTTGAGCTGCTCCAGGCTCTCCACACCCTCCGCCAGGGTCGGAATGTCCATGTCCCGGCCCATCTGCGTCACGGCCTTGATCACCGCGAGGGACTGCTTGTCGTGCAGCGCCGCGGCCA
Organism: Methylobacterium sp. FF17; assembly: GCF_025813715.1. Lineage (NCBI taxonomy): Bacteria > Pseudomonadati > Pseudomonadota > Alphaproteobacteria > Hyphomicrobiales > Methylobacteriaceae > Methylobacterium > Methylobacterium flocculans. Next base: position 1,399,167 of record NZ_CP107532.1, read on the forward strand.
CGAAGCTCCGGTCGATCTTGATGCGGTCGAGCGGGAGATCCCGCAAATGGGCCAGGGACGAATAGCCGGTTCCGAAATCGTCCATGGCGATCTTGATGCCGAGGCTGCGCAGCGCCGTCAGGGTGTGGGCGATCTGGCGCCCGTCCTCGACCAGGGCCGTCTCCGTCAGTTCGAGTTCCAGGCGATGCGCTGGAAAGCCGCTCTCCGAGAGGGCCTGCGCGACATGCGTCAGCAGCAGGGGGGATCGCAGCTGGACCGCCGACACGTTCACCGCGAGATGGTGGCTCGGCGGCCATCGCGCCGCTTCGCGGCAAGCCTCCTCGAGGACCCATTTTCCGATCGAAACGATCAGGCCGTTCTCCTCGGCGAGCGGTATGAAGTCGGCCGGCGACACGAGTCCCCGCAGGGGATGCGTCCAGCGGATCAACGCTTCGTAGGACACGACCTGATCGTCCGTCAGCGACATGATGGGCTGGTAGACGAGGTGAAATTGCCGATGGGCCAAGGCGCCGCGCAGATCGTTCTCGAGATGGCCGCGCTCGGCGATGGCCTCCATCATGCCGGGCTGGTAGCGCACCGCCTGCCCGCGACCGCGCCGCTTGGCTTCGTAGAGCGCGATGTCGGTGCGTTGCATCAGGTCGTCGAGACTGCTGCTGTCCGTAAAGTCGCAGATCCCGATGCTGCAGCCGATGACGACGGTCACGCTGTCCAAGGCATAGGGCCGATCGATCTCGGTGACGATCCGCTCGGCGAGATCCCGGCCGGAGGTCGCGTCGCCCGGCGTGAGGATCGCGAACTCGTCACCGCCCTGGCGTGCGACGAAGCCCTCGTCGGAGAACCGGCGGAGCCGGTCGGCGACGGCGACGAGAAGCTGGTCGCCCGTGAAATGCCCGAAGGTGTCGTTGACGGCCTTGAACCGATCGAGGTCGATCAGGAGGAGGGTCGAGGGGATGCCGCCGCGATGATCGGTCAGCAGGCGCTCGCTGAGCGCGCGCCGATTGGGAAGCCCGGTGAGCGGGTCGTGATAGGCCAGGTGCGAGATTTCCTCCTGGGCGCGCCGGTCCCGGGTCACGTCATCGTAGGTCAGGACGGCGCCGTCCGTCATCGGCTGGCAGGCGATCATCAGGATGCGGCCGTCGTCGAACTGATGTTCGACCCGCGTCTCGGTACGCTTCTCCATCCAGAGCCAGTGGTTGCGCACCACGTTGGCGGTGCGGTCGACGCTCCATCCGTTCGCCTTGCCCGTCATGGCCAGGAAACGCTCCAGGCGCATGCCCACCGAGAGCTCGTCCGGAGACAGCCCGAGCATGGTGCACAGGCGCTGGTTGTAGAGCTCGATGGTCCCGTCGGACGCGATTTTCAGAATGCCGTTCGACATGCTCTGCAGCGCCGTGGCGAGCACGTTCAGATGCGCTTTTTCCTGGGCCTCGAACCGGCCCGTCGCGGCCAAGGCGATGAAGGCCCCGACGATGAGGATCGCGGTGCCTCCCGCCGTCAGGAGACTCAGCGCCACCTGGATGTTCGGCACGAGCGCACCCGCGTGCTGGCCCTCGATGCTGGTTCCGGCCAACGAGGTGAAGTGCGTGCCGCAGACCGCGAGCACGATCAGCGGACAGGCCACGGCGTACGGATGCCGCTGCGGCGGCAGACCCCGCACGATCCCCATGACCGTCGTGCCCACGAGGCACGCGAAGGCGTTGGCGAGCGCGGACTGATCCTGCACGCAGCCTTCCAGGGCGGACATGCCGGTGATGTGCATCGCGCCGATGCCGAACCCGGACCCCGCACCGAGCAGCGCCCGCAACGATCTGCGGGCCGGCATCGCGGAAAGAGCGAAGGGTAGGCCGACGGCCACCACGGCGATCAGGGCGGAGGCCAGCGTCCTGCCGAAGCTGTAGCTCAGGACGATGTCCGTGCGGTACCCGAGCATGGCCATGAAATGCGTGGTCCAAACCCCGACACCGGCAACCACGGCCACGGCGATGAGCCATCCGATGCGTCGCTTCCCGGATCTGTCTTCCGCCTTCCGGATCAGGTGGACCATCAGCCACGCGCTGACCGTACAGATCGTGGCTGCCGCCAGAACGAAACTGACCGCCTGAGATTCGAGAAGCGTGACGAGCGTAAGCAGCATGCTTGCCGCGTATCAGTTACTTGTTGTCGTTTCGTCAAAGCGCGAAGTAAAAATTCGGTTAAATCGAAACATCTCTCCGGAGCGCCGCAGCTACACGACCTATTCGGTTAGGATTCTGCAGGATCTCACGAATCCGTGATCGGGTCCGATGCTATCAGCCCTTCCTCGAAGGGGCGGCCGTGACCCTCTTCGAGACCACCGCAAATCATGAGCGGCGGCAGACGTATCTTGCGTGGGTGGGCAGTGGGTGTCGCGGCGGGACCGCTCGGGCCGGGCCGACGATGTCACGGCCGAGACCGGCCCTGCTGCCGCGCCAGGCCCCGCTGTCTCATGAGGATGCGTCAGCCCTGCGCGATCATTTCGCGGATGCGCACACCCAGCGTCTCCACCACGAAGGGCTTGGTCAGCACCGCCATGCCGGGTTCGAGGTGGCCGTTGCCGACGACGGCGTTCTCGGCGTAGCCCGTGATGAAGAGCACCTTGAGGTCGGGCCGGTTCACGCGGGCGGCGTCCGCCATCTGGCGACCGTTCATCCCGCCCGGCAGCCCGACATCCGTGACGAGCAGGTCGATCCGGACGTCCGATTGCAGCACCTTGAGCCCCGAGGCGCTGTCGGCGGCCTCGATGGCGGTATAGCCGAGATCCTCCAGCACCTCGGTCACCAGCATCCGCACGGTGGGCTCGTCGTCGACGACGAGGACCGTCTCGCCCTGCTCGGCGCGCGGCGCTTCCGTCAGACCGCCCAGCGGGTCGTCCTCGGTCACCAGGCCGTGATGGCGCGGCAGGTAGATGCAGGCGGTCGTGCCCTCGCCCACCTCCGAGTACAACCGCACCTGCCCCCCCGACTGCTTGGCGAAGCCGTAGATCATGGACAGGCCGAGCCCGGTCCCCTGGCCGATGGGCTTGGTGGTGAAGAACGGGTCGAACACCTTGGCGAGCACGTCGGGGCCCATACCGGTGCCGGTATCGGTGACACAGAGCGAGAGGTACTGCCCCTCGGGCACGTCGTGCTTGCGCGCCGCCCAACGGTCGAGCCAGGCGTTCGCGGTCTCGATCGTGATGCGGCCCCCATCCGGCATGGCGTCGCGCGCGTTGATGCAGAGATTCAGCAGCGCGTTCTCGAGCTGCGGCGGGTCGACCAGGGCCGCCCACAGCCCGGCGGCCCCGACCACCTCGACCGTGACGGCGGGGCCGACCGTGCGCCGGATCAGCTCTTCCATGCCGCGCACGAGCGTGTTCACGTCGGTGGGCTTCGGGTCGAGCGTCTGGCGGCGCGAGAACGCCAGCAGGCGATGGGTCAGCGCGGCAGCGCGCTTCGCTGCCCCCTGGGCGGCCGACATGTAGCGATCGATGTCCTTGAGCCGCCCCTGACCGATACGGGTCTGCATCAGCTCCAGCGAACCGGAGATGCCCGCGAGCAGGTTGTTGAAGTCGTGCGCGAGCCCGCCCGTGAGCTGGCCCACAGCCTCCATCTTCTGGGACTGGCGCAATTGCGCTTCGAGGCGTTCCCTCTGCTCGGCGGCATCCTTGTCCGCGGTGATGTCGCGGCCGGTCCCCGTCAGGCGCCTGCCACCGGGCTCGGGCGCCAGCTTCCACGCGACCCAGCGCCAGGTCCCGTCGGCGGCCCTGAGCCGGTCCTCGAAGCGGACCGGCTTGTCGCTGGCCCGCATCGCGAGCAAGGCTTCCATGACGACCGGGAAATCGTCCGGATGGACGAGTTCGGCATACGGCCGGGCGAGCAGGGTCTCCTCGGTATGGCCCAGCAGCGTCGTCCACGACGGACTGACCCGGAGCAGGCGGCCCTCGTAATCGGCCTGAACGAGCAGGTCCTCGCTGAGCTCCCACAGGCGGTCCCGTTCGGCCGCCAACCCGGCCTCGGCGTCCCGCTGGCCGGTCACATCCTGGACGAAGACGTAGAAGCCGTCGACCGCGCCCCGGGAATCCCGGCGCGGTTCGTAGCGGATGTCGGCGATGCGTCGGCGCCCGTCCGGCCAGGGCCACAGCAGATCCGTGCGAACCGCCGTTCCGGCGAGCGCCCGCTCCATGTTCGGCCGCCGCGCCCGGAACCCGGCCTCGCCGACGATGTCGGGAACCCGCCGGCCGGCCACCTCCTCCGGCGTGCGTCCGAACCAGACGCGGGCGGCATGGTTCACGAAGCGGTAGGTCAGGCTCCGGTCGACGAAGCCGACGAGCAGCGGGAGCGCATCGGCCACGAGGCGCAGGTCGGCCTCGCTCTCGCGTAGGCTCGCCTCGGCGAGCTTGCGGTCGTGCACGTCCTCGACGACGCCGTACCAGCGGATGATCGCGCCGGCTTCATCCCGGCGCGGGTAGGCGCGGGCCCGCTGCCAGCGGTACTCGCCCGTGGCGGCGATGCGGATGCGGTAATCCACGTCCACCGGCCCGCCCGAGGACAACGCGGCCGAGAAGGCCGCCCCCGTCGGCGCTAGGTCGTCGGGATGCAGCGCCTTGGTCCAGCCGGTGCCGTCCGGCTCCCCGGGCGCCTGCCCCGTGAGTTCGAGCCAGCGGTGCGAGTAGGAGGTGATGTTGCCGTGCGGATCGCAGGTCCAGGGCACCTGCGGGTTGAGCTCCACCGTCTGCCGGAAGTGCTCCTCGCTTTCGCGCAGCGCCTTGTCGCCCAGCACCCGCGCGGTGGTCTCGTTGGTGAAGACGAACAGCCCGGCCACGCCCCCCGCGCCGTCGAGCACCCGCGAATACGAGAAGGTGAACCAGGTGTCGGCGCCGCCCCGGTCGGTGGCGAGCTTCCACGGCAGGTCGTCGAAGCGCCGGCTGCGCCCCGCGAACGCATCGTCGATGATGGGCCTCGCCTGGTCCCAGGCATCGGCCCAGACCACGTCGAAGCGCTCGCCCATGGCCCAGGGCAGGCGAGGTCCGAGCAGCGGGACGTAGGCGTCGTTGAAGAAGAACGTGAGGTCCGGCCCCCAGGCGAGGATCATCGATTCCGGCGAGTTCAGCACCAGGCTGAGGGCGACGCGCAAGCCTTCGGGCCAGGTCTCGGGAGCCCCGAGGGGATGACCCGACCAGTCGCACGTGCGGATCATGCGGGCGGCCTCGCCGCCGCCGGCGAGGAAGGCCAGGGACTCGCTCATGCGATCAAGCCTCGGCCGCCGAGGACGGCACGTCGCGGTGGCTCTCGAAGGCGTGCACGCGAGCGTCGAGCGGGCGCGGCGCCGGGCGCACGACCGCGCTCCTGTCGCCGTCGCGCCCCGGGGTGAGCGCCCGCCCGGTGGCGGCTGGACGCCCGGGACTGAGCGAAAGGGTGACGGGCTTGCGGCAAGGCATGCGGACGTTTGGCCTGTCGAATTTGCTCCGACAACGCGTCGACCTGCCGCAAGGCTGCATCGTCGGGCCGAGGCGCGCAGGTCCGGACCGCCGAAGGCGCGGACGCCGACGCGCACAGGAGTCGTCGTCCCGGAGGGCACCGGCAGCCGCCGGACATCCGGTGCGGGAAAAGGCTGCCCGGGCTCATGCCCGCACCGTGTCCGCCCCGATCTGCGGTGCGGCCCAGGGGCAGCATCGATCCACCGGGAGCCGGCGAAGCGCGCCTGCCTCGGTCACACCGACATCCGTGCATCCCTGTAGTCGATGCTTCGCGCCTCGAAATACCAGACGGCAACGATCGAGCAAATTGCCAAGCTGTTGGTCAGTTTTCTGACGAACGCGCATCGAAAAAACGCAGAACGATGCCGTCAGAGATCATGCCAGGAATTCTCTGTTGCGTTCGATGACGATTTATTAAGGATAGAATCACTGTCGGTTTTCCAACATCATCTGCCGTAGCGCATTCTTAATTCTTGGGGCACCAAGGACCAAGGAGACACCACGAAGGCAGGAAGCGCTCGCCCATGATCCTTCCAACATGATCCTTCCGACATGATCCTGCCGACATGATCCTTCCGGACCGCTTCGCGCGCCGGCTCCGCTCCGCCCGGACATGGATCGTCCTCGGCGTGCTGGCGCCCCTCGGGATGCTCGCCGTCTCCGGCCTGATGCTGCTCGACCTGAGGCAGGATGCCTGGGACAAGGCCGGGCAGACCTCGAAGAACCTGCTACAGGTCATCGAGCGCGACATCGCCCGCAACGTCGAGATCGTCGACCTCTCGCTCCGGGCCGTCCAGGACAATCTCCGCGCCCCGGGCCTCGCGCAGCTCGAGCCGGAGATGCGCCAGCTCGTTCTGTTCGACCGCGCGGCGTCCGCGCGCGACCTCGGCGTCATGTTCGTCCTCGACGAGAACGGCGACGTGATCATCGACGCCGCGGCCTTCCCGCCGCGCAAGGGCAACTACGTCGACCGCGACTACTTCCAGGCCCACAAGGCCAACCGGCATCTCGGCCTGCATGTGGGACGGCCGATCGTCTCACGCCTCACGGGCGAGCGCATGCTGACCTTCACCCGGCGGATCGACAAGCCCGACGGCTCCTTCGGCGGGCTGGTGCTCGGGAGCCTGAAGCTGACCTTCTTCAGCCGCCTCTTCGACCAGATCGGCCTCGGCAACGAGGGCGCGATCAACCTCTATCTGCGCGACGGCACCCGCATCACGCGCCACCCTTACCTGGAAGCCGATATCGGCGTGAACATCGCCGGCTCTCGAACCTTCGACCGTTTCGCACGCGAAGGCAGCGGCAGCTTCGTCGAGACCTCCGTCCGCGACGGCATCAGGCGGCTCTACACCTTCGCACGCGTCGGCGACCTTCCGCTGATCCTGAACGTGGCGCTCGCCGTCGACGCGATCGAGAGCGGATGGCGTGCAAAGGCGCTCGTCATCGGCGTCGTCGTGCTGGTCCTGTGTGGGCTCACCGCCGCCCTGTCGCTGCTGTTCGGGCGCGAGCTCCGCCGCCGCGCCGCCATGCAAGCCGAACTCGCCCAGCTGTCGCTCACGGATGCCTTGACGGGGCTGCCGAACCGGCGCCGGTTCGACGAGGTGTTCGAACGAGCCCGGAAGGGCGCGCGGCGGACGGACAGACCGCTGTCCCTGCTCGTCGTCGATGCCGATCACTTCAAGCGCTACAACGATCGGTACGGTCACTCGGTCGGGGACGAGGTGCTCCGCTGCCTGGCGCGCTGCCTGTCGGCCAGCGTGCACCGGCCGGACGACCTCGTCGCCCGCGTCGGCGGCGAGGAGTTCGTGATCCTGCTGCCCGACACCGACCTCGACGGAGCCCACCGCATCGCCAGGAAGGTGCACGCGGTCGTGGCGACGCTGGCGGTGCCGACGGCCGGCATCGGCGCGGGTGCTGTCACGGTGAGCATCGGACTGGCTGTCGAGGACGGCGTGGGAGGCACCGCCGGGGGAGAACTCTACGAACGCGCCGACGCGGCCCTCTACGAGGCCAAGGCGGGCGGACGCAACCAGACGCGGTCCGCGACGGCCACGAAACCGCGCGGGGCCGGACCGCCCATGCGTCTCGTGGCGTCCTAGGCGGCGGCTTCGGCGATATGGCCGGAGCGTCGAGAACCCGGCGCACCCCGACGAGGGCCGGGCCCGTTGTGGGGATCGGGTCAGGCGAGGTCGTTCTGTTCCTCGGGCTCCTCGGGGAGCCGCTCAGACGGATCGACCGTTTCCTGGGTGTGGCTGCCCTCGATCCGGGGGGTCTGGGCCGTCGCCGCCTGCCCGGCCTCGCCCTTCGGCGCGGAGCCCTCGGGATCGCGGTTGCCATTCCGCGTGATCACCTGATCCATCGGGACGTCCAGCGGATCCTGCTTGTTCTCAGCCATCGTTTCCTCGCCTGTTGTGTTGCCGGTTTTTTGCAAGTCTTCTCGCAGAGGACCAACGGCTGAGCCCGACCGAGGTTCGCGCGGGTGTTCATCGTCGCGCTCGGCAGGGAAGCGGCCTGCCGGATGGGTTCGTCCCGCAGCGGTGGCGCCGAACAAAAAGCCCGCCTCGGATTGCTCCTGGCGGGCGAAGGTGTTGCCTCGGGTAAGGACAATGGCCGGACGGGTCATTCCGCCGACTCCGTGCGCCCCTTGCACGATCTTTGCCACGGAGATGTGACGCACCAGGTGGTCGACGCGAGAAATCCGTCCGGGATTGCCGATGCCCGCCGTTCGTTCCCTCGAAGCCGGATGGGACGATGCCGAGCGCCGCAGCGTGGCCTCAGCCATCCGCCGGCCGACGAGGCCCCCGGGCTGGCTTCGTTTCCGTCAGGATCATCCAGCCGGGAAACGACAGGATACACGCGCACCGATAAGATTATCGCGACGCCAGGACTCCCTAAACCCTGTTCTCCTCATGCGATTAAGCAGGTCATCACGATCGTGCGATCCACTAACCGGCTGTCGAATCACGCGTGATATCTTCGACATGACTAGACCGTAGAACAGCGGAAACTTTTTCCGAACGTCAGAAAGAACGATCTTCGCTCGTGTGCTTCAGGGAGTTTTTACGATCTCCAGCCTTCTACTGCCGAGGGTCCGTGGGTCGGCAACGCGCAGGGCGGCGGCCGAAGGGGAGACCGTTCAGACCATGCGGCACGCGAGGCGCCTTCGAGGATGCGAGGACGGAAACATCTTCATCCTCTTCGCGCTCAGCCTGCCCGTTCTCCTGGGGGCCGCGGGAGCCATGATCGACTACGGCAACGCCATTCGGATCCGGAACGCCGAAGCGAGCGTCGCCGATTCGACGGCGTTGCTGGTGGCGAACGCCGAGACGCCCGCCGCGGCCCTGGAGGCCTTCCGGCTGGCGAACGCGCAACTAGTCCGGAATCTGGGCGATCAGAGTTCTTCCGGTGGCTACAGGATCAACGGAGCCTGGATCGACGGCTCGAACTATCGGGTGACCGTATCGACGACGATGAAGACGATGTTCGTGCACCTGCTGCCGGGCATGGCGAAGGAGATGCAGGTCGACGCCGTGACGACCGTGAATCGCGTTGCCCCAAAGTATCAGACGGCGCCACCGACCTTCACGCAGCTCTCGCCCGATGCCGCCGATTACAACCGCATCTACGTCTACTGCTATTCCTCGGATCCGAAGCGCCAGAGGGAGCCGGACCTCGGCCGACGCGGCCTGACACCGATCGCGGACAATGCCGGCACCCGGTACGATATGAGCAGCGCACCCACCTGCGAAGAGGGCGAAGCGCCCAGCTTCCTGCTGCGCAACGTCCGGGACAAGCGAACCAGCCCGAGCAACTGGAACGATACCGGCCGGCAAACCTATAATTACTACACGGATACGAAGATCGACAACAGCACACTCGTGCACACGATCCAGATGAAAGGGTCGAACATGGGAACCGGGGAAGTCATCGACGTGGTCAAGTATCCCATACTCGAAACCATCATCTGCAACACCCAGCGGGAATGCACACCCCGATCGGCGGGCGGCATCATCGCCGATCGTACGAACGCCACGGCCTCGGTCGCCACCGGAAGCTGCGAGAAGGGGAAGTTCATGTATTACGGCTGGGAGGACAGACCAGGGGGCGATCGGGACTACAACGATATCCGGCTCGTCGTGAATTGCCCGATCCCGGAGCGGATCGCGGACAAGAAACTGAGAATCGTCGAGTAACCGTCCTCATTCCATGCCCGTCACCCGTCTCATCCGAGGCATTCCGCCGTATGACCGCTGAATCCGCAATCGCGAGGAGGTGCGCGGCCCGCTGGCGGCGCCTGCGTGCCGATCAGGGTGGCGCGGCGGCCCTGGAATTCGCCCTCGTGAGCCTGCCCTTCATCACGCTGTTCCTCTCCATCCTCCAGATTTCCCTGGTCTACTGGGTGGGCCAGAACCTCGAGGATTCCCTGCAGAGGGGCGCGCGCACGCTCTACACCGGGACATTCCAGGGCGACACCCGGACCCAGAAGGACGCCTCCACCCTTCTGACCAACCTCAGGACCAAGATCTGCAGCCGCGGCGTCGCGTTCGACTGCAACAACCTGAAGCTCGACGTCTCGGTGAGCACCTCCTTCGCGGGCGGCGCGGTCCCCACCGCCCTCGATACGCGGACCGGCACCTGGATCAGCGGATTCGGTACGAAATACACCTGTGCCAATCCGGGCGCGATCGTGGCCGTGACGGCCGCCCTGAAATTCCCCGTCGCCTTCACCTTCCTGAACGCCGGCGCGTCGGCCTTCAGCGACGGGTCCAGGCTCATCCAGTCGACGTACGTGATGCGGGTCGAGCCCTATGACGTCTCATCCGGCTCCGCCTGCTGAAGCGGACGGCACCGTGTCGTCCCCCCCACGCTTGCCGCACAGCTTTGGCGCGTTCGCGCGCGCGGACGCGGGCGCCTCGGCCATCGAATTCGCCCTCGTGCTGCCCATCATGCTCGCGATCCTGGTCGGATGCCTGGAATTCGGCCGGGCCCTGGACAACCAGCGCAAGGTCGAATCCCTCGCCCGCACCATCGCCGACCTGACCTCGCAGGGCGACACGACCGATGTCATCCGGTCCGCGACGATGGCCGACATCGTGGCGAGCGGGAAGCTCGTCCTGGGTCCCTTCAACGGGACGGCCGTGAAGATCGTGGTCAGCGCGCTGGCCGTGGACCTCGCCGGAACGGTGACGAAACCCCGCGTCTGCTCGAGCTATGCCACCGCGAACGCGTCCGCCCGGAGCCTGGGCCTGGCCGGCGACGTCACCATTCCGACCGGGTTCAACACGCCGGGCATGCGCTACGTCTTCGCCGAGATCTCGATGCCCTACACCCCCCTCTTCGGCAGCGAGGTGGTGCGCTTCTTCACGGGGGCGAACAACGTGTTCTCGCTCAGCTCGTCGATGCCCTGGCCGGTGCGTGTGGGGAAGAGCTACAACGAGAACCCCTACAACGAGGTGATCATGCCGGGCGGCAGGGCATGCTATCTGTGAGCGCCCCGCCACCATCCCGCTCCGCGCTGCCGGCACCGACCGCCCGCCTCCTCGAGCGGTGACCGGACCGGGCTTTGGGACCGAGGCGATGCGGGCCGCCCGGGGGTGAAAGCTATCTCGCTGCCTCAGACGGGCGCCGCTGACAGCCGCTCCCGCTGCCGATGCGCCATGCCGACGCATTCAACCCTTGCGCGCACCTCGCAGGAAACATCGCCCGATCGGGGCAGGTTGGCGCGTCGTGAGGATCTCCTGGACCGAGTTCCCGAACCTTGCCGGTCCGGCGATCCCGTACCCAGCGCCCATTCGAGGAAACACCCATGCGTCGTCTTGCCCTCAGCGCCGTCGCGCTCGCTTTCGCCCTGCCGACCCTTCCCGCCATCGCCCAGAACGCCCCGAGCACCGTCTCGGAGAAGACGGGCAACAAGGCCGCGATCATGGGAGAGGCCGAAGCCCGCCATGCCGCCGACACCACGACGGCCGGGCTCATGGCGCTCGAAACCAGCCGGATCGCCTTGAAGAGAGCGCAGAACCCGAAGGTCAAGGAGTTCGCGCAACTGGAAGTCGCCGAGCAGGAGACCATCGCGGACGTGCTCAAGTCCATGCGCGACCAGAGCGTCCCCGCGAGCGGCCAGGTGAAGGCGCCTTCGGCCGAGGTCGTCCAGACCAATCTCGATGCCAAGGGCAAGGCGATGGCCGAGAAGCTGCAGAAGGCCGAAGCAGGCGCTGCCTTCGACCGCGACTACGTGCAGGGGCAGATCGAGGGCCACAACCAGTTGCTCGAGATCCAGGAAACCTACCTGAAGACCGGCAAGGACCGGGAGAACCTGAACGTCACGAAACTGATGCGCGGGCAGATCAAGGAGCACCTGACGCTCCTCCAGGACATGCTGAAGCAGCTCGGCCGGAGCTGAGATCCGCAGCGCTCGCCGCCCCCTCGGACGGAGGGGGAGGCGAGCGCCCGTCATCGCTCCGAGGGGACGGGCATCGCGGCCTCAGCCGGCGGGGGCCGTCAGCACCAGCTTGCCCTCGAACGGGGCCTTGCGATTCCGATTGCTCGTGCAGGCGTAGGTCGTCTGCCCTTCCTTCAGGGTCCGGATGCGCAGCACGCCCTTGCCGTTCTGCTTGACGAGGTAGCCCTTCTCGCTCGCCACGTGGACGAGGTCGCCGTCCGCATGCAGCACGTTGGCATTCTCGAACTGGCCCGGCGCCGTGAGGGTGACGGGCTCCGGCGCCTGGCTGGCGATGTGAAGTTCCACGTTGGTGTTGGCGGGAAGCTTCAACTCGGCCGGCGCGCAGACGGGCTTGTCCCCGTCCATCGTGATCGTGAGTTCGACGGGCGGCATGACATCGCTGGAGGCAGGGGGCAGCGGCTTGCTCTGAGCAAACGCCGCGGGGGCGAAGGACGTGGCCGCAAGCGCACCAAGTCCGAGCAATGCGTATCGCATGGGATGACCTCGACGGATCTGAAGGGAATGCCAGGGTAAGAACCGCCCCGGTGCGGAGTTCCGGCACGCGGCGGCGCGCCGCAAGGGCAGCGCACCGCTCCGGGTGGCGAAGCGACATCGCGTCGGCTTGCCGGCTCCAGAGGCGGCACCATCTCGGGAAGCGGCATGTCGCGGGACGGCATGGCTCCTCCCCCGCCCGAGTTCTTCCCCGCTCCAGTCCTTCCCCGCTCCAGTCCTTCCCTGCTCCAATCCTTCCCTGCTCCAATCCTTCCCCGCTCCAATCCTTCCCCGCTCCTTGGCGAGCGCATCCCATCCGGGACGCATGGCGATCTTTTTCACGGCCGACACGCATTTCGGTGACGCGCCCCTCGTCGAGCGGCGGCGTCGGATCTTCGGCTCGGTCGAGGCGCATGACGAGGCGCTGATCGCGCGCTGGAACGCGACCGTCTCCGTCGAGGACGAGGTCTGGCACATCGGCGATTTCGCGGCCGGCGCCAGCCGTGAGCATTGCGCGGCCGTGTTCGCCCGGCTCAACGGCGTCAAGCGCCTCGTGCGCGGAAACCACGACACCAATCGCGTGCTCGACCTGCCCTGGAGCGATCCCCCCGTGGAGAACGCCCGTATCACGGTGCAGGACGAGACGGGGCGCGCGTGGCGGCTCTTCCTCTCGCACTACCCGCATCGGTCCTGGCCGGGCTTCTGGCGCGAGACGCGCCACCTCTACGGCCACACCCACGCCTGCCTTCCCGACACCAGCCGGGCCTGCGACGTCGGAGCCGATGCCTGGGCGTATTCACCGGTCGGCATCGAGGCGCTCATCGCCCGTCAGGACGCCGCGCCGCAGGCCCCCGAGGAAATGGCGGCGCGGGGCCTGCGCTGACGCTGTCCGAAGGCCCACCGCACGCGAAATCCCGACGGCCTCGACGGCGCAGCCGGATCAGGCACAGAGAAACGCGGGGCTCCTCGTAGCCGTGTGCCGGCGCACCGTCCTCGCCGTCATGGTGCTCGTCGGGCAGGATAATGCCCGGGCGATTCCGCCTCACCGGGTCGCCCTCGTTGGCAGACTCGCTCTCCCGGGGGCAGGAAGACGGGGGCGTCGTCGGCCACGAGCCAAGTGCGAAGTTTCGCGTTGTTGCTGTTTTGTTCCTAGCTCAAACCCGCCGAATCGGCCATATTCGGGTCATGCGCAAGATCGTCCTCTGTGCCCTCCTGTCGATCAGTCTCACCGGGACACGCGCGGACGCGCAAACCCCGGCCCGCTCCACCGGCGACCTCGCGTCCCTGGAGCGCGACTGGCACGGATGCGTGCGGGAGGCGTTCCAGCGCCAGCCCGCCAGCCAAAGCCGGGCCGCCTCGCAGCGCAGCGCCCTCGACGAGTGCCAGGCCGGCGAGGATGCGTACGTGGCCGCCGCCATGCGGATGGAGGGTCGCTCGGCCGATCGCGGCGCGCGCCGGGAGCTGACCGAACGGGCCCGGGCCTGGGCCTCCTCCGTCGCCGCCGAAGTGATCGATCCGGTCTCGTCCTGGCTGGAGGCCCTCCGGCGCTAGGGCACGTTCCGCGGAGGCGGGTCCCGGTTCGGCGCTGGCGAGTCCGGACCGGGCCGGTGGCGATCATTCCGGCTACGGCCGGGCCTGCGCGGGCCTGCCCCGGGCGGCCCGCACCGCGAGCCAGGCACCCGGCACCCCCACCAGCAGGAACAGCGTGATCAGGGCCCGCCCGAGCTGGTCGGCGCCGTAGACGGTGTCGGCGAGGAGCCCGAGCAGCACCGGGCCGGTACCGGAGGCCACCAGGGTCACGGCGGCGATGAAGAGCGCGCTCACGCGCCCCCGCAGGGTGATCGGCGTCAGCCACTGCACCCCGGTCAGGGCCGCCGGCGAGGCGAAGCCGAGGACGACCATGAGCAGGGTGAAGGCGGCGAGCGAGAGTATCCGGTCCTGGGCGGTCGCCATGGCCGCGACGATGGGCAGGGCGAGCACCAGGGCGAGGGCGAGCATCCACGAGGCCGCCGAACGCCGGTGACGCGCGGCGATGCGGCCGAGGATCAGTCCCCCGCTCAGGTGACCGACCGGACCGCCGACCAGCAGCAGGAATCCGAGGGTGATCCCGCATTCGGCCGGGCTCATGCCGTGGCTGCGCACGTAGAAGGTCGGCCCCCAGGCGGCCAGGGTCCGGCCCATCAGGACGGCGGCGGTGGAGGCCGCGACGTGCGGCAGGTAGATGCCGCGCCGGCGCATCACCCAGGCGAAAGCGGTGCGCAAGCCCGGTCGGACCAGGGGTGGTGTCGGCGGCAGGCGGACCGAGGCCGCGGCGAAGATGAGGAGGAGGTTGGGCAGGCAGGCCAGGACGAAGATCGCCCGCCACGGGGGCAGCGTCCCGAGGCCCGGGAACCAGGCGCCGCCGCGCGACACCAGCCATGCGAGCACCGCGCCACCGGACAGGAGGGCGAAGGATTGCCCCAGGCTCCCGGCGGCCGTGAACAGCGAAACCGCGAAGGCCAGGCGCCCGCGTGGGGCGTGATGGGCAATGAGCGAGAAGGCGGCCGGGGCGACGCCCGCCTGTCCGAGGCCCAGCGCGAGGCGACTGAGGACCAGGGCGGCGAAGGATCCCGCCAGGCCGAAGCCGAGGGTCGCCAGGGTCCAGACCGCGATGCTCGCGAGCAGGATGGTGCGCTGGTGCCCGCGATCCGCCAGGGTGCCGAAGAACGGCATCGTCAGCGCATAGAGGAACACGAAGGCCGAACCGAGTAGGAGGCCGAGCTCCGCGTCGCTCAAGGCCAGCGCCTGCTTCACGGGCACGGCCACCAGGGTGATGAGGAAGCGGTCGCTGGCGGCCGAGAGCTGCGCGCCCGTCAGGAGCAGCATCAGCGGCAACAGACGCGCCGACAGGCCGGTCCGCTCCGGGCCGGACGGTTCGCGCAGGGCTGGGTCGCGCAGGACTGGGTCGCGCATGTCCGGCGTCGTCACCCCGGAATCCGTGCGTGGAGCGGGCGCATCAGTAGAGTTCGCAGAGCCACTCGGTCAGGATCGCCCTTGGACCCCCATCGGTCCGTGCCTCGCTGCGGCGCCGGTTCAGGCCGGCGCGGAATTGCCCCGGCGGGCAGCCGAACGCATCCCGGAAGCTTCGGTTGAAATGCTGCTCGCTGGTGAACCCGTAGGCATAGGCCAGGGTGGCGACGGAGCGCGTTTCACCCTGGCGTCGAAGGGCCTGGCGGACGCGTTCGAGGCGCCGCTGCCGCAGGTAGCGGGCGACGCCGCCATCCCCCGAGAAGGCGCGGTACAGGAGGCTGCGGGAGACCGCGATGCCGGACGCGATGACCTCGGCGTTCAGGTCCGCCTCGCTCAGGTGCGCCTCGATGAAGGCCTCGGCCTGGCGACGGCGCGACTCCTCTTCCGGCCAGTCATGCGTGCCGGCCCAGACCACCGCCTCGGCCGGTGGATCCTGCCCCCGCAGGGCTGCCGCCAGCAGCATGCCGATGGTGGAACTCGACCGGGTGACGACGCCGGGATCGAGCATGGCCGAGCGCCGGGTCAGGGAGACCAGGAAATCGCCCAGGAGGCCGCCGACGGATTCCGGCAGGATCGCTCCGTGAAAGGCCCGGATGTCCGGCACCAGGGGCTCGATCAGGTCCCGCGCCACCGGCGTGGAGATCACGTTGACGTCGTAGGAGCGGCTCTGCTGCGGCAGGCTGTTGTCGAGGACGAGGATCTCGCCCGGTCGCATCCGGCGCTCATGGCCGGGCGGCCCGGCGAGCATCTCGCCGACCATCAGGAGATGGAGGGTGATGTGGTCGAAGGCGTCCCGCCGCACCCGTGTCGGGTTCCGGCTGTGCCCGAGGCCGTTGAGGCTGCGCTCGAACAGGATCATCCGGTCGAAGCGATAGGCCTGCACCCGCGCGTGGAAAGGACCCCCGACACGGGCCACGTCGGCGCCCGCGGCATACAGGTCGTGATAGGCGCCGAACGCGAGGTCCGGGCACAACCTGTCCGTGCTGAAGGTGATCGACGGGAGCGACACGATGGCGAACCGGAGGGGCGCCCGACAGGGCAAGGACGACGTGGGGACCGGGACGAAGGACCCGGGTCCCGCGCGTCCGTGCTAACTTACGCGCGACGCGAGCTTCAAACCAGATCCGCCTCACGGCTCTGTGAAGACAAAACCCGGAGTTTGAAGACGTAGTCGAGATGTGATGCCGCAGCGTCACGCATTTTCCTTGGCGCGGCAGGCATCATCTCAACTGAGCCCGGGTCCTTCAAAAGCAACAGGCGCGTACAGCCCTCTCGCCGTTCCGGCGCGGGGCACGGGACCCGCGCATCCGGCCGCCCCCGGGACGGGGCGGGACGGCGTGCCGCAACGCCCCGGTAACCGTTCCGGTTTAGGTCCGGGGAACCCCATCGTTTCCAAAAACCCACGATCGGCATTGATGACCCGAGACCAGTTGGCCGCCGAACTCCTCCGCATCTCCAAGCTGCAGCTCAGCGACATCACCCGCGCCGTGAAGAACGGCGAGAAGTCCATCGCCCTGAACGAGGTGGTGGACCTCGGCCGGCGCCTCAACCGCCTCGCCGACGCGGTGGCGGGCCGGCCCGCGCCGACGCCCGCCGCCCCGGCGCCGGGCGACCAGGTACCCGGCGGCCAGGTACCCGGCGGCCAGGTGCTCGTGGAGGCGTGAGCGCCGCATCCGAGTGGCGCGCCGCGCGCAACGTCGCGGCGCGCGGGCGCCTGGAGCGGGCGCTCCCGGCGATCTTTCCCGGTGCCGTCCTCCGGCACGCCCTGGCGCGCCCGCTGATCCCCCCGACGCCGCGCCTCGCGGTGGAGAGCTACTGGCGCATGCACCTGATGCGCGCCGACCGCCTCGCCCGCGCGCTCGCCACCCGCTCGGGCCATCCCGAGGGCTGGACCTGGCGCCTGGGCACCGCCAAGGATTCGGGGCTCGCGGCCACGTTCCGGCTGCCGCCCTCGCCCTTCCGCGAACCCGCGCATACGCGCGGCAAGGGGCATTGCTGCATCTGCGGCCAGCCCGTCTACCGCTTCGGCTGGCACCGGGACCTCTGGGGCACGGGCGTCCCGAACAAGAACGCCCGCTGGCACGCGGCCTGCGTGACCGCCTGGAAGCTGTGGGTGGCCCCCAGCGACCAGGTGAAGGTGCTCAAAGCCCATCAGCGCCACCGCTGCGCCGCCTCCGGCAAACGCCTGTTCCGGACGGCCGAGGTCGACCACCGGGTGCCGCTCTACCGGGTCTGGCGCGAGCACCGCGATGCGCCCTGGCCGACGCTCCTCCGCTACTGGGGAGCGCCGAACCTCCAGGTCGTCAACCGCGTGGCCCATGTGGAGAAATGCGGGATCGAGGCGGGCGAGCGGGCCTCGAACCGGCGCGGTCCGCGCGCCGAGCCCGAGCAGGAGTCCCAGACCTGACCCGCGGGGCGACGGGACCTCAGACCACGCCCTCGATCAGGCCGAGTTCCTGCGCCTGCCCGGCTTCGATGTACCAGTTCTCCGGAGCTCGCCGCAGGACCTCGTCGAGGGTCACGCGCGACCCCCGGACGAGGTTGGCGAAGCCCTCGTTCTGGATCTCGATGGAGCTTTCGATCTCGTGCAGGGTCGCCTTCACGGAGGCGATGCAGGTGGTCAGCGGGCCGTTGAGCTGCACCGTCTTGGCGAGCTTGCGCTCGTGGATCATCAGGCGCGTGCCGCGGGTGAGATAGCGGTTGGGGCGAGAAAAGAAGCTCATGAAGGTGGTGCCGGCCGAGTAGATCGCGGCCTTGCCGAGGAAGACGAAGCGGCGCCCGGGCGCCACGTCCGTGCCGAAGCGGATATCCTCCCCCATCATCCGGGCGACCTCCGGGTCGCCGCCCAGGGTCGTCAGTTCCACCACCACGAGATCGCGCTCGGCCGCCGCGTCGAGCTGGCGCCGGAAGTCGCGGTACATCTCGTGGTCGACCGGTCCCGAGAGCAGGATGGCGGGGCTGCAGAAGTCGCGGGGGGAAAGGGGCGTCGGGTCCATGGCGGGCTCCCGGCCGCGGGAATCGCGGCCGATGCCGGGTGAACGCTAGATCCGCGCCAAAGGATCGCCGCCGGAATGCGAATCCGGCTGGGCTCCGGAGGCGGCCGGCGGCGCGTCGTCCGAGCCGGGCGGGGCGAGGTTGCGAAATGGCCCGATGAGGTCTTCGTAGGCGGCTTCCGCCGAGCCGTAGCTGCCGCCCGCATGGTCTGTGAGCAGGCCGCGGTCGAGCACCGTGATCCGGCCGCGCCGCGCCCGGATCATGCCCTGGCCCTCCAGCGCCTGGATCGCCAGGGTCACGCCGGAGCGCTGCGTTCCCAGCATCAGCGACAGGAAGTCGTGGGTCAGGGCCAGGTCGTCGCCCGCGAGGCGGTCATGCGCCATCAGGAGCCAACGCGCCAAGCGCTCCTCGATGGAGGAGGCTCCGTTCGAGAGGGCCGTCTGCGACAGGGTCATGATGAGGAAATGCGCGTAGCGGAGCAGCACCGCGCGCAAGCCCGGCAGGGTCTCGAAGGCGTCGCGCAGGTGCCCGGCTTCGATACGCAGCCAGGGTCCGCCGACTTCCACGATGATCTCGTGGGGGGCTTCGCGCGCACCGAGGAACACGCCCGTGCTGATCATCCCCTCGAAGCCGAAGCAGCCGACCTCCAGCCGGCGGTTGCCGTAGGCCGTGGCGATGTTCGAGGACAGGCCGCTTTCCGGAAAGTAGGCGAAGTCCAGCGCGCCCCCCGCTTCGATCACGCGCTCCCCCTTCTCCACCGCGACGCGAGTAAACAGGGGAAGGAGGTGCGCGACCTCCGCCTCCGGGAGGGACCGGAGCAGCAGGTTGCGGGTCTCGGTGATGCTCATGCCGCCCGGCCCGGCTGACCGGGGACGCGTCCGTTCCAGCGCATGCGCATTCCGAGCCTCGCGGAGGTCGAGCGGAGGTCAGTAGGGGTAGCCGTAGACGGGCCGGCGGCTGGGGCGATACCGGTTGCGTACGGGACGGTCGTAGCGACCCTCGTAGGCGCCGAGATAGGGGTCGAGTTCGGGGGCGCGGTAGTTGCCGTTGTTCACCCCCGCCGAGCGGTCGTTGCCGCTGAGCGCGGCATAGGGCGAGAGGCCGTCACCGCCACTGCCGCCGCCACGGGCCAGGGCCGCGCCGGACAGGCCGAGCACAAGGGCCGCGGCGAAGGTGTTGCGAACGAGGGATGCCGACATGGAAACCTCCTGGGATGCTGAAGCGACCGAATTCCGGGTCGCCCTCGGATGTCGGGGCCGTTCCCGCTTGCCTCAGCGCTCGGCCTGCAGGCTCTTGAGGAAGCGGCGGGCGACGTCGCGAACCGCCGCGTCGTCCCGTGTCTCGTCGTCGCCCTTGTCCCAGAGGTGGTCGAGGCTGGCCTCGAGGCTCGTCAAAAGCTCCGGGTTCTCGCGGGCGAGATGCCGGATCGTACCGAACAGGAGATGCTCGATCGCGAGTTCGCGGTGGCGGGCCTCGGCGAGGGCAGCGCTGGTGGTGGGGGATTCAGCGTTCGTCATGAGAACACAACGAGCGGGCTTGCCGACGGTTCATGTCCATCGGCCACAGCCGCAAGCTTTCGCCAATCCCCCGGCATCGAACACTTCCACTCACCGATGCTTTCGGCCAGAGAGCCCGGCACGTCGGGGATGATTCGCGAGGCAGGGACGCGATGGCACAGACACCAGGCCCGGCGACGGGCGGCGCGGGACCGGCTTCCTTCGACACGGACCTGACCGCCGGAATCGGCCTCGCCTTCGTGGCGGGCTTCGTGGACGCGGCGGCCTTCATCGCGCTCGCCGGCCTGTTCACGGCGCATGTCACGGGCAACTTCGTCCTGATCGGCGCCGAACTCGTCTCGACCTCGGTCGGGGTCGTGGCCAAGCTCCTCGCCCTGCCGGCCTTCGTCCTCGCGGTGGCGGGAACGCGCCTGTTGGCCCTGGGCCTGGAGCGGCGCGGGGTGGCGCCCCTGCGCTGGCTCCTCGCCCTCGAAACCCTGCTGCTGGCCGGCTTCGGCCTCGCGGGCCTCGCCCTGGCGCCGCTGGGCTCGCCCGACGGCGCGGCGGCGGTGTCGGTGGGCATGCTGGGCGTGGCCGCCATGGGCGTGCAGAACGCCATCGGCCGCCTCGGCCTGCCGCATCTGGCCGCCACCACGGTGATGACCGTCAACGTCACCCAGGCGGTGATCGACCTCGTGGACTGGGCGCGCGGCGCGGTGGCGCCGGACGGCGCGGCCCGCCTCCGGATGCGCCGGATGCTCCCGGCGGTCCTGGCCTTCGCGCTGGGCGCCCTGGCGGGCGCCTTCGGCGTCGCCGCCTGGTCGTTCGCCTGCCTCGCGATCCCGATCGCAGCACTCTGCGGCCTGATGCTCCTGCTCAAGCCCTGAGATTCGGACCCTATCCCGGCATGCTGAGGACGAGCGGCCCGTTGCGGGTGGCGACGACGGTGTGCTCGTACTGGACCGTGAGGGCCCTCGGCCGGGCGTAGAGGGTCCAGGGGTCGTCGCCATCCTCCGCGAAGGTGGCGCCCAGCGACAGGAAGGGCTCGATGGTGAAGACCAGCCCCTCCCGCATGATCCGGCGCTCGGAGGCGTCGGGCCAGGTGGCGATCTCGGTGGGCTCCTCGTGCAGCGAGAGGCCGACGCCGTGGCTGGCGAGATTGCGCACCAGGGTGTAGCCGTTCTTGCCCGCGAAGGCGCCGATGGCCCGGCCGATCTCGGCGAACGGCCGGCCGGTCCCGACCTGGCGCAGGCCCGTCCACATCGCCCGGCGCCCGTCCTTGCAGAGCCGCTCCACCGCGCGCGTCACCGGCGGCACGGCGAACGACGCTCCGGTATCGGAGAAGTAGCCGTCCTTCTCCGCCGAGACGTCGATGTTGACGAGATCGCCCGGCCGGATCGCCCGGTCCCCCGGGATGCCGTGCGCGATCTCCTCGTTGACGCTGATGCAGGTCGCCCCAGGGAAGGCGTAGGCCATCTCCGGTGCCGGACGGGCCCCGGCCGCCTCCAGGGAGGCCCGGCCGACGCAATCGAGTTCGCGGGTCGTCATGCCGGGCTCGATGGCTTTTCCCATCGCCTCCAGCGTGTTGGCGACGATGCGCCCGATCCGCTTCAGGGCCGCGAGATCGTCCTCGCTCGAAACCGTCATCGCGTCTCCTTTCGCACGACCGTGAAGGTCCGGCCGCCGCGCGCCCGGACGAAGGCCGCCCCATCCCGGGCGCGCCCGGAGCGGGCCATTCCGTCTCGCCCGGGTATACGCCGATCGTCGGATCGAGGCGAAAGTCCGCGCGCAGCACTCCCCTAGCCTGTGTCCCGCCATCTGGTATACCAGGACAGCCAAGACGTCCGGGAGCGCCGCATGACCATCCTGTTCAGCCACGAGGCCGCCCTGGGGCACCGGACGCCGCACGGGCATCCGGAGCGGCCCGAGCGCATGCAGGCGGTCAAGGACGCGCTCGGTACGGACGCCTTCGCGGCCCTGGTCCGGCGGGCGCCGGAGCCCGCGAGCCTGGAGACCGTGGCGCTCGCGCACCCGGAGGAATGGGTCCGGGCGATGATCGCGGCGGCCCCCGCCGAGGGTCTGGTCCACGTCGATTCCGACACGGTGCTCTCGCCCGGCACCATCGACTGCGTGCTGCGCGGGGTCGGGGCCGCCGTCGAGGGCGTCGACGCGGTGATGCGGGGCGAGGCCCGCAACGCCTTCTCGGCCATGCGGCCGCCGGGCCACCATGCCGAGCGCACCCGCGCCATGGGGTTCTGCCTGTTCAACAACGCGGCCATCGCCGCCCGGCACGCCCGGATCGTGCACGGGGCCGAGCGGGTCGCGATCGTGGATTGGGACGTGCACCACGGCAACGGCAGCCAGGACATCTTCTGGGCCGATCCCTCGGTGCTGTTCTGCTCCACCCACCAGATGCCGCTCTATCCCGGCACCGGCGCGGTCTCGGAATCCGGCGACCACGACACCATCGTCAACGCGCCCCTGAAGCCGGGCGCCGACGGGGAGCGCTTCCGCGAGGCGTTCACCGCCCGCATCCTGCCCCGGCTCACGGAGTTCCGGCCGGACCTCATCATCATCTCCGCCGGGTTCGACGCGCATTGGCGCGACCCGCTCGCCAACCTGATGCTGGAGGCGGAGGATTTCGGCTGGGCGACGCGGCAGGTGATGGACGTGGCCGAGCGCTCCTGCGGCGGGCGCATCGTCTCCGTGCTGGAGGGGGGCTACGACCTGCGGGGGCTGGCCGAATCCACCGCCGCGCACGTGTCCGCCCTGATGGAGGCGTGAGGGCACCCCCGCAGCGGACGGGCTTCCCAAACCCCGGCCCTTGCCCACCTATGTTACGATGCTCAACGATCGACGCCTCGCGCGACTGACCGCCCATGCCCTCCAGAACTCCCACGGACGCCCCGGCCACGACCGGCCCGGCACCCGCAAGATCGTCAGCTGGAACCTGCTGCGCCGGGTCGGCGCGAACGTCGCCGGCATCGCCGCGCTGATCGAGCGCGAGCAGCCCGACCTCGTGCTGATGCAGGAGGCCACGAAGGACATCGAGGCGCTCCAGGCCAAGGTCGGCGGGCACTACGCCTGGGCGCAGATGCCCGGGCGCATCCACGGGCTGGCGGTCTGGAGCCCGACCCCCTTCGCCGCCCCCCCGGAGGCGATCGAGCTGCCCTCGGGGGCGATGTTCGACCGGGTGAGCCAGGTGATCGATCTCGGCGCCTTCGGCGTCGCCAACGTGCACCTGTCGCATGGGCAGGTGCTCAACCGGCGCCAGTTGCGCCGCATCGAGCAGAGCCTGCCCGCCCGCGCCGCCGTCATCGGCGACTACAACCTCGTCGGCCCGCCCCTGCTGCCCGGGTTCCGCGACGTCGGCCCGCGCCTGCCCACCCATGCCATGGCGCGGGTGGTGCCCCTGCGCCTCGACCGCTGCCTCGTGCGGGGTCTGACCTGCCACGGTCGCAGCGTGCTGCCGCGCGGGGATTCGGACCACCGCCCGATCATCGTGCACCTGGCGCCCAGCCAGGAGGCCGTACGGCGCGAGGCGGAGGAGAAGCCTACAGGTATGGCAGCAGTAATCGGACGCCTGCGTCGCGCAGCCGGACGGGGAGCCCGCGCCGCGACAACGTTTCGCGGGTCAGCCGAACGCGCATCTTCTCCCGCATGAAGGCGTCGAGCCGCCCGGCGAGCCCGGCGTCGTAGACCTCGACGTTGAGTTCGAAGTTCAGGCGGAAGCTGCGCGTGTCCCAGTTCGCGCTGCCGACGAAGCACCAGACCTCGTCGACCACGAGGAGCTTGGCGTGGTCGAAGGGCGGGTCGTCGAGCCAGATCCGGACGTCGCTGGCGAGCAGCGGGTCCACATGCGCCCGCGTCGCCCAGTCGACCACCGCGTGGTCGCTCGCCATCGGGATGATGACGTCCACCGTCAGGCCCCGGAGGGCCGCCAGCGAGAGCGCGCTGACCAGCACCTCGCTGGGCAGGAAATAGGGCGTCATCAGGCGGATGCTGCGGGTCGCGCAGGTGATCGCCTCGAGCACCACGAGCTCGATCTTGCGCAGGTCCGCGTCCGGCCCCGAGGTGACCACCCGGGCCGGGCTGTCGCCCCGGGATTCGAGGGACGGGAACCAGTCCGCGCCTCCGATCTCCTCGTCCGTCACGAAAGCCCAGTCGCTGGCGAAGGCCGCCGTGAGCTGCGCCACCACCGGGCCCTCGATCCGGAAATGCACGTCGCGCACGGGCTCGGGCGGGTCGAGCGCCAGCCGGTTCTCGTCCGCGATGTTGATGCCCCCGGCAAAGGCGAGCGCCCCGTCGACGATGAGCAGCTTCTTGTGCGTGCGCAGGTTCAGGAAGGGCATCCGCCAGGGCAGGACCGAGTGCATGAAGCGGCCCACCGGCACGCCCCGGCGCCGCAGGCCCCCGTAGACCGTGGCGAAGAAGTAGCCGCTGCCGATGCCGTCCACGAGGACGCGCACCGCGACGCCGCGCGCATGGGCCGCCTCCAGGGCGTCGAGGAAGGCGCGTCCCGTCGTGTCCTTGCGGAAGATGTAGCTCGAGAGGGCGATGGAGGACCGCGCCTCCGCGATCGCCGCCAGCATCGCGGGATAGACCGCGTCGCCGTTGCGCAGGATCGCGATGCGGTTGCCGGCCCGGAGCGGGAGCGCGGTGATGCGCCGGACCGCGTGGTCGAGGGGGGCGAGGTGTTCCGGCAGCCCCGAGGCCGGCGCCCCGCCGGCCTCCGCCCGGCGCGGTTCGGAAGGCCGGACGCCGAGCTTGCGCGCGCGGCGCGTGACCCGGTTGATCCCGAACAGGGCGTAGAGCGCGCTCCCGAACAGGGGCGAGAGCCAGACGAGGCCGATCCAGCCGATCGCCGCCCCGACCTCACGCTTGCGCAGCAGGACATGGACGGTGAGGAGACCGGACAGGCCGGCGCAGAGCAGCCAGAAAACCTCGGTCCGGATCGCGGTGAGCCCGCCGATCCATGACAGCAATGCCTGTTCCAACGCGGCTCCCGGGGCTCAAGGTCGTCGGGAGATACGCCAAGGCCGGGTGGCGCACAAAGCCGGCGGGATGCGCGGGCCTCGGCGGAACGAAAAACGGCCACGGTGGCCGGGCATGGGGTGCGCGTACATCCGGCGTCACCTCACATCCGGGCTCCGTGGCCCTGTCCGGTCGTTTCCGACCGGCTTGCAAGCACATTGCCCGATCAAGGTTAACGAATCCTCAACGGACCCGGCCTGGGTCGGTCAGTTCGTGCGGCGCGAGAGCGAGATCGCGTAGGCCGGCGAGCGGATGGCGAACATCGGGTCGTCGGCCGGGCCGGCGACGCCCTCGGGCAGGTCGGCGACGGGGTCGAAGGTGGCGGCATCGCAGGTGGCCGCCGGCTCCAGGGCGGTGATCGACAGGGTGCCGAGGGTGACCGTCTTGCGGCTCTCCTCGGGCCACTGCGCCGTGGGGTCGTTCGTCGGGTCGCCGGCCTCGCCGAGGACGGCCACGAGGTCGAAGCGGGCCGGCGCCTGCGCGAGGCGCTCCTTCATCTCGTCGGCGTAGAAGGCGTCGGGCTTGGCCTTGGCCTCGTCGTCGGACAGGCCGAGCTGGCCCGCCGCCGCCACGGTCTTCAGCTTGGCCACCGTGGCCCGTCCCTTGGCGTCGGTGAGCGTGTAGGCGTGGACGCCCCAGTAATCGACGCCGGCATAGCTCGCCGGGACGGGGCGGGCGTTGAGCCAGGCGGCCTGCCGGGTGGTCTCCGGGTTGGCCGCCGAGAACGCCTTGATCTTGTCCGCATCCGGCTTCCCGTCGGGACCCGGCGCCCGCACCGTGGCGAAGTCGAGCAGTTGCTGCGGGGTCTTCGTGCCGAAGACCGGCGCGGAGATGAACACGAACACCATGTCGCCGGCCGGGTTCGCGATCCGCATGGAGAAGCCGCGCGTCACGGCCTTGGCCTTGTCGGACACTTTCGGGTTGCTGCCGCCCATGGAGAACCGGGCGGTGACCGGCGATGCCCGGGTGAAATGCGGCGCCTTGGTCAGGCCCGGCGCCTCGGCCGAGGGGGTGAACGTACCCTTCACGCAGACGCCCTTGGCGCCGCTCGCCCGCACGTTCGGCTGGTTGCCGCCGGCCTTGAACAGGGCATCCACGATGGCCTGGGTGTCGACCTCGCGGGACACGGTGTCCGGCGTGCCGCCCTGCGCCAGGGCCGGCCCCCACCCTGTCAGGAGCAGCAGGGACGCGACGGTCGGCGGGCTCAGGCGGATCGACATCGTGGGTTCGCTTCCGAATCGGGGCGGGGCTGCGAATCGCAGGCCCGACACGCTGCGATTCGGCGCGCAGTTTGGAAAGGTTTCAAGGCTGGAATTTGGTATCCCATCCCCTCAAAAGGCTGCGAGGACACGCAGAATGCCCGCGCGGGGCATGGGGGTAATCCCCCTGCCCCGCGCGGGCCGCGATCCAGCTCGAAGACGGCTTGCCGGGGCCGGGCCGTTATGGCCGGCCCCGGGGCGTCCGGCTCAGACGGCCGGCTGGAGCGCCGGAGCCGGGAGCTCCGAATCCAGGGGCATCGGGTTGCCGCCGAGAGCCGCCGCGAGCTTGACGTCGTCGACCTCGCCCTCCCAGCGGGCGACCACGATGCAGGCCACCGCGTTGCCGATGAAGTTGGTGAGCGCGCGGCACTCGGACATGAAGCGGTCCACGCCGAGGATCAGCGCCATGCCGACCACCGGCACCGAGGGGACCACCGCGAGGGTCGCCGCCAGGGTGATGAAGCCGGAGCCGGTGACGCCGGCCGCGCCCTTCGAGGAGAGCATTGCCACGAGGAGGAGAAGGCCCTGCTCGCCGTAGGTCAGCGGCGTGTCCGTGGCCTGCGCGATGAAGAGCGCCGCCATGGTCATGTAGATGTTGGTGCCGTCGAGGTTGAACGAGTAGCCGGTGGGGACCACGAGGCCCACGACGGGCTTCGAGCAGCCGGCGCGCTCCATCTTCTCGAGCAGCGAGGGCAGGGCCGACTCGGAGGACGAGGTGCCGAGCACCAGCATCAGCTCTTCCTTGATGTAGCGGATGAGCTTGATGATCGAGAAGCCGTTGTAGCGGGCGACCAGGCCGAGCACGCCGAGCACGAAGATCGCCGAGGTCAGGTAGAAGGCGCCGACGAGGTAGGCGAGGTTGGCGAGCGAGGCGATGCCGTACTTGCCGATGGTGAAGGCCATGGCGCCGAAGGCGCCGATGGGGGCGACCTTCATGATGATGTTGACGACGCCGAAGATGGCTTCCGACAGCACCTTGATGATGTCGAGGACCGGCTTGCCGCGGTCGCCCAGGAAGGCGAGGCCGAAGCCGAACAGCACCGAGAAGAACAGCACCTGCAGGATCTCGCCGCCCGCGAACGCACCCACCGCCGTGGACGGGATGATGTTCATGAGGAAGTCGGTGATCGACTGGGTCTTCGCCTTGTCGGCGTACATCGCGATCGACTTCGCATCGAGCGACTTCGGATCGATGTGCATGCCCGCGCCCGGCTGGACGAGGTTCGCGACGATCAGGCCGACGATCAGCGCCAGCGTCGAGAAGGTGAGGAAGTAGATCAGCGCCTTGCCGCCGACGCGGCCGACCTTCTCGAGGTTGGTCATGCCGGCGATGCCGGAGACGACGGTGAGAAAGATCACCGGCGCGATGATCATCTTCACGAGCTTGATGAAGGCGTCGCCGAGCGGCTTCATGTCCGCGCCGGTCTGCGGGTAGAAGTGGCCGAGGGTGATGCCGATCGCCACGGCGACCAGAACCTGGAAATACAGGGTCTTGTAGATCGGCTTGGGCTTCGGCGGGGCGTGCGGGGCGGTGAGGGGCAGTGGTACGGCAGCCATGAGGGCGTTCTCCCGGTGGGTCTCTCGAAGGGTGTCGGTTCGGGTCCGGGGCGCAGCCCCGTCTCCGTCCGCTCTTGGTCTTGCGCCTCGGGGTTCCAGCAGTCCCGGTCGCGCCCCTTGGGGGCACGATGGCGGGAGGTCCGGACCTTCGGCACCGAGCCCTGCGAGGGGTGCAGGGCTGCGTTACCCTCCCGGAATGGCAACCGGCGTGCCAGCACGGGAACGCATGAAACTTTTCCGTAAATCTTTGAGAATAGCTTGGTTTTTCTCGTGATCCCGCGACCCTTTCCAGCGCGCCGTGCGGGTTTCCGGACACGGAGCGGGAATCCCGTCCGGAAACCCGCAGCGGGCCCGAGCGCATGACGCGTCCAGCCCCGCCGGACGCGCTGGGTCGTGCGCTGGCACAGGCGCCGGCCGATGCGCCGGGGCGGCGGCGCCTGTTCCTCCTCGCCAGCCTCGCCGCCATCCTGCTCGCGGCCTGGGCCGCCGGGCGGGTCGCCGAGCGCTGGGCCATGGCCGACCTGCAACGCACCGCCCAGACGGCGCTCGCCCTCCAGGTCGGGGCGCTCGGGGCGGAGATGCAGAAGCAGACCTCGCTGCCGCTGGCCCTGGCATCCGACCCGGAGATCGCCGCGGCGGCGCAGGGGTCGGCCCCCGCCGATCTGATCGCCCGCGTGAACCGGCGCCTCGCCGAGGTGGCCCAGGCCACGGGCTCGGCCGTGATCTACGTGATGCGGCCCGACGGGATCACGGCCGCGGCCAGCAACGCGGGCGCCCCGGGCAGCTTCCTCGACTGGAATTACGGCTTCCGGCCCTATTTCCGCGAGGCCATGCGGGAGGGCGCCGGGTCGCAATTCGCCCTGGGCACCGTGAGCGGGCGCGCCGGCCTCTACCTGGCCCGCCGCATCGGCGCCGCCGGCGGCGTGGTGGTGGTCAAGATCGAGTTCGACACCGTCGAGGCGGGCTGGCGCACGACCGGGGACGGGGTGTTCGTCACCGAGGCGCGCGGCATCGTCCTCGTGGCGAGCGACCCGGCCTGGCGCTTCACCACGCTCCGGCCGATCGACGAGGCCGAACGCCGCCGCATCCGCGAGGCCCTGGATTTCGGCGACGCCCCCCTCGACCCGGCGCCGCTCCATCCCGTCGCGGGCAGCGAGGACCTGGCGCGGGTGGGACGGGGGGCGCAGCCGGCCCGGATCGTGCTGCGCCTCGACGCGCCGATCCCCGGCACCGGGTGGCGGCTCCACACCCTGACGCCCCTGGGGGGGACGGTGGAGCGCGAGCGCGTCCAGGCCTGGATCATCGCCGGCCTCGTCACGGGGCTGGCCTGCCTCGGCCTTTCCGCGCTGGCGGGCCGCGGCCGGCGCAACCGCGCGCGCCTCGTGCAGGCCTCCGCGCAGCGGGACGCCCTGGAGGCGCGCGTGCGGGAGCGGACGCTGGAGCTCACCGACGCCAACCGGCTCCTGCGGCTCGAGATCGAGGAGCGGCAGCGGGCGGAGGCCGAGCGCGAGCGCCTCGGGCGCGAGCTCGCCCAGGCCGGTCGCCTCGCGGCGCTCGGGCAGTTCGCCGCCAGCATGGCCCACGAGATCAACCAGCCGCTCGCCGCGATCCGCTCCTACGCGGACAACGCCGCCATCCTGGTCCGACGCGGCCGGGGAGAAGAGGCGGCCGAGAACGCCTTCGCCATCGGCCGCCTGACCGACCGCATCGGCGGCCTCACGCGCCAGCTCAAGGGCTTCGCGCGGCGCTCCTCCGCCAAGCGGGAGCCGGTGGCCCTGGCCGAGATCCTGCGCAACGGCCTGGAGCTGGTGGAGGCCCGCGCGGCGGCGGCCCGCATCCCGCTCACCGTAGAGGGCGCCGCCTCCGACCTCCGGGTCCTCGGCGACGGGCCGCGCCTCGAACAGGTGGTCGTGAACCTGCTCCAGAACGCGATCGACGCCGTACAGGGCCGGCCCGAGCCCCGCGTCGGCCTGCACGTGGCCGCCGAGGCGCCGGACCGCGTCGTCGTCGAGGTCCGCGACACCGGTCCCGGCATGCCCGAGGCGGTGCGGGCGCAGATCTTCGACGCCTTCTTCACCACCAAGTCGGACGGCCTCGGCCTCGGGCTCGCCATCGCCCGCGGAATCGTCGAGGATTGTGGCGGCAGCCTCACCGTCCAGGACGATCCGGCGGGCGGCACGATCTTCCGCATGGCATTGACGAAGGCTCCGGCAGGCGGGGCCGCCAGGGCGGCCGGACCGGCGGAGACGACGACGTGAGCGAGACCAGGGATGGGCGGGCCTCGGCCGAGCGGGTCGTCTTCATCGACGACGAGGCGGATGTCTGCCGCGCCAACCGCCAGAGCCTCGAACTCGACGGCTTCACGGTGGAGACCTTCGAGGCGGCGGGGCCGGCCCTGACCGCGATCCTCGCCGATCCGCCCGGCCTCGTCATCACCGACGTACGCCTGCCCGACCTCGACGGGAACGCCCTGTTCGCGCGCCTGCGCACCATCGACCCGGAGTTGCCGGTGATCCTGATCACCGGGCACGGCGACATCCGCATGGCGGTGGCGGCGATGCGCGACGGCGCCTACGACTTCCTGGCCAAGCCCTACCCGGCCGAGGCGCTGCTGGCCTCGGCCCGGCGCGCCCTGGAGCGCCGCCGCCTCGTGCTCGAGAACCGCCAGTTGCGGGCGCGCCTCGACGCGGCGCTGGAGGAGGACCCGGCCTTCCTCGGGGTGTCGCCCGAGATGGTGCGCCTGCGCCAGCTCGTGCGCGAGGTGGCCCATGCCGATGTCGACGTGCTCGTGTTCGGCGAGACCGGGGCGGGCAAGGAGGTGGTGGCGAGCGCGCTGCACCGCTGGGGGCGGCGGGCCAAGCGCAACTTCGTGGCGATGAATTGCGGCGCGCTGCCCGACAGCGTGGCCGAGAGCGAGCTGTTCGGCCACGAGGCCGGGGCCTTCACGGGCGCGGTGAAGCGCCGGGTCGGCCGCATCGAGCATGCGGAGGGCGGCACGCTCTTCCTCGACGAGATCGAGAGCATGCCCCTCCACCTGCAGGTGAAGATCCTGCGCGTGCTGCAGGAGCGCAAGGTCGAGCCCCTCGGCAGCAACGACAGCCTGTCCATCGACATGCGGGTGGTGGCCGCCACCAAGGTCGATCTCGGCCAGGCGGCGGCGCAGGGCACCTTCCGCGACGACCTCTACCACCGGCTCAACGTCATCACGATCGCCATCCCGCCCCTGCGGACCCGGCGCGAGGACGTGATCCTGCTCTTCCAGGAATTCCTGCGGCGGGCGTCCGCCCGCTTCGGCCGCGAGGTTCCGGCGATCACCGGCCCGGTGCTGGAGCACCTGCGCCGGCACGATTGGCCCGGCAACGTGCGCGAACTCGGCCACTTCGCCGATCGCTACGCCCTCGGCCTCGGCGCCCTCGACCTCTCGGCCCCGGAGGTCGTCACCACCGGCACCCTGGCCGAACAGGTCGACCGCTTCGAACGCAGCCTGATCCGTGAGGAGCTGATCATGGCCGGTGGCGACGTCCGGGTCGCGGCGGAATCCTTGGGCACGCCGCGCAAGACCCTCTACGACAAGATCGCCCGGCACGGCCTGACGCCGACCGATTATCGCTGAGGCCGCGCGGTCGGGCCGGGGGCGGTCGGATCGCCCGCTTCCAGAACATCGGGCGGCCGGAGCGGGTTGCCGAGGGTCTGGCTGAGAGAGGACCGCCCGTGACGCGCTACTACATCGACTCGGACGACAACGACCGCACCGTGATCGACGAGGCGGGGTTCGAGCTCTCCGGGCCCCTCGAAGCCCGGTCCATGGCGATCGACGTCCTGCCCGACATGGCCCGGGAGAAGCTGCCCGACGGGGATCGAAGGACATTCTCGGTGCGGGTCCGGGACGAGGCGGGCACCGTGATCTACAGCGCCGAACTGACGATGGCGGGCGAGTGGCACGTTCCCCCACCCGAGCCCGCGTGATGAGAGAAGCCTTCGGACGTGGAGGGCCAGGGCCGGCGGACTGGGAGACGGACTTGGAGACCGGCTTGGCACCGGACTTGGCGCCGAGCTTGGCGGTGCCGGGACGGGCCTATAGGCTCGGCGCTCCGCCGGGGGCGGATTTCGGCAGGTCCTTGATGCGCCAGGCGTAGCGCGCCAGCAGCGAGCGATAGGGCGCGAAGGCCGCCGCGACCGCCTGCGTGTCCTCTCGTCCCGTCAGGCGCCGCAGGCAGCCGACCGCCGCGACGTCGCCGTCCGGCCAGATGTCGGGGTCGTTATAATGGAAGATGCCGATCATGTCGGCGGTCCAGGGACCGACGCCCCGGATGCGGCAGAGGATGGCGGAGCGCTCGGCCTGCGGCAGGTCCGCGAGGGCGGCGCCCAGCAGCCCGGCCTCCTCCGCCGCGCGGATGGCCTGGAGCGCGCGCACCTTGTTGCCGGAGAGGCCGCAGGCCCGCAGGGTCGCCTCGTGTCCGGGCACGAGCAGAGCCCAGGGCGTCAGGCCCATCCCGGCGGCAGCGGCCTCGACGCGGGCCCAGATCGCGGCCGCCGCGCGGACCGAGAGCTGCTGGTTCACGACCTCGACGCAGAGGCGCTCGGCCACGCTCCCATGCGCCGGCGGCTCGATCGTCAGGGGGCCGACCCGCGCAATGGCCTCGGCCAGGGGCGCCGCGAGGCCCGCCGCGATCGTCAGGATGTGCTGGTGGATCTCGGGTTCGGACACGGCCATCGGGGAAGGCATGAAACGCGGACGCCCGGCTCCATCGGAACCGGGCGTCGTGGATCTTCGATCGGCGAGGACCCTCAGCGGTCGCGGCGCTCGCGCACCGTGGTCCGCTCCTCGCGGCGCTCCAGACGCTCCTCGCGGCGGTCGGGATCGACACCGAGGACGCCGCCGACCGTTCCGGTCGCGGCCCCGACGGCACCGCCGACGATGCCGCCCACCGGACCGGCGGCCCGGTTGCCGTCCTCGATCCCGCGCTCGGCGCCGCGCACGGTGCCCTGCGCCTGGGCGGAGCCCATCAGGGCGACGGGCGAGAGAAGCAGGGCAGCGGCGATGATGGCAGACTTCATGGAGGATTCCTTCATGGTCATCTCAAGGAGCCCGTTCGCGCGAGGCGAACCGGGCGGGCATGTCCTGTCAACGACCGAGCACCGGAAAGGTCGCATCCGCCGGGATTTTTCCCGCCCTTCCTCGGCCGGTACCGAGCGACCCTGTCAGGCAGTGGGCTCCATCTCGGCCGGCAGGCCCTCGGCCTGGAGGCGCCACATCCGCTCGAACAGCCCGCCGGCCCGGCGCAGGGCGGCGGCGGTGCCGTCCTCCACGACCCGGCCCTGGTCGATGACGAGGATGCGATCGAAGCTCGTCAGGGTCGAGAGGCGATGCGCCACCGCGATCACCGTGCGCTGCCGCATGATGCGCACCAGGGCGGCCTGGATCGCCATCTCGGATTCCGTGTCGAGGGCCGAGGTCGCCTCGTCGAGGAGGATGATGGGCGCGTCCTTCAGGAAGGCCCGCGCGATGCCGATGCGCTGGCGCTGTCCACCCGAGAGCCGGGCGCCGCGCTCGCCCACGATTGTGTCGTAGCCCTGCGGCAGGCGCCGGACGAAGCCGTCGCAGGCGGCCGCCCGGGCTGCGGCGAACACCGCCGCGTCGTCGGCCTCGGGCCGGGCGAAGCGGATGTTCTCCATCACGCTCCGGTGCAGGAGGCTGATCTCCTGGGGCACCACCGCCAGGGCGTCGCGCAGGGAATCCTGGGCGACGGCATTGATCGGCGTGCCGTCGATGAGGATGGCGCCACCCTCCACGTCGTGGAGCCGCTGCAGGAGGTGGACCAGGGTGGACTTGCCGGCGCCCGAGGGACCGACGATGCCGACCTTCTGGCCGGCGTGGATCGTCAGGCTGACCTCCTCCAGGGCCCGCCGCCCCGTCCCGTAGCCGAACGACACGTTGCGGAGTTCGACGCGGCCCGCCCGGCAGGACAAGGCGGGCGCGTCCGGCACGTCGCGTACCGAACGGGGTTTGGCGATGACCGCCAGGGTCTCCTCCACGAAGCCGAACTGCTGGGCGACATCCACCAGCGACAGGGCCATGTCCTTCGAACTGTGAAGGATTCGCAGGGTCAGGCTCGCCACCACGACCACGTCCCCGGGGCTGGCCTGCCCCCGGCTCCAGAGCGTGAGGACCCAGGTGAGGATGCCGGCCGCCATGATCCAGAGGGCGAGGTCGTGCAGCAGGCGGGCGGCCTCGAGATACATCCAGCTCCGGCGCTGGGCCGCCGCCTCGGCCTCGAACCCGGCGCGCAGGCGCTGCCACTCGCGGCGTCGGGCCGAGAAGGCCTTCACCGTCCACATGTTGGTGATGCTGTCGACGAGGTCGCCGGCGACCGTGGCGGCCTGCCCGGAATAGGCCCGGTGCAGGGGGCGCCCGCGCTCGCCGAACACGATCAGCCCGGCGGTGACCGCCACCACGAAGGCGAGGAGCGCCAGGGTCAGCGTCCCGTCGATGGTGGAGAAGATGATCACCGCCCCGCCGACATCCACCACGGGCGGGATGATGCGCCAGACCAGGGTGTTGATCAGCGCCCCGAAATTCCCCGCGGTGGCGGTGACGCGCTGGCCGAGCGAGCCCGCGAGGTTCTCGGCGAAGTAGCGCATCGACTGTGCGCTGAGTTCGTCGAAGAGTTCGAGGCGCAGGTCGACGCCGACGCCCACGGTGGAGCGGCAGGCGAGCCAGCCGGTGAGCCGCGCCAGCACGCTCTCGGCCGCGATCAGCCCGAGGAACAGGAGGATCACCCCGGTGGCGGCCGAGGCGGCATCGGAGGGGCGGGCCACCGCGTCGACGAACTGCTTGAGGACGTATTGCTGCCCGACCCCGCAGGCCGCCGAGGCGGTCACCAGCGTGAACAGCAGGCCGAAATGCCAGCGCCAGCGCAGGAGGTGATGCAGGATGAACCGGCCGGGGCCGGACAGGTGCGGGGCGACCGTGGACGCGTCCCTCATGGGCGGATCACCGTTTCGGCGAAGAGGGCCTGCTGGCGCCGGAGTTCGGCGGCGAAATCGGCATCGCAACTCCGCCGGCCGTCCCGGTCGGGGACCGAGAACAGGCCGACCGCGCAGGGCCGGTCGTCTTCCCATCCGGGGTAGTCGAGGATTGGATAGAGGCAGATACCCTCGACCGGCACCCCCGCAGCGCGCGCGGCCCGGACCTCGGCGCAGACGTAGTGCAGCCAGGCGGCACGCGCGCTGCCCTCGGCCCCGGTCTCGGCCACCAGCATCGGGCGCCGGTACCGAGCATGGACCTCCGCCAGCAGGCTGCGCAGGGGCCGGTAGGCGTGGTGCCCGAGGGGGATCGTGCCCCCACCATGGACCCATTGGTTATCCGGGTAGAAATTGACGCCGACGACGTCGAGGCAGTCCGGCCCGCCGCCGAGGTCGGGGCAGAGGTCGCCACTCACCATGTCGAGAGCCTCGTACTGCGCGAGATGGTAGGCGCCGGCCGCGTCCGCGTCCTCGGCTCGGCCCGCCGCCACGTGGATGAGGGGCTCCGCATGGAGGAAGCGGGCCTGCGGGACCGCCGCCCGGATCGCCCGCGTCGCCGCGATGGAGGCGCGCACGAGCTGGCGCTTCAGGACAGGCCCTTGCCCGAGCGCCAAGGGACCGATCCGGCCGACATCCCCACCGGCCCAGGCCCAGTAGGACATCTCGTTGACGGTGCAGAAGGCCGGGGCACCCTCGGTTTCGGCGGCGACCACCCGGGCCGCCCCGGCGGCGAAGGCGGCGAACCGGGCGACGAAGGCCTCGGACCAGATGTCGATGTCGTCCGGCCAGCCGTAATGGCAGAGGTCCCAGATGACCCGGAGGTCGCCGGCGCGGGCCGCCCGCAGCATCGGCAGGACGCTCGACCAGTCGTAGCGGCCGGGAGCAACCTCGATCCGGTGCCAGCGCAGGCCGTCGCGGGCAGCGCCGAGGCCCTGGGCCATCAGCGCCGCGTAGTCCTGCGCCGCCCCGATGTCGTGCCCCGTCGCGGCGATGAGGTCGAGGCGCCGACCGTCGAAGCGGCGGTGGCTCGAACATTCGAAGCCACCGAGGAACGGCGCCGGGGTGATTGGCC
This sequence comes from Methylobacterium sp. FF17, assembly GCF_025813715.1. Taxonomy (NCBI): domain Bacteria; kingdom Pseudomonadati; phylum Pseudomonadota; class Alphaproteobacteria; order Hyphomicrobiales; family Methylobacteriaceae; genus Methylobacterium; species Methylobacterium flocculans. Next base: position 1,435,018 of record NZ_CP107532.1, read on the forward strand.
CCAAAGCCCCGTCAAAGGGCGGCACGTCCCAGGTCCCGCCAGCGACGCGTCTCATTCCGCAGCCTGCCGGGCGTTGGTGGCTGGAACCGCGCGCGCCGCGTTCCCGAAGCGCGCCAGGGCACTGGCCCGGGTCGGCATGAGGAGGCCGCGCGCGCTGGTCAGCGCCCGGTTGAGCATCGGCGGCCGCGAGCCCCCGGTGGGGGGTGCGTGCCCCCGCAGGGCGCAGGCCAGCGCGGCCACGACCTCGTCGCGGGCGATCGGTCCCCGGTTGGCGAGGTGCCAGGGTCCGGCCTCGCCGTCGATGAGGAGGTCGAGGGCGGCGTGCGCCAGATCCGGCAGGTAGCTCAAGGACAGGGTCTCGGGTTCCCGGGGCGGCATCCCCACGGCGGCTCCGAGGGCTGCGAGGATGTCCTCGGGGCGGGCCTCGGGGGCGGGGGCGTCGAAGACGAAACCGGTGCGCACGATCAGCGCGCGCGGGTGCCGCGCCCGGACCTCCGCCTCGGCGGCGGCGAGGCTCGTCCCGTACTGGCCTTCGGGCGTCAGGGGATCGGTCTCGCAGGCCGGACGACCGAGGCGGCCATCGAAGACGTGATCGCTCGACAACGTGAGGAGCGGCACGGCCGCCCCCGCGCAGGCCGACGCGATGCGGCCCGCCCGACCCACATCGACGCGCAGGGTCCCGCCCGGATAGCGCCGGACGGCCGCATCCGTGGCGAGGCCGGTGGCGTCGATCACCGCCCAGGCCCGATGCATGGCGATGGCGTCGGCGAGCGTATCCCCTTCGCAGCCCTCGGCCCGGATACCGACATGCTGCAATCCGCGATCCCCGGCGATCCGGAGCAGGCCCCGCGCCAGGGGGCCGGCGGCGCCCAGGATGAGGATGGGGCGCGCCGCCTCCGGCGGAGGCGCCCGCCCCGCGCGCGGCGGCCCGTAGAAGCGTGCCGGGCGGCGCCACCAGCCCGGCCCGTCGAGGACCGGATGCGTGAACCGGCCCGTGGCCGCCAGGGCCCGAGCCGCCCCGGCCAGGGCCGTCGGGCGCGGAACGGGCGCCCGGATGTCGAAGGCGCCGGGCTCGTAGGTACCGGCCCGTTCGACCAGGAGGCTGTTCCAGTCGACGGCCCCGAGGAGCGACCACAGGGTCACGGCCACCACGGGCACGCCCGTGGCGCGCAGGGTGGCGGCCGCGTCCCAGACCTCGGCGAGCCAGCGCAGCTGGTCGTCCCGGCTGCAGCCGTGATGCACCTCCGTCACCGCCAGGGGCCGGCGGTACCGCTCCCAGGTCTCGGCGAATCGCGCGGCCGGCCCGGTGACGTCGGCGCAGAGGGGAATCCGGACGGCCTCCGCATCCGCGTAGCGCTGGCGCCCGTTCCCGCCGCGCAAAGGCTTCGGGTAGGCGCCGAGCCGACCGTCGAGGTAGCGCTCGCTCGTGAGGTAGTGGTTGACCCCGATGAGGTCCGGAGCGCCCTCGCCATCGTACAGGAGGGCCAGGTCGTCCGGCGCGATGCCGGTCTCGATGAGGCGGCGGTACCAGGGATGAGCGGGCCCGATCCGCCCGCACAGGAGATCGAGGCTCAACCAGCGGCGCTCGTTCTCGTAGGCGGCCTGGCCGGCAAGCCCCGGCGTGCTGAAGGTCCGGCCGATATCCTCGGTCTGGACGAGCTGTGCCCGTGGATTGATCCGGCGGATCGCCCGCATGGCCAGCACCGTCGCCTTGCACTGCGCCACCACCATGCGCAGGAAAGCCGCCTCGCTGCGGGCATGGGGATACCAGTGGCCGTAGAGCCCGCTGAAGCGGGCCGTGGTCAGCGGCTCGTTGACCGGCGTGAAGCGCGTCACCCACGGATAACGGGCGGCGACGCGCCCCGCATGGTCGGCCAGGAGCGTGGGCAGGGCGGGGTCGAGGAGGTCCGTATAGGCCGGGCCACTGCCGTGGTGCAGCAGGCCGAGGATCGGAGCGATGTCGAGGCGCTGCAGATGCGCCAGCCGCGCATCGTGCCAGGACCAGTCCTGAACGTCCGGGGCGTGCGGCGACACGGTCTCCCACAGCACCGGGTAGCGCAGGGTGCGGATCCCCAAAAGTGCGACCGCGTCGAGATCCGTCATCCGCCAGCGGTGCCCGGTCTCGCGCATCTGGTCCCGATACCGGTCCCCGATCCGCGCGACCGTGCATTCGAACCCGCCCCAGAGTTCAAGCCGCGCGGTGGTCGTTTTCATGAAGCGAACTTCAGCCCATTACCCAATGGTCCGTCGGATTCCATACCATGCATAGCATCCGGAAAATCTTCCAGAACCATCCATTGCTGAAGCAAAATATGATTTACCCCATGGACTAACATTAACATTTGCGTGGGACCGGCTCAGAAAATCTCCATAGCTATTGCTGAACAATCGATAACTTTCGGTAGTTTGCTTTGACGTGCGCAGCCACCAGAGTTGAGGACGGGATTAAATCTGTGAATCTGGATTCCGGATCGATCTTTCGCGTGACCGCTGAAACCGAAGGTGTCCCCAAGGTCGGCGACGGGGCCGGCACCGCCCCCACGCCTCCCGACATCCTGGGATCCGATTCCCGTCCGCTCCTCGTCTGCTTTTCGCATCTGCGCTGGAACTTCGTCTGGCAGCGTCCCCAGCACCTGCTCAGCCGTGCCGCCGCCCGTTTCGATGTCGTCTTCATCGAAGAGCCCGTCCTCGAGGCGGGGGCCACGGCCGGGCTCGCCCGTGAGCGGGTCGGCCCGGCCATCGAGGTGCTCGTTCCGATCCTCGACCCGGGGCAGGCGGACGCGCAGACCGCGATGCTGCAGGGCCTCATCGCCGAGGAACTGGGGGCCCGGCCTCATGCGAGCCGGATCTTCTGGTACTACACGCCCGCCGCCCTCGCCTTCACGTCGGACCTGGCACGGGACCTGACGCTCTACGACAACATGGACGAGTTGTCGGCGTTCAGGGGCGCAGCGGCCTCGCTGATCGCCCAGGAGAAGGCCCTGTTCGCGCGGGCGGACCTCGTCTTCACGGGCGGACGCAGCCTCTACGAGGCCAAGCGCGACGCCCATTCCGATATCCACTGCTTCCCCTCTTCGGTGGACACCGCGCATTTCCAGCGGGCGCGGCAGGCGGGTGTTCCCGATCCCGCCGATCAGGCCGCAATCCCGCATCCCCGCCTCGGCTTCTTCGGTGTCGTCGACGAGCGCTTCGATGCCGATTTTCTCGCGGCGATCGCCGACCTGCGGCCGGAGTGGCAGTTCGTCATCCTCGGCCCGGTGGTGAAGATCGATCCGGCGGGCCTGCCGAAACGGCAGAACATCCACTGGCTCGGACCGAAATCCTACGCCGACCTGCCCGATTACCTGGCGCATTGGGACCTCGGCCTGATGCCGTTCGCCCTCAATGCCTCGACACGCTTCATCAGCCCGACGAAGACGCCCGAATTCCTGGCCGCCGGACTGCCCGTCGTCTCGACGCCCATCGTCGACGTGGTGCGCAGCTACGGCGCGCCCGGCCTGGTGGAGATCGCCGAGACGCCGATCCAGGCGGTGGGCGCGGCGGAGGCCCTGCTCGCGCGCCCGCGCGGCCCCTGGCTCGCGCGCGTCGACCAGCGCCTCGCGGAAAGCTCGTGGGACCGGACCTGGGCCGAGATGGAAGCCCGCATCCGCGCCGGCCTTCGCCGTCCGGCCGCCGGTCCCTGCGCGCCCGTGCGCGCGTACGCCTGACCCGCCTCCCCCTCCCGCGCGGACCGTGTCGCCGGACCGTGCCGCAGCACGAAAGTTGACGCATGATGCACGATTGGCTGATCGTCGGCGCCGGTTTCGCGGGCAGCGTGCTCGCCGAGCGCATCGCGCGGGTGCGCGGCGAGCGCGTGCTCCTCGTCGACAAGCGCGATCACATCGGAGGCAACGCCTATGACGGCCTGAACGCGGATGGATTGATGATCCACCGCTACGGGCCGCACATCTTCCACACCAATGCCAAGCCGGTCTTCGACTACCTCTCGGACTTCACCGCCTGGCGCCCCTACGAGCACCGGGTGCTGGCCGAGGTCGACGGGCAGCGGGTACCGATCCCGATCAACCTCGACACCATCAACCGCCTGTACGGACTCGACCTCGATTCCGAAGCCCTGAAGCGCTGGTTCGCCGCGCGGGCCGAGCCGGTGGCGGAGATCCGGACCGCCGAGGACGTGGTGGTCGCGGCGGTGGGACGCGAACTCTACGAGAAGTTCTTCCAGGGCTACACACGCAAGCAATGGGGCCGCGATCCCTCCCAGCTCGACAAGTCGGTGACGGCACGCGTACCGACCCGGACCGACCGCGACGACCGCTACTTCACCGACACCTACCAGGCCATGCCGAAGCACGGCTACACGGCGATGTTCTCCGCGATGCTCGACCACCCGAACATCACCCTGGCACTCGACACCGATTACCGCAGCCTCGGACGCCCGGCCCGGGCCTGCCGGACCGTCTTCACAGGGCCGATCGACACCTATTTCGACACTTGCTACGGCCCCCTGCCCTATCGGAGCCTGCGCTTCGAGCACGTCACCCGCGACGTCGCCTGGCACCAGCCCGTGGGCGTGGTGAACTATCCCCAATCCGAGGATTACACCCGGGTCACGGAATACAAGCACCTCACGGGCCAGTCGCACCCACGCACCGCGCTGACCTACGAGTATCCCGCGGCCGAAGGCGACCCCTACTATCCTATCCCCTGCCCGGAGCATCAGGCCCTGTTCAAGCGCTACGAGCGCCGCGCCCTCGACGAGCGCCGGGTCTGGTTCGTCGGACGGCTCGCCACCTACCGCTACTACAACATGGACCAGATCGTCGGTCAGGCGCTGGCCACGTTCCGGCGGATCGAGGCCCAGGTTCCGCGCCGCGACGGGCGATCCCGCCCCGCGCCCGCCGAACAGGCCGCCACCGGCCCGGCCTGATGCCCATCGACGGGCGGACGCCCCCGCGCGGGCGATGGCTCCAGGCACTCCCCGCCGGTTCGGTCCGCGACAGGCTCGCCACCATTCTGCGGGACGGGGCCAGCGGCCCCCTCACACCGGAGGAGCAGCGGTTCGCCCGGCTGCTGGCCCTCGAAGCGCAGGCGGTCGGCGCCGACGCGGCGACCCGGGATGCGATCGCCGCAGCACGCCGGGCCGCCGGCCTACGATGCCGCCCGGACCGGCGCGTCGAGCCTGACTGCGAACAGCCCTCGACGGAGCCCTCCCCTCACCGCGGGGACGCGCCCTCACCGCGCAGCACCGACGGGCCGATCAACCGCTCAAGGCGGTGAGACGGGGACGGGCGGCACCCTCGAGGGCGCCGGGCTCCCGAACGGCATCATCGACCCTGCATTGGCGTGTGCCTCCTCGAAGGGCGGCAGATCCGCCCGCTCCCGCGACACCGCGTGCTGGACCGGCAGACCGGGCTCCGGCCTGTCCGGCGCCCGCGCCGGGACGGCCAACGGCTGCGGCTCCGCTCCGGGCCCGCGATAATAGGCGTCCAGGGACGGAACGAAGGTGGGTTCGGGCCGCATCGGCTCCATGGCGGCCACGCGGGCGCGGGCGTCCGTCAGGGCATCGAGGATGATGCGGGTATCGCGGGTGAACGGGATCACCACGCCCCCACCCACGGTCTTGATGCGGTCGGCAGGCGCCCCGATGTCGAAGGCGACGATGGGGTAGCCCGCTTCCCAGACCTCGGACAGGACGTAGGAATAGGTCTCCGGCCAGATGCTCGGCAGGAACACGAAGTCCGGATCGATCTCGTCGAGCTTCCGCTTCAGCTCGGATTGCTTGTAGGCGCCGGTGACGCTGGCGTTCCCGTAGCGCTTCAGCCGTTCGTCATCCACGGTGAAGCCGACGACGGTGAGAAAGAAGGGCATGCGGTCGCGCGCCGCCCGCTCCGCCATCCGCACGAGGACGTCGAAGCCCTTGACCCGTCCGATCGCACCCACGACCGCGATCCGCAGGCCACCCGGCGATGCGCCGGCCCGTGAGACCACCGGTGTCTTTCCGTTCAGGCGAGGCTCCGGATGGGGCGCAACGACGATCTCGGGCAGGGTGAAGCGCTTGCGATAGCGCGCCGCCGTGTCCTCCGAGGGGGCGAGGATCCGGGTCGCGCGCTCCAGGATCTTCGCGTTGAACCCGAGCCAGGCTTCCAGGTCGTTTTCGATCAGTCCCCGGTGGTCGGCGAAGTTGTGCTCGACGCCCCCCGAGACGCAGAGCTGGCAGATCGAGGGCGCGGGCTCGCCGCAATAGCTGAGGCGCTCGTCCGTGAGGTGGACGCGCGGACAGTACCACTGGAAGTCGTGCAGCATCACGGTGTAGGGGCGCTTGCCCGAGAGCAGCGCGTCCAAAAAACCGCTCTGGAAGGCCAGGCGCGAGTTCACATGGATCTGGACCTCGACACCGGTCGCCTCCAGGGCCGCCAGCACCCGTTCCAACCGCGGAGGCGTCAGGGTCAGGACGACGCCGGCCCGGTCGAAGCTCAGCGACAGGCGCGGGTCGTCGCCCCGATCCTCAACCGGCGCAAGCACGGCGACCTCGTGATCCGGAGCGCGGGGAAGCGCCCGGATATCGTCGACGTAGCGCTTCGTACCGCCACCGAGCCCGTGCATCAGGTGGAGGGTCAGGGCCGTGAACCGCCCGGCGAGGAGGTGCAGCAGGACATCCGCGCGCAAGTCCTCCAAGGGGTCGGCGCGCAGGAAGGCCTGCACCTCGCCGAGATATTCCGGATAGAGCCTCTCCAGGCGGACGTGGTTGGTGGCCAGGATCGTCGTCCGTTCGTCAACGCCGAACGAGACCGAGCCCTCGTGGATGACGAAGGTATCGGTCGCGGCCAGGTGAACCCAGCCGAGATCGCGCGCGGCGAGGCACCAATCGACCTCCTCGCAGTAACCCCGCCCCCATTCGGGGGAGAACGCGCCGACCTCGTCGAGGGCCTGCCGGTTCATGTGCATGCAGAAGCCGATCCCCGTCGGAATCTCCATCGGGGCGGCGCCCTGCGCTGCGAAGACCCGGTCGATCTCGGCGACATCGAGCCCGAGCGCCGGCAGGCTCGGCGCGACGACGTTCGGGAAGCTGAGGATCGTCGCGTTGTTCGACATCGGCGTCACCGAGGCGATGCCGGGCCGGACGTGACAGTGCCGTGAGAGGCGCGCAACGGCCCCGGGCGGCAGGACCGTATCGGCATTGACGAGGAGCACGTCCTCCCCGGGCTCGAGCAGGGAGAAGCCGCGATTGACGGTTCCGATGAAGCCGAGGTTCTTCGGGTTGTCGAGGATCGTCAGGCCCCGATGGTCCTCCGCGGCGAGCCCGGCCAGGTAGCGGCCGATCCCCGGATCCGGCGACTCGTCGTTGATGACGATGGCGCGCACCCGCCCGGCCTCGAGTTGCGGAATCAGGGATGCGAGGCAGAGTTCGAGATCGGACAATCCCTTGTAGACGGGGACGATCGCGCAGACGGGTGGGGGCGTGCGCGGCGTCGATGCGGCCTGGATCGATTTTGGAGCGGCCTCGCGCGGGAGCGGGATGGTTTCCGCGGCGATCACCGGCTGGAAGCCGATCGACCCGGGTCCACGGGCGCGGTCGACCTCGACCAGATGGGTGCGGATGCGGCGTCGCATCATCATGCTGGTATCCGGCCGCGCCGATCCGAGGAGATGGGCGCGGGCCAGTTCCCGCTGCGCCCGGACCTGGACCTGGATGTCGCTCTCGAACCGGCCGAGAAGCAGGCCCGGGCCATCCGGTCCCGCGACCAGCGCGCTACCCGGCTGGATCTCCACATGTTCGAAGACGAAGCCGGCGATCTCCCGCCCGAACGCCACCTTCACGTCGTTGCGGGCATGCGTCCTGCGCTCCGACTGGGTCAGGCCGCCCCTGACGATCCGAAGCGTCGTCGGCGCATCGAGCATCGCGGGATCGATGTACCAGCCGCGGACGCCGCCGGGGCTGAACGCGTCGATGTTGTATTTCGGCTGGCTGCTCCAGTTCCCGAACTCGAGCGTCGTCCCGCCGGCCCTGATGCCGAGCCGATGCGGCTTTCCGTCGAGGGCCTGGACCGGCAGGGGCAGGGAGAACCCGTTCCAGCCGCCTTGACCGGAGGTCATGGATTGGAACTCGGCGCGGTAGCGGTCCAGGGGCCTTGGGTCGCCAATGATTCCGTCGACGACCAGTTGGACGCTGGGCTCCGAGGTCTTGAAGAGGGGCGAGAGCCAGCCCTCCAGGCAATAGTCCCGCACCCCATCGATGCAGCCGGTGTAGCGGTCGGGCCCGACCTCGAACCTGTGATTATACGTGCGACCGTGCACCATCACGCTGACGGCACAGGTCCCCGGGCGCTCGGACAGGCTCGCGGGCAACAGGGCATGGACGAGTTCAGTCCCGCTGATGCGGCCGGCGGATTCCACCGGAAGATCCTGCGGAGCACCGCCCGCGAATCGGACCTCGACCCGAACCTCCTCGCGATGCGTGTCGGGCGCGAGCGCCAGGAGAACGCCCCCTTCGTGCAGCGTGACCCAAGCGATCGACGCGCGGCCCTTGTACAGTCCGGCACCGGCCGCAGCCCTCGGCCGCAGACTTCTCCAAGCTTTCGTGAACGATACCCGATCAAGATTCGGCAGCTTCGGAAAACGCACTATGCCCTCACTCCAGACCGCGTATGTTCGATTACTCTTCAGCCTGGAGACAGCGCGCTGAAGCACTCAGACCGAACAATGAATTTACCTGAAAGACCAAAGTACAAACGGGATATTGGATCAATACATAATACATGATCAGCGATAATCGAAAACAACGCTCACAGGCCAACATAGTCTACCATCGGATACGCTCAACCCGCCGAGAACCATCAGAGATCCGACACCGTGTCTTCCCCCCATCCGCATCGTCCAGTGCCCCCCGGGACAGTATCGGAGGAGAAAGCGTCAGTTCTCCTGATCGCCCGGAGAAAGTCCGTTCGATTCGGTGCACACGCGAATGATATCACCGGCAGGCCGCGTCATCATGCCATCCCCGCAAAGTCCTGACGCAGCCCGCGCCGGATCAAAAGTCGATTTGCGGGATACGCCTTTCACAAACTGACATTGGAAGCCTGACACGCCCCTCCTCCGACGATTCGATGACGGCGCGTTGACGAAGGCGATCTGGCCGAAGGCCTCCGACAGCGCTGGAATACCGGGACCACGCACAGCCCGTGAGGTCAAGCATAACGCTGCACCGCGAAATCCTGCGGTGCGATCTCGGGCTGCCGGCCGGACATGAGATCCGCGAGCATGCGGCCCGAGCCGCAGGCCATGGTCCAGCCGAGGGTACCGTGACCGGTGTTGGTGTAGAGGTTCCGGTAGGGCGTCTCACCGACGATGGGGGTGCCGTCGGGCGTCATCGGGCGCAGGCCGGTCCAGAAGCGGGCTTTCGCGAGATCGCCGCCCTGCGGGAAGAGGTCACCGACCGAGCGCTCCAGGGCGGCGCGGCGCGGCCCGCGCAGGACCTGGCTGAAGCCGGCGAGTTCGGCGGTGCCACCGGCACGAATGCGGTCCCCAAGCCGGGTGATGCCGACCTTGAAGGTCTCGTCCATCACGGTGGAGACCGGCGCCGCCTCCGGGTCGTCGATGGCTAGGGTGAGCGAGTAGCCCTTGACGGGGTAGACCGGCAGGTTGACCCCGAGCGGACGCAGCAGGGCCGGGGTGTAGCTGCCCATCGCCGCGACGTAGGCGTCCGCGCTCAAGGTCTCCCCTCCGTCCGTGACGACACCGGTGACGCGGCCCGGCTCGTGGCGAAGGCCGGTCACCGTCACGCCGTAGCGGAAACGGACGCCGAGCCCCTCGCACAGCCCAGCGAGGGCTTGCGTGAACAGGTGCGCGTCGCCCGTCTCGTCACCGGGCAGGCGCAGCCCCCCGGCGATGCGCTCGCGGACCCGCGCCAGGGCCGGTTCGGCAGCGATGCAGCCGGCGGGATCGAGCACGTCGTAGGCCACGCCGTACGTGTCGAGGATCGCGGTGTCGGTGCCGACCTGCTCGAGTTGCTTCTGCGTGCGGAACAGCTGCAGCGTGCCCTTCTCGCGGTGATCGTAGGCGATCCCGGTCTCGGCACGCAGGGTGCCCAGCACGTCGCGGCTGTATTCGGCGAGGCGGACCATGCGGCCCTTGTTGCGCCGGTAGGCGTCGTGGGTGCAATTGGCGAGCATCCGGGCAAGCCAGCCGTAGAAGCGCGGCTCGAATTGCGGCAGCAGTACCAGGGGGCGATGACGCATCAGCAGCCACTTCATCGCCTTGACGGGAATGCCGGGCGCCGCCCAGGGCGCCGAGTAGCCGGGCGAGACCTGCCCCGCATTGGCAAAGCTGGTCTCCATCCCGGCGGCAGGCTGCCGGTCGAGCACGGTGACGCGGTGGCCGGCCTTGGCGAGGTAGTAGGCGGTGGTGACACCGACGACGCCGCTGCCCAGAACGAGGACGTTCACGTGAAGATTCCTCCGTCCGCATTCCGGAATGCTTGAGCCCCGGAGCTTGTAACAGGCGCTGCGGCCTGCTTCCGCTGCATTGCACAAAGCTTGCCGCATGCCGGGGCTGCGCCCGATGCAAGCCGAACGCTCTTTTGAGACTTTCGGCGGCGCATGCGAGACCTCAGGGCCGAACCGCCGGCGTTTCCATCGGCAGGGGGCTCGCGCGATCCATCAGGTAGCGTTCGAGGGCGACGAAATCCGGCGCGCCGTAGGGGAAGGGTTCGGCCCGCATCCCGGTCATGCAGTTGCGCAGGCGCCGCTGCACCGATCCGACGCCCTGCCATTCGAGCCGATAGAGGGGGTAACCTGTAGGGTGCCCCTGCGGGATCAGGGCGGCGCCGAGTCGGTGCCCCGCATAGGCGTCGTGGCAGGCGGCGCAGGATAGGCCGAGCTGGCCCATCCGCCCCGTGAACAGCGCGCGGCCGGCGGCACGGGTCGGCGCCAGGCGGGGATCGTCGGGCGGCGTGATCGGCAGGCCACGCGATTGCGCGGCGACGTAGGTGGTGAGCCCCAGGAGTTCCTGGCTCTCGTACGCCAGGGGGTCTGCGCCCTGGTGGCGCGTGCGACAGGCGTTGATCCGGCCCTGGAGGTCGATCGCGCCGCCGGTTGCAGCGTCGTAGGCCGGATAGCGGGCGGCGACGCCGCGCATGCTTGCGCTCGCCGCGCCGTGGCATCCGGCACAGGCGGGGCGGGCCGGCGCCGGGGCCTTCGCCCAGAGGTCCGCGCCGTCCTGGAGCCAGAGCATTCCCGGATTGGCGGTCGCGTCGCGTTGCATCGCCTGGATGTCGGGGCTCATGCCGTCGAAGCCCGAGCGCCGCGCCTCTCCCGGAATCTCGGTGGCGGAGGCCGGCCACGCCAGCAGAAGCCCGAAGGCCAGGCGGGCGGCCCGGCTCACGTCACCGTCAGGGTGGCGGTCTCGGTCTGCTCGAAGCCGTTGTCGCCGCGCCAGGTGAGGGTCAGGGGGCCGGTCCGCGTCGCCCGGAGGGCGAAGGTGAGGTAGGGGTTCGCGGCCGTGGCCGGGAACAGTTCGGCCCGGAACACCGTCTCGCCGTCATACAGGCAGGTGAAATCGGTGATGATGTCGCGGGGTCGGATCCGGCCGTCGGCACCGGGGCGGAAGCCGGTCTCCATCGGGTGCGAGATCAGGGTCTTGATCGTGACCACCTCGCCGGCTTGCGCCGTCTTCGGAACGTTGATCAGGGTGCGGGCCATGGCGGATCAGCCCTCCAGGCAGGCGGCGAGGGTGACGATGGCATCGGCCGTGGTCGACCAGTAGCGGCCGTCGCTGGTCTCGGCGATGGCCGTGATGCGCTGCGTGTCGGCGAGCCGGATGCGGGTGCTGAGGGCGGCGCGCCCCGCGCCGGACCCGAGATGCGCCGTGATCACGTTGGGCTGCGGGTTCTTGTCGTTGAACACTGCGATGCGGCGGACATGGTCCTGCGGCGTCATCGGACTGTCCACCGTCACCGTGATGGTGACGGCGTTGCCGTTCTCGACCAGGGGCGGCAGGTCGAGGTGGATGCGGCCCGGACGAATCTCGGCGTCGCCGGCGAAGCGCCGGACAGCCTCGGCCGTGCTTTCCGTGCGTTGCGCGGCGGCCGACGCCGCGACAGGACGCAGGGTCACCGTGGCGACGCTGCCAAGCCCGAGGGCAAGGACATGACGACGGTTTCGACCGCCATCCCTCTGGTCGTCCTGGGCGCTCACGGCGTCGTCCTCTCTGTCCCGGTGTCGCGCAGCGTGGCGAGGAAGGTGACGATGTCCTCGATCTCCTGGGCTTCCAGCACGGGCCGGCCGCGCCAGCTCACACCCACTCGGGTCATATTCTGCAGGCTGTAATAGGAAGGCATGATGGTGTCCGGGTTCAAGGCCCGGCCATCGACGAGGCGCAGGCGCAGCGCGCCGGCTGAAAGCCGCCCGCCGATTCCGGACAGGTTGGGGCCGAGATCGCCCTGGAAGCGCTCCTCGGGGAATGGCCCGGCATGACAGAGCAGGCAGAGCCCCTTCGTGCGGTCGGTGACCAGGGCGCGCCCCCGGGCGGCATCACCCGGCAGGTCGGTCAAGGGGTGGGGGATTTCGGAAGCCACGACGGTGATGGGCCGCAACGCGTCCTCCGCCCTTCCCTCCGCGCCCAGGACGGAGAGCAGGATCGCGCATCCGATCCCGCCACCGTAGGACGCTTTGATCCGGATACGCGTCACCCGAAAACCTGCCGTGTGATGGTCCGGTACCAATCGGCGGCGTAGAGCGCCTCCTGTTCACGCAGGGACCTCGGCGCATCGACGGGGCTGATGCCGCCGGCGCCCTCGACATCCGCGAGCACGCCACCGGCCGGATGGTAGACGCCCGCGATGGAGATGCCGTAGCCGGGCGCCACGAGGCTGTAGCAGGTGTTGATGAGCTTCGGCGTCTCGGGGGCACGCCCGGCCAGGAGGTCGATCACGGCAGCCGCGCAGACCTTGGCCTGGGCATTGGCCGAGAAGGCGGATTTCGGCATCGCCCCGGCGATGGCGGCGTCGCCGATGACGTGAAGGCCCGGCACCAGCCTGGATTCGAAGGTCACGGGATCGATCGGGCACCAGCCGCTGCGGTCGGCGACGCCGGCGACGATCGCGATCCTGCCGGCGCGCTGGGGCGGGATGATGCAGGCGACGTCCGCCTTGTACTCCGCGAAGTCGGTGCGAACGATCATCGCGTCCGGCTCGACGGCGCTGACCTGGCCGCCCTCGGCCAACGGCACGTACTCGATCTGCTCCGGGTAGAGCGTGGCCCAGGCCGATTGGAACAGGCGCTGCTTGGAAAAGGTGTCCTTGGCGTCAAGCAGGATCAGCTTGGCGCGGGGTTTGCGCGTCTTCAGTACGTGGGCGATCAGGCTGGCGCGCTCGTAGGGTCCGGGTGGGCAGCGGTAGGGATTGCCCGGGACCGCCAGCACCACCGTGCCGCCCTCCGGCATCGCCTCGATCTGCCGAGCCAGCAGCAGGGTCTGCTCCCCCGCCTTCCAGGCGTGGGGCATGCGGGCCGCGGCGGCCTCGTCGTAGCCCGGAATGGCATCGAAGCGCAGGTCGATGCCCGGCGAGAGCACGAGGCGGTCGTAGGGAAACGTCGTGCCGTCGGCGAGCGTGACCCGTCGGGCCCCCGCATCGATGCCGGTGGCGGCAGCATGCACCACGCGGATGCCGGCGCGGGCCAGACCCTCGTAGCCGAAACGCTGCGCCGCCATCGGCTGCAGCCCGGCGATGACCTCGTTGCTGAACGGGCACGCCACGTAGGTCGGGTTCACCTCGACCAGGGTCACGTCGAGGCCGCCCCGGTGCAGGGCACGGGCGGCGGTAGCACCCCCGAAACCGCCGCCGATGACCACGACCTTGGGCGCAGCCTGCGCCAGGGCAGGCCGCGCCAGAGCGAGTGACGCCCCGGCGGCAAGGAGCGCGCGGCGCGTCGTGTTCATGGCTGCCCTTGACGTGCGAGGTAGGCGGCGATCGCCTGGGATTCCGCCTCCGAGAACCCCTTGGCGATGCGGCCCATCACGCTGTCGGGCCGCGTCCCCGAACGGTACGCGGCGAGCGCCGCCGCGATCTCGGCCTCGGGGCGCCCGTCGATCGCCCCCATTGCGGCTCCCTCGGCATGGCACCCGGCGCAGGAGGAAGCGCCCGGCGGCGGGCGCTCCGCCGCAGAGGCCACCCCGACCGGTCCCGCCAGCAGGCAGGCCGCGACCATCGGGAAGAGCTTCACGCCCGACGCAGGTCCGTGTTCTTCACCGGCATCTGGCGCACGCGCTTGCCGGTGGCCGCATAGATGGCGTTCAGCACGGCGGGCGCCGCCACCGCGATCGTGGGCTCGCCGACCCCGCCCCAGAACCCGCCCGACGGCATAACGATGGTCTCCACCACCGGCATCCCGTCGAGACGCATCACCGGGTAGGTGTCGAAGTTCGTCTGCTCGATGCGGCCGTCCTTGACCGTGCATTCCTGATAGAGCGCCGCCGACAGCCCGTAGACGAAGGAGCCGGCGATCTGGGCATCGATCTGCTGCGGATTCAGGGCATGGCCCGGATCGGTGGACGCGACGATGCGGTGGACCTTGACCGCGCCGTCATCCCCCACCGAAACCTCGGCCACCGCCGCCACGTAGGAGCCGAAGCCCATCATCTGGGCGAGGCCGCGATGGACGCCTTGCGGGGGCTTCGAGCCCCAGCCCGCCTTGTCCGCCACTGCCTGCAGCACGGCCCGGTGCTTGGGGTGCTTGTCCATCAGCTTCAGGCGGAACGCCAACGGGTCCTGGCCGGCCGCGTGGGCGAGCTCGTCCATGAAGCATTCGAGGTAGATCGCGTTCGGGTTCATGTTCACGCCGCGCCAGAAGCCCGGCGGCACGTGCGGGTTGCGCATGGCGTGATCGACCAGGATGTTCGGGATCGTGTAGCCGATCGCCGCCTCCGCGCCGCCCGCGTTGAGCCCCTGGAACACCACCGGGTCCTTGCCGTCCACCATCCGGTTCGGCGCCACCGAGACCAGGATCGACTGGCCGGAGATGCGCATGTGCAAACCGGTGAGATTGCCGGCTTCGTCGAGGCCGGCGCGCATCCGGCACTGGGTGATCGGGTGATAGCGCCCGTGCGTCATGTCCTCTTCGCGGGTCCAGATCATCTTGATCGGGGTCCCGGGCATCTCCTTCGCGATCAGGACGGCCTGGCGCAGCCAGTCGTGGGTCGCGCCGCGCCGGCCGAACCCGCCGCCGAGGAGGAGTTTGTGGACGTCGCACTGATTGGCCGAGAGGCCGGCGGCCTCCGCGACGGCGGCGAGCGCCGCCTCGCCGTTCTGGGTCGGCGCCCAAGCCTCGCAGCGCTCCGGCGTCCAGCGCACCGTGGCGTTCATCGGCTCCATGGTGGCGTGGTTCTGGAACGGAACGCCGTAGGTCGCCTCCACGACCTTGGCCGCCCCCTTCAGTGCCGCCGCGGCGTCGCCGCCCTTGTTGCCGACGTAAGCCTCCGGCGCGTCGAGGCCCTCCCGCAGCATCGCGGCGATGCTCTCGCTCGAGACCGTGCCGTTGGGACCGTCGTCCCAGACGATGGGCAGGGCCTCGACGGCGGTCTTGGCGCGCCAGAACGTGTCGGCGATCACGGCGACGCCGGAATCGCCGACCGCGACGACCTTCTTCACGCCGGGCATGCCCTCGACCGCCTTGGCGTCGAAGCTCTTCACGGTGCCGCCGAAGACTGGACAGTCGCGGATCGCCGCGTTCAGCAGGCCGGGCATCGTCAGGTCGATGCCGTAGATCTGGCTGCCATCGGTCTTCTCGACGGTGTCGAGGCGTTTGACCGGCTTGCCGGCGATGGTCCAGTCCTTCGGGTCCTTGAGGACGATGTCCTTGGGCGGCGCGACCTTGGCCGCCGCCATCGCCACCGCGCCGAAGGTGGTGCTGCGGCCCGAGCCCGCATGGGAGATCACGCCCTTCTCGACGCGGCACGCCTCGGGTGCGACGCCCCAGCCCTTGGCGGCGGCCTCGACCAGCATCATGCGGGCGGCGGCTCCGCCCTTACGGACATAATCCTGCGACTCCCGGATGCCGCGGCTGCCGCCGGTGCCGAAATCGCCCCAGACCCGGCCGCGCGCGACGTTCTGGCCCGGCGTCGGGTATTCGGTGGTCACCTTGGACCAGTCGCAGCCGAGTTCCTCGGCGACGAGCTGGGCCAGGCCCGTCAGCGTGCCCTGGCCCATCTCGGAGCGGGCGATGCGGATCACCACGGTCTCGTCGGGCTTGATCACCACCCAGGCATTGACCTCCGGGGTGAGGGCGGGGGCCGCCCCTTGCGCGGCGGCCTCGGGTGCGAAGGGCACGTGGAAGCCGAGGCTGAGGCCGCCGGCGGCGGCGACGGCACCCGTCACGAAGGCGCGGCGGGAGGGCTGGTTCGCGGAGACGGTCATGGCTCTCTCCTCAACCGGCCTGGCCGCCATTGGCGGCGAGCTTGATGCCGGCGAGAACCCGGCCATAGGTCCCGCAACGACAGATGTTGGTGATTTCCGAGCGGATCTCCGCCTCGCTCGGGTGCGGGTTCTGCGCCAGCAGGGCAGCCGAAGCCATGATCATGCCGGACTGGCAGAAGCCGCATTGGGGCACGTCGAGCTCGGCCCAGGCCTTCTGGACCGGGTGCGAGCGATCCGACGACAGGCCCTCGATGGTGACGATCTTCTGATCCGGCGTGATGCCCGAGACCGGCATCGAGCAGGAGCGCACCGCCGCTCCGTCGATATGCACGGTGCAGGCACCGCACTGGGCGATGCCGCAGCCATACTTCGTGCCCGTGAGCCCGGCCTGCTCGCGAATCACCCAGAGGAGCGGGGTGTCGGGCTCCGCCTCGACCTCGCGGATGGCGCCGTTCAGGTTCAGACGGATCATGCGTATCCTGCCCCGGTTTTCCGTCGCGAGCCACGCGCGGCCGACCAGGCGCACGTCCAGCCCCGTATTTGGAATTGTTATACGGTGCGGACGGGGCTTGCGTCTACTGGGGCGAAGCGCGACCGGTCGCGACGAATGCTTCCGTGCACCGGCGGACATCGCCGCCGGGCCGCGCCAGCCCGTCGATCAACCTTCGGACGTTTCCGGGGGTCGTATGGTGGCCGTCCCGCTGGTTTCGGCGGTGGCCTCGACACCGGCGGCGATCCCTACCCTTGCGCGTCACGCGCCCCACATACCCCATCTTCGCCAAGGAATACGTCGCGCACGACGCCACATGACGGCATACCGGTCCTGGCGCGCTCTGCCCCCTGGACCGCGAACCGGGATGTGAGCGACCGGGCCAGGCGGGGGAAGACACGGAGCCGGGAAAGCCGGTATTCCGTGCGGAGGCCTGCGGAACCGTGGCGCCGCCCCGGAACAGGAAAGGGTGATGTCGATATGAGCTTCGCAGCCGGCTCCGATCTCAGCCTGCTCACCCGGAAGCTGGAATCCATCATCACCCTCTCGGACGTGGAGCGCCGGGCCCTCGAACGCCTGCCCATCAGCCGGCGGCAGCTCCCCGCCCGCCGGGACATCGTGCGCGACGGCGACCATCCCTCGCAATGCTGCCTGCTCCTCGACGGTTGGGCCTTCCGCTACAAGCTCCTGGACGAGGGCAAGCGCCAGATCCTGTCGGTGCATATTCCGGGTGACATCCCCGACCTGCAGAGCCTGCACCTGCCGGTGATGGACCACAGCCTGGGCACGCTCACCGCCTGCACCGTCGCCTTCATCCCCCATGAGGCGATGTATGAACTCACCCGCCAGCACCCCGGCATCACCGCCGCCCTCTGGCGCGACACGCTGGTCGATGCCGCGATCTTCCGGGAATGGATGACGAATATCGGCCGGCGCTCGACCCTTGGCCGGATCACCCACCTGTTCTGCGAACTCTACCTCAAGCTGCACGCCATGGGTCTCGCCGAGAACCACGTCTGCGAGATGGCCCTGACCCAGGGCGACATCGCCGACGCGATCGGCGTCTCGAACGTGCACGTCAACCGCGTGCTGCAGGACCTGCGCAGCCAGGGCCTGCTGACGCTGCAGGGCCAGCGCCTCGTGATCCAGGACTGGGCGCAGCTGACGAAGCGCGCGGAGTTCGATCCGGCCTATCTGCACCTGAAGCCGGCGGCGGTCCCGTGACCCTCCGGCTCCAGCCCATCCGCGTCCGGACCGCGAGCGACGACGAGGACGGGCAACTCGTCCTCGTGGACGAGGCCCTCGTGGCCGTGCTCGTCCGCCTCGCGCCGGATCACGGGGCGATGGCGGGCCACTGGTACCTGGAAGCGGGGTTCGGCCAGGTCACCGTTCCGACCTCTCCGACCTTCCCGGATCTCGACGCGGCCCTGGCCTGGATCGCGCAAAGGCTGCACGCGCCTTACTGAGGCGACCGCCGCTGTCCCGGGGCGAGGCGCCGGCCGAGGAGTAGAAGCGCGGCGCCCCCGACGAGGGCCGCCCCCGCGACGCTGAGCGGCCGGGCCGAGGGAACGCCCTTGCGCGCGCGCCAGCCCCCGCTCGTCCTCGGAGGGTCCGACAGGGGCGCACGCAGGGCTCCCTCCGTGCGCGGCGCCGGGCCGGCCCGGTCGAGGGCGCGATGGATGGCGAAACCCATGGCATGCTCGGTGGGTCCCGACGCCAGGGCGTAGGCCACCTGCGCCATTCGCGCCGGCCAGCCCACCGCGACCTCGTCATGCGGATGGCGGGCAAGGTGCACGAAGGTCTCGGCCACGTCCTCGGGGGCATAGACCAGGGGGCCCGTATCGATGGTCCGACCCGAGACGTTGGCGCCGTGCTCCAGGCCTGGCGTGTCCACCATGGCGGGAAAGACCGAGCAGACATGGATGTCGCGGTGGCGCCGCAACTCCTGGCGCAGGCTGGCGGTGAAGCCGCGCAGGCCGAATTTGCTCGCCGTATAGGCCGCCGCGAACGGGGCCGGCGCCCAGCCGCCGAGCGAGATGTTGGTGATCAGCGTGCCGTGCCCCTGGCGCAGGAAATGGGGCAGCACCGCGTAGGCGCCGTACATGCCGCCGAGCAGGTTCACCGCCACCGTACGATGATGGAGGTCGAGGGGTGCGTCCTGGAACGGGCCGAAGACCCCGGTGCCGGCATTGTTGATCCAGACGTCGATCCCACCGAAGGCCCGGTGGGCGGCGGTGGCGAGCGCCTCCACGGCCGAGGCATCGGTGACGTCGGTCGGAACGGCGATCGCCTCGCCGCCCTCCTCCCGGCACGCCCGCGCCAGGTCCGCCAGCGCCTCCGCCCGGCGGGCCGCGAGGACCACGCGCGCCCCTCGCGCCGCGAAGGCGAGGGCAGCCGCCCGCCCGATGCCGCTGGACGCTCCCGTGATCACCACCACGCTGCCGCGCAGATCCCGCATGCCCGTCTCCCGGCTCGGACGGTGCGCCGATCGCGCCGTCGCCCGTGCGGCCAACCGGACCCGGACGGGCGCTGTTCCTGATCCGGGGTCGGGGGTTACGTCAGCAGCAGGCGATGGCCGTCGGGATCCCGCAGCCGCCGCGGCGCGTCCTCCCGAGGCGGCGCGTCCGCACCGGAGAAGACCAGGACCGTGGCGGCGATGTCGTGGTCGTCGCAGGTGAGCCCGGCCCGGGCGAATGGGCCCGCGTAGCAGAGGAGTTCGACGTGGGGCGTCGGCGCTCCCGGCGGCGCCAAGCCCGTCACCGTCACGCGCGGCTCCGCCACCGCATCGAGGCGCGCCTGCTCGGGGCCGGTATTGATGGAGCGCGACAGGACCGAGAAGCCGAGCCCGCGATAGAAGGCGAGGCTCGCCTGCGTGTCCCCCACCGAGATCGCGGAATGGTCGAGGCCAAGGCAGATGTCCGGCCCTGGCCCCCGCCAAACCTCCGGCTCGCGCCCCGTCGGGAAGGCCAGCAGCTCGAGGGGATGCCCCTCGGGGTCACAGAACTTGAAGGCGTCGACGCCGCCCGAGGAAGCCGGCAGGCGCTCCGGCCCCGCCGTCGAGATGGCGCGCCAGCCCGCCCGGGCGGCGAGGCGCGCATGGGCGGCGGCCATGTCCGAGACCACGATGGCGATATGCTGGAACAGGGGGCTCCAGCCCGGCACCTGCGCCGGGTAGGGCCGACCCGGCGCGTCATAGCCCACGAGGTCGACGGCCTGTGCGCCGAGCCGCAGGGGAACCACGGTCTCGCCGGCCCGCCGAACGGTCGCCCCGCGCGAGAAACCGAGGGCCCCGATGTAGAACCCGGCCAGGGTTTCGGGGTCGGCGCTGACGAGGCGGATGCGGTCCAGGCGGATCACGGGACCTGAGCGCCGCGCCGATTCAGGAAGATCGCGTAGAGGGTGTGCGAGCCGCCGATGAACAGGCGGTTCTTCATGCGGCCGCCGAAGGTGAGGTTCGAGACCCGGTGGGGGATGAGAATCTTGCCCATCAGGGTGCCGGTCGGATCGATGCAATGGACGCCGTCGGCGGCGCTGCTCCAGACGTTGCCGTCCTCGTCCACCCGCATCCCGTCGCAATAGCCGGGGCTGATCGTGTGGAAGACCGCGCCGCCCGAGAGCGCGAAATCCAGGCCGACATCGAAGACGCGAATGTATTGGCGCGGGTTCGGTCCCGTCTGGTCGCCGGTCTCGGCCACGTAGAGCCGGCGCTCGTCGGGCGAGAAGGCCAGCCCGTTCGGCCCGTCGAAGTCGGTGGCCATGGCGCGGATGTCGCCGGAATCCGGATCGAGGCGGTAGAGGGTCGGGGGCTGCTCCGAGACCTGGCGTCCGCCCTCGTAATCGTTGGCGATGCCGTAGACCGGATCGGTGAACCAGATTGCCCCGTCCGAGGCCACCACCACGTCGTTCGGTGCGTTGAGGCGGCGCCCGGCATGGTGGGTGACCAGCGTCGTGACCGCGCCGTCGTGCTCGGTGCGATACAGGCAGCGGCCGCGATGGGAGCAGGCGATCAGCCGGCCCTGGCGGTCGCGGGTCTGGCCGTTCGCATAGTCCGAGGGCGCCCGAAAGACGGAAAGCCCCTCCGCCTCGCTCCAGCGCATGGTGCGGTTGCGCGGCAGGTCCTGGAACAGCAGGCAGTCGGCGTCGCCGAACCAGACCGGCCCCTCGATCCAGCGGAAGCCGGTGGCGATCTCCTCGAGTTCGGCGTTGCCGAGGATGTACCCGGCAAAGCGCGGATCCACGATCTCGACGCTCGACATGGGCCTACCGGAACCGGCACGGGGTCGCGATCGTGGGTGGTGCATCAAACTGCACAACCATCAGCACGGCGGGTGCATCGCCGACCGTGCCGGAGAGGTGCCCCTGGCGTCCGTCCACCGCCTTCGTGTTCTGATCCTCGCCGAAGGAGATCTCCCCCGGCCCCATCTCGACGCGGGTGCCGTCCATGGATTCGACGAACCAGCGCCCCGAGAGCGGGATGATCCATTGCGGCTTCGGGTTCTCGTGCCAGGCGCCGGTCCAGCCCACCGGCTGCACCGTGACCATCACGGTGGCGCCGTCATGGGTCTTGGTACCCTGCCATTGCGGATCGGCCGGCGGCTGCATCGACTTCATGTCGAAGTCCGTGAGCGCGCAGCGGGTCTGGTGGCTGACACCCTCCGCGTCGGTCCACAGGTGCCAATAGGGGACGCTGGGTTTGTCCGGCGCATTCGTGTCGGTCATCGGGCGGCTCCCGCCGGTTCGGTCGAAGGGGTGATGCGGTAGGGCTGGGAGGAGGCGAGCGGATGGCTGAGGAAGAGCCGCACCGTCTCGGCCCCGGTGCCAAAGGTGATGAGGAGAAACCCGCCGGCCAGGGCGAAGTTCTTCAGGAAATCCCAGAACAGGCCGCGCCCCTTGCTGTCGCCGCCCGCCCAGAAATCGCCGGGACGCCAGAACTGCTTCCACAGCAGCGCCGTGACGCCGCAATAGCCTGCGAGCACGAAGGCAGCCGCGCGGTCGGCGATGCCGGTGAGGATGCCCAGCGACATCACGATCTCGACGAACAGGCCCGCGAGGATCAGAACCCGGGCGAGGCTCGCGTTCGGGACGCGCTCGCGTGCCTGTCCCACCGCGCCGCGGAAGTTCAGGACCTTGTCCAGGGCGCTGAAGGGCAGGAACAGCAGCACCAGGAGGAGCCGGACCGCGAAGGCGATGGCGATGCTGAGTTCTGCCACGGGCCTGTCCTGCTCAACTGGGACGCCGCAGGCGGCGACGGGGCCATCCGGATCGCCGGCCCGCGGGACCGCGATGCCAGCGGCGGTTGAACGCGGCACCTTCGTGCAGGTTCAAACGTTCGTTGCATCGGGCGCCTCACGTCGGCGCGAGAGCGGGCGGCCGGCGGCGCGCTCCGGGCGTCCGCGAATTGTTGGCCCAAGGCGGAGGCCCCATGAGCCCAGACCATTACGACGTCGTGATCGTGGGTTCGGGGCCGGGCGGCGGCACCATGGCCTGGCGCCTCGCCCAGACCGGCAAGCGCGTGCTGCTACTGGAGCGCGGCGGCTACCTGCCGCGCGAGCGCGAGAACTGGGACGCCCGAGCCGTGTTCGTGGATGCGCGCTACCAGGCGCCCGAGACCTGGTACGGCGCCGACGGGCGCACGTTCCATCCGGGCCTGCACTACTACGTGGGCGGCAACAGCAAGGTCTACGGCTCGGTGCTGCTGCGCCTGCGGACACGCGACTTTGACGTGGTCCGCCACCCCGACGGCGACGCGCCGGAATGGCCGGTGAAGTACGACACCTTCGCGCCCTACTATCAAGCCGCGGAGGAACTCTACCACGTCCACGGTCTGCGCGGCGAAGACCCGACCGAGCCGCCGGCGGACAAGCCCTACGCCTACCCGCCGGTCTCCCACGAGCCGCGCATCCAAGAGCTGTTCGACGGGCTGAAGCGCGAGGGCCACCGGCCCTTCCACCTGCCGGTGGGCATCCTCCTCGACGAGCGCGACGGCAAGGCCCTGCCACACTCGGCCTGCATCCGCTGCGACGCCTTCGACGGCTACCCGTGCCTCACCAACGGCAAGGCGGATTCGCAGATCATCTGCGTCGACCCGGCGCTGGCTCAGCACCCGAACCTCACCCTCTGGACCGGCGCCTATGTCGAGCGCCTGATCACCAGCCCGAGCGGCCGGGCGATCACGGGGGTCGAACTCGTCCGCGACGGCCAGCGCCGGACGGTGTCGGGCGACATCGTCGTGGTGGCCTGCGGCGCCCTCTCCTCGGCGCTGCTGATGCTGCGCTCGGCCAACGACGCGCATCCGCACGGGCTCGCCAACGCGTCGGGCCAGGTCGGGCGCAACTACATGCGCCACAACAACGCCACCGTGCTCGCGGTCTCGCGCACCCCGAACCCGACGAAGTTCCAGAAGACGCTGGGCCTCAACGACTTCTACTTCGGCTCCGACGACTGGGACTTTCCGCTGGGCCACATCCAGATGGTCGGCAAGTCCGACGGCACGCAGATCCACGGCGAGGGCCTGCCGGACGTCCTGCAATGGTTTCCGGAAAAGCCCTTCGACTGGATCGCCAGGCATTCCCTCGACTTCTGGCTGACCTCGGAGGATCTGCCGCGGCCGGAGAACCGGATCTTCTACGACGGCGGCCGGGTTCGCCTCGACCTCACCGAGAGCAACATGGAGGGGCATGCCCGGCTGAAGCAGAAGCTGCGCGACCTCTGCGGCAAGCTCGACGTGCACCCGCACCTGTTCGACCGCTCGCTCTACCTCGGCAAGGACACGCCCATCGGCGGCACCGCGCACCAGGCCGGGACGCTGCGCTTCGGCGCGGACCCGGCGACCTCCGTGCTCGACCTCGACTGCCGCGCTCACGGCATCGACAACCTCTACGTCACCGATGCGAGCTTCTTTCCTTCGATCGGCGCCGTGAACCCGACCCTGACCATCATCGCCAACGCCCTGCGGGTGGGCGACACCATCGCTGACCGGCTATGAGCAGCCTTCCCGCCCGCCTCGCCGCCCTGGCGATCCGCCTGACCGGTCGGCGGCGCGGCCTCGCCCGGGACGACCTCGATCCCGAGGCGGCGATCGCGAACCGGTCCCGCCCGGCCCGGCCGACCCGCGCGCTGCGCCGCCGCCTCGCGGTGACCTGGGCCCTCCACGACGGCTTCGAGGTCTATACCCTCTCGCCGCGACGGGCCACGCGGGCGGGCCGGGTGATCTACTTCCACGGCGGCGCCTACACGAGCCCGATCACCCGCATCCACTGGCGCTTCCTTGCCCGCATGGTGGAGGCGACGGGCCTCAGCGTCACGGTGCCGCTCTATCCGCTGACCCCGGAGCATGCCTGCGCCGATACCTGCGCCTTCGCGCTGTCGCTCTACCGCGCGGGCCTGGAGACCGGTGCCGGGCCGCCCGTCGCCCTCATGGGCGATTCGGCCGGGGGCGGGCTCGCCCTGTCGCTGGCGATGCAGGTCCGCGACGCCGGCCTGGCCCTGCCCGGCGGCCTCGTCCTGATCTCGCCCTGGCTCGACGTCGCCACGGCCGATCCCGCGCAGGCGCGGATCGAACCTTCGGATGTGATGCTGATGCGCCCCGGGGTCCGGACCCTCGGGCGCTGGTACGCGGGCGACTGGGCGCTGACGGACGAACGGGTGAGCCCGCTCTTCGGTGCCCTCCAGGGCCTGCCCCCGATCGAACTCTTCTGCGGCACGCACGACATCCTGGTCGCCGACGCCCGGCGCCTGACCGCCCGGGCCCGGGCGGAAGCGATCGCCCTCGCCTATCACGAGGAGCCGGGCCTGATGCACGTCTACCCGCTGCTCGGCCTGCCGGAATCGCGCCGGGCTGAGGCGCGGATCGCATGGTTTCTCGGGAGGTCGGACGCTGCGGGGCCGAGCGCCTGAAGCGGGCGGCTCCGACGCCGCCCTGGGCCTGGTGGCGCCCCCGCAGCCGTTGAAGGCTCGACTGTCCGCATGCGGGGCGCGATTCGTCGACGGGCGGATTCACCGTTTGAACGCTCCGTCTCGGCCGATTCGGACGCGGCGGCCCGGCTCCCTGGCGCGGGCGCGGGGAAGCCGTGGCGGATCACGCTCCACGTCCTGCCACGGCGTCGTGCCGACCGCCGGCTGGCCCGTACGCGACGGCAACGCAGGGACGGACACCGCGATCGATCGTGAGCGCGTGCAGGCCCCCTCCCCGGAGGCGACGGGGATCGGTTATCCCGTATACGACGCCGCCGGGTCGATCCTGTGGATCGCGGCGAGCCCCTCCATCGACCGGAACGATCTCGTCCTGCCGAGGCGCATCGCGCGTCTCGCGAACGGGCCGCCGCGCGGCCATCCCTGGCCGCCGAACCGGATCCCGCCGTCCCGGATCGCCCTCACGCGGTCCGGCGGAAAACCAGCCCGAGGTTGTTCGCCGGCAGGGCGATCCGTCGGTCCAGGCGCAGGCCCTGATCCTCGGCCACGCCCGCGACGGCCTCGAGGTCGCGGACGCCCCAGCGCGCATCGCGGGCCTGCAGATCCGCGTCGAAATCCGCGTTGCTCGGCGCGGTGTGGCGCCCGTTCTCGCGGAAGGCGCCGTAGAGGAACAAGGGGCCGCCCGGCGGCAGGAGGCGGCCCGCCTGCCGCATCAGGCCGAGGGTCGCGGCCCAGGGCGCGATGTGGATCATGTTGATGCACAGGATGGCGTCCGCCCGGTCGATCGGCCAGGGTCCGGTGGCGGCATCGAGGTCGAGGGGCGGCCGGATATTCGCAGAGCCGGCGGCCCGCGCATGGACCTCGATGCTGCGGCGATAGGCCGGTTCCGGATCGCTCGGCTGCCAGGTCAGGCCCGGCAGCGCGGCGGCGAAGTGGACCACGTGCTCACCGGTGCCGCTGGCGATTTCGAGGATTGTGCCGGAGGTCGGCAGGACGCCGCGCAGGGCCGCCAGGATGGCCTCGCGGTTCCGGGCGACGGCGGGCGCGACCAGGGCCTCCGTGCGCGCATCCCAATCCTGCATCGTTCGTCCCATCCCACTGCGCCGATTCGGCCATCGCCCGGAACCGGGGCGGATAGCATATCCTCGCGGCCGGACGCGGGTTCCGGAGGAGGCCGGACGCGTGATCCCGTGCCCGAAGAGCACAGGACTTTCCGAAACGAAGCCTCGGGCGTTGCATCCGGACGCGAGAAGCATCACACACGCCGCAGATTTTCGGGCCGTTCGGCGTGCCGCCCCAGAGCGAGACGCGCCGAAGAGTCGACCGTTCGACGCCGTCCGTAATCGTCCACGCAACAGGAGTTCGTGATGAAGACGCGCGCAGCGGTCGCGTGGGAGGTCAAGAAGCCCCTCACCATCGAGACCATC